>JBEKUH010000065.1:0-22346 GCA_049515255.1 Tepidisphaeraceae bacterium | reverse complement strand
CGCGGCCGGCAAAAACGGCCTGGGCCGCTCCGATGAGACGAAAACCGAATCGAAAATGTCGCGGCGATTGACATGGAAAAATCCGGGATCAAGAATGTTTGGGTTATTCAGAGGTTCCTAAAATCGAGCGCACTATGCCAGTTACACTGACATACATTCATTCCACACATATCGCGCTCTTAACCACCCGACTCGGCTTTCTTGATCTCTTCGATTTTATCCCCGGATTCCCCCAGGAAGATGTAACGCAACTGATGGATTCCGCGGTCGAATCAGCTGGTGTGAAATACGCGTCGCTCCCGTGGCTGCGTCGCATGAAAACTGCCTCTGGCCGCCACAAGGACAAACTGGACCTGGAAAATCTCCCCGAGTAATTCGGACAGGATAAATCCCCATGAAATCCTGGCCCGGCCTGCGGTGGTGGATTTGCAGTCTTCTGTTTCTCGCCACCGTTCTGGGCTACATAGATCGCGGGCTGGTGGGGTTTCTCAAGGGCGATCTCCAGCGTGATCTGCATTGGAATGAAATCGACTACGCGAACGCGGTGGCAGCGTTTTCGTTGGCTTATGCGTTCGGGCAATTGTTCGCCGGGCGATTGATGGATGTCATCGGCACCCGGCTCGGATTCATCTTTGCTGTCGGATTCTGGAGCATCGCCGCCATGTCGCATGCGGCCGCGGGTTCGCTGCTGGGATTTGCGGCCGCTCGATTCGCATTGGGATTGGCCGAAGGGGGAAATTATCCGGGGGCGACCAAAGCTGTCAGCGAATGGTTTCCCAAAAAGGAACGCGCTCTGGCGGCTGGATTTTTCAATTCCGGCTCCAACATCGGAGCAATTCTCACACCCATCCTCGTCACGATCATCACCGTAAAATTGGGCCTGAGCTGGCGAATCTGTTTCATCGCCGCGGGAATCGGCGGGCTGATCTGGCTGATCCCCTGGCTTTGGCTCTATCGTTTGCCGCAGGATCATCCAAGGCTCAGCGCCGCAGAGTTGGCGCACATCACCGCCGATCCCCCTGATCGTCCAGCCCACATCCCCTGGGCCCGCATGCTCCAATTCCGCGCTACCTGGGCGTTCGTAATCGGCCTCTCGCTGACCAGCCCGATCTGGTGGTTTTATCTCTACTGGTTCCCCGATTTCCTCAGCAAAACTTTTCATCTCGACAAATCACACCAGCAAGGCCCGGTCATCATCGTGTATGTCATCTCCGACATCGGCAGCATCGCCGGCGGTTGGATCTCTTCGATCCTGATCCATCGCGGATTCACCATCAACCTCGGCCGAAAACTGGCGATGCTGGCGTGCGCCCTGTGCGTCGTGCCGGTCTTCTTCGCTCCGCGCACCCACACATTATGGATGGCCACCGCCCTCATCGCTCTGGCAGCCGCCGCGCATCAGGGTTGGGCGTCCAATCTCTACACGCTGGTGTCCGACATGATGCCCCGCCGCGCCGTCAGCTCCGTCGTCGGCATCGGCGGATTCTCCGCCGGTTTGGTCGCCATGCTCTTCCAGAATTTCTCCGGCCACCTGCTGCAATCGCGGCAGGGGAGTGCATACACGATTCTCTTTGCGATCTGCTCGTGTGCGTATCTTGTGGCGTTATTGAGCATTCATGTGCTGGTGCCGAGACTGAGGGTGGTGGAGGTTGTGTATCGATTAAACGAAGATCGCTAGGAATTTGTTCATTCGTCGCTCCGCGTTATCGCGTGCATGGAAGCAGGCGTTACCGACGAAGTTTAGGAATTGTGGGACGCGATTTGATTCAAATCGTTATCCTCCGGCGGCCTAGACGGATACGGAACTTTGAGTGCGTCCGCGATCAATTCAAATCCGATTTCATCTTTGTATGAAGCAAGATCAACGCCGCGCAGATTTACCTTTTGGAATTTATCCTTGGCGTTGTGGTGTTCCCTGATGAAATCCACCGGAAAAGTGTAAAGCACGGGACTACGCCTGCCATCAGAAGAGCTGCGCCCCTTCGCAAATTCGCCGATATTTAGAAACACGGCGACCAAAAAATCGAACGCGGAGAAGGTCGCTGGTTTCACGGGAAAACCTGGGTCCGCATCGGACGCATAGCGACTTTTAACTTGAACGCGTATTTGACTTGTTTGTTTGTGCGGGTCGGGATGAATGCAGATCAGATCATACCCTTCATTATTGGGAGGGGCTTTGTACGTTAGGATATTCCTGCGCATAAGGTAGCCCT
Organism: Tepidisphaeraceae bacterium; assembly: GCA_049515255.1. GTDB lineage: Bacteria > Planctomycetota > Phycisphaerae > Tepidisphaerales > Tepidisphaeraceae > JBEKUH01. The sequence goes on along the minus strand of JBEKUH010000065.1, from coordinate 20,133 downwards.
GAGCCAAAAACTCAGCACCATACGAAACGACCGGAAGCCTATATGCGCGGCGTTTGGTCACGCTACAGATTATAAATAGTTGTCCGAGGGATTTCAAATTAGGAAACTGCACCATTCCACAGCGCCTATTCCTCATAAGATAGCCTCCCGTCCACAATCCTCGCCGCCGAGGTGTATGGGTGTTCCTCGGTTTTGCCGGGGCCGAGGATATGAATCATGCTCACGCCAATGGACTTGAGATAATCGGCGATCATCGACCGATGGCATTTCCACCAGACCGCCTCGGAGCACATGATCGCCGTGCGGCCCGTGCGCGCAATCTCCATTAGCAAATCGATGCCCCGGCAAAACGGCTCGGTCTCCATATAGTCGGCATACCCGCGGAAGGCGGCGTTTCGCCAGCGCGTGTTGCGCGAATCCGGCCGCACCTTCCGACGGCCGCCGAGGTCTAGCAGATGCTCGTACCGAATCCCGCGCGCGGGCAGCGACTCCGCCAACTGCTCCAGATTAAAATGCGGATATCGCCGCGAGCCTGGGAAATGCCGCACATCCACCAGGACTTGGATTTGGTTCTCGTTCAGTAATTCGATGAACTCTTCCAGACTTCGCGTGGAGTGGCCGATGGTCCAGATGGTGAGCGGAGCGATTGGCATGGCAAACAGTGATCGCAGAAAACGATTCTGATTATATCGCCGCCGTTTCCGCCGGCGCGGATTCCCCAGCAATGTTTGGCATCATCTGCGGCGGAAGACAAATACCATCCTGCAGATATTGCCAATACTCTAATGCTGCAACCGCTGCTGCAGCCAGTTTTGCCCATGGATGCCCTGATAGGCCCCGATCGATGCGTTGATGATGGTCAGAACAACGCCAATGATTGAGAGAACCAGTCCGGCAATAGCCAGACCGCGCTTTGAGGATGCCATGCCTTTGATGGACAGTACGAGGCCGACGACGGTAATCGGCAGGCCGAAAAGGGGTATGATCCAGGCCAGCATTCCGATTAAGCCGAGAACAAATCCCGCCGTCGCTTTGCCAGTCGGATCGATCGCGGGAGGATTTGGCGGCGGATAGGGGGCATCCATTGGAATTTCCTTCCATAACCTGAAGTCACGGCAAGGAAATGTACTCAACTCAAACTCAGGACACAAAAATGCCCGATTTATTTGCCATTTACAACACCCAGTGTATCTCTAATTTCTGCCGCCAGCCAAGCGGCGTAGTCGCGCTGATTAATATCGGTTGCCAGCCGAATCAATTCCCCATCTCTCATCTTTAACATCAAGCTGTAAGACCCCATCTTTCTTTCGGGCGGCAAACTGTAAGAAAATAGTGCGATGCCCTCACCCTTGTGGAACACATCGGCAATATCGCCGAGCTTGAAGGTTCGCTCCTGGTGATACATCGGCGCCAGGCGTTCGACCGTCAGCGAACCGTAGCGAACGATGATTTCCTCGGTGACAAATAAATTAAAAATCGCGATGAAACCGAAAACGACGCCGGCGAAAAGAACAATCGACGCAATCGAGAGCGCCACGTCCCGACTCATGTGAAAATCAGGCCAGGCGGCCAGTGCAATGGCGATGGCGGCCAGGATCAATCCGATGAAGACCGTGACAATGACCGATGATTTATTGCGAGCGGCGGCAAAATAAATTCGCAGCCGGCCGTTGGCAAACCTCTGGTAAGTGATTCCCCGCTCGCGGAGGGCGCTGCGAGGATCGGAAGCCTCGGTCGAATCGCCTGAGGCCACAAGACCGCGCGCTGCGGCAATCTCCGCGGGATCAGCGACAAATACCGGGACCTCAAATCGTGAATAATAAGAGACACCCCCGGTTTTACACCGGGCTTCCAATTTCCAGCGAACGCCGTCACCCAGGGCCAAATCACTGCTTGGATGCGCATCCGCCGGGATGTGAAACAATACCGGAATGTCCATTCCATCCTGGCTCGTGGGAAGGCGATCAATCGTTTGCGTTTCACTCCAGACGATGCGGTCGACGACTCTGGAGTTTCTGCCAATGCCCATCATGTATCGCATGATGCAGACGAGCTGTAATTGAATTGCCGATTTGGCCTGGAAGGGTTGTGTAACATGAATGGTTCCGGCCAATTCCCCGCCGGGCGTTGCGGGCAAAGTCTGTAAATTGAGAATGGACGCGCCAAATTTCCTGATTCGTCGAGTACGTCGGCCCGCCCATATGAGCAATGTCAGGCCAATCGCGGGGAACACCAGTGCAATAAACCGAGACTTATCGTGTCCGTGGATAAACTCGATGGTGTGCGGAATGAGGGCCAGGGCCGTAAGAATGTTCCAGGCAAGCGTGAATACCCAAAGAGGGATCAGATTCTCCGTGCTTGCGTCACGGACAACACCGCTGGACCACTTCTCGTTTCGCAACCACGGCGCCTGTACCGGCTCATCCCGTGATGTCCATTGGCGATGCATCCCCCTATCTTAGCACCCTCAGCCGTTCAGATTCGACGGAGAAAATCGCCCCTCGCCTATTTTTTTGCCGCCGCATTTCGCATCCGGATGATGGAGTAGCTCAAGGTGGAATCCACCACCGCATCGTGCAATTCCCAGAGGGATGGCAAGATGCGAATCTCCACGTCTCGCGCCGCCAGTGCCGCCAGGCAATCGTCCACCACCTCGACGCCGATCGGCTCGACAGCCGATGTACTATGGAAATACCCCGCACATCGATCCACCAATTTGAACCCCGCCTCAGGCATCTGATAACAGAAAAGACTTGCCCTGCGCACACGCTCAAGCCACCCGGCCTCAAAGGCGACAACCGCCACGCTGGACCCCAGAAACCGCTCCCGATCCGCCGGCGTTGTGCGTTCACCCGCAAAAAATGTCACCCGAGGACAATCGCGCGGCAAGAGATAATTGCGCAATCGCTCCCCACTGACCGCCCAAACCACCGCCCCATCCACGCCCACCGCATGCCGGGGCTCGAAGCGAGTAATGCCGGATTCTTCGCTGACGTGGTAAAGCATTTGTCTGAAGTCAAATGGCCATATGCCGGAGATCGAGCGCAACCTTAGCGGGATTACCCGATTCCCAGCACACCATGTCGCACCAACACAACGCCCAGGCCGGCGATGAATCCGCATGCCCCGAGAATCTTGCCCAGAACGCGAACCATGCCTGATTATAAATGTTGCCCCAGAAATAATGGCAATGCAGAAACAGAGATGCGGATATCCACGCGACGCCGAATGCGACTGCATTTAGGCCGTGCAATGTCATCGTAATCTGATCCCCGTACTCCGCTTCCCGCATGATGATCGCATGCAAGCCCCAGCAGCCGAGGCCCAGCGGAATAGCAATGCCGAGCATCCACTTGTAAAACCACCCCTGGCCCGGCTGGTCCTCCCAGTTATCGTCATACGCCGTCGGATTGTGTGGAGATCGCCACCACATGTTGTCAGCGTGCTCAAACCGTCGAATCGAACGTCATCGCCAAATTTCATTTCTTGCGGAACGCTTCGCCGTCTTCTCGGAAATCGCGCATGGCCCGTTCAAAAATTCGGCGCACCTGCGACTCCAACTCATCCAGAGTTCTGCGTTCCTTCGGTAGTGACATCCAACAGAACTGCAGCGCCTGTCGAATCTGCTGATCAATTTGTCCCGGCCCCATCAGATCGGACATCCGCTCAGCGTAGTTATCGTCGTTGTTGTCCATCGGTATCATTGCCATCGCGGGCCTCCCTGTGCGTCAACAAAACATATTGTCCCGAAATTTACTTCCCTTTACTAACCAATTATACATCCTCCCCGTCTTGCTCCCAGCACAATTCCAGGTCGCCCAATGAAGCATTATTCTTTCATCCCATGAAATCGCTCCCTCCCATCGTCCGCCGCCGTCGGCATCGGCCTTTTGCTGAGTGGTGGATGGAATCGAGAATAAGGTCGGCCCTCCAATCGATTCTGAAAATCGAGGAAATCCACCGATGCTCGTGATAGCTTTTGGAGATTGACACTATAGACATTATTGATACGATTCCAAAATGGCCAAGGTGGTCTTGACTCCCGAAGCGGATCGGCAAATGCAGAAGCTTGGGCGCGTGATTCGCTATCGCCTGCACGATGTTGTGGATCGACTGGAGCGTTGGCCGGATGTCTCCGGGGCTAAGCCGCTTCGCCATCGACTCAAAGGCCATTATCGAATTCGCACCGGCGATTTTCGCGTCGTGTTCCGCGTGGTCGCCGATGAGGTCTGGATCGTGCGCATCGAGCACCGCAAAGATGTTTACGAGGATTGAATCATGACATTGCAAACCATTACCATCGCTAACGACGAACTGGTTGTTCTTTCCCGCAAGGATTTTGACCGTTTGATGGAAAAGGCGGGAATGCTGCCCGCTCGGCCGCGCGCCGATGCCTGTGGCAACGTCGATGCCCGCAAAGCGATCGACATTTCGATTGCCCGCGACCTCATCACCGACCGCATCCGCCGCGGCTGGACCCAGACCGAGCTGGCCCGCCGCTCAGGCATTCGTCTGGAGACGATCAGCCGCATCGAGGCCGGCAAACACATTCCGCGCAAAGAGACACTGATCAAGCTCGACAGGGCACTCTCTGGCAAATGAAGTTGCTTCCGGAGTTACACTCGATGCCGTCGGAATTCAGAGCGTGGCAGAGGGTCGAACCATGAAGATCATTTATCGAGACGATTTGGCCGGAATCGACTGGCAGAAACTCAAAGCCGCTCTCACCGCCGACCAATTCGACAACGGCCGCACGCCCGAGCAGCTCAAAACTTCATTTCAAAATAGCCACGGCGTTTGCATCGCCTGGTCCGACGGCCACGTCATCGGCACCGCCCGCGTTCTTTCCGATGGCGTATGCAATGCATATCTGATTGATGTATGGACGCAATCGAACTTGCGCCGGCGGGGCGTTGCAAGGGAAATGATCAGCCGCCCGTGCGTCAAGCTCGCTGGGCAGCATATTTATCTTCAGGTCGATGGCGATGCAGCCGAGTTCTATCGCCGACTTGGATTCGTGGAGCAACCGGTCGGCATGAGCCGAATCGTCGGGCGTTGGCTCGTCAATGAATCTGAATAATCAAGCAGAAAGATCTGCGAGCGTTGTCACAGCGCCGCTGCGCGTCGCCGCTGCGATTGAACAGTGGCAAGCAATGCAAGCAACATCATCGCGCTCCACGCCGCCGCGGGCAGCGGAACCACCGATGGGCCGACACTCGCTGCCCCGACTGTTGCAAACGTGAGATTATCCAGTGCGATTCCGGTGCCATTGCCGAATGGCGATCCCGTGGTGGGAACGCCGGCGCTGGTGGTTGGGAAATCGAAGACGGCCGAATGAATCCCCGCCACGTCGATTGACCAGACTTCCGAGCCGACATCGTTCAGCGTCTGGCTATCGAGCAGATTGCCATGGATATCAAAAGCGCTCAGCTTTGCGTACTGGCCGGGAATCCCGTCGGCGTCTGCCTCGATGGAGACATTGCCGGTCACGCCCGGCGTGGTCGTGCCCGGAACGACAAACGTGAACGTGATTGGATCGGCATACGAAAGCAATCCATCCGATGTCACGCCGCCAATGCCATTGGGCGGGCTGGCAACGGCAGAGCCGATGTCCACAACCGCAACGAACGGAGAACTTGAACTGAACAGCACGCCGTCGGAATCATATTGATCCGAAAGTTCCGCGTCGGTCGGCACGGTTGATCCCGGCGAATTACTCATGGCCGTCAGGCCCGCCGGCAAATCGCCGGGTGTATCCTGCGGATCAAAATTGATCGTGATAGCCCACGCATGGGCATAAGACAGGAGAGAAATAGCAATCGCCGCGACGGCGCCGAAGCATACCTTTTTCACGCACTCCACCCACTTCTCCCCCGGATATTTAACAATGAGAACCGTTGAAAACGTCTGAAAGGACGAGGGGAGAATATCAGATATGGTCAACATTTGTCAAACAAGAAATGGATAAGGAATCGCCGGTAAATTCGACCGAATGTTTGCTGAATGGAGGCAAAGGGCTTGAGTTTTGCATTTGGACGGACTGCCTAAACCCCCGCAAATTGTCGTCGTTCCCGCCAGAATGTAAACTAGGGCGATGAATCCCGAATCTCTTGCTCGAGAACTGAACCGCGACCCCTTTATCCCCTTACGGATTCATCTGGCTGATGGGCGGAATATAGATATCCGAAACCCCGGCCTCTGCTTCATCGCCCGGCTCACGCTCTACGTATTTGCCGCCCAACCTCATAGTGCTTTGGCGGAGGAAGTGCATGTGATCAGCCTGCGCGGAATTGTTTCTGTGGAGACCATCGCCCCTTCGCAAGCCGCTTAGATTTTTTTATTCCCCCGCCTTCAACCACGCAATCATGTGCTCGGGATCCAGATAGTTGGCCCGATCCGTTTCATTTCCATTCTTGTCATAACGGATCAGCGTCGGGATCGCGCTCACGCCAAACTTCTTCGCATGGGCCGCGAATTGCAAGTAGCGAAGGAAAAAGCGGTCTTGGCACGGGTATCCTACTGATCCCATTCCGCGGTTAGACTCGCCGGCCAGTACGCAGCTGGGACCATCACCACGGCGCCAGTGTTCTGTGGATCAATCCAGACCGGAAAATAGCGTCCCGAGAGAAATCCCTTTGGCAGGTGCTTGCGCGGCATGAGCATCGATGAGTGGAAGACCTTTCGACCGCCGGTGAAAACGCTTGGCACCTTCATCCGCATACCACGCGTCATTTCATTGGTCAGCATGCGCGCGAACGAGGCCGACTCCGGATCCGGGGAGTCGGTGCCTTTTATCGCAAAGCATAGCCGCGCAATCTGCCCGAGCGCGTCTCGGTTCCGGTCGAACCAGGGGTCGGAACTGTAGATGACCGATGCCCCGCTCTCAGCGTTATTACGCTTATACAAGTTGTTGTTCGCCTGCACGATCGCACCCCACACCACCGGCCCATCACTGCGGACCCGCTCTTGGTATTTGATATTCAGCCATTCTTCGTCGTTCGGATTGGCCTGCATCCATTTGGGCGGGACCACCATCAGATACGAAGTCAATTCGGGATCGAAAGTTCGTGGGGGCGGGCCCACAAGATGCCGAATGGAATCGATCGGCCATGCCCTTGGAATTAGGGTGCCGCTGGGCCCTTCGATCACAGGGTGCGTTGGATAGACAAACGGCACCGCTTTTACTCCAGCTTTTTTCTTCTTTCCTGCTCGGGTCCGGGTAGATCGCCGGACGGTAAAAAACGCTACAACCGCGGCCAGGATAAATCCTATTGTTGCGATGCTGCTCGGATCGACCGGATTGGTCAGGGCGAGAATACACCTAAAGACCATGAGCCGATTTTAAATTGGTCGCAGCAAAACTAGAAGGGTTGGCATCCCAAGGCCAATGCAATACTCTGAATCTCATTCCCCCGCCTTCAACCACGCGATCATCTGATCCGGATTCAGATAGTTGGCCCGATCCGTTTCATTTCCATTCTTGTCATAACGGATCAGCGTCGGGATCGCGCTCACGCCGAACGATTGGGCGCGGGCTTGGACCTCTGGCGAAGGATTGGTCATATCAACCGTGTAAAACACGTAGTGTGAGAACAGCTCATGCTTCACATCGCTGCGCGACAGCACGTTCTGATGCATCGCCTGGCATGCCCCGCACCAACCCGCCGTGAACATCACCACCGCAGGCTGCCCCGATTCCTGGCTGAGCCGCACGGCCGTGTCCCAGCGTTCATCCGTTCCATCGACGGCAAATTTCGTGGACGGATGAAATGTCCGATAAACCAAGCACGCCGCCACGATGCCGGCAATCGCCATCAAGATTTTGCCCGAGTAGCTGTCCATACCGCACCCCGTTCGTTATCGACCGGGGAGGGGCGGGGTTTAACCCCAATGCGATGCGGCGAACGCCATCATTCCCATCCGTTAGCCCCCGGCTCCGCCGGGGAATTATTTGCGATTCGCGCCGCAATCCCCCGGCTAAGCCGGGGGCTAATGGAAGATGCCAGATGAACCATTGTGTAATTCGTGACATCAAAGGGTATGACGGGGCATCAACCGGGGCTGAACGGTCCTGGACCCTTTATCCAACTCAAGAATTTGGGGAGAATATTTGTGAGATCAAATCTTTTTATGCGCGGGCAATGACTTCCAAGCGTCTACGCATTTCCGCGTCGGCACTAACTAGGCCTAGCTGCGGATGATACCGAAAACCGGAATGTTCAGCGGATGCGGCGTCGAGAGCTTTGGTTGCGAACTCACGCGCAGCCTTGATGTCTCCTCGCGAGTCAGCGATTATCGCGCGAGCGCAGGCGTGCATGTAGCGATGCTGCGGAAAGGCCAAGCTCACTCGGCCAGAGAACTCGTCGAGAACGGCGATTGCCTCGTCATATAGGTTCGACATGCCGCGAACGGCAATCAGCCACGCGAATTCCAGATGACCTCCGGTTTTCCACCCCGGATGTGCGCGTTGGGTTTGAAGTGAATGGCGGTATTCATCGATTGCCTCATCTACACGTCCTATCGCAAGAAGACTCGTGGCTCTTTGCAAAGCGGCCTGCGCCAACTGCGACGGGTCAGGGCAATCACGAAACAGCTCTGTCAGCAGGTCGAGGGCCGCTCCATGATTACCTGCTTCCGCTAGATACACCGCTTGAATACGGAGGTATTGCGCTTTGTGAAATGCCCCTCGACTCCGTTTCAACCGGGCGTAAAAAGCCGCGCGGTCCTCTTCAGACCAGGTCCTGCTTCGATACCAGTCTTCACGTCCCATTGATTCGCCCAATTATATAGCAAAAGAAGCAATCTTCGGATTATTCATCTAACTCGGCATCTCCCGCGACGGATGCCGAACTGAATTTGACTAACTCCCCCCATCCATTATCCTCCTCCAACGACCCGTTTCCCCCTTGATGCCCAGGAGCCACAATGCAATGTCCGAAATGTCATCAGGAGCTCACCGGCATCGACTACCAGCGTGTTCATATCGAAACCTGCCCGGCTTGCGGGGGTGATTGGCTCGATGCCGGGCAGCTCGGCAATATCGTGCGGGCGCGGCAGGCACGGTTCACCAAGGAAGAATGCGTTGCGGTCGCGCAGGCCGCCAAAATCACCGGTGTAAAACTGGCGACGCTGGATCGCCATCTGATCTGTCCCAACTGCGGCGGCACCACTCATCCGGTCAACTATGGCGACGACACCGGCATCATCATCGACAAATGCGCCAGTTGTAACGGCGTCTGGCTCGACCGCGGGGAACTCGACAAAATCGAAGAACTCGTTGAAGGCTGGCACGATGAACTCCCGGATGATCTCGCCCAATACGCCCCGAAATTACGCCAGGTCGCAACCGATGTGAATCAGGATTTGTATGTCCACATCACCCACATCCGCCTGATCGATGCGGCCATCAACGGCATCCTGGATTTGTTTGGTGAATGAAATGACCGATGTCCACCGTGTTCCGGATTTGATGAATTTTGACCCGTTTCGCTGGCGTTGAAGGTTTATAGGGTCGTGGACGCTTTAGTTGGTCATTCCAGAACTCCCTTGCTTGGGAAAGTTGCATCGAAGTCGATTTCTGCCAACGCTGGCAATCTCTGCATCTCACGAGTTCGTCGCACGCGCGCGGAGATCGCCCGACGAAACTCAATGGTTTCCGCCACCTGTGTTTTCAGTTTTTCCGTGTCCGCCCTGGCTGCAATTAGCCATTCTGGGCCATTAACCTGTCCGTGAAGAAAACAGTCAAAGAATCGAACTGCATCGACTGGCCTGCCAGCCAAGCCGCAGGCAATAGCAGAGTGAAAATTCCACCAATGTCCCCCGTTCAAGGGTGGTCGTTCCAAATAGAATTCGCAGACCCGGCTAATGTTGGGAAAAAGCGACCGATATCGTCGCACTTCCTCTGCCGCCCGCTCGGCCAACCTCCTGGCCTCGGCATCAAATTGAACCTCACCGGCAAATCCGGAAAACGGCTCAACGCGATATCCTTCATCAAAAGAAATATAGTTTTTCACTTTCCAAAGCCACATGCACCCGACGTTAAGGTAGCTTCCGCACCCCCATGTACTAGGTTGAAATTCGACGACACAGGTCCACCAGGCATGGTCATCCAACCAAGTTCGAGATCGTCCCTTTTGAAAAAGCCCAAGCGGGCGTAAAATGCTCCTGCCGGCCGCCGTGATAAGCTTCGAATGGATGGGCATTTCGCTTGCCATATAACCCCAAAATATAAGGAAAATGCCGAGAACTTCGAATCCTGCCGTCTCGCGAAGAGACGACTCTACGATGCAAAGGGCGGCCAACACGATATATTTCCCCCATGCCCGCCAGACTCGTCCAACTCAGCGTTTCTCCCGGCGGAATGCCCAAGCTCGCCGTCGCCGCGGCGATGGTGTCGGCGGAGGGCGTGGCGGGGGATTGGCAGCGGAATCGGAAATATCATGGCGGGCCGGATCGGGCGGTTTGTGTTTTTAGTGTCGAGCTTTATGACTGGCTGCGCGAGCGGGGGATTGATCTTGCGCCGGGGTCCGTCGGCGAGAATTTCACCACATCCGGAATCGACTTGCCGGCGCTTTCGCAGGGGAATCGCTTGCGTGTCGGCGATTGTCTGATCGAAATCACCAAGATTCGTGTGCCATGCAAGAATCTGGATCAATGGCATCCGGATTTGGCCAAGGCGATGAATGAACCCGGCCGCAGCGGATGGGTCGCGCGGGTGCTGGAATCCGCCGTCGTTCGGCCGGGGGATTTGATTGAGTTGTTGCAGATGTGAAGTACACAATTTCAATTCAAAGCGTGTGGCCAAGTTTGCTCTTTTTAGTCTCCAGATATCGGCGATTGTGTTCGCCGGGTTCGATGCGGATGGGAATTTCCTCGACGATGCTCAGGCCGTAACCGTCCAGGCCGTAGATTTTCTTGGGATTGTTGGTGAGCAGCCGAATTTTTCGCAGGCCCAGATCGCGCAGGATTTGGCTGCCGATGCCGTAGTCGCGCTTGTCTACCGGAAGACCGAGGTGCTGATTGGCCTCGACCGTATCGAGCCCTTTTTCCTGCAGCGCGTAGGCGTGGAGTTTGTTGATGAGCCCAATTCCGCGGCCTTCCTGCCGGAGATAAACCAGCACGCCTTTGCCGGCTTCTTCGATCATTCGCATCGCCGTCGCAAGTTGCGGGCCGCAATCGCACTTGGCCGAGCCGAAGACATCGCCGGTGAGGCATTCGCTATGCACCCGCACGAGCACCGGCTCCTCGTGGACTATGGATTTTCCATTTGCATCCAGATCGCCAATGCCGCCTTTGCACAGGGCCAGATGAGGCTGGGCATCGATGACCGTAGTGTATGCGTGCAATGTGAATTCGCCCCACGCGGTCGGCAACGTGACGGACTCGATTCGCTTGACCAGTTGCTCGCGCTTGAGGCGGTAGCTGATGAGATCGGCGATGGTGCAGATTTTTAGGCCGTGCTCTTCGCAGAATAATTCCAGTTGCGGACGCCGCATCATTGAACCGTCTTCGGCAATCACTTCGCATCCCACGCCTACGGACTTGAGGCCCGCAAGTCCGCAGAGATCGACAATCGCTTCGGTGTGACCCGCGCGCACGAGCACGCCGCCTTCTTCGGCTCGCAGCGGGGACATGTGTCCGGGCCGCGCGAGATCCTCCGGCTTTGCCGCGTCATCGACGAACACGGCCACCGTGGCCGCGCGATCGAATGCCGAAACGCCGGTGGTTGCGCCGTGGATGGCATCGACGGTTTCGCCCATCGCGGTGCCGTGACGGGCGGTGTTTTGTTTGGTCATCAATGGGATTTTCAATTCGGACAATCGTCGAGCGGTGGTCGTGATGAACGGCCAGCCGCGCCCGAATTTTAGCATGAAATTAATCGCCGCCGGCGTGCAGCGTTCACCCGCGACGACCAGATCGCCTTCGTTCTCGCGGTCCTCATCGTCCACCAGCACGACGATCCGGCCGGATTTGATCTCGTCGATGATTTCAGGAATGGAACTGAACATTTTTATTTCAAATCCAACCGATACCTGCATTTTTCCCTGTCGCCGCGCTGATGGAGCAGATGATTCTCCGGCACGGGGATCGTTTCCACGAGCTTGGCGCCGAGCAATTCACACGTTCGGCGAGAGGCGAAATTGTCGGGGTTGCACGTGATCCACAGCGGATCGAGTCCATGCCGCTGGGCCAACGGCAAGAGCAGTTGGCAGGCCCGCTTGGCGTAACGCCGGCCGCGCGCGTGGGGATAAACGTGGTAGCCGATGTGGCCGAAATAGGTCACCGTGTCGAAATTGTTGCCCACGCGCAAACCAATTCCGCCGACCACCGGCAATGTTTCACCCGGCACCACCATCCAGAAATGATAGGTCGGAAGCGTTTCGCCAAAGCGATCGGGCTTTTGATGTCCATCGGGACAGGCGCGCAGAAAATCAAGAATCTGCCGGCGAAGCGCATCTCGATCGGTCATCGGCTCGGTGGCCGCGAGCAGCGCATCCACGCGATTCAGCGAGGGCGGGCAAAGCTGCAATTCCCCATCCACAAGCGGACCGGTTTCGAAAAACTCGAACGAGACCCGATTCCATGGGAAAAACGAGAGCCGTGGTTTAGCCAACCGCATCGGCATTGTTCTATTGTATACCCGTTCAGCCGGTTCGGAAAAGAAGAGATTGAACCACGAAGTCACGAAGACACTAAGCGGCTTTCGTAGTTCCAACATGATTTCGCGAAATCGACCATTTCATTTTTTATTTTATAATCTGATTTCAACGCTGTGTTCTGGGGGAAGCACCCGAACGTCGCGGCCCGCTTGGTGTCTTCGTGCCTTAGTGGTTCAATCTCTTCGAATTACAACTGGAAAAGATTGGCATTCGAGCCGAAGACTTGTGTGTAACGGACGAACAGCAACGCGAAGCCGACGAGATTTACCAGCGTGGCGATGATCACCAGCACGGTGTAAACATTGTTCTTTGGCTTGACGATGACCACGTCACCTGAACTTGCTCGACTCATGTTGAGCCTCCTGTCAATCGGCCAGCATTATTGTCCGCGAAGCGCCTGGGCGGTTTTCACATCGTCGCCGGCCTGGATGCGCGAGATTGTGCCGGCGTCGCCGCGCACGCGGCCGACCGAATTATCCGTGTAAACCGTATCCACCGTGATCGTGCCCAGCACGCTGTTGCTGCCCTGGTTGTCGATCACGAAGAACTGCGTTCCCTTGTTCACGCCATCGGCTTGTCCGACGGAAAGGGTGGCATACATGTTGCCGGCAATGTTCTGGACGGCGCTAACTTGGCCGTTGATGGGCGACGCACCGGCGCCGAGGCCACCGGGTCCATTGATCGCGTCATCCGGGTTCATGCCGTGATCCTTCATCACCTGGCTGAGTTTCTGTTCGTTGTTGGATGCGACGGTCAGCTGTTCCGTCACATCATCGAGCTTGGCCTTGACGGTTTCAGCTTCGTTGGTCAACTCGGCAATCCGCTGGGTTTGCTCGGCACTGGATTTGGTGAGGTTGTCCTTGTCGTTGGTTAGATCGGTAACTTCAGTCTGAAGCTTGCTGACCGTCGCGGTCGCCAGCGCGAGGCTGGTGTTGCTGGCGGCGAGATTTCCGGAAAGGATGCCGTTGTTCTGCTGGAGCTGCGCGAGCTGCACGCCTGCATCGCTGATCTTCTGCTGGAGATCGTTAATGGTCTGAGCATCCGCCTTGCGATCGGAGGCATGGGCCTGCTGCTCGGATTGCAGCTGCGATTGCGCACTTTGCTGGGCGCTCTGGGCTGATTCAGCCTGGGCGTTGGCGGTCGAAGCCGCCGCCCGCGCCGCATCCAGGCTGGCCTGGAGCGGCTGGACCTGATTCACAAACACCACCGTCGCCGCGGCCTCCAGGATGGAGGTGATCACGAGCAACACCACGAAGATTTTGGTTAATGGACTCAAAGGCGGCTCCTCGAGATTCGGACACTTCTTACGGAACGAAAATAAATCCTGTTATCAGGAGACTATTCACCGTTTCAGACCTATCACACAGGCCTGAAAAAACATTGGTCGGAATGCGGTTCAGCAGGGATGCAACTCTCTGTATTATCAGACGTTTCCGCCGCCCGCGGCCGGACACAACGTTCGCGCAGGCTTAGATACAACATCCTAATCGCAGGGCGGAAAGAGTCAAGCATTTTCTGGACGGGAAAAGCCCGGGGGAAACCGGCGATTTTACCCAATCTGGCCGCGAGGCCGCGACCGCTAAACAGTTGCTCAAACATGCAAAACCCACCCTTTATACCATTCAAACCCTTCAGACCCAATATTCCTCACGGCCCGGCCACCGATGTCGAACTCCGCAATTGCAGGATCGCCATCGCGGCACTGATTCTCACTTCCGCATCGCTGTCCTTGAGCAACGGCGCCAATGGCTTTTGCAGATCCGGCCGGCCGATGGCGGCCATCGCTTGTGCTGCCAGCGCCCGCTGCCGGGCGATGGTGCTCTGAGCGGCGGGGACGGCCACGCTCCATCCATCATCCGAACCCAGCACCCCCAGCGCCCGGGCCGCCGCCAGGGAGACTTCCAAATAATCATTGGTCAACTGTCCGCGGATATACTGGACCACCGATGGATCCTCATGATTCGCCAGCGCCGTCAGCGCGAACATCTCATCATCCGGGTACGCGCTGACGGTTGTGAGAATCAGCGAGCTGCGAGCGTCCGCATCACCCAGCCGCCAGAGCGCCGCCTCGGCTTCCAGTTTGACATCCAATGAATCATCGCTGCACATCGGCTTGAGCAACTTCACCGCCGATTGCTCGCCGAGCAATCCAAGCACCTGGGCCGTGCAGGCGCGGACCTGCGGATCGGGGCTGATGGAAAATCTTTCCAGTTCATGGCTCAATCGCCTGTCGCCCAGACGATGCAGCGCAAATCGCACCGCAACCTCCACGCGCGGATCGGGATCGTTTGCCATCGCCAGCAGCGGTGAATGGGCGGATTGCAAACGCAACTCGCCGGCCGCAATCGCCGCGGCAAATCGCACGCCAGGATCGGAATCGGATAATCCCTTGAGCACTGGCTGCTCGGCCTCGTCCGGCAGGGATTTCTGAATCGCCTCCAGCGCGTTGCCGCGCAGCATCGGCTCGGTTGCATCGCATTCCTTCAGCAGTTCATCGTGTGCGGCCGACTGCAATTGCGGATCGATCGCCGTTGCCTGCACCGGCGGAGGCGCGAGAACACCGGGCGGCGGGGGGATCACCGTCGTCGCCGTCTGTTTTGGCTGCGACGAGGCACAAGCCGACAAAACGCACAACCCAATGACAGCCCACCAGGGCCTATTCGAGTTCATTTTTTCGCCTTTCCAGTTCGAGAAATCCGTTTCCAGCCCGCCGCGATTGCGATGCAACCCGTGGCGGCAATGCAAACCATTGCAAATACATCGCCAAATACCGTGTAAAAAGTCAAGCGAGAGTCAATCGAAAGCCGGCCGATGGACTCGCCTTCCCGCCGAACGGGCAACAGATTGAAGGTCCGACCTGTGGAGTCGATGAACCCGCTGATGCCGGTGTTGACGCTGCGCGCCGCCGGGACGCGGTTCTCGATGCAGCGGAACACCGCCGCCTGCAATTGCTGGGCATTTTGGTTGGCCTTGAACCAGCCATCATTGGTGACATTGATGAGCATATCGGCCCGTTTCTGGCCGTCATCCCCGGGGCGGAACATCGCCGAGCAAATCCGCGCGTCGATGTCCTCGAAGCAGATGGGCGTGACAAATCGCCAGTCGTGACCGTCCCGGAGATGGAACACCGTCAGTTGGTCCATTGAGCCGGGATGGAGCATGTAATCCGAATAATAATTCGGGCCGAGTTGCATGGAGAGGTGATACAGGAATGGAAACGAGTCCTTGAATGGAATGTATTCGCCCCAGGGAACGAGATGCACTTTGTCGTATCGATGGCCGAGGGAATCATCCATTTGGCCGTTGCGGTCGAAGAAGAAGGTGGAATTCCGTCGGTCGATGGGAATCGCCACTTGCATGCCATCCCGTGTTGCTTGCGTCCAGTCGCCGCCAAATTCGGCGCCGACGAGCAGGGCGATATGATTGGTTGATGCCAGTTCGGAGATTTCCCGTCGGATGGTGGCGACGGGGATGTCGCCGATTTGGATGTCCTGGGCAATCGACTGATCGTTGATGAATGGCACCATCGTTTCGGACCAGACGATCAGATCGATGTTGGGGTTTTCCGCCAACGCTTTCACACTGAGCCGGAGATGGTCGCTCAGAATTTCAGAAACAGGGGCGCCTTTGGAGCCGCTGTTGTCCTGGGGGAAATTGGCCTGGATCACGGCAATCGTCGGGCCGGGGGTAGTAACGCCGGGGGTTTGCTCCAGGCGGAAGAGGCCGTATCCGCAGACGCCGACGAGCATAATCCCGACACAAATCGCGGCGGGGACGAGTTTTTTGCGGCGGAGAACCAGCAATGCGATGAACACATTCACGGAGACGATGCAGAAGCTGATGCCGTAAACACCGGTGATGTCGGCGACCTGGCAGACCAGAAGAAACGGCGATTGGGAATGGCCGAGGAATAGCCATGGCAAGCCGGTGAAGAGCACGCTGCGAATCCATTCGAAGCACACCCAGATGGCCGCGATGCTGAAAACGGCGGTCATTGGCGATCGCTGGAGCAACCCCGCGCCCCGAATCAGCAGGGCTGCAAACGCCCAGTAGATGCCGCAATAGATCATCAATGCCCACATGCCGGGGACGGAGATAAATGCCATCCACCACATGTTGGCCGTAAAAAAGATCGTCCCACCGATCCAGTTCCAGGCGAAAACCGATACTTGCGAGCGGGCGCGGGAGATAAAGATCAGATATGGAACTAATCCGATCCAGGCCAGATACCACTGGTTCACCGGCGCAAACGCCAAAGTGAGCAAACCAACGCTAAGCAGGAGAAAAAGCAGCGGCGAGAAAAATCCGACAAGCCGAAGCCCCAATCGCGGCATGGCGACATGGTGAAGGCGGGGAGGAGGGGCGTCAAGTTTGGGGGTCATGGGGGAGGGGAGTGGGAGAGGGGGTGAGTGGGGGATAAGGCATCATGTTTGGCCCGCCCGGCCTCGGGCGGGAGTTGAGGTGCCGGGGGGTGGGGGGATAAGTGTTCCATTCTGTTCCAAAATGTTCCATTCCCGCCCTCGCGGACTCCGAAGGAGGCGTTCGCAAGGAAAAGGCGCACTTTGACCACCCCGACATTTTACCTAACAAAAGCCGTCTGGTCAAACTAAAAATGGAAATTATTTTGCAAAATAAACCGTGGCTTTGCCGGGGTTGGGACGGGTCAATTCCAGAGAATCAATCCCGGCTCGAACGGCGTGGCTAAATCCGGGCTGCCGGGGAGGACCCGGACGGAAAAGCCTTGGCGGCCGCTGGTTTTGCAGTCGATCTGGCCGCTGAACAGATGGCGGTCGTTGGCGATCAGCTTGGTGTGGCTCATCGTCAAAATCTGCGGGGAACCGATCTGGCCGGTGGCGGTGATGGGGCCGGCGTAGAGTTGGACGCTCACATCGGCTGGGTCGATGCCCGGGAGATCGACCAGCGCTTCGACCTGCATGTTGTCGCCGACACGGTAATGGCCGTTGCCGCTTTGATGGACACCGACGATTTTGATTCCGCCCCATTCGTGGCGGAGTTTGTCTTTGATTTTGGCCAGGGCGATGGAACGGGCCAGGCCGTTGGCGGCGAGGGCGCGGCCGCGCTTGTCGGCGGGGACGTAAAATTTCTCGGTGTATTCGCGCACCATGCGATTAGTGTTGAACACAGGGGCGAGCTTGCGCATGCAATTCTTCATCCGACCGATCCACTCGCGCGGGAGGTTGTCCACGTTGCGCTTGTAGAAGAGCGGGATGATCTGTTTTTCCAGAATGTCGTACAGCGCCTGGCTTTCGAGAGTGTCGGCGATGTTGTAATCGGAATAATTTTCGCCGCGCCCGATGCCCCAGCCGAGATCGGGGGCGTATCCCTCGACCCACCAACCGTCGAGGATGGAGCAATTGAGCACGCCGTTGGCGGCGGCCTTCATGCCGCTGGTGCCGCTGGCTTCGAGGCCGCGGCGGGGGGTGTTGAGCCACACATCCACGCCCTGCACGAGGTAGCGGGCAATGTTGATGTCGTAATTCTCCAGGAAGACGATGCGCCGGCGAACGGCTGGATGGCGGGCAAAATTCACCAGGGCTTTGATCAATTCTTTTCCTTCGTGATCCGCTGGGTGGGCCTTGCCGGCGAATACGAATTGGATTGGCCGCTTGGTTTCTTCCAGCAGGCGTTGCAGGCGTGCGGGGTCGCGGAGGAGCAAGTTGCCGCGCTTGTAACCGGCAAATCGGCGGGCGAATCCGATAGTCAGGGCTTCGGGGTCGAGCACTTCGTCAGCAATGTTGATGTCGTCGAAGGATGCGCCGCGGTTGATGAGCTGGGTTTTCAGCACTCCGCGGGTCCATGCGACCAATTTTTCGCGCGACCGCTCATGGGCGCGCCAGAGTTCCTCATCGGGAATCTGGGAAACGCCTTCCCAGACGGTCTGATCGGCGGGATCGGATTGCCATTTGTTGCTGAGGTAACGGTCGAGAATGAAAACCATGTCCGGAGCGAGCCAGGATCGGACGTGGATGCCATTGGTGACGTGCTGGATGGGGACTTCATCCGGCGGCACCTGCGGCCAGACGTTGTGCCACATTTTTCGGCTTACGTCGCCATGCAGCCAACTGACGCCGTTGACGCTGTCGGCGAGCCGGATCGCCAGCACGGCCATGGAGAATCCCTGCTTTTTGTTCATGACATCCTCACGGCCCAGGGCGAGGAATCCATCTTCGTCCAGCTTCAGCGAGGGATAATAATTCTTGAAGTACTTGGTCATCAGGTCGGGATGAAATGTGTCAATGCCGGCGGGGACCGGTGTGTGGGTGGTGAATACGTTGGTGGCCATCACCTGTTGGCGGGCCTCGTCGAATGTCAGGGTGCTTTTATCGAGCAGGACTCGGATGCGCTCCAGCGCGAGGAATGCGCTATGGCCTTCGTTCATGTGGAAGACGGTGGGAGTGATGTTCAGCGCCTCCAGCGCGCGGACTCCGCCGATGCCCAGGACGATTTCCTGTTTGATGCGTGTTTCCGTGCCGCCGCCGTAAAGTTTGGAAGTGATGTCGCGATCGACGGGGGCGTTTTCGGGGAGGTTGGTATCGAGGAGATACAGCGAGATTCGGCCGACGTTGGATCGCCAGACTTTACAGAAGACGGCGTTCTCCGGCAGATCGACGCGCACCTGCACGGGCGAGCCATCGGTGTATTTCATCGGCTCGATCGGCAGGTTGTAGAAATCCAGTTCGGGATAGGCTTCCTGTTGCCAACCATCAGCCGAGAGATATTGCTGGAAGTAGCCGTTGCGATAGAGCAACCCAACGCCCACGAGGGGGAGGGCGATTTCACTGGCGCTTTTAAGATGATCGCCGGCCAGGATGCCCAGGCCGCCGGAATAGACGGGGAGGGATTCGTGGATGCCGAACTCGGCCGAGAAATAAGCGGCGAGGAAAGGCGTTTTCCCATCGGGGCCATTGGGATAGGTTTTCTGGAACCAGCCGATCTCGGCCAGATGTTCTTTGAAGGCGGCGTAAACACGATTGAGATAGGCGAGATAGCCGTCATTGTTGGCGGCGGCGACGAGTTTTTTCTGGTCGATCACGCCCAGGAGTTTGACGGGGTTGTGATAGACGTCTTCCCACAAATCCCGGTCCAATCGCCGAAAGAGCTCGACCGCATCGGGATGCCAGACCCACCAGAGATTATGGGCCATCTCCAAAAGCGGCTGCAGGGACGAGGGAACGTCTGGGAAGACCTGGAAAGTTCGGACGTTAGGTAGCAGCGATTCAGACATAACTCAATTGCCTTTTTTCAGAGGACACGTTTATCGGTATCTTCGGCTATTTTGCCCAGGCGGTAAAGACCGCAAAGTCGGTACAAATACAAGAGGTTGAACCACGAAGCGACTGTGTTAAATGTCAATGTTCTTAACGACGTCCAGTTGTTCCCAAGTCAGATGGTCACGAATCATGGCGTTGAGCAAGGTCAGGAGCTTGCGCATACAGGCCGTGATGGTGACTTT
>JBEKUH010000064.1:0-22493 GCA_049515255.1 Tepidisphaeraceae bacterium | reverse complement strand
CAGCGTTCCTTGCAAATACACCTGTCCCTCAAAGGGTCCAGCGGTAGCCTCCAAACCTCCCGTCAAGGTCGCGGAGACATCTCCGGTTCCGCCCAAGGACCAAGCGCCGGAGTGAGCGGAATAGGTAACTTTTGTGTCGAAGCTCGCGTCCAGGTCCAAACTCGCATATGCCCCGACATTCAAAACGTCGAAGCCAAAATACCCTTCGATCTCGCTGGAAACCTCCGCCGAAGTCTTCACATCCAGCGCCACCGAATCCAGTGAACCACCGGGAGCAAGATCGATGGTTCCAGTGACAACCAGCGTGAAGTCCGGCGTCTTGTCGATTGAAGCTTCGACGTGCCAGCCGGGAATCGCGCCCGTTACCTCATCAATTGCCGATTCGACATCATCCAGCTCCTCGACCGCATTTATGACGTTGTCGATTAAGTCGCCGTTGATGTCATACTCAGAAGTTGTCCCGGAGCCGGACGTGTATGTGAAAGTAATATTTCCGCCGTCGTCGCTGGGGGTGGTGCTGACGGTGATTACGGTGTCCCCCGTTCCGGGCGAAGAGGTCGGATTGCCGGCCGGAATGTATCCAGAAGCTGGCGCGCTATACGGCCCGGTCCCGGAACCATTTCGCGCCCGAATCCAGTAGTAATAGACCTGTCCTGCCACTGCCGTAGTGTCGCTGTAGCTCGTGCCTGCGACCGCGATCAATTTACTAGCGGTTGTCACCTCATCGTCCGTATTTCGATATATCTGGTATGTGGTTGCGCCCGTGACGGCGTCCCAGGTAATCTGCACGTGATGGGCGAAAGTCCCATCACTCGCTTGGACATCGGTAACAGTCGCCAGGTTTGCTACGGCAGCGTACCCCGTGTCCGGTGCGCTATACGCACCGACGCCCGCCGGATTCCTGGCCCGAACCCAATAATAATAAGTTTGCCCCGGCGCGGCCGAAGTGTCATCGTAGCTCGTGCCAATGAGCGCCCCTGTCAGCTTCGTCGCGGTGCTGGTGTCGTCGATGGTATTGCTGAATACCTGATACGAAGCTGCCCCGGCCACCGGGTTCCATGTCACCTGCACTTCACCAGTGAAAGCGCCGTCACTCGCCTGGACATTTGCAGGCGCGGCCAAATTCGCGGCGGCCATAATATAGCCGCTGGCCGAAGCGCTGTATGGACTTAAACCAGCCGTATTTCTGGCACGCACCCAGTAATAATAAATCGGCCCCGCGGCGGCGGTTGTGTCATCGAAACTCGTGCCAGTCTCTCCACCGATCAGTTGCACCGCCGTCGAAACATCGTTGAATGTGCTTCGCCAGACCTGATACGAGGTTGCGCCGGTTACGGCATTCCACGTGATTGGCACACTATCTGCCTCCGTCCCGGCACCGGCCTGCACATTCGTTGGAGCAACCAAACTCGTCGCCGAATAGCCAGTGTCGGGCACGCTGAACGGCCCAATCCCGGCCGAATTCCTCGCATTCACCCAATAATAATAAAGCTGCCCTGGCAGGGCCGACGTGTCGTCGTAGGTCAAAGCGGTGATTCCGCCGAGGAGTTTCGTAGCCGTGCCCGTATTGTTCACCGTGTTGCGCCAAACTTGGTAGCTCGTGGCACCCGACACTGTGTCCCATGTGATTTGAACTTGGTTCGGATACGTTCCATCGCTCGCTTGAACGTTGGCGGGAGCAGCAGGGAGAGTTGGGCCACTCGAGAGAGTGACGGAGAAGTTGTAATCGCCCGTGCCGCCGTTGGCGGAGCGGAGGACGATGTAATAGGTTCCCGGATTAGTCCCGACGGTCTGGGTCAACGTGAAGGTTTGGCCGGCGACGGGTGAAATTGGGCTTTGCAACAAGGTGCCGGTGGGACCGAATAAATCCATCTCCATCGTCATGTTGTAGCCGGGGTCTCCAACGGAAGCCTCGATGGTGCCGCCGGCGGCGGCGGAGAAGCTATAGGAATTAAGTTGCCCATCAAGATCGCCGCTGGATTCCTCACCGCTGGTGATCGGACCGCCAGCCTGATATTCCGCCGTCGTCTGCGTTCCCGGCAGAGTGGCGACGGAGAAGTTGTAGGACCCCGTATCCGTGTTGATTGAGCGGACCTCGATGGAATACGCTCCGCTTGGGACGGACTTTTCCAGCGTAATGACCTGTCCTCCACTGCTTGCGGGCACGCTATCGAGCAAAGTGTTGCCGGGACCGATTAGATCCATCTCCATTTCCATTCCGTAACCGGGGTCGCCGACCGACGCCACGACCGTACTGGTAGTCGTTGTAGTAAACGTGTACGTATCTGGGCTGGAAGACGAAATGCTACCGCCGTACTCTTGCCCTGAGGACGCGACAGTGAGAAGTAGACGCCCTTCCAGCGACTCAACCACATAATGGCTGGCGCGGGCAACTGAGGATTTTCTTTTGCTGAATCGAAGGAATCTCCGACCGAACCTGTCCAACGCTGACATAGAGTTCATTTTCGTTCCCTCCAAGACCCAAGGTGATTAAAGAATAGATGCGCATAGGGATACCGACGTAGACCCGCATGCCCTTTTGCCATAACAATTGCTGGCGCAACGGCGCCGCGTCGCACCAAAACTCAATCTGACATCCCTGTCCGGAAAAACTAGAGCCGAAAAAAGAATGGCCCCGTCACGCCTCGAATTGAACAAACCGACCGAGCCCATTATGCCAGCAAGAGCGTGCCGAGGTCAACAAATGTGTTTTGTTACGCCAATAGAGCTTTGAGCCACTTACCCGGAACCCTGATTTGTGCAGGCCAATCACCAGTCATGGGCCTAATAGGCTCTGAATCGCCCCCGGAATATCCGCACTCTTCATCAACGTCTCCCCGATCAATGCCGCAACAACGCCGGCGTTGGCAAGCTTCTCCACATCCTGCCTTGTGCGGATACCGCTCTCGGTGATGAGCACGCGCTTGTCGGCCACCAGTTCGGCCATCCGCAATGTCGTGCCCAGATCGACATGCAGGGTGCGCAGATCGCGGTTGTTGATGCCCAGCAAACTGTAGCTGCGATGCGGAAAGCCGATCACCTGATCGCGCACACGAATCAAGTTGTCGATGTCGTGCACCTCAATCAGGCAAGTGAGATTCAATTCCGTCGCCAGGATTTGCAGGTCGATCAGTTGCGATGTCTCCAGGCACTCGGCAATCAGCAAAATCGCATCCGCCCCCGCGGCGCGGGTTTCGTACACCTGCCAGGGGTCGATGATGAAATCCTTGCGTAACACCGGCAAATCCACCGCGTCCCGCACCTGCTGGATATATTCCAATCGCCCCTGAAAATCCGGTTCATCGGTCAAAACGCTCAGCGCATCGGCTCCCCCGGCGGCGTAGAGCTGGGCGAATCGCACCGGATCGAAATCCGCGCAAATCAGCCCCGCGCTGGGGGAGGCCTTTTTAATTTCGGCAATCAGGTTAATCTTCTTGTGGCCGGGCGTGGTCACTGCCTTGAAGAAATTGCGCGGCTTGTCCAGCGTTGCGATCTTCGCCTCGAGGGTTTCCTGGGAAGTTTGCGATTTACGGTCGAAAACTTCCCGCTTCTTGCGGCTGACGATCTGGTCGAGAATAGTCATAGGCATTGGCCAGTTGGCCGTTCGGGAAGAGCGGCGATTGAGTAACTTGGATTGCCGACATGGGAATGTCAATGCTTTTGGCCAGTGGCGACGAGCCGAGGTTGTTCTCGCCGGCCATGATCGTCACGGGGATCGTGGCCCTGGGGGTCGCGCTGATCGCCGGCGTGCCGCGACGGGTCAATGGCCCCAGGCGTCTTTCCGAGAAGGAAAATTCCAGCGATGTTTTGGGAATCGCCGGCCTCGGGCTGATGGCGTGGGCGGCGGCGATGTTTTTCATGAACCGATGGATGCCTGCAAAACCCACGGATGCGGAGTTGTTGACATTCAACGGCGGAACCGAGCTCGCCGCGTTCATCTTCATGCTCTTTGGCTCCGCGACCATGCGCCGTGAAGGCCTGCGGCGAATGGGACTGAGCCTCCAGGCACTCCCCCGGGGAATCGTGCTGGGCATTCTGGCGATCATCGTCGTTCTGCCTCTCATGTTTTGTGTCAGCGCCGCCTCCGAATCGGTCTGGCGATCCATCCATTACGAGCATCCCGAAGCCCACGACATGCTGCTGATGCTCACGCGGGATCATCAATCGGTGCTGATGACCGTGGCCATCGTGGCATCGGCGACGATCATCGCGCCTCTGGCCGAGGAAATGTTTTTCCGCGGCTGCATTCAGACGATCATCCGCTATTCCACCAATTGGCCCTGGCTGGCGATCATCATCACATCGCTGCTGTTCGCCCTGATCCATCCCCTGTGGACGGCGCCGCCGATCTTTTTTCTGTCGGTTTGCCTGGGATATCTCTACGAGCGCACCGCCAATTTGTGGGCGTGCATGATTCTGCATGCGCTATTTAACTCGTGTTCGATTTATCTGTATCTGCATATGCATTAGGCTGGAGCCATGGGCCGAAATTATCTCATCACCGGCGGGGCGGGGTTCATCGGATCGCATCTGGCCGAGGCGCTTCTGGCCGGCGGAAACAGCGTGACCATCCTTGACGATTTCTCCACCGGCCGGATGGAAAATATCGCCCAGCTCCGCAGCCGCGCCGATGTGCGGATCATCCGGGACTCCGTCGAGAATGCCCCAACCGTCAACGTCGCCATGGCCGCTTGCGATGCGGTGTTCCATCTCGCCGCCGCCGTGGGCGTGCGCCTGATCGTCGATGAACCCGTGCGAACCATCCGCAGCATCATCCACGGAACCGAAGTCGTGCTCGAGAGTGCCCAGCGATTCAATCGCCCCGTGCTCATCACCAGTTCCTCCGAGGTCTATGGCAAAGGCACGCGCGTGCCGTTCGATGAGGATGATGATGTTGTCGTCGGCCCCACGCGCTCCAGCCGATGGTGCTACGCCTACGCCAAGGGCATCGACGAATTCCTCGGCCTGGCGTATCACAAACAGTGGGGATTGCCGGTGATTCTGGCCAGATTGTTCAACACCGTCGGCCCGCGCCAGGTGGGCATGTACGGCATGGTCCTCCCCAGATTCGTCTCCGCCGCCCTGCGCAACGAGCCCATCCCCGTTTACGGCGACGGCCAACAAACCCGCTGCTTTTGCCACGTCGATGATGTCGTCGATGCCCTGGTAAAACTAATGAACGAACCCCGCGCCAACGGCGAAGTTTTCAACCTCGGCAGCGACACCGAAATCTCCATCCGCGACCTCGCCGGTCGCGTGATCTCCATCTGCAACTCGTCTAGTCAAATTCAATTCATCCCCCATGAAGAGGCCTACGGCCAACGCTTCGACGACATGCAACGGCGCGTGCCCAAGCTCGACAAGATTCGCAAACTGATCCACTTCCAGCCGCGATTTGATTTGGATCAGATTATTCGATCGGTGCGGGACAGTTTGGGATAATGATGGCGATGCCGATGGTATAAAATGCGAAAAGACTCGGAAACCCACGGTTTCTCCGGGATATTTTGGGGAATGGTGTAACGGTAGCGTAGTAGGTCTGGATCTGCTTGTTTATGTTCGAACCCTAGTTCCCAAGCTTTGCTATTCGATAAAACGCTCTTCGTCCTGAATCTGATGGATCGCGGCGAGAGATTCGGAGTTGGCAACCTCCTGTTCTGCCCACAGCCGGACGCACCGATTGCTGTGGGACAGGAAATGCCGTGCTTTCGCAGCCTTTGCTCTGAAGTAATCGCCACCATTTCCCATCCACGAGTCCGAGCGGGACGAACCACGAACGAAGCCGGTGCACACTTCTTCATCGTCGCCAAATTCATCCAATAATGCCAGACTCACAGCTGGAACGACAGCAACGCCCTCTTTGTCAACGAACGGGAGGGGCAACTCCCGAGCCAATTCCCGCATTGCTTCGATGCCGCTCTTACGTATCCAGTCTACTACGGCGACCATTGGAAGCACCCGAAGAATATCGGTTATTGCGTGGGCAACACATAGCTTGATGTTGTCCGTATTGCGCATCATCGCAGTTCCCATTTTCTCCATTAGCTCCTTCGGATGTGTTGGGGCGAGCTCAACAATCGCGCGGAATGAATAGTCGTGTGTATCCACGTAATTTTGCGCGAGGAGCGAATTGAGCAGGAGCCCAATTGCCCTATTTGGATCGAATCTTGCGAGCTTTTTGATTAGCTGGGGCCGATCGTAATCGCTTCGCCTTGATTCGACGCCGTGAGCATACTCAACAATCTTCCACGCAAATTGCCGCACGCCCTCGTCTTCAAGCAGCGAATCGGCGTTCGACCCCGCTCCCCCGTGCCATAATATCGATAGGTATTGGAGAGCGGCGTTGTTCGACTCGTCAGTCTGACCGCCTCGGACATTCACGAAGCGAGATAATATTTCCTTCGCCTGCGATGGCGGCGGGCTTCCCCAGCCAAATCGCGACAATATGGTTACCGGAATTTTTCCTTGGTCGACCGCTTTGAGTGCGAAATCCAATGCTCCAAGCCTATCGCCGCCAATCGCCCGAAGTTCAAACTCCGCTTTGACGTCCAATGGCCCAATCTGTGACACGGCGGCTTCAACCTTCTCGCTAACGTTGCCATCGTCGCGTAACCTTCCCAAGAGATAGCCCTGTGGAAGTCCCATCGCACTACCAGCATTTACGGCGTCAAATATCGGCTGAAGCGCAGCCTCCGAATGGTCGGCGAGGCCTAACGCTTCGCCAAAAACTATCGCACTTTTCGCGTCGGCAGACAACAAAAATGGAAGGGCTTCACGTAGTAATCTGAGATCAGCTAAGGCGTCCCGCGCTAATGCCGCCACCCTCGCATTTGGTTGACTATCGGCTGCCCGGATTAGTCTATCCCATACCGATTGTGAGAAAAGTGCGTGCACTTTTCCTGCGAAAGAGATCGGGCTGATTTCTGACAGCCAAGAGCGAATCTCCTGAAAGTATTTAACGCTCTCCGGACGTGCGCTGGCGTCCGGTTCACGGTGCTTTTCCTCCCAATCCAAAAACCTTTCCACCTCCCCAATACATTTTGCGAGTACGTCGGGATTACTTGTAACTGACGCAACAATTTGCCTTATCTCATCCAAAAATCCAGCGCTCAGGATTGCGTGAAAATGTTCAAAAACAACTTCGACCGCGCGCGATGACTTGGACTGATCTTGATCGGAAGCAATCCCTTGCAGCAACCGAAGGGCGGAAGTCCAGCACTCCCTCTCCTCTTGCAACGTCTTTGGGTGCCAATCCTCTGGGCGAAGCCGTCCGCCCACAGTCGCAGGCGCACCCATTCGCGTGGCTTCGTTGCTGAAAATCCCGCCAAGCGCTTTCGTGCAAAGTAAAAATGTGCTGCCGTCGGCCCCAGTAGTTCTTTGGCGCAGCACCTCGAAACGATTCGCAAATGGGACCGATGAGCCGGAGAGATATATCCGCTGAAGTTGGCACCAAATCCCCGTGGCATTGTTTCCGATCCTAGGTTCGGATTCGTTTACTGCCAGCCGGTACAATATTGCCTCACACTGAAAGTAATATGCCGGGAACGCCGCCAGTCGTTCGCATAGCCAAACGAGTTGCCTCCGCGGGCCAGAGTGCCATTCTGTCCCAGCACGCAAGACCCGGTCAGGTGCACTATTAACGAGTTCAAGGAGTCTGCCGATGTATGTGTCCGGGTCCGTCTCAACCAAGGTTGTCAGCCTGGCGACGATTCCCTCATTGTTCAAATCCTCGGGCCGTAGGGTCGCGATCCAATGCCGAAAAGTATTGGCCGCAGCGGCCTTCACCTCCTCGGACGCCGAGTCACGAACACGATTCAGAAACCGGGGAACAAGGCTTGGGTCCAACCCCTGGATAAAAGCCTTTGGGTCATCGCTCACCCAGCGCTTCCACGCATTTTCAAATGCCACCCGTGCTACGATTGCGGGTTTAACCGAAAGATAACGCCCAGCGATGGTAACGTAGCCCGGCGCATCTTTTAGGCGTGCTGCAATCTCTTTTACCCGATCAGAGACCATCCCAGTTAGTTCGCAGATGGATTTTAGTTCCAAAGCGACATCCGCCTTCGCTCCAACGCTGCTGAAGAGCGATAACAATTGCAGCACCTTTTGGCCTTCTTCGTCGGGAACGCGAACTTTTATAAAGTCATCGGTCCGCTGCATAATGGGACGTAGATCGCCTGCGGCGTTGAGCGCGCTATCCAGGCACATATCCGCTGCTATCTGTATGAAACCGCCCGCAAGATCGATGTAGGCACCCAGGCGCTCCAGAGGAACATCAGGAAAATTCTCTTTCAGTATCCGTTCCACGGCCGCCCTGGGCATCTCCTCGAGCCATACTTCCCGTGCGCCTGATACGCCCCTATAACCTGTATTTGAGAGGCAAATATACCTTACTCGGCGGCGGCAGCCCGCAAGATTCTTGTTTATAGCAACTCGTGTCTCGAGGGAGCATTCATCCGCGATCACTATCATATTTGCGCCGAAGGGATCGTTTGCGAGCTCTTCACTCAATGTGCGCGCACGCTGCTCGTCTAACGTGTAGGCCAAAAGCCCCCGGCACTGCGGAAGATTGGCAAGGCTCTCGAAAACTAGCCGAGTTTTCCCAACTCCCGCCTCCCCCTGTACCCACAGGCACGCGTCTCTAACCTCACCGTCTGTGACATGCGCTGTGATCGTTTCGGAGTAACCTTTCCAGGGATCGAAAGGTACGTAATGGGGTGTATCGGCTCTAACTTTGTCGCACAGGCGGTCGAAGCTCAATAGCCCGGGTACAATTGAAGGCCGAAAAAAAGCGACCGCCAATGGAAACATTTGGCTCCAGGCGATTAGTTTATCCGCGGCAACCACGCGCGGGGGCGGCGCCGACCTGTTCATCCCCAGAGCGATCGTCGCGAGATGGCTTTCCCACTCGGTGATTTTCTCCGGTGGAAGATCGCCCAAAAAGCAGAAACGAAATGCGAAACCCTCGGCTATTAGCCGCTTGGCCTCTGATTTTTCAATTTCCTCAGTGAGAAAACGGTAAGGTTCCTCCCGTGTCCCTCTCCGTTTGAGTTCGGCCGCCTCTTCTGCCTTGAACTGCCAACATGTGGGTACTGAGAGGTAGCCGCTTCGATCGTCCGGAACTGCCCGGTTGACTCTCGTATCAACCCCTCCGTCCGATATGTTGCCCCTAACCTGCGTGTCAATCTCCGATTGCGGCAATCCTCCGGCGTGGGCTTCGCCCCGGATCAACTGATTAACAAAACGGGCGAACCTTTCGCCGCCGTCTCCCTTCAGCAGAAGAAGTTCTCGCCCTTCAAGCATGATCAACTTTGGATCATCATCTCCAATTTGCTAATTGACAAGCCGGATGAACGGTGTTTTCCGACGCCACTGCAATGCGACACTAACTAAAATCGGTTGTCCCTGGTTCCGTTATGCCCCAGTTCAGCTTCTGCGATGGCGTTTACGCCATCACGGCCATTCCAAGGATTTCGGTGTTGGAATCATCAGGCAGCGTGATTCCCGTGATCGAATCGGCGTGGTGTCCCCCGTCCCAAACAGATTAAAATGCCCTCCATGATTCTGCAGATACATCACGCCCAAGTTTGCATTCCCGAAGGCGGGCTTGAGAAGGCGCGCGAATTTTATTGCGGGCTGCTGGGGCTCAAGGAAGTTCCCCGGCCGTTCGGCCCGCATGGATTTTGGGTGCAGGTGGGGGATCGGATGATGCATTTTGGAATTGACGATCAGCCGGATCGGCAACGGTCGAAACAGCACGTTGCCTATCAGGTCAGCGACCTTCAAGGCATGCGCAGTAGATTACAGTCGGCCGGTTTTGCCATCGAAGACCCTCAAAAAATGCCCGGCCATGACCGATTTCAAATCCGGGATCCCTTCGGCAATCTCGTCGAATTTATCCAGCCGGTGGCCGATCCGATCTGATAATCAATGCCATTTCGTTCGAATAATCGGCCTCGGTAAGCGGGGACTAGCCTCTCGCATTTCGCCCCCTACAATGCTCCGGCTTAAAACATCGCTCTTCATGGCAAAACGAACTCGCAGCACGCTCGTGGATCGACTGGTATACCTTTGCGTTCGCCTCACGTCGTTGGGCATGCACTGGTGGCCAGTGAATGTAAACCTGGTCACCGCACGCCTCGGCGGATGGCTCTATTATCAAATCGATCGCCGGCATCGCGAGCGAGCGATCGCTAATCTGCAAAACTGCTTCCCACACCTCACGCGCGAGCAGTGCGATCGCATCGGACTTCAGAGCCTCCAGCACATGTTCATGCTCGGCGTGGAGATGCTCTTCACCACCCGGCTCATTCGCATCGACACCTGGCGAAAATATGTGCAGATCGACAACTTCCGCCGAACGCTGGAACTGCTGATGGATTCGCGCCGCGGGCTGATCCTTCTCACCGGACATTACGGCAACTGGGAAATCCTCGGCTACACTCTTGCGACGCTTGGCTTTGAAACCACCAGCATCGCCCGCCGGCTGGATAATCCGCTGATCAACGACTGGGTCTTCGAGGTCCGCAGGCGACATGGACAAAATGTGCTGGACAAAAACGGCGCCACCGAGGCTGTATCCCGCGTGCTCAACCAGCACGGCGTGCTCGGATTCGTCGCCGACCAGAACGCAGGCAGAAAGGGAATTTTCGTCGATTTCTTCGGCCGAAAAGCCAGCACTTACAAATCCATCGGCCTCCTGGCGATGGAATATGAAATCCCCGTGGTCATCGGCTACGCCCGGCGGTTGGACAATAAATTCTGCTTCCGCGTCGCCGCCCAGGACATCATTTATCCCGAAGACTGGCGCGACCAGCCCGATCCGCTGCGCTACATCACCCAGCGATACATCAAAGCCATCGAAGACATGGTGCGGGACGATCCCACGCAATATCTCTGGATGCACCGCCGCTGGAAAACCCGGCCCAAGGGCGAAGTGGCGATGAAATACGATTGAGGCGCACTCTCCAAATCCCAAATGCGGATGGACCGCCAAGACGCCAAGGCGCCAAGGAAGAAAATACGCCAAGAATTCAAATTCAATTTTTGTAGATTCGGCTGCTCGCGGCCTTCGGCAAAATTCCAATCCGAAATTTCTTCTCAGCGTATTTTCCTACCTTGGCGTCTTGGCGCCTTGGCGGTTAATCCGCATTTCCGAATGAGAACAACGCCCATTAAGCCGAATGTTCCTCCACCAGCAGGTTGTGATACATCGGAAACACCTGCCGCCAACTGAATTGTTCCACCACACGCAGTCGGCCTTCGGCGATGAGATGCCCGCGCAGATCGGCATTGGTCAGAATCTCTCGAATCGCTCCGGCAAGAGCGGCGGAATTGGCGGGGGGAACGAGCAGGCCGGTTTGGCCATTCTCGATCACATCACGGATGCCCGGAACATCGGTCGCCACCACGGGAATTCCCGCGGCCATGGCTTCGATGAGCACCAGGCCGAATCCCTCGGCTGCCGATGGAAGAGCGAGCACGTCGATGGTCGCCAGCGCTTCGGAGGCTCGCGGGATTGGGCCGTGCAGAGCGACTCGATCATTGAGGTTCATTTTCTGAATGAGCGATTGAAGATTTTCTCGTTCCGATCCCTCTCCGAAGATATGCAAAGTGTAATCGGATGGAAGCTCCGCCATTGCGGCGATCAGATCGCCGATGCGTTTGATCGGATCAAGCCGGCCGATGAAGCCGACGCGATTTTTCCCGGGCGGATGAATGCCGGCAAAGTCGGTGGGTTCGACGGCGTTGGGAATCACGAGAATCTTTTCCGCCGGGACATCCGCCCAATCCATCGCCGCCAGCGCGGCCGACGGCGAAGGCACAATAATTTTCTCGGCCGCATGTTGCGTGATCGATTGCAACCGCCAATGCCAGCGCGGATTGGGCTGGGTGGTCTGAATGGATTGCAGCAGGCGGATGCCATGGGAAAAAAGCGTGGCCGCCGCCGCGGCGACATTGGCGTGAATTAGGAAACTAAAAACGGTGTCGAATTTCTGGCGAGAGATCAGGCGATGCAGCCGATGGATGGCCGACAAATCGGTCGGGCCGCGCGCGTTCAGGGCCGTCACATCCACGCCGCGACTTTGCAATTCGATTCCAATCGGCCCAATCCGGTCGAGGCAGGCGACATGAACATACAGATCTTTCTCTGCCGCCAGCCGAGTGGCCAACTCGCGCACGACCGTCGGCGTTCCGCCTAATTCCAGATCGGTCAGCAGCAGCAGAATTCGCCTCATCGGGTGGGAAGTGTAGGGCGCGGCCCATCTACAAACAAAAGGACAAATGCAACCACCGAGGCGCCGAGATCGCCGAGACAGACGCCGAGCAATGCCGGGAATTAGGATGTAGGGTCAGTTGCAAGAGAGAATTCCGCATCTTCACCCTAAACCCTTAACCCCTAACCCAGTTTCTCCTCGGCGTCTGCCTCGGCGCTCTCGGCGCCTCGGCGGTTGCGTTTGTTCTTTCTCGCAATTCTTGCCAGCCGCGCGCAATCGGGCGATCATTTCGGCATGTCCACCAAACTGCGCTGGGGAATCCTCGGCACCGGCAACATCGCGCGGCAATTCGCGACGGGATTGGCCGCATCCCATCACGGAACTGCGGTGGCGGTCGGATCGCGCTCGGCCGATTCGGCCGCCAAATTCGCGGCAAATTTTCAGATTGGCCGACATTACGGCGATTACCAATCGCTCATCGACGATGCGGAAGTGGATGTGGTGTACAACGGATTACCGAATCATCTGCACGCCGATTGGACGATCGCCGCACTGCGCGCCGGTAAGCACGTGCTGTGCGAAAAGCCGATTGCGATGGATGCACATGAGGCCGAGCGCATGTTCGATGAAGCGCGGCGGGCGAATCGGATGCTGATGGAAGCATTCATGTACCGCTCGCAGCCGCTCACAGCCGCCGTCGTCGAAGCTGTGAAAAGCGGAGTGATCGGCAAACTTCGCCTCGTCCGCACCAGCTTCTGTTTCCGCGCTCGAAAAACCGAAGGCAATGTGCGATTCGTCCGCGAAATGGGCGGCGGAAGTTTGATGGACATCGGCTGCTACTGCATCAACTTCGCCCGCTTCTTCGCCGGATGCGAGCCAACCGCCATTCATGCCGCCGCGCATTTCTATTCCAGCGGCGTGGATGATGCGGCAACGGGAATGCTCGTATTTCCCGACGGTCTTCTCTCGAGTTTCACCTGTGCCACAACAATTCAGGCCGACAACACGGCCTATCTTTGCGGCGATGAGGGATACATCGAAATCCCAATTCCATGGAAACCGCCCAAGCGATCGGAATTCATCATCGCCCACGGCCAACCACCGCGGATGGATCAAACGTCGGCCGCCACACCACCGCGCGAAGTTCGCACTGTCGAATGCCCCGGCGAGTTGTACGGCATCGAGGCCGATGATTTCGCCGAGTGCATCCTTGACGGCCGCTCACCGCGGATCAGCGCCGAAGATTCCCTCGGCAACATGCGCGTCCTGGACGAAATGCGCCGGCAGATTGGTTTGCGATTTTCAAGAGAATAAATTTCCACCACGGAGACACGGAGGACGGAATTAAATCAAACTTAGCCACCGATGGGGCACCGATTTGCACCGATAAATTCAAATTTCAGTTAATTGAATTTTCCCATCGGTGCTTCATCGGTGCCCCATCGGTGGCTAAATTTAATTCGTTTTTCTTCTCCGTGCTCTCCGTGTCTCCGTGGTGGAAATGTCTTCTTCTTCGCTTGGCGACGAAGCAGCGCCAGTTTAATCTTCCTGAATTCATCGAAAGGATCGCGTGGCAACAAAGTATCCTGAATTGGCGAAACTCCTGGAAAAGCGCTCGCTTCGCCGTGGCGAATTCACCTTGGCCAGCGGGCGAAAATCCAGTTATTACATCGACGGCAAACTCACCTGCCTCGATCCGCACGGGGCGACCGCGATTGCCGAGGCGATTTTGGCGGAGATCGCGGACCTGAAAGTGGATGCCGTGGGCGGGATGGACATGGGCGCGACGCCGATCGTTGGATCGGTGGCGGTCGCCAGCCTCCGCGCCGGCCGGCCACTGCCGACGTTTGTCGTTCGCAAGGAAGCGAAGGCGCACGGGACGATGAAATTGATCGAAGGCCCGATCCCCGCGACGCCATCGAAGGTGGTGATCATCGACGATGTCGTGACCAGCGGCGAGTCGATTCTCAAAGCCATCGACGCGGTGCAAAAAGCGGGGCATGAAGTGGTGCTGGCCATCGCCGTCCTAGATCGCGGCGCCGGTGCCGCCGACGCCCTGGCGCGGCGGAAGGTACCGTATCGGCCGCTGGTGACGCTGGCGGATATTGGGATTAATTCGTGAGTGTTTTCCCCTCCCCTGGTACTCCGGGGGAGGGACAGGGTGGGGGTCTTCGCGTCGACGAGCGCCGTTACAAATTCAGACCCCCACCCCAGCCCTCCCCCGGAGTACCAGGGGAGGGGGAGAATGTTTGTAGCGCGAACGTCACGCGACCGGCGCCGGATACTTCGGCGCTCGGCCTTCTAATATCTCGATCAAATCCCGCACGACCCAGCTCATGTTTTCCATCGCCGTCGTCGTGCGAGCCGCCAGATGCGGGGTAAGCAAAACATTCGGTAATCCCAGCAACGGAAAATCCTCGGCAGGCGGCTCGGGGGCGAAAACATCCAGGGCAGCGGCGAAAAGTTTCTTGGCCCGCAGCGCCTCGGCCAATGCGTGAACATCCAGCACTTCGCCGCGGCTGGTGTTGATTAACACGGTCGTTGGTTTGAGCTGGGCGATCTCCTTGGGGCCGATCAGATTTTCGTTGCCGGGGCGCATGTCGATGTGTATCGTGAGAATATCGGAGTCGCGGAACAGAGTGGATTTGTCGACCGAAGTCGCGGGGAAATCGAGTTGACCGGCGACGTTCAAAAGATCGTTGTAAATCACCCGCATGCCAAAGCCGTTGGCGGCGATGTGCCCAACTCGTCGGCCGACGCGGCCCATGCCGAGGATGCCGATGGTGAGTTCATTGAGCTGCCGGCCGCGCACGGTGTCGCGGATGCGTTTGAACTCTTTGGGGGGATAAGCCTTGTCGCGGAAGAATTCCCAAGGGCGAAGCAATTGCAGGAGATATCCGAAGACAAAATCGCCGACGGCCAGCGTATTGGCATCGGGCGTGTAAACCACCTGCACGCCGCGCCGGCGGCATTCGGGGACGTCGATATTTTCCAACCCAACGCCGCCGCGGCCGACGACTTTCAATTTCGGCGCCCGATCCAGCAGGGCGGCGTTGACCTTGGTGTAGGTTCGCACGAGCAATCCATCCGCGTTGGCCAGTGCATCGGCGAATTTCGGATCGGTGGAAGAAATCTCGAGGACATCCGCACGTTCCTTAAGCCACGCGATCGGAGCGGGATCGGAACTCTCGGCGAGAACAATTACAGGGCGCTGGTTCATGCGAGCAGTATTGACCGGCGGAAGACATCACGCAACGGGACGAGAAATCCTAATCGAAATCGAAGGAGACCATCATGCGTTTGATCGTTTTGATCTTGTCGGTAGGAATGTTCTCGGCCATCGCCTATGCGGATGCCACCACTCGGCCGGAGGACGACGCGGTGCGCCAGGCGCTCGATTTGCCGCGACCAAGCGTCGATTACAAGGGGTATTCATTTCGCGACGTGATCGGAAACATTGGTGATACCAGCGAGGCGAACATATTTGTGGATTACGTGGATTTAGCCGGCACGCTCAATCCCGATGCGCCGATTCAGTTGCAGGCGAAGGACTTGCCGCTCTCAGCGGTTTTGCAGCAGGTGTTGGATCAAGCATCGGGTGGGAAAGCGTCATACGAGATCGATCGCGGCATCATCATGGTCGAGCCGGCTGATTCGTTGCGCGTGGCGGAGCAATTGCAGGATGCGGAAGAGGGATCGATTCCAGATGAGGCAACGCAGGGCAAGCTTAGTCGCGTGCTGCCTGCGGCCAGTTTTCCACATGTGCCGATTTTACAGGCGCTTAATTTCATGAAGGATATCACGGGCTTGGATATTCAGCCGCAATGGAGTGAACTTTCCGAGGCGGGATTGACGCAGCAGTCGCCGGTGTCGCTCGGCCAAATGCAAAAAATTCCCACCTCAACGCTTTTGGATTTGACGCTTCGCGCTGCTGGTGGGAACAAGGCGATGTATGGTTTCGAAGGCGGCCATCTCGTCGTCAGCAGCGTGGATCATTTTAAAAACACAAACACGACGCAGACTTATGATGTGGCCGATTTGATTGGACCGACGAAAAAGCTGGATGACGTCAAGCAGCAGCTTCAAAATGCGCTGCCGTGGGGAACGGGGACGAGCATCGCCGAATCCGGGGACCACCAGCTTGTGGTGACACAATCAGAGTTCAATCAATTCTTGATGGGAAAGTTCTTTGGGGATTTGCGTCTGGCGTGGACCCCAATGGTTTCCATACAACTGCGATTTTTCACATTGCCGGCAGATTCCGATCTAGCGAAGGATTGGCAGCGGAGGTTGGCCGATAACAATCAGGCGTCACTGAGCGACGCGGAGTTGAATGATTGGATGCGGATGGCGACGCGAAGCTCGATGGCCAGCGTCGTACACGCTCCACGGATCACCAACCGCAGCGGGCTTTCCGCGACGATGGAAGCGACGACGAGCACGCCGTATGTCGCCGATGTTCGGACGCGTCAGATAAGTGGCGTGGACGTCTCCACCCCGATCATGGAAACCGCCCTGGACGGATCGCGAACGACCGCAAAAGGCACGGTTGAATCCGACAATTCGGTGCATTTGGAAATGACCATCGAACAGAGCAAATTTGCCGGATTCGCCGACGCCCCAGCGAAATCGTCGCCGACTGATAATGCCCAACTGCCGGCGGGAACGCACATCCGTGCGACAGAGGATTTGACGGTGGCGGAAAATCAAACCGTGGTCACGGCATTGCCGGAGTCGGATGGTCCAATGCTCAGCGGCGGCTCGGGCAAGGATTGGAAAGTGACCACCGATTTTGCCGCCACGCAGCCGTCGGCGTCGGATGATGCGGTATTTTTATTCGTCACGCCACGGATTATTCGGCCCGGCGAAACGCCCACGCGAAATCCGTAATTGGAGAACGCTCACACCTTCGGCTTTTCCGGGCGGGCCAGCAGTTTGGCATTCAACTGAATCGCCAAGTCTCGTCCAGCGCGGAGCAGGCGGGATTTGGAATCGGTCAGGGGGATCAGCATTTTTCGCTCGCCCAGCGAACGCACGGCGGATTCGCTCTGGAGCGCGGTGTATCCCAGCGAAACGCCCACGCTTCGGGCGTCGAAATATCCTTCTGGATTGGCGGCGTTGTCGGCTTCCAGGAGAAATCGTTGCGTCATGCTCAGCGCCATGTTGTTCCAGCTTTCCGCAAAAAGTTTTCGGGACCGAAAAGTCCCAGGCAAATCGGTATTGAAGGGCAGCGCTAAGAACTCATGTCCCGCGCGGCCGGGATGCGCGGCACTTCTTCGAGGGTGAGCTGCTCGCCCTGGGCGACGACTCTGAGAAATCGGCTCTTTCGAACGTGATCGGTAATCAGGCCGCTCCAATCGAAGTCCAGACCCTTGCGCTTGTCGTCGCGGCGCGACCACCAGTTGCATCGGTAGAAATCCCCAAACACACGCACGCATCGCACCGCATCCTGCGGCTGGCGCTCCACCGTTTGCTCGATGCGCCGGGAGAGATCGGTGCTGGCGGGCTCGGGCGCGCGCGGTTTTGGAGGCGCCGACTGAATCGGCTCGGCCCCATTGACGGTTTCATCCTTC
Organism: Tepidisphaeraceae bacterium; assembly: GCA_049515255.1. Lineage (GTDB taxonomy): Bacteria > Planctomycetota > Phycisphaerae > Tepidisphaerales > Tepidisphaeraceae > JBEKUH01. The sequence goes on along the minus strand of JBEKUH010000064.1, from coordinate 4,702 downwards.
ATCATCGAACCTCCAAAAAAATCAATTCACCGCACCTCGTCGTACGGCAGTCGGGCAAACCAGTTTATCTCACTCAACGATAAAGGGTCGGCGGGAATGTCGAACCAGATAACCAGAATACAGGCAAAAGCCTCGATCAGCAAGGCAAACGCCAGCGAATCCCACCCCGAATCGGATCGACCAACTGGCAGATTCCGACCGTTTTCTGATACCTTTTGCCCATGGCCATCCTTGGTCACGGGATCGATATTGTCGAAACGCAACGCATTCGGCAGTTGTGCGACGAACACGGCCAGCGATTTCTGGATCGTGTTTACACGCCGGCCGAGCAGCGATATTGCGCCGATAATTCCAAGCGATATTACGAGCATCTGGCCGGACGATTCGCCGCCAAGGAGGCGGTGCTGAAGGTGCTGGGGACAGGTTGGCGCGGCGGAATCGCCTGGACCGACATCGAAATCACCCGCGACACCAGCGGTCAGCCCGCTGTTGTGCTCGGCGGAGAATGCGCCAAAATCGCCGACAGAATCGGCATCAATCGTTGGCACGTCAGCATCAGCCACATTCCTACTCACGCGACCGCCAGCGCAATCGGGTCCAATGAGCGGTAGACTGATTGCATGGCCGATCTGCGAAGCAAACTTTCGGTCCGGCAGGAACTGGCGATGCTGGTGGGCGTGATCATGCCGCGCTCGACGGCCGACAAGCGCGATCCGCTGGGGGAACTCGCCTCGCTCGCCAAAACCGCCGGCGCCAATGTCGTCGCCACCATTCTGCAAAAGCGGTATCGCATTCATCCCGGCACGTACATCGGCACGGGAAAAGTGGACGAGATCGCCCAACTCGCCGCCGCCAAGAATGTGGATGTCATCATCTTCGACAACGATCTTTCGCCCGCCCAGATCGGCGCGCTGGAAACCAAGATCAACAAACAACTCGGCCGGCCGCGCGGCAAAGGAATCAAAATCCTGGACCGATCCGAGTTGATCCTCGACATCTTCGCCACCAGAGCCCAGACCGCCGAAGCGAAATTGCAGGTGGAACTTGCACAGATGCAATACACGTATCCTCGCCTCACGCAGATGTGGGGCCACCTGGAGCGCATGGCGGGCGGCGCCGGCATCGGCATCGGCACGCGCGGGCCGGGCGAACAACAGCTTGAAATCGATCGCCGGCTCGTTCGCAAACGCATCAGCCGACTGCGCGATGACATCGAGAAAATCGAGGAACGCAAGAACCGATTGGTGGAGGAACGAACGGGCAAGAATTTCACCATCTGCATCGTCGGCTACACCAACGCGGGCAAAAGCACATTGTTCAACACGCTCACGGATGCCGGGACGCTTGCGGACGACCGGCTCTTCGCCACCCTGGATACCAAGACGCGCGTCTGGAAACTGGATCGCGGGATCGAGGCACTGCTGAGCGACACAGTCGGATTCGTTCGCGATCTGCCGCACAATCTCGTGGCCAGCTTCAAGGCGACGTTGCAGGAGGCGGTGCATGCCGATCTTTTGTTGCATGTGCTGGATGTGGGGCATCCCCATGCGCGGGTGCAGTTTGCATCGGTCCACACGGTGTTGTCCGAGATCGGGGCTTCGGGCAAGCCGGAGATTTTGCTGCTGAACAAGATCGACACGGAATCGGGGGAATTTGGATTTCCGGAATGGCGCACGTTGTATCCGAGCGCGATTCCGATCAGCGCCAAGACCGGCCGGGGAATCGAGTTGCTGGTGGCCCGCGTGATCGAGTCGGCGCGCGGCCGGCAGGTGGAAGCGACGCTGGAAATGGATGGCGCCAATGGGAAATTGCTTACGTTCATCGAGAGCCGCGCGAAGATCACGGACCGCGATTACACCAACGGCCGCGTGCGCCTGACGGCCGTCATCGGCGAACGGATTCTTTCGGATTTGGCGACGAATGGTCAAGTGACAATCGTTTCTTCGCGAGAAGTGCCGGCGAAAGAAAATTGAAGCGCTAGTCATTGCCTGTCCCATCACACTGCTACACAAATGCAACCGCCGAGACGCCGAGACGCCGAGGCAGACGCCGAGAAATACAAATACGATGTTGCCACAGATGAAATGCCGATGGACACGGATAAATGCGGGGAAAATATTTTGTTTTATCTGTGTTCATCTGATTTTTATCTGTGGCAACAGTGAATTCGCATTTTCTCGGCGTCTGCCTCGGCGCTCTCGGCGTCTCGGCGGTTGCATTTGCTTTTCGGCGCGCTGTCATGCCCCGGGTCCGAGACTGACGATCGTCATCGGATCAAACGGAAAATCTCGCATGAGCTGGCGCAAGGATTCGGGAGACAGCGCCATCAGCGTGGCGGTGTCGGTTTCCAGCGAGCGATATTCTTTGTTGTAGAGCCACTGTCCCGCGATGGCGCGCATTCGGCCCATGGGAAGTTCGCCGTCGAGGACGATTCCACTGGCGATTTTATTTTTGGCCCGTTCGACTTCATCATCGCCGAGATCGTTTTTTACCCGCTGCAATTCACGTTGGACAATTTCCAAGGCCTGCTCGGTGCGCTGCGGATCGGTGATGGCGGAGAGATAAAAACTCCCGCTGCGATCGTGCGGATAGAAACCGAAATCGGCTTCTTCGGCGATGGCGTTGTCGACAAGCGCCCAATAAAACCGGCTGCCGTCGGAATCGCCAATCACATCCGCCAGCACGCGCGCGGCGAATCGCCGCTCATCCTGTGCGCTGGGGCCGGGCGTCATTCCCATCGTGTATTGCCGATTCAATTTCGCATCCACCAATGTCTGCCGTTGGTTGCGATATTTCGGTTCCGTTGGCGGACGCGCGGCGGCGGCCATCGGCCAATGCCCGCAATACTTTTCGGCTAATCCGTACACCTCGGCGAAATCCAATTTCCCCGTCGCCGCCAGGACCGTGTTGCCAGGGCCGTAGCGGCGCTGGAAATATTCCACCATCTGCTCGCGCTTCAGAGCGCGAATCGAATCGGCGGTGCCGAGCACGCTCATGCTCAGCGGATGTCCGCCGAAATGTGCCGCCATCAGCGCTTCGTAAACTCGGTGCCCGGGATCGTCGAGATACATCGCGATCTCTTCCAGAATCACCTTTTTTTCCGTGTCAAAATCCTCGCTGCGAATCGCCGGGCGAAGCAGATGCGAGAGATGCTCTATGGCCCGCTCGGTGAATTCCGGCAGCACGTTGGCATAATACGCCGTGTTTTCCTGACTGGTGTAGGCGTTGTAGCGGGCGCCGATCTCGTCGAAAATCCGGTTCACATCCTCCCACGAATACTTGCTGGAGCCCTTGAACATCATATGCTCAAGAAAATGTGAAACGCCATTGATGATCGGCGATTCATCCCGGCTTCCCGTGTTCACATACAGCCCGGCCGAGAAGGAATGGGCATCCGGATTGGCTTCGGCAATCACGTCCAGACCATTGGGCAATTGGCGATGGTAGAATTTCAGTGCCATTATCCCACCTTCAACTTTCTGGGTCCGACGGTCACCACCGTGAACGGGCCCGGAGGGTGCCGCTTGAGATAATCGTTGACGGCATCGACGGTCACGCCGTCGATCGCGGATTTGATTTCATCGAGCGTGCGAATCCGGCCTCGCATGAAAAAGTCGTGCGCGATGGTGCCCGCGCGGGCGCTGGTGGATTCGCCATCCATGATGACGGCCGCTTTCAGGCCGGTCTTGGCACGGGCGAGTTCGGCGGGCGTGACGCCGGCGGTCAATCGGTGAATCTCGCCGACCATGCAATCGTAAGTGGCCTGGGCGCGTTCATTGCTCGTGCCGGCATAGGCAAGGATTCCGCCGAGTCCCTTGAGCGATGTGTATCCCGCCCAGACGCTGTAGCAGAGGCCGCGTTTTTCGCGCACCTCGGTGAAGAGCCGGCCGCTCATGCCGCCGCTGAGAACTTCGACGGCCAGGCGGACGAGATAATAGTCCGGATCGGTTTCCTGGACCGATGGATACGCCACGCCGATATGCGTCTGCTCGCTCTTTTGCGTTTCGTGATGAATCCGGCCGGGCGGGGGAGTGAGGGAAATCTCCAGCGGCTGACCCGTGGGAAGATCGCCAAAATATTTTTCCGTTTCGTCGCGGACGAATTTGAAGTCGATATTTCCCGCCACGGCAAGGATCGCATCGTGCGCCTGATATCGCCGCTTCCACTCGGCCCGGACCTGTTCGACGGTGAGCTTTTCCAATTGGTCGCGCTCGCCCATGGGATTTCGGCCCAGGGGTGAGGGGAGAAACCACTCACGGACCTTCACCAGCAGCTTTTGTCGGGGATCGTCTTCCAAACCTTCCAACGCCTGCAGCGACAAATCCCGCGCGGCCGTGAAACCATCGGCGGGCAGATGCGGGCGGCGGACGATGTCGGCGTAGGCGGCGAAGGATTCCATGACCCTGGGCGCGACGGCGGCGGCGGAGAGGCGGGTGTGCTGGACGCCGACGCTGCTGGATCGCTGCAACCCAAGGCGATCCAGATGATCGGTCAATTGCCGGCTGTCGCGGCTTCCGGCCCCTCGCAACACCAAATCCGAGAGGATGGTGGCCGACCCGCGCCGGTCGGCCGGATCGGTGGCGGAACCGGCGGAGAGCATGAACGTCATCGCCGCCGACTGCACGGCCGGCATCTCCTCGGCCAGGAGCGTCAGGCCGTTTGCAAAGCGATGTTGGAAAAGACGTTCGGGCAAATTCAGCTC
>JBEKUH010000063.1:0-22966 GCA_049515255.1 Tepidisphaeraceae bacterium | reverse complement strand
GAATTTCCCATCAAGGCATCGACTGCCTGGATGGTGTATCTCGCCATCGCCCTTTCCGGCATGTCGGCGCTCGGAGCGGAAGTAGTGTGGACCCGGCTTCTTTCGCTTCTCCTGGGTGGAACGGTTTACACATTCTCGATCATCCTGGCGGTGCTGCTGGTGGGGTTGGTGATCGGCAGCGCCGCGGGGGCGACGATCGCGCGCGAATCCCGAAATCCCCGCCGGGCGCTGGGATGGTGTCAGATTCTTCTCATCGGCGCGATTGCCTGGGCGGCGCGAGCGATTTTGGTGGAGCTTCCCGGCTGGCCGATCAATGCGCATCTGGGGCAGGGGTCTGTGAATCTGTTCGAAGTCGATTTGATGCGCTGCGCGTTTGCTATTTTGCCGGCGACATGTCTGTGGGGAGCGAGTTTCCCGCTGGCGCTGGCTGGCGTGGCGGCGCGCGGCAGCGAAACGGGGCGGCTGGTCGGCGGTGTTTATGCCGCCAACACGCTGGGCGCGATTTTCGGGGCCATTCTCTTCAGCCTCGCGGCCATTCCATTGTGGGGAACGCAAGAGTCGCAACGGATTCTGATCGGTATTTGCGGGCTGGCCGCGCTCTTGGCGCTCACGCCAAAAATTTCGCTCGGCGCGGTTTTCAAATTGGCGATGTGCGTCGCGCTGGTCTGGTTGTTGGCCAGAACGGTTGCCCCATTGCCATGGAAACTCGTCGCATATGGCCGGGATGTGGCCGTGGATGATTTCGCACAGCGGGCTTTATACGTCGGCGAAGGAATCAATTCCACGGTGGCCGTCACGGAGGACAGTGCCGGTGAGCGATATTTTCACGTCGCGGGAAAAGTCGAAGCATCCACGCTGCCGGCCGACATGCGATTGCAACTGATGCTCGGGCACATCCCCGAACTGCTGCATCCGGAGGCGCGTTCCGTGCTGATCGTCGGCTGCGGGGCAGGCGTGACGGCAGGGACATTTCGGCTTTATCCACAAATTCAAAAAATCACCATCTGCGAAATCGAACCGCTGATTCCCAAGAATGTCACGCATTTTTTTGAGCCGCAGAATCAGGCGATCATGCTCGATCCGCGCCTGACGCTGATGTACGACGACGCCCGGCATTTCGTGCTGACCACGCATGAAAAATTCGACATCATCACGTCCGATCCGATCCATCCGTGGGTGAAAGGGGCCGCATCCCTCTACACGCGGGAATATTTTCAGATGGTGAAAGATCATCTGAATCCGCATGGGCTGGTGACGCAGTGGGTGCCGTTGTACGAGACGGATGAAAAGACCGTGAAGTCCGAGGTGGCGACGTTCTTCCAGGTTTTTCCCAACGGCGTGATCTGGGCGAACGACGACAACGGATCGGGATACGATGTTGTCATGCTCGGCTCGGCCGACCCGGAATTGAAAATCGACGTGGATGCGCTGCAGCGCACGATGGACGATTCCAACAACGCCGTGGCGATGGCGGTGCTGGGAACGGTTAACTTCGAAAATGCCGAAGATTTACTCCGCACGTTCGCCGGGCAGGCCTCGGATTTTCATGGCTGGCTGGCGGATGCAGAGATTAACACCGACCGCAATCTCCGCTTGCAATACGTCGCGGGTCTGGCGAACAATTTGCAGTTGGCGGATCTGATTTATCAGGACATGCTGGCGCGCCGAAAGTTTCCGGAGAATGTTTTCAGCGGAAATGGGCAGGTGATTGATCGGCTGCGCGTGGCGATGTCGGGGAAATGATCATGACAAGACGGTGACCGTGCCAGACTTTAGGTTTGACAGAAGTCCAAGCACTTTCGGCAGGAGCGGTGATATATCCTCAATCTTGTTAGATCGAACGCGCAACACAATGACTGCCAGACGCCGGCCGGAAAGCTGCTGTTGTTGCACTAGGTTCTTATCGACGGTGATGAAGAGATCGAAATCGGCGGCGGCATCGAGCAATCGGCCATTACTCAAGCCCAGCCAATTCATCTGGCGGACGGTTCTCACGTCATGTCCCGGAAGCAATCGTGTCAACCTCCGGGGCAGACATTCATCGAGCAAAATCTTCACGCGGCGGTCTCGTTGAGAAGATTGCGAGCTTCTTCCAGTCCACGAATCGCCTGCTCGCGCGTTACCGAGGGGAAATCGTCTAGGAACTCATCAAGCGTGTACCCGCCTTGAAGGTAGTCAATCAAATTCTGAAGCGGCACGCGAGTTCCCTTAAACACGACGGTGCCTCCCAGAATCTCAGGATCGGAATGGAAAATGGAACTCTTGTTCACAAGTATAAATTATACACCCTGGAAGGGCGGAGCCAAGGCGATCTTCCCCCCAACGATTGTCGCGATCGCCTTCCCCTTCACTTCCCATCCATCAAACGGGCAATTGCGGCTTTTGCTGGCGAACTTTGCGGAATCGATTTTCCAGGATTTCTCCGGATCGATCACCGTCACATCCGCAATTGCGCCGGCTTGCAGTGTGCCGCGGTCGAGTTTGACAATCTTGGCCGGGCACGTGGACAGCAGGTCGATCAGTTTCATCCATGAAATATGGCCCGGTTCCACCAGCGCTTTGATGTAGAGCGGCAACGCGCATTCCAGGCCGATAATGCCGAACGGGGCGGAGGGGAATTCCAGTTCCTTTTCCTCGGCGAGATGCGGGGCGTGATCGGTGGCGAGGCATTCGATGGTGCCATCCCTCACGCCGGCGATGCAGGCCTTGATGTCATCCGCCGTTCGCAGCGGTGGATTCATTTTGTAAACCGTGTCGTATCCCCGGCAGGATTCATCGGTCAAAAGCAGATGATGCGGCGACACCTCGGCCGACACGCGCTGGCCATCTTTTTTGGCGCGGCGAATGAGTTCGACGCTCCATGCGGTGCTGATGTGTTGAACATGATACCGGCAGCCGATCACGCGATTGAGCAGCAGATCGCGCGCGATCATCAGTTGCTCCGCCTCGGCGGGAATGCCGGTCAAACCCAGCGATGTCGAGACGATCCCCGCATGCATCGCGCCGCCGGTGAGAGCGGGCTCTTCGCAATGCTGCATGATGAGGGCGTCGAACATCCGGCAATACTGCAGCGCCTTGCGCATCACCGATGCATCCGCCACGCCGACGCCGTCATCGCTGAATGCGATGGCTCCGCGCTGAAGCATCGAGCCGATCTCGGCAAGTTCCTTGCCTGCGCGGCCTTTGGTGATCGCCCCGATGGGAAACACATTGGCCAATCCCACCCGCTCGGCCGCGCGGCGAACAAATTCGATCTGTCCCTCGTTGTCCAGCGTCGGCTTAGTGTTGGGCATGCAGCAGACGGTCGTGAATCCTCCCGCCACCGCCGCCGCCGCGCCGCTGGCGATAGTTTCTTCCTCTTCATCGCCGGGTTCGCGGAAGTGGACGTGAATGTCGATTAAACCCGGCGTGACGAAGCATCCTGTTGCATCAATCGTGCGGTCGACGGAACCGGAAAAAGCACCCTCATGAATCTTCCCATCAACAATCAGCAGATCGCTCTTGTGTTCCAGATTCCGCGATGGATCGAGGATCGTGCCGTTGATAATGCTAATCGCCGACATTCAATCCCCGCTCTCCAGAATCGCCATGAACGCTTCCTGCGGGATATCCACCGATCCCACGCGCTTCATGCGTTTTTTGCCTTCCTTTTGTTTTTCCAGCAGCTTGCGTTTGCGGGTCACATCGCCGCCGTAGCATTTAGCGGTGACGTTTTTGCCGACGGATTTGATGGTCTCGCGCGCGATGATTTTTCCGCCGATGGCCGCTTGCAGCGGAATCTCGAAGAGATGCTTGGAGATTTCTTCCTTCAATCGGATCAAGAGACGTCGGCCGCGCGCCTCGGCATGTTCGCGGTGGACGATCACGCTCAGGGCGTCGATCCGGTCGCCGTTGACGAGGATGTCCAATTTCACCAGATCACCGGGGCGGAATCCGATCAGGTCGTAATCCATCGTGCCGTAGCCACGCGTGGCGCTCTTGAGGCGGTCGTAAAAATCGTAAATCACCTCCGCCAGCGGCATCTCGTAAACCAGAATCACGCGCGAGGTGCCGATGTACTCCGTCTTCTTGTAAATCCCTCGGCGTTCTTCGCAGAGTTTCATCAAGTGGCCAACGCTGTCGCCGGGCAAAATGAGATTCATCAGAATGTACGGCTCGCGAATTTCTTCGACGATGGTTGGATTCGGCAATTCACTGGGCGCATCGATCCGCTTGATCGAACCATCGGTGAGTTTGATTTCATACGTCACCGTCGGCGCCGTTTGCACAACTTCAATATGAAACTCGCGCTCCAGGCGCTCCTGAATGATCTCCATGTGCAAAAGCCCCAGGAATCCGCAGCGGAATCCGAAGCCCAGCGCATCGGATGATTCCGGGCTGAAGGTGAAGCTGCTGTCGTTGAGCTGCAATCGATCCATCGCATCGCGCAATTCATCGTATTGCGTCGATCCGCCCGGATAAAAATCGCAATACACCATTTGCTGGATCGGCTTATAACCCGGCAGCGCCTCGGCGGCGGGCTTGACGGCATCGGTCACCGTGTCGCCGATGCGGATGTCGTGCAAATCCTTGATCGCCCCCACCAAAAATCCGACTTCCCCGCAGCCAATGCGCTCCACCTGCTTGGGTCGCGGCATCAGTTTGCCCAGATCGGTGATCTGATATTCTTTTTGATTCCCCATCAACTGAATTCGCTGGCCCTTGACCAGCTCGCCGTCGAACACGCGGACGTAAACAATCACGCCGCGGTAGTCGTCGTAAATGCTGTCGAAAATCAAAGCGCGGGTCGGTTTGGTCGGATCGCCCTTGGGCGCGGGCAGTTTTTCGCACAGAATTTTGATCAATTCATCGATTCCCTGCCCGGTCTTGGCGGAGACCAGAATCGCGTCCTCCGCGGGGAAACTCAGCACCTGCTCAATTTCCTCCGCCACTTCCACCGGTCTGGCGCTGGGGAGATCGATCTTGTTAATCACCGGAATAATCTCCAGCCCGACTTCGATGGCCGCGTAAGCATTGGCGACGGTCTGGGCCTGCACGCCCTGCGTGGCATCCACCACCAGAATCGCCCCCTCGCACGCCTGCAGGGCTTTTTGCACCTCGTAATGGAAATCCACATGCCCGGGCGTGTCGATGAAATTGAGCATGTATTTCTCGCCGTCCTGTTCGTGGAAAACCGTGACGGCAGACGCCTTGATGGTGATACCCCGTTCGCGTTCCAGATCCATGTCGTCGAGGATTTGATCCTTGAACTCTCGTTCGGTGATGGCCCCGGCGCGCATGAGAAGCCGATCGGAAAGCGTGCTCTTGCCGTGGTCAATGTGGGCGATGATCGAGAAATTACGAATCTGCATCAGTTGCGAGTCTTGGATTCTAGCGGGGATGGCGGCGGTGTGCGAATGGGTCAGGGAAATGCCTGCTGATATTTATCGAGAATCGCCTGTAACCGCTCGCGGGGCTGGATGGCGTAAAACAATTCGCGGTCGAAGAGTGCTTGTTCTTCGATGAGCAAACGATTGCTGTCGGTGACGCGCTGCTGCCAACTCTCCACGCGAGGGTCTCGCAGAAGCGCGGTCGTGAGATTCTGGTGCATTTGCATGAAAATCTCTTTTCGACGTTTGGACCGGCGTGGAGATTCGGTGATGTGGGTAATAAGCTGCATTTTTTTGTCGCCGAGCAATCCGTGCCGCAGGCGATGGCCTTCGCGCGCCAGGCACGGCAGGCAGACGCGCGTCCGGCTGAGTGCGGTGGGGAAATAGAGTGTGGCCGTGGAGACGGAAAAATCCGGCGGCGTCAGGCGGAAGAATTTCTCGATGACACGGTTGGTCACCTGATCGTAGCGCCCACCGCCGATGCCATGGACAAATTGATCGGCGACCAGCAGCCGCATGAACAGAGTCAGCGTCAAAGCGCGCGGGGAAAGCCGGGCGTTGTGGGCGGCGAGGAAATTCTTCAAATCCTCACCAGCATTTGGAGAATCCAGTTGCAGCGGAAATGGGTCCTTATCGATGCAAAACTTCCAGCCATTGCCGTGCCGATGGATCAATGCCCGCTCCCTGCCGCCGGTGCGAAGATCATCCACCCAGAACGGCGACTCGCAGCGATTGGGCAGAAGCTGCAAATCCGGCATCGGCCGGGCAGTGGTTCGCAGGCGGTGCTGCACGCGGTATTCCCGCAATGCTTCGTTGTAAATCGCCCCGAATTCATCCGCCCGGGCAAGCAGATGATGCACCAGCGACAGATACGGCTCGCCGCCCCAGATCGGTGAAGCGAGAATTGCCCGATGGGACAATCCGAGCGATTCATCCAGACGATGCTCGGCATCCGTGATGGCGGCGGAGAGATTCGGTTTGATTTCCCGCAGCTCATCCAAAAATTTCAGCGCCAACGGTTCAAACGGCCAATCCGCGGCGGCCTCGGCGAGAGAGGTGCGAGTCTCCTGCAAATGTTTCGCCGATGGCGCGGACAATAGTCCGCTCCACTGCGCGGTCATCGACGATGGATCATCAGTGATTGGCCACGACCCGCCGGGCCAGTGGATTTGCAGATGCTTCGGTGTATCCGTGTCCACTCCCAGATGAATTGCCTCGGCATCCAGCCGTTTGGCAGCGACGTTGATGAGTCCGAGTTTGGCCCACACGCCGGAGTGATAGAGTTCCGTCTGGTGCCCATCGGCGATCACCGGGCGATCCATCGGAAGATTCAGCGCTTGTCGTTGCCGATGGCGAAGGGTGGCGAGAGATTCATTTCCGATTCGACAATCCGAAGACTCCAGCCGCCGAAAATTCTCGCGCGTCTGCGCCAGCAACTCCGGCGGATCGGGCCAGATGAGCACCGCGGAATCCTCCGCGGGGGCTTTCCAGTCGGGATACGAGGAGATCGGCTCCATCGCGGGAATTATTGGCAGTTGCAAAACGCCGGTTCGGTGAGTTCATTCTCAACGGGCGGCAGCGGATTCTCGGCGAGCCGAATCACTTCGGCATTCAGGACATCCAGATAATGCCGCAGGCGAATGCCGGCATCGTCCAGCGAGCCGCCGAAATGGCGATTTGGATCGTTGTAGATCAGCCGGACCGGAATTTCCGTTAGCCGAAAACGGGCCGTCGCCACTTGCGGCCAAAGTTGTAGGGGAAACGCATAGCCCGGCACATCCAGCCGAAGCCGCCGCATGGCCGACACGCGATGCGCCTTAAACCCGCAGAACGCATCGGTGATGTTCAGATTGAAAAGCTCGTTGAGGATCGTCGTGATGGTCATATTGATCGAGCGGCGATCGGCGGGTGGCAGATCGTCGTCGCCCTGGGGCTTCAGATATCGTGAGCCGCTGATCAGGTCCCAGCGATCAGATTCGATTTCGGGGAGAAAATCGGGAATGCGCTCCGGCTCGTGTTGCTCGTCGCAATCCATGGTGATGACCCAGTCGTATCCCCGGCGATCAGCAAAACAAAAAGCATCGATCAGACTTTGGCCATAGCCGCGATTGATGGGATGGCGGATCAGTTGGATGTCCGATCGAGCGGCGAGGATGTCGCCGGTGCCGTCGGTGCTGCCATCATCAACCACCAGCACTTCATCCGGGGCGTTCTTCAAAATTCGGTCCAGAACGTGATCGACGTGTTGTTTTTCGTTGAAGACTGGGACGGCAATGAGTGAACGCACGCAAATCTTCCCGTTAAATTTGAGGCCAATTGCGACGGGCGTCGGAGAGGCCCTATCCGCCAATGGCGTTCGATAGTAGAACTGCCCCATAGAATGGTCAACCGGCAATTCTCGGCGAAACCCGTAAATCTGACGTGCCTCTTTGAGGATGGGCAAATTCTCGCCGTCGCCAAGCCCGCGGGATTGGCGACCATCCCCGGGCGGGGCGAGGAGACGAGTTTGCTGGAAGTGCTGGCCAGGCAAATTGGGTTGCCTTGCAGCGGGCAGGCCGACCCGCGGCTGCGTGTCGTGCATCGGCTCGATAAAGACACCAGCGGCGTGCTGCTGATGGCGAAAAACATCGACGCCCAGCGGCATCTTTCCCATCAATTTCAAAATAATCTGGTGAAGAAGGAATATCTCGCCATCGTTGTCGGCCAGCCCAGGGAGAGCGAGGGGGAAATCGAATTGCCGCTCGCCCCGCATCTGGGCAAACGCGATCGCATGGCCGTCGCCAAGCATGGCAAGCCGGCGATCACCCGCTGGAAAGTCGAACGGCGGATGCGGACTTTCACATTGCTCCGCTGCTATCCCCGGACCGGCCGAACGCACCAGATTCGGGTGCATCTGAAAGCCATTGGCTTGCCGCTGGCGATCGATCCGCTCTACAACCCGATTCTGCCGGGCGTCGCTCCGGGGATTTTTCTGAGCCGGTTCAAACGGGATTATCGTGCCCACCTCGGCGAAGAAGAGCGCCCGCTGATCGCGCGGCTGACATTGCATGCGGAGAGGCTAACGTTTCAACATCCCGATGGACGGGAGATTGTCATCGAATGTCCTCCCCCGAAGGATTTCCGCGCGTCTGTGATGCAGTTGGGGAAGCTGTAGTGAAATCGAAAAATCAGAATTCCACCACGGAGACACGGAGAGCACGGACGAAAAAAACCAGATCAAAATTAGCCACCGATAGGGCAACGATGATACACCGATGGGAAAATCCAGCCACTCTAACTGTATTTATCGGTGCAAATCGGTGCCCCATCGGTGGCTAAATTTGAATTCTCCGTGCTCTCCGTGTCTCCGTGATGGAAATCTCTTTCTCCGAGACCTTACGACATCACGTTCACGCGGCATTTCAAATGCCACCAGCATGGACATATCTAGATGAATACGACAGGCTGACACGACGGGATGTCCAGCGCACAGCCGACTGAACCATGAGCGCGGGAAAGCCACACGATGGTTTCATCGCATGTTCGTTCTCCACCGTTGGCCGATTTTCCGCAACAGTTTATTTATCGCTTGCGGCGGTCTCGTCTTGCTTTGCGCTTCTTGCTACCGATCTTTCGCCGACGACGGGGCTTGGACATGCGTGAACTCCTTTTCCTGTTTGGATGCAGATTAACGCCGAGGGACGCTTCGGTCCAGCCTTGGGCAATTTGAGATTGTTGCGTTCGGCACGCCGGTTGCTCTCCTTTGCATCGGTGCAATCAACCGGCCCAATTCTATCCGAGGATGCACAATGTTTACGCTTGACGCAGGGAACGTGATGCTAAAACCATCACAGCGGCGGCAGATGAACACCTGGCTGAAACGGGCAATGCGACTGGGCGAACGGATTGGCGATTTTGCCGTCCGAATCACCATGCATCGGTCCGGCAAGGCGATCCATATCGAAGCGGATGTCAAAAACTCTCGTGGCGCGGTCGCCTTCCGATCTCGCCAGAACGATTGGCAGGATGCGGTCCGGGAAATCGTCCGCATGTTGACGGCCCATCTGCACGATCAACTGATTCATCCGGCTTGATGGGTCCGCTGGGTTGATCGGAGTTCTTCAGCCGCTCCGTAGTTTAGGGGATATTCGTCGCCCTCGGTTTTCTTCAACTCTCACTACATCCCACCCGCTCCACCGCCACCAGCGCCGTTGCCGCCGCCTTGTTGCGGGGGTTCGATATTGATCGTCGCCTCGGTGTTGTTCTGCTTGGAGATTTCCAGAACCAGCGGATCGTTTGGCTTGTCCGCGCGAATCTGCTCGTAGGCGGTTTTGAAACTGTCCAGATCGGTCACCGGCTTGCCATTCATCTGCGTGATCATGTCATACGGTTCCAACTTTGCGGCGGCGGCGGACCCTTGCCGTTCCATCACCGCCACGACCACTCCCGTGTGATCCCTGGGCAATCGCCGCGGATAATTGTCAAGGAACACCGCTTCGCGCACCACCATCCCAATATCCTCGGCATAAAACCGCTTCACATCGGTGGCCTCTTTCGGCCGCTCTTCCAGTGTGACGGTATAGTCTTTGGCCGGCTGGTCCTTGGTGTGGATCACGCTCAGCGTCACCGTGTCGCCGACCTTCATCCGTTCGATTTTGCGCGCCAGAATCAGCGGGAGTTCATCAGGGATGTCGCCGCGCTCCAGGCCTTCGCCGTTGACCTTCACGATGATGTCGGAGTTTTGCAGCCCGGCCTTGGCCGCCGGTCCGCCGTCGATCACATCGCCGACTTCAACGGCTGGAATGTTTTTCAGATTGTAAAACTCCGCCGTATCCTGCGGCAGGCCCATCAACTTCATGCAGCCGATCCACGGATACACCAGCGGCTTGTCCGGCGTCGGAGTATCGGTGAAACTCTGCATGATGTCGCTGCTGGGAACAAAATACCTGGGCGCGGAAATCACCGCCGGGGGCGTCTCGTCGTCGCCGTTTGGTTGTTCCAGGAGCGCATCGGCTAGTGACCTGGGATGAATGTATCCAACGACTTCTTCCTTGGAATCAATCACGATCCCGCCTGAGCCCGCCAATCCACCATCCACCAGATACTGCGGCACAGGCCCGCGCAGCGGCGTGGAGACCATCGCCATCGTCACATTCGGTCGATACCCCGATGTCTTGGGCAACATCGCGATGGAATAAACCGTGTCGCCCGTTTCCAGCGGAACATCGGTGAACTTCACGGATTTCCATTGCCGCGGGTCCTTCGCTTTGACGAAAGCCAAATTCGTCCGTTCGTCCCGGCCCTGATACACCGCATCCAATTCCTCATCATCCGCATTGTCGCTGGGCACGATGATCTTCATGTGCGTGATTTGCGATTCGGGAACTTCGGTGGGCGGCACGATGGCCAGCGAAAACATTACCAGCCCGTCGTCGCTCACCACCACGCCGGGCGTAGACCAGTCGATGGTGCGCATCTCGGTTTTGAGGCTGTATTTCACCGCCACCAGACAAGGTTTGAAATCATCGTGGATTTTTTTGGCCATGTCGTCGGCGCGAAGCGAGGCGGGCAGCATTGCCAGAATCGCCATCACGCTGGTCGGTATCCATGCTCGTTTCATTGCGGCTGCTTTCATTGCTACGGCTCCTGTGATTTTCGTGTTGGAGAGATTTATTGATCGCTCGGCTTGCTGGCCGGACCATATTCTTCGATGTTCAGCACCGTGGGATACCGGGCGCGATCCCGCTCATATTCCACCGCGACTTTCGGGTCTTTCTTATCCACGGTTTCATCATACGCCTTTTGGAAATCCGCCATAGTCTTGACCGGCTGATTGTTCACGGAATGAATCACATCCCCGATCGCCATGTTGGCTTCCGCCACCGGCAAACCATCGGCCACGCTGCTGATCCATACGCCGGACACGTCATCCATCTGCTGATCCACCGCATATCGCCGCGTCACCTGCCGGGCGGAAATTCCCCACTGGGGAAATTCTTTTTCCTCGCCGAGATATCCTTCGAGCAGAATCGGCCGGGCGATGAGCGTCATGGTTTGTTTGTCGCGTCGAATAAGCAATTGCACGTCTTTATCCAGCGGAAGATTTGCGATGAGCTGGCGAACCCCGGCAAGTTCTTCGGGGAACCGCACGTTGGTCGGCTCGCCGTTGACGGACAATAGAATATCCTGTGCCTGTCCGCCAGCGCTGGCATACGGGCCGATGCGATCCAAGCTGTCGATCAGCACGCCCTTGTTCAAGTCGATGTCGTAAAACTGTTCGAGCTGGTGCATCGGTTTGAGTTCAAATCCCAAGTCCGCCCGATCCACATGCCCCTTTTGCGTCGGAGAGGCCGTTGCAAGAATCGAGGCAATCACCGGCTTGGCGGTGTCAATGGGAATGGCGAAATTCAGATTCTGCCCGCCGCCGCGCGTGTTGATGCCGATCACCTTGGCGTTCAGGTCCACCAGCGGACCGCCGCTGTTGCCGGGATTGATCGGCACATCCATCTGAATCCAATTGGAGAAATCGCCGGTCTCGTAGCCGTCGATATCCATATGGGCATCTTGATCGTAAAACGTGCGATCGGTGTTGGAGACGCTGCCGCGTGTGACGGTTCGCGCCAGGCCGAAGGGTGTGCCGAAGGCCATCACATCTTCACCGACCACGACTTTGGAGCTGTCGCCCAACTGCGCGGAGCTGAACGCGATGTGCCGGCTGGCGACTTCATTCATATCCATCTGGATCACGGCCAAATCGGTCCAGTGATCGTCACCGATCAGATGTGCGGGAATTCGCTCCTTGTTGGCCAGCGTCACATAAATATCCACCGCGCGGCCGGCGACGTGATAGTTGGTTAGAATCCGTCCCTGCTGGTCGATGATGACGCCCGAGCCATTGCCCCTTTGCAGCGATTGCTTGCCGTTCTGATACGTCGCCTGTGCAATATCCACGCGCACAACAGCGGGAGAGATCGCGTTGACGACCGCAGTCACACGATCCGGCGACGCCGCCGTGTACGGATCGGGCGAGTCCGTCGAACATCCATAAACCAGGCACAACAGAACGGCCAGGGTCAGTCGAGTTGAGATTTGCTTCATTGGATGTGGATAACATGCGCGAAGCCTGTCGATGTCGCAACCCCAACGCATCGAAATTTCCACCATCCGCTAACATCCGGCCATGTCATTTTCATCAGGAACCGTCTCCCTGCGCCGATTCCATGTGATCGGAAAACAGGGAAAAACCGTCGAACAGGATCATCTGGACCGCCTGGCCGCGCACGTTTTGGATGAGGATTCGCCCTCGCGGATGGAGACCGAATACGGCTGGTGCGGTGGCCGGCATCTGCTGGATACCCGGTTCGATTTCGAGCACAACGTGTTCAACGATTCGCTGTCGTTCGCGTTGCGCGTGGACACCAATCGTGTCCCCGCCGACCTCAGGCGCGCTTATCGCCAGGTGGCCGAGGATGAGTTGGCCGCGGGGAATCCATCGGGATTTCTCAGCAAGAAGCAGAAGTCGGATGCCAACCAGACGCTGCTGCGAAAGGTGGAAAAGGATTTGCAATCCGGCCGATTCCGGCGCGGGAAGATGACGCCGGTGCTGTGGGATTTCGCCGCCCAGACGGTTTACGCCCCGGCCGGCCCCAAGACGACCGAGTATCTGACCGAACTCTTTGAACGCACTTTCGAGCTGGAACTATTCCCCGCATCCGCCGGCACGTTGGCCAGGAGCATGCTCGAACCTCTCGGCCGCCGGCGCGATTACGAGGACCTGCGGCCCACGCGTTTCGTCCCCGGCCAGGGCGGCGAAGGGCAATATCCCGAATATCCCTGGACGGCCAAAGGCCCGCAACCCAAAGATTTCCTCGGCAATGAATTCCTGCTCTGGCTCTGGCATGAAGCCGATGTTCGCAACGGCTCCATCCCCCTGGATTCCAATGACGTCACAATTTTCTTCGACCGCTTCCTGGATTTAGACTGCGCCTACGGCGAATCCGGCCGCGCCGGCCTGCGCGCCACCGGCCCCACCCAAATGCCCGAAGCCAGGGACGCCATCCGCACCGGCAAAGTCCCCCGCAAGGCCGGCATGGTGCTGGACATCGCCACCGGCCAGTTCAATTTCACATTCAACGCGGAGAATTTTTCGATTTCATCCATGACCATGCCCGAAGTTCCCCACGCCGATACTCCGCGCACACTCTTCGAAGAACGCATCGGACTGCTCCGCGATCTGCACCAGAATATCGATGGCATGTACCAGTCATTTCTCAAAATTCGCTGCACCTCCAAATGGGAAAGCCAAACCGCGTCGATCCGCAAATGGATTCTACAAACCGCCAAACCGGCGATCGCGGTGGCGTGATGGCAACTTTTAGCCGCGTCGCTCGGCGACGCGCTTTGGTCTTCGAATTATGAATTTTCACCCCAGAGGGCGCAGAGGGCCGCGGAGAAATGCAAATACAATATCACCACGGATAAAACCGGATGGCCACGGATAAGAAAATTCTTCCTCTGCCTTTATCCGTGCCCATCGGTATTTCATCCGTGGTAAAAATGAATTTGAATTATCTCTGCGGCCCTCTGCGCCCTCCGCGGTAAAAATTCAATTTTGATGAATAAAGGGGACACGACCCTTTATATAAAGGGTCGTGTCCCCTTTATTCTCGGTGCTCTTTTTTTTGATACCAGAAAGGACCGTGGCTACTCCACCGCCAACACCCCCGACCCGCTGATCCCATCGTGCTTTAGTTCCTGCAGCGCCCGATTCGCATCGCGCAGCGGATATGTTGTCGTCTTCGGTTGTATGCGCATCTCAGCGGAAATTCGCAGCAATTCCTCGCCGTCTTTGCGGGTGTTGGCGGTCACGCTGCAAAGCGTTTTTTCGTGGAAGAGATGCTTTTGATAATTCAGCGGCGGAATGTCGGTGAGATAGATGCCGGCGATCGCCAGCGTGCCGCCCATGTCCAGGGATTCCATCACGGTCGGCACCAAACTTCCCACCGGCGCGAAGAGCACCGCGCTTTGCAAAAGCTCCGGCGGTTTGTCGGCCGATCCACCGGCCCATGTCGCACCCAGCTCTCGGGCCAACGCCTGATGTTTCGCATCGCGCGTCATCACATATACTCGGCATCCCCAGTGCCGCGCGACCTGAATCGAGAGAGATGCTGACGATCCGAAACCATACAACCCCAGCGCACACCCCGGCTGCACATTGGCGCGCTTGAGCGCATGGAATCCAATGATCCCCGAACACAGCAGCGGGGCGACCGCGACATCATCCAACTCATCCGGCAACTCATACGCAAAATCCTCGGGCGCCACCGCATACTGGGCATATCCGCCATCCTCGGTATATCCAGTGAACTTCGCGTTAGGACAAAGATTCTCCTTTCCCGCTCGGCAATACCGACATTTCCCATCGGTCCAGCGCAACCAGGCGATTCCAATTCGCTGGCCAATCCGAAATCGCTTCGTCTCCGGCCCACATTTATCGACCAAACCCACTACCTGATGTCCCGGCACGATATGCGGCCGAATCGGCGGCAATTCGCCTTCGGTCACATGCAAATCGGTCCGGCAGACGCCACAGGTTTTCACCCGCATGCGAATCTCGCCAGCTTTGGGTTCCGGAATCGGAATGTCCTGCTCGACCAGCGGCGAGCTGTCGATTGGGGCAGTGTGGGATAAAACCATCGCGCGCATTTGGAGAGAAGTTTATCGCGACGACGCTCTTCCGCATACGAGAATTTGTTTACGGCATGTATCCGCTTGCAAATCCCCGCTGATTTACGACGATCTGATTCGAGGAAAGGATTCCGTTGTCAATCATCTCACGCATTCTTCTGTCGCTGCTCTTGCTAGGCGGGGCGGCGATTCTGATCTGGGGGCCGCGGCCGGACCAGCCGGTGCCAGCGGATCGGCAGGGCGATGTCATCATCCAATACTGGGAAAAATGGACTGGCGAGGAAGGCGAGGCGATGCAGCAGATCGTCGATGATTTCAATAACTCCGTCGGAAAACAAAAACATATTTACGTCCAATACATGTCGATGAGCGACATTACGCAAAAGACACTGGCAGCGACGGCTGCGGGCGTGCCGCCGGATATCGCGGGTCTATGGCATAACGTGTTAGCCCAGTTCGCTTCGCTGGGCGCGCTGGAGCCGCTGGACGATCTGGCCGCGGCGCACGGAATCACCGCGGATTATTACAAGCCGGTGTATTGGAAGAGTTGCCACTACGACGGACATCTTTACGCGCTGGTCTCCACACCGGGCGCAGTGGCGTTGTTTTACAACAAGAAAATATTTCACGATGAATCCGCGAAACTCCTGGCGGCCGGCCTCGATCCCAACCGGGCGCCGCGCACGCTGGCGGAATTGGATCAGTATGCCCAGGTGCTGGATGTGTGGGCCACGGGACCGGATGGCAAACCATATCTCCAGCGCGCCGGCTATCTCCCCACCGATCCCGGCTGGTACATCGCGCTCACCCAGCTCTGGTTCGGCACCGACATCTTTGATTCCGCCACACACCGTTTCACTGTTGACACCCCTGGCATGTTGGCCGCATGTAATTGGATGCAGGGTTACACCAAGCGATTGGGCACCGATGCCATCGGCCGATTTGGGGGGACGGTGAAAAATTTCGACAGCCCGCTGAATTCCTTTCTCGCCGGCACCGTCGCGATGGAGCAACAGGGTCCGTGGCTGGCGATTTACATTCACAAATGGAAGCCGGAGATGGACAACGACTGGGCCGCCGCCCCGTTTCCCTCGGCGGTGCCGGGATTGGAGGATGTCACATTCTGCCCGTTTGATTGCCTGACGATCCCGACCGGATGCAAGCACAAGGCCGAGGCGTTTGAGTTCATCGCATTCGTCAATTCGCGGGAGGAATCGGACAAGCTGAATTCGCTGCAATGCAAGAATTCTCCACTGGCCGACCCCGGGCCGGATTTTGTGCGCGACAATCCCAACAAATATATTCAGGTCTTCGAGGACCTGGCCCGCAGCCCCAATGCGCGCGGGCCGATCGACTGCCCCATCGCACCGGAGGCGGGGCAGGAAGTGCAATCGCTTTTCCAGGGCGTCGCGACGATGTCGCGCCCGGATCCGGCAAAAGCGATTGTTGAAGTCCAGAATTTGCTGGATCAAAAATGGGATGAATATCAGCGGCGACAGTTGGTGCGCGAGGAAGCAGATGACAAGGTGACAAGGTGAGGGGGTGACAAGGTGAGAAAGGCGAATATGAGATTGTTGTGCGTGAATCTATTTCCCCCTCCTCCGGTACTCCGGGGGAGGGCTGGGGTGGGGGCCGAATGTCCGACGGGATTCCACTGGCTAAGGAACCGGATTTGTCACCTTGTCACCCCCTCACCTTGTCACCTTGTCATCTTCACCCGTTCACCTTGTCACCTTGTCATCTACTCGATAATCAAATCATGGCCCATCTAAAAAAAGAATCCCGCGACTTTCTCAAAGGCATGGCCTTCATCTCCCCGTGGCTATTCGGCTTCGGCATGTTCATGTTGTTGCCAATTGGGTTGTCGTTCTATTTCAGTTTTTGCGATTATCCGATTCTCAAACCGCCCGTGTTCATTGGCGCGGATAATTATCGGGAATTGATGCACGATCCGGTCTTCTGGGCAGTCATACGCAATTCACTTTATTATGCGGTTCTCGCGCTGCCGGCGGGCTTGATTGTTTCGCTCGGCATCGCGCTGCTGCTCAATCGCAAAGTCCCGGGCCAATCGATTTTCCGCACGATTGTTTTTCTTCCGTCGCTCGTGCCGACGGTGGCCACGGCGATTTTGTGGATGTGGCTGTACGATCAGAAATACGGCCTGATCAACAGCGTCATTCGCCATCTCGATCTTCCCGGCCCGGGTTGGCTCACGGATTATCATTGGGTGATTCCCGCGCTGGCGCTGATGAGCGTCTGGGGCGTCGGCAATACCGTGGTGATCTATCTCGCGGGTCTGCAGGATGTGCCGCGCGAATTGTACGAAGCCGCCGAACTCGACGGGGCCGGACCGATTGGACAATTGTTCAACGTGACGTTGCCCTTTCTCTCGCCGGTCATCTTTTTCAATCTCGTCATCGCTATCATCGGCGTGCTGCAGGTGTTCGATGCTCCCTACATCATGACCGACGACGGCGGCCCCGATCGCGCCAGTTATTTCTTCACCAACTTCCTCTACGACAGCGGATTCACCTACGTCAAAATGGGCTACGCCAGCGCGCTGGCATGGATTCAATTCCTCGTCATCCTCGCCCTGACGGGTTTGGCATTCTGGTCGAGCCGGCGATGGGTGTATTACCAGGGAAAATGAAGTCGCGGTCCAACAAATCTCTTTCAGTTCTGGCGACGTACACAATGTTGTGCATCGTCGCCTTTCTCGCGCTAGCGCCATTCTTATGGATGGTTTCCACTAGCCTCAAAGCCACCGACAAACTCACCGAAGTTCCCCCGCGCTGGATTCCCGACCCGATAGTTCCGCACAATTACATCGATGCGGTTCACGATCCGAAAACCAACGTCCCGCTCTGGACGCGCAACACGCTGATCGTCGCCGGGCTGTGCGTGATCGGCATGACGCTTTCCAGTGCGGTGGCCGCCTACGGATTTGCCCGCATTAAATTCCGTGGCCGGGGGACGCTGTTTGTCATCATGCTTTCCACCATGATGGTTCCGTTCCCCGTCATCATGGTTCCGACTTTTCTGATCTTCCACTGGCTCGACGTTCACACACCGTTCCAATTCCTCGGCACGTTCAAACCCCTCTGGCTCCCCGCGTGGTTCGGCTCGGCATTCAGCATCTTCCTCCTCCGCCAATTCTTCATCACCATCCCCGAAGAACTCTCCGAAGCCGCCCGAATCGACGGCTGCGGCGAGTTCGGCATCTTCTGGCGAATCATCCTCCCCCTCTCCCACCCGGCATTGTCTGTGGTCGCACTCTTCACCTTCATGGCCGCCTGGCGCGATTTCCTCGGCCCACTCGTCTATCTCCAGCGTCCCTCGCAATACACGCTCGCATTAGGATTACAAACCTTCCAATCCCAAAACGGCGGCTCGCCCTGGAACCTGCTGATGGCCGCCAGCGTGCTGGTCATCGCGCCGGTGATTCTGTTATTCTTTCTTGCCCAAAAGACATTCATCGAAGGGATCGCGACGACGGGCATGAAGGGGTGAGGAATGAGTCTGACTGTTCTGGCGATGCTCGGACTCTTTATCGGTTTGTTTTCGATGATGATCGGCTGGCCGCGTCGCGTGGGGACCAATCCGCATTGCCGGGCATGCGATTATTTATTGATCGGCATCGCCAGCGAAAGATGCCCCGAATGCGGCGGCGTTCTGGCGGCCCACAACGTCGTTCATGGGGAAAAAACCAAACGAGGCCGGGCGTTTTTTGTGGGATTGTTTTGCACGCTCCTTGCGCTGGCGATGCTGGTAGCGATTGACAGCGGTTCCCTTTCGCAAATAGATTGGTATCACTTCAAACCCGCATTCTTCGTGATGCGCGACATGCACTCGGGCATTCCGGCGCTGGAAGCCCAGGCGGTGCAGGAAATGATCAGTCGTGATCAGGCGAAAAGCCTTTCGGCGAAATATCGAGACCGGTTGGCGGCCGAGGCGCTCGTCCAGCAAATGTTGCCGACGCCGGGACCCAATGCCGGGACTCTCATTGATTATGTTGGGCAAAGACTTCTCTCCAACGATTTGCCTGATCAGCAGAGATCGCAGTTTTTGCGGCAGATTGTGACCATCTCGCTGGCCGTTCGGCCGAAGGTCGCGTTGGGAGATCAAATCGCATATCGGATCAGCTTCCTGGCCCATGGGCCATCGGCTAATTTCTGGGTCGAAATCAAGGACAGTGCGATGACGGTTGATGGCAAGGTGATCGAAGGCTTCGGCGGCAGCAGCAGCTCTGGTTCCACGGGGATGACCTCGTCGGGATGGGAAACCTCGTGCATTCCCAGTCTTCCGCCGGGACACCATGTCATGGAAGTGACCCGCACGGTCGACATCCACGACCGGCCGCCGGTGCAAAGTTCCGTTGGTACATTCCTCTGGAACGGTACAAACCTCTGGCACGAAGAAAAAAAAGCATCCGCTTCGTTTGACGTTTTGCCCGATGTCCCGGCCGATTATTTCAAGCTGACAAATGATCCAACCCTCGCTGGGCCGATTCAAACGAGCTTTCGACCGGGCCCTTTCACCTACGACTCAAGGCTGCAATTGCAGGGACAATTCACAACCGCCAATGTCCCGGCGAATGTCGCCTTCGACATTTTCGCGCGATTCAACGGCAAGGAATATTCGCTCGGCTCAATTTCCTGCGATAAGGGAAACACAACGCGATGGGGCATCGGCGGCCAGGGCGAGGACATCCCCACACCTCCGCCCACCATCGACATCATCCTCCGCTCCAGCGAAGCCGCGGCCAGGCGAACCGTCGATCTCAACGAAATCTGGAAAGGCGAAATCATCTATCCCAATGTGCCGGTAACCGTTACAAAGGGAAAATAATCGGAGTTCCAATGCCCATTCGCGTCACCGTCTGGAACGAATATCATCACGAAATCATCAAGCCCAATGTCGCGGCGATTTATCCGTATGGCATACACGAAGCCATCGCCGCGCCGTTGCGGAAAAACGCCGACCTGCACGTGCGCACCGCCACGCAGGATGAGCCCGAGCACGGATTGTCACAGGAGCTGCTGGATAACACGGATGTGCTCGTCTGGTGGGGCCACATGTCGCATGGCAATGTGAAGACCGAAGTGGTCGATCGCTGTTTCAACCGAGTCATGGCCGGCATGGGCCTGTTGACCCTTCATTCCGGCCATTTCTCGCGCCTGTTCAAAAAACTCATGGGCACCAGTTGCGACCTGAAATGGCGCGAGCATCCCGAAGAGCGCGAAATTCTCTGGGTCACCCGCCCCGGCCATCCGATCGTCCGCGGAATCGAGGATCATTTCATATTGCCCCACGAAGAAATGTACGGCGAATTTTTTGATATCCCCGAGCCGGAATGCACGTTCCTCATCAGCAGCTTCACCGGCGGCGAAGTCTTCCGCAGCGGATGTACGTGGACGAGAGGGGCCGGCAGAATCGTTTATTTCCGGCCAGGCCACGAGACGTTTCCGACGTATCATGACAAAAATGTGCAAACGATTATTGAAAATGCGGTGAGGTGGCTGGCGCCGGCGACGGGGGCCCCTCATACATTTGGGAATCGGTTGATGGGTTGGGTGGATCGGCGATAGCGCGGCTTCACGAACGCCCACGGATTGCTATCCATGGGCTTTGACAATTTGGTATAATCCCCTTCGCCACATTTCATCCCAAAGGAGCGCTCCGCATGGCCGCTTACTCAACCGGTGATATCAGAAACGTCCTCCTCGTCGGCCATGGTGGGTCCGGCAAAACCACGCTGGCCGACGCGATGCTCTTCGCCTCCGGGGCCATCAAACACAAAGCCTCCGTCCTCGACGGCTCCAGCATCAGCGATTTCGAGAAAGAGGAGAGAGAACACAAACATTCCATCTGCTCCTCGGTTCTCCACATGGACCACATGGGCAAACGCATCAACCTCATCGACACGCCCGGCAGCCCCGATCTGCTCGGCGTCGCCATCGCCTGTTTGCCGGCCGTGGAGACCGTCGCCGTCGTCATCAACGGCCAGAGCGGCATCGAAGTCGTCACTCGCCGGATGATGGAAATCGCCCGCTCGCTCGACCTGCCGCGCGCGATCATCATCAACAAAATCGATCTCCCCGATATCAATCTCACCCGATTGGTCGCCCAGATTCAGGAAACCTTCGGCCACGAGTGCCTCCCGATCAATCTCCCCAGCGGCCGAAGCAGGGCTGTTGTCGAATGCCTGCTGAATAAAAATGGCGAGAGCGACATTCTCTCCGTCCCCGACGCCCACACCGCGATTCTCGATCAGATCGTGGAGATGGACGAAACGCTGATGGAGCGCTACCTCGGCGGCGAGGAACCGAATTATGATGTCCTGCACGCTCCGTTCGAGCGCGCCATGGATCAGGCCCATGTCGTTCCGATCCTCTTCACCGATGCCAAGAGCGGCGTGGGTGTTCCAGAACTTCTGGATTCCATCGCCAAACATTTTCCGTCGCCGGAAGAGGGAAATCTTCGCCCATTCCTGAGTTTCCGTTCCGGCGGACAGACCGGCCAACCGCTCGATGAAGTCCCGTTCAATTATTTCAACGATCCCAACAAGCCGCTGCTGGCCCACGTGTTCAAAGTCACCACCGATCCGTATGTCGGCAAGCTCGCCATCTTCCGCGTCCATCAGGGTAAATGCACCGGGCAATCGCAGGTATTCATGGGTACCAACAAAAAACCGATCAAGCTCGGCCACATATTTCATCTCCAGGGAAAGGAACACCGCGAGACGCAGGAAATTATCGCCGGGGACATCGGCGCGGTGGCGAAGATCGAAGAGATTCATACCAACGATGTGCTACACGATGATCATGCGCTCGACAGCGTGCATCTTCGCCCGCTGACATTCCCCACGCCGATGTATGGCCTGGCAATTACTCCCAAAGCCCGCGGGGATGAAACGAAATTATCCGTTCAACTCGCCAAGATTGCCGAGGAAGATCCGACATTTCGCTGGGCCACGGATCGACAGACGCATGAAGTGGTCATCAACGGCCTGGGCGAACTGCATCTTCGGTTGCTCCTGGAAAAAATGGCCAATCGCGGCCTGCATGTGGACACAAAACCCCCGAAGATTGCTTATCGAGAAACCATCTCCGTCAACGCCGACGGCCATCACCGACACAAAAAACAGACCGGCGGGGCGGGGCAATTCGGCGAAGTCTTTCTCCGCATCGAACCGCTGGAGCGTGGCAAGGGATTTGAATTCGTCAACGAAGTGTTCGGCGGCGCGATTCCAGGACAATACATCCCCGCCGTCGAGAAAGGCGTGCGCGATCTGCTCGAGCAGGGCGTTGTCGCGGGATATCCCCTGCAGGATGTCCGCGTGGCCGTCACCGATGGAAAACATCATCCGGTGGACAGCAAAGAAGTCGCCTTCCGCACCGCCGGCAAATACGCATTCAAAGACGCGATCCTAAAAGCCCGCCCGGTTCTTCTGGAACCGATTGTGAACATGGAAGTGACGGTCCCCGAAGACAAAATGGGCGCGATCACCGGCGATCTCTCCGGCAAACGCGGACGAATCCAGGGCACCGATGTCCTCCCCGGCGGCATGGCCCAAATCCGAGCCCAGGCCCCGCTTTCGGAAGTGATGCAATATCAATCCCAACTCAAAAGCGTCACCGGCGGCCAGGGCAGCTTCGTCATGGAACTCAGCCACTACGAACCCGCGCCCCCGCAGGTGCAGCAGCAAATCTCCAGTCAATACAAACCGAAGGTGGAAGAGGAATAAAATCAAAATGCGGTTTCCACCACGGAGACACGGAGAGCACGGAGAGGAATTTCAAAAAAGAATTAGCCACCGATGGGGCACCAGTACTGTCCGGTTAACTTTTTGCGGCGACGTGAATGTACTCGCTGTTTTCGAGCGGTTTTGCTTGTCGGGAGTTTAAACGATTTGAATTTCATGGGCTCAA
>JBEKUH010000062.1:0-45327 GCA_049515255.1 Tepidisphaeraceae bacterium | reverse complement strand
ATGCTGGAGGGGCCGAATATCGAAACCACCCGCGCGCTGGCCGAGGCGGGGAAAGTCCCGGTGATCGCCAGCGGCGGCGTCGGGAGTATCGAAGATATCCGCCGGCTCAGCGCACTCCCGATCTGGGGCGTGATCGTCGGCCGCAGTCTTCACGAAGGGAAACTCGATCTCTCGGAAGCGATACGAATAACGGGAAAATAATCCCCATCAAAAGCCCACGGATAGCAATCCGTGGGCATTACCCGTCAAGAGCCATACCCGTGCGGATGCTTCCGAAACCACTCCCACGCCGACGCGATAATCTCCTGCGGATCCCGATACTTCGCCTCCCACCCCAATAATTTCTTCGCCCGCGTCGGGTCCGCATACAGCGCAATCGCATCCCCCGCCCGTCTCGGCCCGAATGTCACCGGCACTTTTTTCCCCGTCACTTTCTCCGCCGCCGCGATGATTTCCTTTACGCTGAATCCCCGCCCGGTGCCGAGATTGCAATAGATCGGCTCGCCGGGTTTAAGCTTTTCCATCGCGGAAATGTGTGCATCCGCCAGATCATCCACGTGAATGTAATCCCGAATATTGGTCCCATCCGGCGTTGGATAATCATCCCCGAAAACCGTAATCCCCGGCCGCACGCCCAGAATCGCCTGGAGAATCACCGGAATCAGATGCGTCTCCGGCTCGTGATCCTCACCCAGCGTTCCATCCATCGCGCAGCCGCTGGCGTTAAAATATCGCAGGGCCGCGAATTTGAAATTGCGATCGCACGCAGCCGCATCGGCGAGAATTTGCTCGACCATCAATTTGCTTCGGCCGTACGGCGAGACGGGATTTTTTTTGGCGTCCTCGGTGATGGGGACTTTTTCCGGATCGCCGTAGGTCGCGCACGTGCTGGAAAAAACAAACCCACTCACGCCCGCCTCGGCCATCGCCTCCAGCACGCCGATCGTGGTGGCGACGTTGTTGCGGTAATACATCAGCGGCTTCTCGACGCTCTCGCCGACGTAGGCATAGGCCGCGAAGTGCATGACGGTGTCGATTTTGAATTTTCGCAGAGCCTGCACGAGCGTCGCTTTGTCATTCAAATCAGCGACGATGGAAGGCACCTTGAGAATATCAATGATCTGCCGATGCCCGCGCGAGAGGTTGTCGAAAATTACGGGAGAATGCCCCGCCTCTTTGAGGCGTTTAACGGTATGCGACCCGATATACCCGGCCCCGCCGGCAACAAGGACGTTCATGAACCGGAGTATAAGCCGCCAACCCCCCATCGCAACGCCCCCGTTTAGCCCGGCCGGCCTCGGCTGGGTGGTTGCGATACCGTATAATCGTGCGGATGGCGGTCCCCGAAGACAGGAAATCCGTGGAAAGGCCCGCGGTGTTGTCTTATGCCTCCATCCCGCGGGCATCGCGCTGGCGAAGGCCATTGCTTGCGATGAAGTCCGCGGCGCAATTCGCCGGCTTGGCACTATTCTTCGGCGCATCTCAGGCGCTATTGGCCGTTGCCATTTCTACGAGTCAGCCGGGCGACGATCTCGACAAATCAGATGCGGTGATGATCTGGCTCGTCTTGTGTTTCCTGCTCTCTGTCGGGACTTTTATTGTTGCCTTCCTTGGCTGTTTGATATCAGTTTCGCTGGACCCTTCTCGGCTTGAACGGCGAAAATGGATTTGGCCTTTGGCTGCCCTATACGTCCTTGGATTTACCTGCCTTTCCCTCTTTCTCAACTTCGGACCCGATGAATTGGCCAGAGTTACCATCGCCTTGGCACTTACCTGGCTTGCGGTGTATTCATTCGTCGTTGGCCTCTACCTCGTTGTCCGCGTTGAAGTTTGAACAGAATTCCCACCCCCATCCTCATTGTTATCCGTCGCAAATCATCGCATAATCCCTGACCAATGGATTGGGTCTGGTCCGTAGCAGGGAGCTTAGCGTGATTTTCAATTCTCTTCTGGGCATGTTCAGCGTCGATATGGGCATCGACCTGGGAACGTGCAACACACTGGTTTGCGTCAAGGGCGAGGGCATTGTCCTCAACGAGCCATCCGTCGTCGCGGTTTACAAAGGCACCAACCGGGTTGTGCATAACGGCAATGCGGTGGGCCTGGTCGCCAAGGAAATGCTGGGCAAAACGCCCGGCTCGATCACGGCGGTGCGGCCGCTCAAGGACGGCGTCATCAGCGATTTTGAAGTGACCCGCGCGATGCTGGCATACTTCATCCGCCGCGTGCATGGCCGACGGCATTTCGTCGGGCCACGCGTCGTCATCGCAATTCCTTCGGGAATTACTGAAGTGGAGCGCACCGCGGTTCTGGACAGCGGCCATCGCGCCGGGGCGCGGCAGGTGTACACGGTCAAGGAACCCATGGCCGCCGCCATCGGCGCGGGGTTGCCCGTCACCGAACCCACCGCCAGCATGATCGTGGACATCGGCGGCGGAACGACGGAGGTCGCCATCATCTCCTTGGCCGACATTTCGGTTTGCGAATCGGTGCGCGTCGCCGGCGATGATTTCGACGAGGCGATCATCGGCCACATGAAAAAAACCTACAACATGGCGATTGGCGAGCAGATGGCCGAGCGAATCAAAATCGAGATCGGCTCCGCCGCCCCCCAGGGCGACAGCGAACCCAGCATGGAAGTGCGCGGGCGCGACATGATCAGCGGATTGCCGCGCAAGACCATCGTCTCCAGCGAAGAAATTCGCTCCGCGCTTCAGGAGCCGGTCACGCAAATTATTCAGGCGGTCACCAGAACGCTCGAGCTGGCCGAGCCGGAACTGGCGGCCGATCTGGTCGAAAACGGCATCACCATGGCCGGCGGTTCGTCGCTGCTGCGTGGATTGACAACAGTGCTCAGCAACGCAACGGGACTGGACACCCGCCTGGCCGACGACCCCCTCACCTGCGTCGCCCGCGGCACCAGCGTCTATCTGGAAAATCTGGAACTGTGGAAAGAGACGATGGATTCGGATGTGAGCATGGGGTGAAGGGGAGGATGACAAGGTGACAAGGTGAGGGGGTGACAAGGTGACAAAGACGCCGCGTTTTTTTTCACCTTGTCACCCCCTCACCTTGTCACCTTGTCATCTTTGATCGCACTTGGCTCCGCGCTTCAACGCCATTTTCTCAGCTCTGATGGGCCTGGGGTTTCTGTGCGCATTCATATTGCCGGGCCGCTTGATGGATGCGGGCGGTATGCGGCTGACGGGGATTTTGTTGCCAATTTCTCGGCCGGTGTATCAGATTTCTACCAGCCTGCGACGGCGGATTGAGCCAACATCATCGGCGGACACCCGGCCATCGGATGATCTGATTCAGGAAAATCTCCAGCTTCGCCAGCAGATCGCGCACATGCAGATGGAGATCGAAGAGCTGCAGGCCCAGGCGGGCGAGCGGCAGCGATTGGGCGATCTGCAAAGTTTGTGCGATCGGTTTTCGGTTGCCGCGGCGGATATGGGATCGCATCAGGGATTGACGCTGGGGCCGTTTGTCGGCGGATTGGCGGTAAATCAGCCGGTGGTTTGTGGGTCGGGGTTGGTGGGGAAGATCGACCGGGTCGGCGAAGGGTCGGCACATGTGAGATTGATTACCGATCCGGGGTCCATCGTCGAGGCGCAGTTTGTGCGGTATGTGACCACGCCGGCGGGGATTCAAGTGCAGGCGGTGGGGCATCTTTTGCCCATCATCCAAGGGGCGGGGGAAGGGAAACTGCTCATCACCAATTTGCCGCTGGCGGATGTCTCGCAGGTTGTGCCGGGGGATTGGCTGGTGGTGGCGGATGATAGTTTTTCCCAGGCGGTGCAGCGCGAGCCTATTGGCCGGGTATCCGCTTACGGGCCGTGGGCGAAAGCGCCGCTCTTTGCCGAGATCAAAGTTGATCCCGCGCCCGGGCTGACACGATTGAGCGATGTGTGGGTGCAGGTGCGCGGAAATTGATGGATTAACCATGCGCTGGACCAGTTTTTTCATACTCGCCTACCTGATGCTCGGCCTGCAGGCCGGGCTGAATAGTGCGTTGGCATGGCACAACGCCGCCCCCGATTTGCCGCTGCTGGCGGTGGTTTTCATCTGCATGAACGCCCCGCGCGACGCCGCCCTGCTCGGTTCATTTGTGCTCGGCGCGATGCAGGACCTCACCTCGCAAGGCACGCTGGGATTGTGGGCATTCAGTTACGGATTGGTGGCGATGTTCGTCGTGTCGGCGAGAACCGCCGTCTATCGCCGACATCCGCTGTCGAGTTTTCTGCTGACATTGATGGCTGGTTTGATGATTGCGATTGTTTTCTCGTCACACGACTGGCTGCATCCCCTCGGCGAAATTCGCACATCGGCGTCGATTTATTTCATTTCGGCGATCTACACCGCCCTGCTCGCCCCGTTCATTCTTCCGATATTTCAGCACCTGGAGCGCGCATTTGCATTTGAAAGTTCCGGGCGGTTGAGGCGAGAATATGGGCCGAGGCATTAGCGACCCATGAACTCGGAAATGCAAATGCGGATTAACCGCAAAGACGCAAAGACGCCAAGGTTGGAAAAAACGCTGAGAAAACAAATTCGGGTTGGAAAAATGACCAAAACAAATTCATTAAATTCTTGGCGTATTTTCTTAACTTGGCGTCTTGGCGTCTTGGCGGTCCATCCGCATTTTGGGAGAAGAGGCATTGGCGAACCATGAAACTGGAAATGCAAATGCGGATTAACCGCAAAGACGCAAAGACGCCAAGGTTGGAAAAAACGCTGAGAAGACAAAGCAGGGATTGAAAAATGATCAAAACAAATTCAATTTCTTCTTGGCGTATTTTCCTAACTTGGCGTCTTGGCGTCTTGGCGGTCCAACCGCATTTTGGGAGAAATCGCCCGACCCAAGGTTGACACCAATTACTCGCAACCGCCTAAAGAACACGGATGTTCGAACGCAGGCTCAAACTCTTCCTCGCCATTCTGCTCATCATCAGCGGCGGGCTGGCGCTGCGCGCGGGGCAAATCCAGTGGCTTGAGCACGATTCCTGGGTGGCCCAGGCGCAGAAACATCTGAAGAAAACCGATTCCCTCGACACCACGCGCGGGGCGATCCTGGATCGCAATGGAAATCAGCTCGCCGTGGATGAGCCGTGCGTGGATGCGGTAGTGGATTATCCCGCGATCACCGAAACCCCTGATCCGGAATATGTCACCGAGCACGCAAAGATAAATCTCACCGCCAGGCTCGGCGAGCAATGGACCAAAGACCCGAATAAGGCCAAACTATTGGCCGATGAATGTACCCAGGTCCGCCAGGACATCGCCGACATGTGGACCGAGCTGGCCAACTGCCCGGGTGAGGATGCCGGGCAGATCGAGGAGAAGCGGCAGGAGATCGTCGCGCGCGTCGAGATGCAGCGGCGATCCATCGGATATCACAGCTTTCTGGCCACCACCCGGCAAACCAGCGGCAGTTGGTACCGCAAATTACTGGATGAAGCCCCGGCCATTTCAACCGGCGGCGATCTGGCCATCGCGCGCCAGCCTTACATCGTGCTCCCCAACATCGACGCCGACACGCAAGCGCGCCTCGCCCGGCAACACGACCGATTCTTCGCCCTGAATCTCGTGCCGGGAAAATTCCGCTATTACCCCAGGGGGACGGTCGCGTGCCATGTGATTGGATTTCTCGGACAAGTCGGCGATGAGCAGATCGAATTTAATGATGCCTACGACTACGACAAACTGAAGTACTACAAACCCGGCGATCTGATCGGCCGCAGCGGACTCGAAGCCCTCTGCGAGCGCGCCCTCCGTGGCACGCGCGGCGAGGAAGATTTTATCTCCGGCATCGACGATCCGCAGCAAACCATCCCCGCGATCCCCGGCAAAGATGTCCGCAGCACCATCGACGTCGATTTGCAGGCCGATGTCGAGGCAGCCTTCGTCAAAACGCGCACCTATCACCTCAAAAGCGACGGCACCACCGAAGTCCGCGGCGATCTGCACGGCGCGGCCGTCGTCATTGATCTCGCCACCGGTGAGGTGCTGGCGATGGCATCCAATCCCGGCTACGACCTGAACACATTGGACGATGATTATTCCGCGCTGGCGATGGATGATTTGAATTCCCCCCTGCTCAACCGCGCCACGCAGATGGCCGAGGAGCCGGGATCAACGATCAAAACCATCGTTGGCAGCGGGGCCATCACGCACAACATCTGGTCGCCGACCGACACGGTGGTGTGCAAGGGCGAGTTGGTGATCGACGGCAAACCGCAACCCTTCGGGCACTGCTGGACGTGGGCGCTGTACAAGTCGGGGCAAATCTCTTCGCCTTCGCACAACGCCGTCGCCGGCGACAACGCCCTGCCGGATGACAGGCTCACCATCGCTGACGGCCTGGAGCGAAGCTGCAATGTCTGCTTTGAAACCATCGCCGACCACATGGGGTTGTTCGAGTTGAGTTACTGGTTCGATCAATTCGGCCTGGGCCGGCCAACCGGCATCGGCATCGACGAAGTTCCCGGCCTGATTCCGCATGTGAGCAAAGACGATCACAGCCCCGCGCTGCGCTCGCGCTCCTGGAGCGTCGGCATTGGCGAAGGAGATGTGAAGGCGACCCCGCTGCAAATGGCCAACGTCGCCGCGACGATTGCCCGCGGGGGAATCTGGATTCGCCCGCATCTGGTCGATCCCGCCGACATCGGCAGCGCTTCCACGCGCCCCGATCCCGATCTCGGCCCCGATGTGGTCGATCTGCATCTTTCTCCCGCGGCGGTCCAAACCGTTCAGTCCGGAATGTATCGAGTCGTCAATTCCCTCGACGGCAGCGGGCGCGGAATTCTCCCGATCAATCAGGAGCCGCAAATGTCCGATGATCCGCTTTCTCTCATCCACATTGCGGGAAAAACCGGAACCGCTCAATCGCACATCCTGACCATTCCCAAGCGCGATCCTCAAACCGGGGAAATTTTGCACGATGCCCAGGGGAACGAAATCCATGTTCCGGTCGAAGTCGGCGCAGCGGGCACGGAATTGTGGTATCACACCTCCGACAACAATTACGACCACGCCTGGTTCATCGGTTACGCCCCGGCCGAGCATCCGCAGGTGGCGTTCTGCGTGATGGTGCAATTCGGCGAGGCCGGCGGGCGCGTGGCGGGCTCGATCGCCCATGATGTCCTTGAAGCATGCGTGCAACACCATTACCTTTCGATTCCGAAACAGTCGAATGACCAAACGCTCGCCCAATGAACCCATCGCCCCCCCGCCGCCCCCGCAGGCGCCGCGCGAGATCACGCCGGCGGTGCTTCGCCAGAGTTTGCGCGAGCCGCGCGTGCGGTTCTGGGGAATCGTGTTTCTTTTTTTGTTGATCGTCACCACCTGGTTCATCACCGATCAGATTCACCAGTATTTTCAGGAGAAATGGCTGATCGCCAACGGCGTGCCGGTGACGGCGGTGGTGAAAGATGTTGGCGGCGAGAGCCGGCCGGGATTGAAATTTGTCCCCGGCTCGACTTGCGATCTCCAATTCACTTTCAATGGCACCCCCGAGATCGTCACGGGCACACTCAATGAAACCGATACAGTGGTCAACGGCTCTTCGGTGCAATTGCGCGTGGAACCAGATGATCCATCGGTGTGGACGAGCCGCACCGAGCCGGAATCGCTACTGCATCGCATGGTCGTGCTGGTGGTGGTGCTTCCCATCGCCGTGGCCATCGGGTTTGCGACCTTGTTTCTTCGCAAGCGCGTGATCGCCATTTGGCGCGAAGGCGTGGCGGAACCGTATGGCGTTGTGGCTACATATCACACGGCATTGGCTCCGCGCTCGCACGCTGTCCATTGCGCCCCGTCCATCGGCGGGGATCAGCGCGTGATCACAGTCTATTTGCCCGGCCGACTTCCCCGCCCCCAGCCGGGCGATGTGCTCTGGCTGGTGCATCCCAGGCATAAACCCCGTGCCGCCATTGCCGCCGCCGCGTATCAATGATTGCCATGCGATCCGCCACCCTTTCATCTTCGTTCGCCAGCCGGCTTTGGCAGCAACTGGCCATCGCCACCAATTGGCCGGTCATCGTGGCGGTGAGCGTGCTGTCGGCCATCGGCGTGCTGACGATCTGGGTGGATTCGCCGGATGAGGGTAGCAAACAACTCCTGTTCCTCGCCGTCGCGCTGGCCGCCATGGCCGCCGTGCAGGCGATCAATTATCAGGCGCTGGGCCGATATGCGTGGGCGCTCTACATCACCAGCATTCTGCTCATCTGCTACACGCTGCTGGGCGCACATGTGCATCTGCCCGGTGTGCGCAGCATCAACAATGTCTATTGCTGGATCAGTTTTCCGGGATTCAGTTTCGAACCATCGGAGTTGATGAAGGTGTCATTTGTGATGGTGCTGGCGCAATATCTGAGGTATCGAAATAATTATCGCACGCTGGTCGGATTGTTGCCGCCGTTTGCGCTGGCACTTTTTCCAATGGTGCTGATTCTCCGCCAGCCGTCGCTGGGCGTGGCGACGCTTTTCGCACCGACGCTCTTGGCGATGCTCTTCGTGGCCGGCGCCAAGATTCGCCATCTTCTGGCGGTGATCGCAATGGGCATCGCGCTGGTCCCCGTCTTCTGGTTTGCCCATCAGCCCAACATCCCGGTCTTTCGCGATCTCCCCCAATTGATGAGCGATTATCAGCGTGCCAACGTCCGCGCCCGATTCAGCGATGATCCCAAAACCCTGCGGGATTCCAATTTCCAACAACAACAGGCCCTGATCGCCGCCGGGTCGGGTGGATTGAGCGGCAAAGGCTGGGGCAATATCCCCGAAGGCCGATATGTCCCCGATGCCCACAACGACATGATCTTCGCCATCATCGGCGAGCAATTCGGATTCGTCGGCTCGCTGGTGGTGCTGGCCGGCTACATCGTCCTGTTCGCCGCCGGCGTGGAAATCGCCGCCGCCACCCGCGAACCCTTCGGCCGCCTGATGGCCGTCGGCATCGTCTCATTCCTGGCAGCTCAGGCATTTCTGAACCTGATGGTGGTCCTGCGATTGTTTCCGGTCACCGGCGTCACGCTCCCCTTCATCAGCTCCGGCGGCAGCAGCCTGATCGCCAGCTTCATCGCCGCGGGATTGCTGCTGAATATCGGGCAAAATCGCCCGCTGGTGATCGCGCGGGATAGTTTTGAGTTTGATTGAGTATTGGGGAATTCAACTCCCGTGGATTACCGTTTGTTTAAATTGCTTGTTGGGATTTCGGTTGTGCTATTTGTGGCCGTGGCTGCGCTTTGGGTGCGAAGCTATAGCGCAACTGATGAATTGGCGATTTACCGGGCGCGGCGATATTCCATCATTTCTGAGTCAGGTGGGCTTTGCTTTCGCATATGCGATTGCGTTAGCGAAGCCGCGACGAAGACTGGGCCGGGCTATTTCCCAATCGATTACTCTTCCACGTTAAGGATCAAAATCATTTGGCACGTTGCGGCCCCTTCGGGTGACGACATCGACTGCCATTTCGATGACAATAACTACCGCTACCGCCCGACGATTGAGTCGAGGAAAGACCTCGCCCATTTGCCACTTTGGCTGGTGCTGACAATGACCGCCATTTTACCAATTTCGGAAGCGCGCCGTTTTGCGCGTGCTCCTCGACAATCGCGCAAGGGGTTATGCCCGCAATGTGGATACGACCTACGGGCAACGCCTAATCAATGTCCCGAATGCGGGACGATTCCGCCTGTGCAGGATCGGAATTGAATAAAAAACTCCGAATTTTCCGCTTGCAATTCCATCGTCGGTTTGTATTATGTTAGGATGCGAAAATCCTTGGCCAATCTTGGGTGCGGCGGAGGCGAATGTTACGAAATGTTACACAATGTTACGCAAACACCCCCCCCTCCCCCCGGTTTAGCGTCGGCGACCGAAGGGGGAACGGGTCACGATTCTCGGCAACGTCAGGATCGAATGGAAGACGATGGAACACAATGGAACATAATGGAACACTTATCCCCCCCCACCCCAACCGCCGCGAGGCCGCGGCGGCTAAACGTGGGTCCAAACTTGTCATCCCTAACACGATTCGCCATCATGTCCAACCTCGACACCCTCGGCGGAGGAAAGGTCCTCATCATGTCTCGAAAACATCTCTGGATTTGTCTCTTGGCCGCGCTGATTTTCTGTGTTCCCAATCTCCGGGCGGCGGATATTGATCAACTGCAGAAGGACTTTCAGAGTCCCCCCGATGACGCACGGATCATGGTGCGCTGGTGGTGGTATGGTCCGGCCGTGACCAAGGAGGGACTCGATCGCGAAATGACTGCCATGAAAGCTGGAGGCATTGGCGGATTTGAAACCATCCCGACTTACCCGCTGCTACTCGATGGCGGGACAGGAAGTAACGCCGTCAAAAACCTGAAGTGGATGTCGCCGGAATATCTGGACATGCTGGGATACGTCGCGGGCAGGGCCAAGGAGATGGGAATGCGGATGGACGTGACGCTGGGCAGCGGCTGGCCGTATGGAGGGCCGATGTTCAGCCCCGCCGATGGGGCCAAGGCTTTGTCAGTGCAAGCGGTTCAGGTAGCGCCCGGCGAGCATACCGCCAAGACCACCAGCGCCACGGCGTTTGCCGCATTCGCCGGCCCCACCGGAGTCTCTGTTGGCGGCGTCTCCGTCGGCGGTTTTGGGCGGGGGCGAGGCGGCGGCATTTCCAACGTCGATCTCACCGCGTTCAAGCCCGTCCCGTTTGCAAATGGCGTGGCGCAACTGCCTTCGGATTTCAATGGCGGCCAGGTGATCTTCTTTGATTACCGGCAGAATA
This sequence comes from Tepidisphaeraceae bacterium, assembly GCA_049515255.1. Lineage (GTDB taxonomy): Bacteria > Planctomycetota > Phycisphaerae > Tepidisphaerales > Tepidisphaeraceae > JBEKUH01. The sequence continues at coordinate 34,550 of JBEKUH010000062.1, read as the reverse complement.
TCATGGCAGTGAAACGGCCGGCCAACGGCGCCGACGGCCCCGTGATCGATCATCTCAGCGCCAACGCGGTCGACAAATTTATTCAGCTCGTCGCCGAGCCGGAGATGAAGGCATGCGGGCCCAATCCGCCGTATGCGATCTTTTGTGACAGCCTGGAAATCAGCGGTGAAAACTGGACCGAAGATTTTCTGGCCGAATTCCAAAAGCGCCGGGGATATGACCTTACGCCGTATTTGCCGGCACTCATCGGCAACTACGGCGATCGCACCGAGGATATTCGTCACGATTTCGGCCAAACACTGACGGATTTGTTCAACGATAACTTCAACACCAAATTCCGAGAGCTTGCCGAGAAATACCACACCCGCTTCCGCATTCAAGGCTACGGCTCGCCTGCAGCCGATCTGACATCGTACGGTTTTGCCAGTTTGGCCGAGGGCGAAGCGGGCGGCAACGGGGCCTGGCGAAACTTTCGCTCAACCCGATATGCCTCATCCGCAGACCATTTGATGGGAAACACGATCGCCTCCTCCGAAACGTTCACTTGGCTTCATAGAGCCGCCTTTCGCGCCGTCCCGCTGGACATCAAGGGCGAGGTCGACACGCATTTCCTCGACGGGATCAATCAAGTCATCTGTCATGGATGGCCTTATACGCCCAACGGCATGGCCTATCCCGGCGCCAGCTTCTACGCCGCGGCGGTGTTTAATGACTACAACCCGTGGTACATCGCCATGCCGGAAATATCCCGCTACATGCAGCGTGTCAGCGAAATGATGCGCGAAGGCACGCCCGCCAACGATGTTGCGCTTTATGCCAATGACTCGGATATTTGGGCAGGGGCCGGCATGGGCTTCTCGAGCATGGATGCGGCCTGGCGAAACCAAACCGGCGCTTTGGATTCGATCCTGGACTCTGGATACGACCTGGACCTCTGGGACGACGGGATGCTTGCGATGCACGGTACGGCCCAGGACGGCAAGCTCGTTTTTGGCGACCTGAAATACCCGATTGTCGTCATCAATGGCCCGCGCAACATGCCGCTGGCCACGGCTCGTCAGCTCGAAAAATTTGCGGACGGCGGCGGGATTCTTGTTTCCGTTGGAACGCCCACCGTGCCTGTTCGCGTTCCCGGCCTCAATGCCACCGACGCCGACCAGAAAGAATTGCAGGACATCATGGCCCATCTATTCACGGCGCCGGGCGCGCCGGGTTTGGTGGTAACCAGCGCAGCGCAGTTCGCCCAAATCGTCGGCAAGAAACTGGCTCCCGATGCCCGGCTTGACCCGGCCAGCACAACCATAGGCGTTATCCACCGTCATGCTGATGGCGGCGAAATTTACTTTGTGGCCAACACCGGCGACCAAACGCAGAACGAGAAAATCACCTTCCGCCAGGCCGGCATGAATGTGGAGAGTTGGGATCCCCTCACCGCCCAGGTGCATCCGCTGGCGGCGGACTCATCGACCGACGGCACGACGACTGTCTCGCTCAGACTGGAACCTCTCGCATCGACGATCATTGTCTTCACCAAGCGGCAACTGCCTCCCACTCTCGCCGCTCCCGCTCCAGCCGCGATCGACCTCAGCTCGGATTGGAACGTGACTTTCGCCAGCGGCCCGGGCGGATCGGGCGACCCGGTCACCATGCCAAAGCTGGTCTCCTGGACAGATTTGCCGGGCATGGCCAATTATTCCGGTGTTGCGACGTATGAGAAAAGGTTTACCGCCACTGCGGACATGACCAAGGGGCCGATGTGGATCACCTTTGGCGAGCTCGCCCCCGACGCCACCGCCGCCGCCTTCGCCGGTCGCGCAGGAGGTGGGTATGTCGCGCCGGTGACTTCCCCTGTTAAGGATGCCGCGGTCATCTACATCAACGGCCAGCGCGCCGGCGCGGCATGGTGCGCGCCGCTCCAGGTTGATATCACCGGACTTCTGAAAGAAGGCGAGAATACTATTCGCATCGATGTCGGCAATACGTGTGTCAACTATCTCGCCAAGGCCGGCTTTCCTAATTACGACCTGTCCGCCCTTCGCCAGACATACGGCAATCGTTTCGATCCTCAAAACGTGAATCTGGTGTCCCAGCCCCTGCCGTCGGGTTTGATGGGTCCCGTTACTTTGACGGCGATGACGGCGCCGGATTTACAGGGAACAGCGCCCAATCCTTGACGCCGCGGCGTTTTTTGTCGAGCGCTTCGATCAGATGTTTTTTGACCTGAGTCATCACGCCTTTCCAATCGCGGCGGCCGGGGCAACGGAAGAGCCGCATCGTGGGATACCACGGTGTGTCCATGCGTCCGAGCATCCAGCGCCAATCCGGGCACATGGCCAGCATCGCCCAGACCGGTTTGCCAATCGCGCCGGCCACGTGAATCACCGAAGTATCCACCGAGATGATCAGATCCATGTGCGAAAGCACGGCCGAGCTGGTGTCGAAGCTGTCGAGGCGCGAGCCGAGATTGACGACATTCATCCCCGCCGGTGGATCAAACCCCTGCTCGGAGCGCGGGCCCATTTGCAGGCTGTAGAAAGTGATGCCGGGAATTTCCCCCAGCGGCGCGAATGTGTTCAGCGTGGTCGAGCGGTTGTGATCATTCGGATGCGTCGGCCGGCCGGCCCAGACGATGGCAATCTTCACCGATGGATCGGTCCGGAAATACGCATCCCATTCCGCAACCCTCTGCGGCGGCGGGATCAGATACGGTGTTTTATTCGGAATCGTGTCCAAATCCGTCCCATACCACAGAGGGGCGCTCATCAGCGGTGTCACATAATCAAACGGCGGCGGCTTCTGGCCGGCGTAAATGTATTGCGTCACCCCATCCAGGCTGTGCATCAATTCCTGAAGATCGGGGACGATTTCCAGAATCACTTTCGCCCCGCGCGCCGCCAGCAGCGGTGCATATCGGCAGAACTGAATCATGTCGCCGACGCCCTGCTCGAACATCAGCAGTATTTTTTTGCCCCGCAGGTCTTCCCCCTGCCACTGCGGGTGTTCCATGAACCGGCGTTTTTCGTAATTGGCTTTTCGCCAGCGCCATTCCTGTTCCAGCCAGCCTTTTTGCAATTGCCCGTGCATCAGCAGCGAAAGCCCCAAACCGTCGTGGCCGTTGGGATTGTCGGGATCGAGTTGCAGACCGCGCTCAAAGGCGGCGATGCTGGCGGGAAGATCGATCAGATCGGCGTAGCAAATTCCAAGATTCACCCATGGCAGCGCAAATTCCGGATTCAATTCCGACGCTTTTTTGCAGTGATAAAATGCTCCCTCGCCGTCGCCCTTATTCAGCAGCACCACGCCGAGCGTGTTGTGGAACATCGGATCCTCCGGCGCCGCTTTCACCGCGCGCCGCAGGAATCCTTCGGCCAGATCGTAGCGTTTCACGCGGTTGAAAATATCCCCCAGGTTGTGCAGCGCGTACGGATTCTCGGGAACCTGCTCAAGAATGCTGCGGTAGACCTGCTCCGCCTCCGCGAACCGGCCGGCATTGTGGTGCTGCAGGGCCAGGTCCATCGCCGCATCGACCGACAGTTTCATCTCAGCTGGCATAACTATTCACCTAAGTTCATCAATTCGCCGAATGGAAGATTCTATACCAGATTACTTCGTTGTTTCACCCGGTGGCAATTCCGGCTCGGGCGGCGGCTCGACCAAATCCTGTGCAACTCGACTCAGAAAAAATTGCAACTCCGCTTCCGCCACCGGCCCGGGCAGTGCATCCCGCAGATCATACTGATGGCTATGGTCCTCCGAGCTGTCCTCGCCACGCTTTTCGCCCTCGGTGATGATGTGGTGCTCGAAGGTAATGCAATCTTCATGACTTTGCATGATGACCAATTCTCCCCATCGCCAGGCCAGATGAATCCGCAGGGAAAGCTGATTTCCCCAGGTGCTGACCCGATGGACAATGCCCTGCCGCGCCAGGAGTTTCACCAATTCATCGACGGCCGGAAAAACTGCCCGGTTCAGGAACTCCGCATAATGATGATTATATTCCGCCTGCCGCTCCACGGCCTCCCGCTCCGCCGCCAGCTTCTCCGGCATCACATCCCGAAACGGCGAAACCCGTTCCAGCCACCATTTGGTGAAGGTCTTGTCCAGCATAATCAAAAAGATAGCGGGTCAACGAGCAAGAGACAAAGTTTAGCGGCGGGGTTTACCCCGCGTTGGGAACGGCAATCGACGCTCCAACGTGGGGCAAGCCCCCGCCGCTAAACGAAGGTGCGATTGGCGGATTACAATCCCAACACACCCGTCCGAATCAAATACGCCAATCGACCGCGTTGTTCGGCATTCAACAGCGCGTGGATTTGCTCCAGCGCTTTGGCGACGGCGTCCTTGAGTCGCGCGGCTGATGCGACTCGGCGGTCGCCGGCGCCGATGGCTGTCGCGGCGTTGAATGTTTCGCCGACGACGGCGTCGGCCAATTCGGATTGGCTGCGACGATCATCGACGGCGGCCTGAGCGCGTTCGGTTTTTAATTCGGCCAATATCCGCGCCAAGCCTTCGACCTGTTTTTCGTCGAGGCCGAGTTTGTAGGCGAGGAATCGCAACGGCCTGCGAACGCCGAGTCCGCCGGCATCTTCGCCGCCGGGTCCGCCGTGACTGTGACCACCGCGCATGAAAAAGCGCGCCCATCTGCGGCCGCGTCGGCCCTCAAAAGATTCAGAAAAATCGGAATCACCGCGTTGTCGCCAATGCGACCCTGAGGAATGACACATACGATTTGCTCCTTCTCGCCGGGGCGAATCGCCGCCAGCGGGGAAATAAGGCGTGGGCGAAATGCCGCACGCACAACTTGATTTTAGCCGCGCAATTAACTTTTTCAAATCATTTTTTTTGGCTGTCACGGCTACGACCGCATGTGCATTTTGGGATGCCAGCGAAATGCCCGCGCGAACTTCAGCGGGACAGCCAACGGCACTCGCAGCGACCGCGCCGTTCCCTATTCGAGAAAACGCACGCGCCTCGGAACGGGACCGGTAACCGATAAGTATATTCTTCCACGAATTTGTCGATCCCATTATGCGACGATTTTGTCGCGCAGGCCGCCGTAGATTAACGTGCGCACCATTTCGTTTGTGTAAAACTCGTGCGGAAAACCGAGCGGAATTGCGCTGGCCTGATCGAGCAGGCGAATTTGATCGCCGCTGAGCTTTATTTCCAGCGCGGCCAGGTTGTCGTGCAACTGGCTGAGCTTGCGGGTGCCGATGATGGGAATGATCGGCTGATCGCGATGCAGGAGCCAGGCGATCGCCACTTGCGCGGGATTGCGGCCGAGTTGCTGGCCAACTTGTTTGACAGCCGCGACGACTTTCTCGGTTCGCTCGCCGCCGGCCTGGAATGCTTTCATCATGTCCGAGCTGTATCGCGCATCCTTGGCTTGGCCGCCCTGATATTTTCCCGAAAGCACGCCGCCGGCCAGCGGCGACCAGGCAGTCACGCCGATTTTTAGGGCCTTGGCCATCGGCAGCAATTCTCGCTCAACCGTGCGCTCAATCAGGCTGTATTCGATTTGCAATCCGACAAATTTCCCCCAGCCGCGCAGTTCCGCCAGTGTGTTTGCCCGCGCGATCCACCACGCCGGCGCATCGGAAACACCGGCATACAGGACCTTGCCGGATCGAATCAAATCCTCAAACCCCCGCATGACTTCTTCCACCGGCGTCATCTGGTCCCAGATGTGCATCCAATAGAGATCGATGTAATCCGTCCCAAGGCGCTTGAGGCTGGCTTCGATGGCCTGGAACATATTCTTTCGATGATTGCCGCCGGCGTTGGCATCCTTGGATGGCGCGGTGTTGGTGTATTTCGTGGCCAGCACGATTTCGGCACGATGATCGCGAATGAATTCACCGACGAATTTCTCGCTGGTGCCCATGGTGTAGACGTTGGCGGTGTCGATGAAATTGCCTCCGGCTTCTCGATAGGCGTCGTAAATTTTGCGCGATTCATCCTTGCCGGCGCCCCAGCCCCAGTCTTCGCCGAAGGTCATCGTCCCAAGACAAATCTCCGAAACCCGAAGCCCGCTGTCACCCAAAAGTCGGTACCGCATGTAAAACTCCTTCCGGCGTGAAGCCGAGATCGATGAAAAATGTGTGGCCGGAGACTTCTAGTGGTGTCTAAATTCGGAAGTCAAACAAATTGCATGTTATTTTTCAGGTGTATGAAATCCGCACATATGGTCCGCTGCTTGACACCCATTTCCTGGCCGATAGATTCACGAGGCTCCGCAGCCGATATAATACGGTTGTCAGGAAACCATTCGGCAGTAGCTCAATGGTAGAGCAGCCGGCTGTTAACCGGCTGGTTGCAGGTTCGAGTCCTGCCTGCCGAGTTTTCCCATCCAAGTCCCCCAATTCTTAGGGATTTAGGTAATGCACGCCTCCTAGCCGCGCTTCTGGCACGGATTCTGCAAGTTCAGGGCATGGTTCAACCGATATGGCCATATCGTCCGGGAGTGAAAGATATGAGCCCTGCCCTGCCACAATGCTGCTCGTCTGAAGCGTTTAAGTTGTTGGCTCGGCAGGCGGAGGCGATCAATTCGCCCGATGCCCTGCTGAACGGCGCCATCGCCATTTCCATGCACCATCTGGAAGGCGTGAATCCTGCCTCGGTGGATTCTCAACTGCAAAAATACGCCGATGCCGTGCGAAAGCGCGTTCGTTCCACCCAGCCGCAGGCGATCATGGCGCATCTGCATGATGTGCTCTTCGAGCAGGCGAAATTCAAGGGAAACACGGAAGATTACTATCACCCCAACAACAGCTATCTGCCCGCCGTTCTGGCGACCAAGCGGGGTCTGCCGATCACGCTGAGCCTGGTTTACAAGATTGTCGCCGAACGGCTGGGCCTCCGGACCTGGGGCGTTGGATTGCCCGGACATTTTCTCGTGGCCGTCGAAGAATCGCCGAACAAAATCATGCTGATCGACGCCTTCTCCAGCGGACGCGTTCTCACCGCTGGCGAAGCCCACGAGCGAATGCAGGAACTGTTTGGCCCGGAAATGGAATGGTCATCGGATTTGCTCCGCCCGGCTTCCAATCGGCATTGGCTGACACGGATTCTGCAAAATCTGCTGCACATTTTCGGCTCCAAGAGCCAATACGCCGATGTCGCGGCGATTCTGGAAATGGAAATGATTCTTTGGCCGAAGCAGGGACATTTGCAGCGCGATTTGGCGCTGGTATTGGCCCGTATCGGATTGGCCCGCCCCGCCAGCATTTGGCTTGATTCTTATCTCCGCAGCAACCCGGATGATCCCCAGAAGACGGACCTGAAGCAATTGCTCGACGTTCTGTCGGCATAGATTTTCACCCGATTTTACCGAAGCGAAATGCAATCCCTCATTGCGCTTGCGCGGATGGCCGGGTCGATGCGACAGGCTGGCCGAGCAGCATCGGCGCGATGATGTTGGCGGCGAACTGGCGCGACTCGGGCCCAATGTGATCGCCGAAATCGTCGTATTGCATCCAATCCGTTTCAAACGGCTCGGCGACGAGTTTTTTGTATTGCTGGGGATCTGCCGATGGTGGCATGACAAAGCCGGTCAGCCCCGCCGCCGGCGTGTTCACGCCGTCCATGGTTCCGAAGAGTTTGGTGCCGACTTCCAACATGATCGTGTCGTGGACACTGGTGAAGGCATACGCTTGGCCACTGACGTGGCGTAATGCAGCCGAAAGATCGTAATCCGGCGAAAGTGCTGGAGCGAGCAGCAGAAGCGATTGCACCTGAACGCCGGGTGGAAGTTTCTCCAGCGCCCAGACTGCAATGCCACACCCTCCGCTGTGGGAGGACAGAATGATCGGATCGGTGGGGTCGATTTTCAGATGATCGACAATCATATCGGCCACACGCTGGGCTTCGAGATGATTGCGGCGATACGCGTGGAGCGAATCCAGGCCGGGGTCGTATTCCGTCCAGTCATAGACTGCCAAGTGCCCCGGCAGGCCGCCATCTTGCAATCCCAGAATCAGATGCCGATCGCAGTTGAGATATCCTTCGATGCCCGGCAGATGGATGAGTAGCGGGCCTTTTTCGTAAACGGATTGGGGAATGGGCTCAGGCTGCGTGGTTGGCCGGGTTTCCTGCCCTACCGCCAAAGGGGCAAAACACAGAATCATCAAAAAGAGATGCCAAGCCCCGAATCGTCGCATGATGCAAATATTACGCTCCCGCTGACCCGCCGGAAAGTGGCCAGCCGTTTCAACATAAGTTCGCAATTTGTTAGTGTCATTTTGGCGGATATCGTCAATCTGTCATGGCCTTCGCGCCGAGCTTGGCCAATAGCTCATCGAACTGATCGAGCGATGTATAATGCAGGATCAACCGGCCTTTGCCCTTTCCGCTAGCGCGGACCTGCACACGCATCGATAATTGCCGGGCGAGATTCTTTTCCAGATCGGCCAAATGGGCGGATGAAGCGGGATGTTTGCGGCCCGGCGTCGGCTCGGGTTGGCCTTGGAGGAGACGCTCTAGGTTTCGCACTGCCAGCGATTGGGCGACCACGATGTCCGCTAGTCGCTGCTGTTCGGCCACATCAGAAACCCCGGCCAGGAGCTTGGCGTGACCCATGGAGAGCCGGCCGTCGCGGACCATGTTTCGGACGGGTTCGGCGAGGTCCAGAAGCCGCAGATAGTTAGCGACGCTGCTGCGTTCCTCGCCCATTCGGCCGGCTAACTCCGCCTGAGTCAGGCCCAATTGATCCATCAGGGCCCGGTATCCCTGGGCGCGTTCGACCGGATTTAGGTCTTCCCGTTGGATATTTTCCACCAACGCCATTTGGGCCTGGGTGAAGCTATCCACCTCCCGAATGATGGCCGGGACATCTGACAGCCCCGCCAATTTGGCCGCCAGCCAGCGGCGTTCGCCGGCGATAAGCTCGAATCCCTCGGCGGTTTTGCGAAGCACCAGCGGCTGGATGATACCGGAGGATTTCATGCTGGCCGCCAGCTCGGCGATGGCGGATTCCTTGATGGTCTTGCGCGGTTGGTGGGGATTGGGCCGAATCGAGTCGATCGGGACCTTGAGGGCCTGCCCATCCATCGGCGTGGCGGCGGGATGCTTGGGTTGCTCGGTATAGGGGGCAGATTCAGATACGTCCGCCTGTACGGGCAGATCGGATACCGAAATAAGGCTGCTCAATCCTCTTCCAAGTCGCGGCTTGTTCTTTTGTGCGGTTGACATCGGCCTGGACTCCTTTCCGGCAATGGGGTGATGTTCCACGTGGAACGCAATGGGTCGAGTGATCGACCGAATGTCCTATAACCTTGGGATGGGGCAAATGCAAACGGCGGGGCGGCGCGTCCAATCCAACGCGCTCCCCTGCGGGTCGCGGCTAAACGATTCTGCAAGGGACGTTAATTAGTATATACTAACATATTCTGCTTTGCTCCGCTGGAACGATCCAATCGCTCCGATATACTCCCGCCATGCCGTATACGCTTGAAAAAACGTCTGATGATGTGATGCAACCGCCGGGCGAAGCTCTGGGCGAGAACCGCTGGACGCTGAATTTTGGGCCGCAGCACCCGGCGACGCATACGACACTCCGCCTCGTGCTGGAACTCGATGGCGAGCGCATCCTCCGGGCGACCCCGCATATCGGGTATCTCCACAGCGGGTTCGAGAAGTGTGGGGAACACCTCAATTACAACCAGTATGTCACCATCGTCGATCGCATGGATTATTCCGCGCCGATCTACAACGAACTGGCCTGGCATCTGGCGACGGAAAAGTTGATGGGGATCGAATTGACGCCAAGGTGCAAAGTGCTGCGCACGATTGCCGGGGAACTTGGACGGATTCAATCGCATCTGCTTTGCATCGGCGCGGCCGGGTTGGATCTGGGTGCGTTCACGGCATTCCTTTATGGCTTCAATCAGCGCGAAACAATTTACGACATCGTCGAGTACATGTCCGGCCAGCGATTCCACACGAGTTGGACGCGGGTAGGGGGGCTGAACATGGATTTGCCGGATGAGGCTACGTTTAAGCGCATGGTGAAGAAATTTGTGGACGAGGACATGCCGGCGGCGGCGGCGGATGTGGAAGCGCTGCTCAACAAGAACCGGATTTTCGTGGATCGCACCAAGGGCATCGGCGTCATCAGCCGGGAGGAAGCGGTGGCGTGGAGCCTGTCCGGACCGATGGCCCGCGCTAGCGGCGTTCGGCGGGATATTCGCAAGGATGAGCCTTATCTCTGCTATGTCGACAATTGGGACGGGCAGGGGGCGCCGGCGGTGGATTTCAAGGTGCCGGTGATGAGCACGGGTGATGTGTATGCCCGGTATCTCGTTCGGCTGGAGGAGTTGAAGCAGAGCCTGTCGATCATTCGCCAGCTCATTGACAACATTCCGCCGGGGCCGGTGAATGTGAGCCCCGAAGGGAAAGAAGTTTTGCCGCCGAAAGATCAGGTGTATTCCAGCATCGAGGGATTGATCCAGCATTTCGAGATGATTATGACCAACCGGGGGTTTGAAGCGCCCAAGGGCGAAGTGTATGGCTGCATCGAAAGCGGCAATGGCGAATTGGGATATTACATCACCTCCGATGGCGGCAACGTCCCTTGGCGCTGCCGCACTCGGCCGCCGAGCTATATCAATTACCAGACTTTTCCGAAACTGATCGAGGGGCACATGATTTCGGATGTGGTGGCGGTGCTAGGGAGCATCAACGTGATTGCGGCGGAGTTGGATCGGTAGGGGCGACCATGGATCCATCAAGTCAACACGAAACCAATCAGGCAGCGCCGGCCGCCGATGCGAATGCTGTCTGCCTTGGTTTGGCCGACCAATGCGTGAAATCAGCGAAAAAGGCGTACGATGAGACGCTGGACTATTCGGTTACATCGCTGCAGCGCGTCGAGCACATCTTGGATCAGATGCATCAAGAACACAAAGCCACACCAATAACTCCCGCGGGAATGAATGCTCGCTGCCTCACCTTGGGAGGTTATGTTGGCGAGGTCCTACGTCGGGCTCATCCCGTCGGAACGTGGAAACGAGACTCCGTTATTGGCAAAGACACGTTCCCGCTCGTGTTTCCGCAGGAGCAAGAGATGTTTCCGATGTCCTGGGTTCACAAGAGAATCCTGAATGGTGAAGGTGACAACATTGTTTTTAAGGCACAAGTTCTTTTGTCCACATTGAGGGGCGAAGGTCCATTCGGAAATCCACTACGATGAAAATTACACTCAGAATTCCGGATGAGTTGCTTAAGGAGACGTTGCGCCATACGAAATGCAGGACCCGCAGCGCGGCTATCATCGCGGCTTTGGAGGAGCACAATCGTCGCTGTCGTCAGGCCGACGTCAAAAATATTTTGGGAACTTTCACGAATTTCATGACCGCCACGGAACTCCGCGAGATGCGCAGCGCTAGAGATAAGCGGCATGACGCCATGTGGCGGGGAAGACGCCCCAAGCCCGCATGAAACGCCATGTACCTACTGCCCTGTCGTACCGCAACGGTCGAGCGTCGGGCGGAGCCGTATCTGACCGAGAAGATGAAGGCGGAGCTTTCCAGCAAATATTTTCCGCGCTATCCGACTAAGCAGGCGGTGTTGTTGCCGGCGTTGCATCATGTGCAGCATGAGTATGGGTGGATTCCGACGCAGGCGTTGGAAGAGATCGCGGCTTTTCTCGGCCTGGCGCCGGCGGAGGTGATGGACACCGCCACGTTCTACGAGGAATATTGGCTGAAGCCCAAAGGGGAATATCTGTTGCAAGTGTGCCGATCGTTGGCGTGCGAGATTTGTGGATCGCGGGATTTGACGGATCGACTCACGGAAAAGCTCGGCATCGAACCGGGCGAGACGACGGCGGATAAGCGATTCACGCTGGTGGAATTGGAATGCCTCGGTTCCTGCGGGACCGCGCCGGCAATACTCATCAACGATGTGCTGCACGAGAATTTGACGGTGCCGATGCTGGATGAGTTGATCGCCAAACTGCCCGCCAGCGCCAAGGATTATCACGATCCGGCTGTGACGTGGGGCGATCATCATTGATTTAGAATAGAGGGTGTGAAGATTCCGGGTCTGATAATCCTCGCGGTTGCCATACTGATAATTGGGGGTAGGTGGACATATCGCAATTTTTTTGATTCCTATCATTTGGCGACCGTGGAGGATGGGGCTTTGTATCGGGACGGGGTGCGGTCGATCAGCCAATTCAAACTGGCGGCACAAAAGACGCATGTGAAAACCGTGGTTTGCCTCGTGGATGACAATGAGATCGGCCATGAGCCGTTTGCGGATGAGATTGCTTATTGCCGGGACAATGGGATTGATGTTGTGAGGATTGCGATTCCCCTGGGCGGTTGGCCGGAGGCGGGGCAGATTCAGCAGTTTCTGGCGATCACTCAGGATTCGAGCAAACAGCCGGTTTTGGTGCATTGTGCCCAGGGCGTTCGCCGCACCGGCATGATGGTCGCGGCATATCAGATGACGGTGCTGAAGTTCGACAAAAGTAAGGCGGAAGATGCGATTTTGGCCTTCGGCCACAGCGACCGGACGGTGGGAGATGTCCGGCGATTTATCGAGACCTATGATCCGGATAGGGAAGCGATGACCGAGCAGTTGCCGATGTCGCAGGAGTAAAATCATGCCAAAATATTCGGTCAATCTTCCCCGTCCAATGGTTGCCAGCAACGATTGTTTGCCACATGCTGCGATGAATTTGGGATCGGTGCGCGGGGTGGGGACGCATCCCAATCCGGGAATGGTCAGCCGATTGATCCTGGAGCCGCAACTGGATAATTGGGTGCTCTATCGCCTGGATGATCGCGGCGGATTTGTGGGTGACAGTTGGCATGGGACATTGGAAGATGCGCTTGGGCAGGCTAAAAAAGAATTTGGCGTGGAGATGAAAGTCGGATGAGCGGCGAGATGCAAAAGCCTCAAAGCGGTTTTCTGCAATGGCTCGGGCGGCAGGTGGGGTATGTGCGCGGGGCGATCAAGACGAATGTTTCGACGGTTTATCGCAAGGAACAGACGGCCGAGCAGCCACATCCGGAGGATCCGCGATTGAAATTACGGAGAACGGTCATTGATGAAATCGTCGTCGATGAGAAGAAAGAGAAGCCGTAAAGATACTGTTTGCCCCATGAAAAAGTTGACCTTTCGCCGCTAATCCAATAGGAATTTACGCTATGGCCTTCACCGAACCCGTCCTCACCAAGCGTATCGACGCCGATCCGGCCAAACGCAAAGTGCATTGGTACGATGATTACGTCGCCACCGGCGGATATGCGGCGTTGCGCAAGGCGATCGATATCAAGCCGGATGACATCATCAAACTGGTCACCGATTCCGGATTGCGTGGCCGCGGCGGGGCGGGATTTTCGGCGGGGCAGAAGTGGTCGTTTGTTCCCAAGGAGAAAAAAGGGCCACACTATCTGGCCGTGAATGCCGACGAATCCGAGCCGGGGACGTTCAAGGATCGGTATCTCATCGACTTCGATCCGCACAGCATGCTCGAGGGCATCGCCATCTGCGCGATCGCCACGCAGCTCGACATCGCATACGTTTTTATTCGAGGCGAATATCACTATCAGGCCAAGGTGCTGGATCGCGCGATCAAGGAAGCGTACGACCACGGCGTATTCGGCCAGCAGGGCATCTTCGGCAGCAAATACAAACTGGAATGCTATCTCCACCGCGGCGCCGGGGCGTACATCTGCGGGGAAGAGACGGGATTGCTCGAGGCGTTGGAAGGCAAGCGCGGCTGGCCGCGCAACAAGCCGCCGTTTCCCGCGATCGCCGGGGCGTTTGCTCGGCCGACGGTGATCAACAATGTCGAGACGCTCTGCCTGGTTCCACCCATCATCGAGCGCGGGGCGGCGTGGTTCCGCAGCATGGGCACGCCTTCCTCGCCCGGGCCAAAACTTTTCGGAATGTCCGGCCATGTGAATAAGCCCGGATGTTACGAACAGGAATTGGGCATCACGCTCGATTTCGCCATCAACAATCTCGCCGGTGGAATGAAGGGCGGAAAACACAAAGGCTCCATCTGCGGCGGAATTTCCATGGGCGTGCTGGGGCCCAATGAATTGGATATCAAACTCGATTTCGACGACGTCCGCTTTCGCGGCGGATGCCTGGGCCTGGGCACGGCTGGCATGATCGTGATGAACGAACATACCGACATGGTGAAAGCCCTGCGGAATTGCGTGCGGTTTTATGCCCACGAGAGCTGCGGACAATGCACGCCATGCCGGGAGGGATCGGCCTGGATGAAAAAGATTCTGGATCGCATCGTCGACGGTTACGGGCGACCGAGTGATCTGGATATGCTGCTGGAACTGGAAAAATCGCAAGGCATCATGCCCGGCACGACGATCTGCGGCCTGGCCGACGGCACGGCCTGGGCGACGCGCACTTTTATCAACAAATACTACGCCGAATTTTTGGCGCGTTGTCCCGAACCGTCCACGACACAGGTGACGATCAACAAGGGGACGCGCAACGTGCTGGTGCCGATGGGTTCAAACACGAGATAAACGGAGGCAATTATGGCATTCACACTTTCACTCGGCTCATCCGCGCCCGATTTCGATCTGCCTGGCGTCGATGGGAAAAAATATTCCCTGGCCAATTTCAAGGATGCGAAAGTTCTGGTGGTCGCGTTCTGGTGTAATCATTGCCCGTACGTGATCGGATCGGAGGATCGCATCAACAAATTCTTCGCCGATTACAGCGACAAGGGCGTCGCGCTGGTGGCGATCAATTCCAACGAAACCGACAATCATCCCGGCGATTCGTTCGAGCTGATGATCCAGCGGGCCAAGGACAAGGGATTCAAATTCCCCTATCTGCGCGATGAAAGCCAGAATGTGGCGACATCCTACGGCGGCCTGCGCACGCCGCACTTTTATGTATTCGATGCCCAGCGCAAATTGCGCTACACCGGGCGGATGGATGACAATCCGCGCAATCCCGGAAAAGAGACAACGCACGAACTGCGCGATGCGGTGGATGCGGTGCTCGCCGGCAAAAAGCCGCCGGTGGAGCTGACCAATCCGATTGGTTGCAACGTGAAGTGGAAGAATCACGACAATCACTGGATGCCGGCCGAGGCGTGCGATTTGGTATGATTGAGACATGACAACCACGACCGACCACATTCACATTGTTCGCGACGACGCAATTCTCGGCGGCGAGCCGATTATCAACGGCACGCGCACGCCGGTGCGCGCGGTGGTGGAGATTTGGCGATCGGGCATCGCGCCGGAAGATATCCCCGCGCATCTGCCGCATCTGAAGCTATCCCAGATATTTGATGCACTCGGATATTTCGCCGATCACCAGGACGAGATCACGGCTCATATTGAAACTAATCGGATTTCCCCTGAATTGGCCGACGGACAAATCCACAAATCGTGAGCCGGCTTTTCATCAGCACTTATTTTGACGAAGACGTGAGCGTTCTCGTCTGCAAATTGGTTCGATCGCGCGGATTTACCGTGCAAACCACTCTCGAAGCCGGTCGCCTCGGCGCCAACGACGCAGATCAATTGGCGTATGCGGTTGAACGACAGATGGCCATTCTGACTCATAACCGCGCTCACTTTGAGTCGCTCGCCAGCCAATATACCGCGACGGGCAAACGCCATTGTGGAATCATCATCGCGATCCGCCGCCCGCCATATGCAATTGCCAGCCGGCTGCTGGCGTTGCTAAACCGGACAACGGCTGAAGAAATGGACGGCCAGTTGGTCTTTTTGTAGCCGCGATTTCCCGTTGTATCCGAGCCTTTGAAGGTATAATGCCCGCGCTCATTCTGGCGGAGAGCAGGAGCTGCGGATGCAATCCAATCAGCGGTCGGTTTCACGGCGGGGTTTTCTCAAGTCCTCGGCGGCCATCGCGGGGGTGGCGGCTTTCTCCAAGTGGACGGCGCGGTCGTATTCGCAAATCTCCGGGGCCAACAGCGATATTCGCATTGCTGTCGTCGGATGCAACGATTGCGGGAGGAGCCACATCAATCAGCTCTTGCGACTCGATGGGGTTCGTATCGTAGCGCTGTGCGATGTGGATCAGGCAGTGCTGGATAGCCGATTGGCGATTATTTCCGCGTTTGCTTCAACTCGGCCGTCGCAAACTCCCGTTGCGCAATATGGCGATGTGCGAAAACTTTTGGAGAGCAAAGATCTCGATGCCATCACCACCGCGACGCCGAATCATTGGCATGCGCTGATCACGGTTTGGGCGTGTCAGGCGGGCAAGGATGTCTATGTCGAGAAGCCGGTGTGTCACAACGTGTGGGAAGGCGCGCAGGCGCTGGCGGCATCACGCAAATACAACCGCATCGTGCAGGCGGGCACGCAGTGGCGATCCATTCCGCAGGTGTTCGAAGCGTTTGAATGGGTCAAGGCGGGGAATCTGGGAAAAATTCAGGTGGCCCGCGGGCTCTGTTACAAACGCCGGGCGAGCATCGGAAAAACCGATGGGCCGCAACCGGTTCCGGCGACGGTGAATTACGATATGTGGTGCGGGCCGTCGCCGAACACGCCGCTGCGGAGAAAAAATCTGCATTACGATTGGCACTGGGTCTGGCCCACGGGAAACGGCGATATCGGCAATCAGGGCGCGCACAACATGGACCTCGCGCGATGGGCGCTGGGCAAATCGACTCCCGCCCCGTCCGTGATTTCCGTCGGTGGACGATTCGGGTACATCGACGACGGCGTAACCCCCAACACGCTGATGACCGTTCACGATTACGGCGATTCCATGCTGATCTTCGAGGTCCGCGGCCTGCCAACCAATTCCTCCGCCGGCAATCGAATGGATAAATACAAAGGCGCGGACGTCGGCAACGTCATCGAATGCGAAGGCGGATATGTCAGCATCACCGCGCAGAATTTCGCGGCATTCGACAACACAGGCAAACAAATCCGCCAATTCGACGGCAGCAGCGTCACGCGCGATCGCAGTCACATGGAAAACTTTCTCAATGCCATGCGTTCACGCCGGCGCGAGGACCAAAATGGCGAACTGGCCGAGGGATTTATGTCCAGCGCGCTATCGCACATCAGCAACATTTCCTATTTGCTCGGCAAGCAGAGCGATCCGGATGCGATCCGCGCGCAACTGAAGTCGAACTCGGCTGCATCAGAAACATTCGACCGATTTCAGGCGCATCTTTCGGCCAATGAGATTGATCTGAAATTGAATGAAGCGACGCTGGGCGCGCCGTTGAGCGTCGATCCGCCGAATCTGCGTTTCGTGGACAACGAAGCCGCCAACGCCATGCTGACGCGGGAATATCGGGAGCCGTTCGTCGTGCGGGATAGCATTTAAAACAAAAAGAGTTTCCACCACGGAGACACGGAGAGCACGGAGGGCAAAATTGAACCGCAGAGAGCGCAGAGGGCCGCAGAGAAAGATAAATTCAAATTCTATTTTTTCCCCTCTCCGCGGCCCTCTGCGCTCTCCGCGGTAAAAATTGATTTCAGAATTTTAGAGTGCCCTGGATTAGAGAGTTTGACTCCGTGCTCTCCGTGCCTCCGTGGTGAATATTTTTTTTATTTAACAGCCAGCGCGGCGGTCAGGTCGTCGACGGCGCGGTTCAATGCAGCGCTCACTTTTTTGGGATCGTTGCTAGTGAAGGAATTCCGGACCTGTTCCAGCAGCGTCTCGGATTGGCGGAGCTGTTCATCGGAAGTGGCTTGATTCTCGCCGCCTTTTCCGCCGCCGGAAACATCGCCGCCGAGGATTCTCACCGCGTTGGCGATGGCGTGCATGGCCTTGGCGCGATGGCCCTGATAATCGTGGTTGGCGCCCTGAAGGATTTCATAGATTCGCTCGAGCGAGGAAATCTCCAGGCTGTTGGAACCGATCGGGTCCTCCACCGCCGAACTATTTGCGCTTCCCAGTCCCGGGGTGACGTTGACAGCGCCCGGTTGATTCACGATGCCTGGTTCAGCCCCGGGCTGAACCGCGCCGGGCGAGGGGTGGGGCGATTCTTCATCCAAAGCGACGGAGAGCTGGCGAATCGCGCCGTTGATGTGGCGAACGATTTCCTTCTTGTCCGGCCCATCGGGAAGATTGCGGCCGACGCCCAGGAGGTCCATCTGGACCGAGCGGATTTGCAGGTCCGACAATTTTTGCGGCTCGCCACCCTTGCCTTGGCCGGTGATGTCGGTCCCGAGCAACTGTGCGGCGGCAGCGATGTCTTTCATGGCTGCACCGCGATGGCCGTTGTAATCGTGATCGGCCGTTGACAGCGTCGTGTAGGCCTGCTGAAGAGTTGGAATAAGCGTTTGGGGATTAATGGTATTGGGATGCTGCTGCGGAAGGGCCGTGGGATTGCCCAGGTCAGCGGCGAACACGGCGGTCGCTCGAGCGGCCGTCAGACAAATCATGGCGAGAATTCCGATGGAAACGCGAGTCTTGGTATTCATGGAGCCTCCTGTATTTACCAGCTTCCGGCATTTTACCAGCGGCGGCAGGAAGTGAATACCCTGAACTCTTTTCGATTAAAAATGCAGCAACCGAGTTATGGTCGTCGCGGCATCCGCCGACGTGCGCGGACGCCCAGAACGGAAAGGCCCAGGGCGATTACTCCCATCGAAGTTGGTTCGGGAACGATCACCACCGGCGGGCCGGACAAGAGATTCGCGGCATTTCCCTTTTCTTTGTAGAGGCCAACCACAGGTGGAAACCCTGCCTGCTGGCCAGCAGAGGTGGCGTCGGACCAGTACTCTGCGACCAATTGGTTAGCCACGCCGCCGGCAAGTCCCGGCTGGGCAAGCACCTGGACCGTGTCGGAAATATTATTTACGCTTGATGCCGTCCACATGATGGTACCAAGCAGGAATTGCGTCGGATTCGTACTGGAAATAGCGGTGGATGGAATCGTGTTTTGATTGGATCCGTCACCCCAAGTTGGGTATGGCCCGGCATCAAATTGCAGAAGTGTACCGCCCGTGGCATTTTGCTGCTGGGCCGTGTTGGTAAGCGGATCGCCGCCGGCGGTGAAGACACCGGGATCGGTACTATTGAATTCGACTCCCGGCGCGCTGAATTCCGCATCCGATGCTGGCGAACTGTATGTAACATTGGGGCTGGTAGCGCCACCATTATTGAAGATGCCTTGCGTTCCACCCAGTGCGCCGGTTTTGCTGGAGAACGCGGGATTATATCTGTAAAAGCCGTCGTCGGCCTGATTGCCATCGGATTGCTGGATGGATGCGTAGATGTCCATCACCACTTTGTCGCCGGGCTGAGATACATCGACAGTTTGGCCGCGGATCGAAACATCACTGGGATTCGAATTCGCCGCCGCGGTTGCCGCGGCATCAGGGACCAGAAATGCCGTGAAATCCGGATCGGCCTTGGCAATTCCCGCCGACGCTGCTGCTACCGCAGCCATGACGCATAAAGAGCGTTTCCCCAACATGTGATTTTCTCCTTCCCGATGCGATTTTCAGACATGACCCGTATTGTCCCGGCAAACTAGATGTGTTTCAGGATTGCCGAAGAACTCACGCATAATACATCGGGGCTTCTGGTGGATGCAAGAAAAAACCGAATGCTTCGTGCGGTGCGTTTTTGCTCTTATAATCGCCGGCATGTCGGCGATTCTGATTGATGGCGCAATGCTGGCGGGGCGGGTGAAAGAGCGCGTGCGCGCGCGGACGGCGGAGTTGGCGGCGGGGGGGAGGCGAGTGGGATTGACGGCGGTGCTGGTCGGGGCGTCGCCGGCGGGGGAACTTTACGCGCAGCGGCAGGCGGAGGCGTGCCGGGATGTGGGAATTGAATATGTGCTCAAGACTCTGCCGGCGGATGCGCGCTCGGCGCAAGTCGCTACGGAGATTGAGAAACTCAATGGGGATTCCGCCGTCACCGGCATCATGTTGCATCTACCGTTGCCGGCGCATCTGGACGCGACGGAATTACAGTACCAGATCGATCCGGTGAAAGATGTCGAGGGCGTGAATCCAGCCAACATCGGCTATGTGGTTTACGGACACACGCTGATCGCGCCATGCACGGCATTGGCGGTGATCGAGTTGATCGAATCCACCGGCGTTCCGTTGCGCGGGGCGGAAGCGGTGGTGGTGGGGGCGAGCGAAATTGCGGGAAAGCCGATCGCGCTGCTGCTCACGGAGCGGATGGCGACGGTGACGCTGTGCCATGTGGCCACGCGCGATTTGTCGAGCCACACGCGGCGTGCGGATGTGCTGGTGGTGGCGGTGGGGAAGGCGGGGTTGATTATGGCAGAGGATGTGCGGGAGGGGTCGGTGGTGATTGATGTGGGGATCAATCGGATTCGCCAGGAGGATGGGACTCGCAAGACGGTGGGGGATGTGGATTTTGCGGGAGTGCGGGAGAAGGCGGGATTTATCACGCCGGTGCCGGGGGGCGTGGGGCCGATGACGGTGGCGATGCTGCTCAAGAATACGATTCGGAGTGCGGAGTTGTTGTTGGCGGGACGCGGGGCGGCTTGATGTGTGTGGGGGAAATGCCCACGGATTGCTATCCGTGGGCTTTGGGAGATTTTGGATGCGACGGAATCGATGGCTGTGGATCAGTTCGGGTGTGGCATTGGTGGGCATTGTGGGGTTGTTGGCGTGGTATTTTTTCCAGACGCAGATTTCGCCGCGGACGGCGCTGTCGTTGACGCCGGAAAATCTTCAGCCGCTGTCGCTGCCGGCGGGGGTTGCGGATGTGCTGACACAGAACGATTCCGGAAATGCGGGGGCGATTTATTTGTCGGCGGCAGAGGCGTATGAATCGCAACAGGGGCAATGCGATCAGTTCGCTGATAAACCGATCGGCGATCCACCCGCGCCGATCGCGCAGATTCTCTCGGCGGCTGGAACGAAGTGCGATTCCATTTTCGCCGGCAATCCATCGGCCATCGTGAATTACGACGCCGAGCATCCGCCACTGGATGATCTGCAGCAACTCGGCAGCGACATGGACAAGATCGGCCTGATTCTGCTGCATCGCCATCAGGCGGATGATGCCAAGCGATATTTCACGGCGGTGTACGCGCTGGGCTGGGGGATGTATTCCGAGCGACTGAATTACGATGAATATCAGAAGGGGATGGGGCTGCTCAACGAATCGAGCCAGGGATTGGCCGAGTGCGAGCCGGCCAGCGCGACGGAGCTGTCGCAAGCATCGGATTCGCGGGTGCGATTCGACACGGATCACGTCCAGCCGATCTACACCAAGATCGTCAGCATCGATCCGCAGGATGTGGCCGATTATGCGGGAGATGTGTTCGCATTTGCCACTGATTGCCAGGATCGAATGCTGCGAGTGGAGGCGATTTTGAAGCTGGGGCGATATCGGTTTGATGCGGCAAAAACATCGGACCAGACGGCCGCGCCCAAGACGCTCTCCAATCTGGCGGGGAATTCGGATCCCGTGGTCGCCGCGGCGGCGAACGCGGCATTGAATCTGACCTTGGACCAATATCGAACGATCCATTGACCGGACAGCGAGACATTGCGAACTGTTTAAGAGAGAGAATTACCGCTAGGATATCCACCCCATGAATTTCCGAAGAATAAATCGCGGTTTTACGCTTGTCGAGATGCTGGTTGTGATCGGCATCATCACCATTCTGATCGCAGTCCTGGTGCCGATGGTGCGGAAAGAGGTGATCAACTCCGACATCCAGGCACAGAAATTCGATTTCCAGACCATTGAGGCGGCGATCGGCAATTACAAAGCGGATTTCGGGGTGATTCCGCAGAATATCAGCCAGCCACAGGCGCCGCACAATTCCAGTGGCACGACGCCGGTTATTCGGCTTTACAGCCTTGCCACGGCGCTGCTTGGTCCGGGCCCGGCGGTGACGCAATCACAAACAATCAATGGTCAAACCTTCGTCACCGCCGGCGACGGAGCGGATGGCGATGGTTTCCGCACTATTTCGCAACCGTTTGTAACTGCGGCAACGGCGGCATCGGCAGGCGGTTCGTCCGTGACGGTCGCCGCACTCCCACAAAGTTGGTACAACCCCACGACCAGCCAATACCAATGGCCGATAGGCCCCAATGGAAGCCCCATTCCCGTGTACGTCACGCTATCGCCGAGTATGTATGAGGAAGAGAGTGTAGGCGTGTACACGGGGCCACCGGGCACACCGAGTACGCCGACCACAACGCTACCGTTGTTCTCTGGCACACAACTACAGTACGGACATACCACTTCAAACCCACCCTACACGAACACTGTGGCCGTAATTCGCACGTGCACTGGCAAGGTCTGGCCAAATTATCTTCCTGAAGACAAGTTCACGGTGATCTGGACAAAAGACAAGGCTGGTGACACTTTTTGGACATCGGGTTCCAACGTGCCGATCTGGCCGCAATTGGCAGATCGCTGGGGAAATCCGATTCAATACTTCACGCGGTTCGGGCCGATTTCCAATCGACTGAATGATTCGTACACGGGTACCACAAGCACAGCCGCCCCATCCGGGGTTATTGTGAAAGCCGGGCCGCTTATGGGTGTCTCAACGCCGGGTAGTTTGGACACCATCGCTGGAGCCCGGGACGATACCGAAATGGACAATGCCATCTGGGACATGCGGGATTCGAGCCTGTTTGGGTCCACCGCCTATCCAATTTCCAATCCCGCGTTTGGCGCCACTTATGACCCCTTCATCGCCATTCGCTGGATGTTGGGTGATGACCCGATCAGCATGATCTCGTTTCCAACCGCAACCAGCACCATCTCAGGCAACGACAACTTCATCAGCACATCGGAGAAGGTCTTCGATGGAGATTATTTCCTCCTCTCCGTCGGGCCAATCCAATCGGACAGCGGAATGATGGGATTCGCCAATTTCTACGGCATTCCGGGCAATCAATGGCAATCCACTTTGACTGCCAGCGGAAATGTATATAGTTTCGACAAACCCTGATCGAGTGAGCATTTCCGAAAACAGTGACAATGTACGGATATTGCCGTAATGGCATCTCCCGATATCTGCGATAGATTTGTGAAAACCTATGCGATTACGTGATGAAAACAAGCGCCGGGCCATCATCCAGGCTGCCGCTAAACTCTTTTCCGAGCAGCCTTTCCATAAAGTTCGCCTCGACGATGTCGCCTCCGCGGCGGGCATCGGGAAGGGAACTGTTTACATCTACTTCAAAAGCAAGGAAGACCTGTATTACAGTCTGGTGTACGACGGGCTGGCGGAACTGGTCAAACGGCTGGGTGAACGGCTGGGATCGGAATCTCGCAACTTTCGGGATCGGTTGCGTCTTATCATCCGGGGCGTGGTGGATTTTGCGATCCAACACCCTCAATTATTTGAAGTTATGCGGACCGCCGGCGTGCCTGACGCGTCCAGTGATTGGGATATCAAGCGGCAGGAATTGTCTCGGCTGATCGAGGGAACCATTCGCCAAGGCGTTGCCGCAGGCGAGTTTACGGACAAAAAGCCGGAATGGACAGCGGTGTATCTTCCATCCATGGTGCGGGCGGTTATGCTATACAGCCCGAGCGGAGTGGAGGCGGCAACGCTCAACGAACACATTACCGAATTCGTCCTGGCCGCGATAGGAAGTGACCGTACATGAGTCGAATGTGGGTGCTGGTCATCGTGCTGGTGGTCATTGGATCGGCCGCCGGCGGAGGATTTTATCTGCACGAGCGCAAAGTTCGTGCGGAAGCATTTCAATTGCCGGATGATGTCTATCTGGCGACGGCCGTTCGTGGGGACATTGTGCAATTCGTGCAGAGTCCGGGGCAAATCTCATCCAATCTGGATGTGGCGATCAAATGCCAGGCTTCGGGGCAGGTTACCGAAATGCCATTCGACATTTCCGCCAATGTCAAAAAAGGCGACCTGCTGATGAAACTGGACCCCACGGATGAGCAGATTCAGGTAGATCAGGCCCAGGCAACGCTTGACGAATCCAACGCCCGGCTTGAAGAGGCCAAAGAGGCGGTGGATCAGGCGAAGATCGACTTACAGACCTCTATTGAAAAAGCCGATGCCGATTTGCAATCGGCACAAATCCAATCCACCAACATGCAGCGAAAAGCCGACCGACAAAAGGATTTATTCGATCAAAAGCTGACTTCGCAAGAGGACTACGAAACGGCCGAATCCGACGCCGCCCAATCCGCCGATGCGCTGGCGGCCGCGAAAATCGCCAAGGACGAAATCGCCAGTCAGGAAGTTGCCCTGAAAACCAAAGAGGAAGACGTCAAGCTGAACGATGCAGAAGTCGCTCTCGATACCATTACCAAAAAGAACGCCGACCAGCAGTTAGCATACACGATTGTCACCGCTCCGATGGACGGGGTGATCGCCGACATCCCCACAACCATCGGCGTCGGCACCGTCATTGCCTCGGCCCTCAGCAACGTCAGTGGTGGAACAACGGTGATGACTTTGTCCGACCTTTCCCGCCTTTTCGTCCTTGCGACCGTGGACGAGAGCGACATTGGTGGAGTGATAGTCGGACAGAAAGTGGAAATCACCGCCGACGCATTTCCAGGCAAGGAATTTGAGGGCGTGGTCAATCGCATTTCCCCGCAGGGCGTGACCAGCAGCAACGTCGTGACTTTCGAGGTGAAGATCGAAGTCACCAGCGCCAACAAATCGCTGCTCAAACCGCAGATGACCGCCAACGTGCAGATCATCGAGGATACCCGGCAAAACGTGCTGACGGTGCCGATGCTGGCGGTGGTGCATCAGCATCAGCGGACCTATGTTTCGGTCCAAAAACCTGACAATACCTCCGTCGATCAGGATGTGGTGACGGGCATTAACGACGGGGAAAACGTTGAAATCGTTTCTGGGCTTAACGAAGGAGATCAGGTTCTGGTTTACAAGAACGAAGCGTCGAACAAATGGACATCGCAAGGCCAGCAGCAACCGCGGCCGTTGCGCATGCCTCCCTCGGGCGGGGGGCGCGGATGATCGTCGCGGAGAACCTGGTCAAGACCTACATTCTGGGCGGCCAAACCGTCCACGCGCTGGACGATGTCAGCCTGCACATCCGTTCCGGCGAAATGGTCGCCATCCGTGGTCCCTCCGGCAGCGGAAAATCCACGCTGATGAACATCGTCGGCTGCCTCGACCGGCCGGATGCGGGGAGATATTTCCTGGCGGGGCAGGATGTGTCGGGGATGAACGCCAATCAGCAGGCGGAAGTTCGCAATCGTCGAATCGGGTTTGTGTTTCAGAATTTTAATCTGCTGCCGCGCATGACTGCGCTGGAAAATGTGGAACTGCCCCTCCATTACGCCGCTGCCAAAGATGCCCCCCGGCGGGCGAAGGCGGCGCTGGAGATTGTCGGCCTGGCGGATCGGTCGCATCACGAGCCCAACCAACTTTCCGGCGGCCAGCGGCAGCGCGTCGCCATCGCTCGGGCGCTGGTGACTGATCCCTCCATCCTGCTCGCGGATGAACCTACCGGCGCCCTGGACAGCCGAACCGGCGAGGAAATTCTCGCACTATTCAAATCTCTCAATGCACAGGGCCGCACGATTCTGGTCGTGACCCACGATGCCGCCGTGGCCGCGCATTGTCAGCGAGAAATTTATCTCCGCGATGGCAAGATTGCCGAGCCGCCGGCCATCGATCATGCGATTTCTGATTCGGACGATGAAATGCTGGTAGGGAAGTGACGCCGCATGCTTTTCTGGATGATCGTCAAAGTCGCGCTCAAGAGCCTGATGGCGAACAAACTTCGCTCCATTCTGGCGATGCTTGGCATCATCATCGGCGTGGGGGCCGTGATCGCCATGCTGGCGATCGGCACCGGGGCGCAGCAGTCGATTCTCACCCGCATCACCGCGATGGGCACCAATTATCTGGTCATCCGTCCCGGTCAGCGGGGATTTGGCGGCGTGATGTCGGGATCGCAGCAGAATCTTACCGTCGATGACGCCAAATCGCTGCTGAAAATCCCGCATCTCCACTCCGCCGCCCCGGTGGTTGGAAAGACTTATCAGATCAAGTATTTCGACCAGAACACCCTGACCACCGTCACGGGCACCAGCTCAACGTATTTGCCGATGCGCAATTTCGAGGTCGAGCACGGTCGCAATTTCAATGATGCGGAAATCGATCACTGGTCGCGCGTCGCCATTCTCGGACCGGTCACCGCCACCAATCTCTTCGGCCTGTCCGATCCGGTCGGGGAGGAGATCAAAGTTAACGGCATCAATTTCCGCGTGATCGGCGTGCTCAAGGCCAAGGGCGATCAGGGATGGTTCAATCCCGACGATCAGGTTCTTGTCCCTTACACCACCGCGATGCATATCCTCATGGGACTGACCTATGTCCGCGAGATCGACGTGGATGCGGATGAGATTTCCAATCTGGATGATGTGCAGGACAGCGTCACCCAGGAGCTGCGCAATCTCCACAAGGTTCAGCCTGGCGCGCCCGATGATGTGAACATCCAGAACCAGGCGGCGAACATCGACCAATTCATGAGCACCTCGCGCACGCTGACTTTCCTGCTTGGGGCGGTCGCGGGGATTTCGTTGCTGGTCGGCGGAATCGGAATCATGAACATCATGCTCGTCACCGTCACCGAGCGCACCCGCGAGATCGGCATCCGCAAAGCCATCGGAGCGCGCGGATTCGACATCCTCAGCCAGTTCCTCGTCGAGGCCATCCTCATGAGCGGCGTGGGCGGAATGGTCGGCGTGCTGATGGGCATCGGCGTGGCGCATCTGGTGGACCAATCCGGATTCCTCCAAACCACCGTCACAACTTCCAGCGTCGTCGTCTCCGTCGGATTCTCCGCCGTCGTGGGGATTTTCTTCGGCTTCTATCCGGCAACACGGGCTGCAAAGCTCGACCCCATCGAGGCGCTGAGATATGAGTAAATCCCTCCGGCGGCGTTCCTGCCTTATCGCTCTTTTCGGCGCGCTGCTGGCTCTGGGCGGTTGCGTCAATCAGCAAAAAGATGTCGCCCAATACCGCAAGGTGCTCGACGGCGACAAACCCGCCGACGTGCATCTCGAAAGCGGCGGCGTGCTCACACTCACCGACGCCCTGCGGCTGGCAAATCTCAACGACGAAAAATTGGCGATCCAAGGCGAAACGTATTTGCAGGCGCTTATTACCAAGGACGAGGAGTTCGCCAACTTTCAGCCGACCGTCAGCCTCGGCGCCACTTACAGCATTTTCGACACACACGGCGACGCGCCGGGAACGGCCAATCACAATCTCAGCGCCCCCGCGAGCGCCAACATGAACGTCTTCAACGGCTTTCGTGATTATTCCTCGTTGGCCTCGCAGGATCAGACCATCGAACAGCAAAAACAACTTCTGCTGGACATGCAGCAAACGGTTTTGCTGGATGTTATCCAAGCCTATTACGACGTCCTGACCAGCGAACAATCCGTGGATGTGCTAACCAACTCGCTCAAGGTGCAGCAGGCCAATGTGGACTTCATCCAGGCCCAGGTCAATGTCGGCACCGCCCGCCCGCTGGATTTGGCGCAGGCGCAGGCCCAAGCGTCGCAAACAAAAGTGTCGCTCAATCAGTCCATTGCCAACGTGAAAACGGGCCGGATCATGCTGGCATATCTCGTGGATGCGCCGGTTCAGAACAATCCGCTGCAGGATAATTTCGATCCACCCACGGATATTCCGGATCTGGAAAATTGGGAAGCAACGGCCGAATCAACCCGGCAGGATTTGCTCGCCGCCGACGCCGCCGTGCGCGCGGCGCGAAAATCCGTGGATGTCGCATTCGGCCAGTATTATCCGTCTGTTTCGCTCAATTTTAATTATTTCGTCTATCAGGAATTCAATCCATCCTCCAACGTCTGGAACGGCGCGGTCACTGGCAATTTGCCGATCTTCACCGGTGGCTTGATCAATGCGGAAGTTCGTGCGGCCTGGTCGCTCTTCCGCCAGGCCGCGCTCACGCAGTCGCAGCTTCGGCGAAATGTGGATCAGGATGTCGCCACCTCCTACGTCGATCTCGATCTCGCCCACACCCAGCTCGCTGAGTTATCCATCCAAGTGGAAGCCGCGCGCGATGCTTATTTTACCGCCCAGCAACTCTACAAAAATGGCGGCGGAACATACCTCGATGTGCTCACCGCCCAGGACACGCTGCTTTCCACCCAGCTTCAATTGACCGAAGAGCAATTCACGCAAAAGACGGCCTATTTCAATCTGCTGCGTTCCGTGGGCCAGTTGCAACAAACCGTTGCCGAATCGGCGACCCGGCCATCGCAGGTGAGATTGCAGCAATTGGCCACCCAGCCGGCGACCTCGCCGAGCGGCCAGCCGTAGGGGGTTTCAGTGTCGAAATTGCGAGCATTGCTGGTGGGGGCCGGGGGCATGGGACGGGCCTGGGCGGGAAATCTCTATGGTCGGCGGGATATGGAATTGGCCGGCTGGATGGACATTCTGCCCGACGCCGCAGGCAAGGCGATTGCCGATCTGAAATTTGCCGATGTGAAGGCGTTTGGCGATCTCAACAAAGCTCTCTCGGAACTCAAACCCGATTTCGTCGTGGATGCGTCGATCCCCGAAGCGCATCACCAGGTCACGCTGGATTCGCTCGCAGCCGGGGCGGCGGTGCTGGGCGAAAAGCCGATGGCCCATTCCATGCAGCATGCCCGCGAAATGATCCAGGCCTCCGAACGCTGGGGAAAACTTTACATGATCAGCCAGCACCGCCGTTACGATCCGCGCGCGGTGGCGTTTGCTGATGCGATCCGCAAACACGTCGGCCCGCCGGCGGTTCTTTGCAGCGATTTTTTTCTTCCCGCGCGCGTCGAGGGATTTCGAAAGCAAATGGACCATCCGCTGCTGATCGACATGGCCATCCACACCTTCGACGCCGCCCGGCAAATCAGCGGGACCGATCCGATCGACGTTTACTGCGAGGAATTCAATCCGCCCTGGAGCTGGTTCAAGGGAAATGCGGGCGCCTCGGCCATTTTCCACATGACCGGAAATCTCCGCTACGAATACCGCGGCTGCTGGTGCGCCGAAGGTTTAACGACAAGCTGGCAGGGCCAGTGGCGCGCCTATGGCCCGCAGGGCGCGGCCGAATGGGACGGCGACAGCGAACCCATCGCGCATCCCGTCAACGGCAAGAAGACCGTCGAGAAATGCCGCGAAATGCAACATCAGGGAATTGCCGGCTCGCTGCATGAATTCCTCCATGCTCTGAAAACCGGGACAATTCCCCAGGGCGAATGCCACGAAAATATTAAAAGCCTTGCGATGGTTTTTGCGGCGATCGAATCGACTACGACCGGCAAACGCGTGGAAGTCTCACCTTGATTCCGCGGCGACAGTTTTCAGAGCTTCGAGATAAAACGGCGAAATATCCGGAACCAGATTGCGAGCGCGGGGGATTTTGCGATTCACCTGTTGCCAATGATCTGCCGCCCATGTCCCCAGATGCCGCGCCCAGATCGCGCTCTGCACCGCCACCAGCCCATCATTGGCCCCATGCGCGGCGTTAACAATATCCCATGACTTCCGCCCAAACGCCGTCACCAGATTGCGCGGCACCGCGCCGGAAATGGAAAAATATTTCACCTCCGGCACATCGGTGATCTCTTCATTAAACCGAGCGCAGTTCTCCGTCGTGAGATCGGAGATCGCCCGGACGTCGATGCCGATCTCCTGCAATATCCGCAGCACCGGCAGCCGTCGCCAGAAGTGTTTGATCCAGTAATCGGCATACGGGCTGCCGCGATGCGGAGCGCTGACGGTGAGCAGGGCTTGCACGCGCTCGGACATGTCGAGGCGCGACAGCATGTACCGAGCATCCAGTCCGCCCAGCGAATGGGCCACGAGAATAATGCGCTGATCGCCGAGCAGATCGCGATTATCCAGAATCCATTGCCGCAGTTGCGCCGCGCGTTTGTCGATGCCCGCGCAAGGATGCACGCCGGACACCGCCACGCGAAACCCGCCGCGCGCGATCAGCCGATCGAGCCCGCGATACGTGGAAAGGCTCACGCGCCCAAGGCGCGCCCCGCCCATCAAACCATGATGCAAAACAATGAACGGACTCGGTGCATCCATAAAAGCCCACGGATAGCAATCCGTGGGCTTCGCATCGCGCGAATTGGAAAACCCATCGGTGATTTGTACATTACCCCGACTTTTGTCCGGAACGAAGCTGTTTCATGCCCAAAAGAACTGACATCCATTCGATCCTTATCATCGGATCCGGCCCAATCGTCATCGGCCAGGGTTGCGAGTTCGACTATTCCGGCGTCCAGGCGTGCCGGGCGCTCAAGGAAGAGGGCTACCGCATCGTCCTGATCAACAGCAATCCCGCCACCATCATGACCGATCCCGAGTTCGCCGATGCCACGTATATCGAGCCGATCACGCCTGAGGCCGTGGAGAAAATTCTTGCGGATCAGAAAAATGCGGGAACACCGGTGGATGCCGTGCTACCAACACTCGGCGGCCAAACCGGCCTGAACACCGCCGTCGCCTGTTACGACAAAGGAATCTTCGAGAAATTCGGCGTCAAAATGATCGGCGCCAACCGCCAGGCCATCAACCGCGGCGAAGATCGTAAGGTGTTCAAGGATTTGATGATCAAGATTGGCCTGAAAGTGCCGCTCTCGGGCGTCGTCCACAACATGACCGACGCCCGGCGGGTGCTGGAAGAGATCGGCCTCCCGCTGATCATCCGCCCGGCCTTCACCCTCGGCGGCACCGGCGGGGGGATCGCCTACAACATCGAAGAATTCGAAACCATCGTCCAGCGCGGCCTCGATGCCTCGCCCGTCACTGAGGTGCTCATCGAGCAATCCGTCATTGGCTGGAAAGAATTCGAGATGGAAGTGATGCGCGACAAGAACGACAACGTCGTCATCATCTGCTCGATCGAAAACATCGATCCGATGGGCGTCCACACCGGCGATTCGATCACGGTCGCCCCGATCCAGACGCTCACCGACAAGGAATACCAGCGCATGCGCGATGCCAGCATCGCCGTCATCCGAGCGGTGGGTGTTGAGACCGGCGGGAGCAATATTCAATTCGCCATCAATCCGAAGAATGGCGAGATGATCGTCGTGGAGATGAATCCCAGGGTGTCGCGCTCCAGCGCGCTGGCATCCAAGGCGACGGGATATCCGATCGCCAAGCTCGCGGCGAAATTGGCTGTTGGATACACGTTGGATGAACTGCCCAACGATATCACCAGCAAAAAAAGCAAAGACGGCAAATGGAATCTCTATACCAGCGCCTGCTTCGAGCCCACGATCGACTATTGCGTGATCAAAATCCCGCGCTGGACCTTCGAAAAATTCCCCGATGCCGATGAAACGCTCACCACCCAAATGAAAAGCGTCGGCGAAGCGATGGCCATCGGCCGGACATTCAAAGAAGCCCTGCAAAAAGGCATCCGCAGCATGGAAGTCAAACGCTTTGGGTTTGGCCTGGATGCCAACGACAAATCCCTCAAGGGCGGCTCGGATTGGCCCATCCCCGAGGAAAAGCTGCGAAGAAAACTGGCCGTGCCGAGCCAGGGGAGGCTGTATTACATTCGCTACGCGATGAAGATGGGCTGGAGCATCGAGCGGATTAATGAGCTGACGAATATCGATCCGTGGTTTTTGGCGGAGATGAAGGAGTTGGTGGAATTTGAGAATGAGATTTTGGATGTGACCGGCCGTGTTCGAGCGGCAAACGCAAAAGGTATGGAACTGGTCGCTTCACATGGCATTCTCAAACCGTTTTTGCAAAAAGCAAAAGAATTGGGATACAGCGATGTGCAGTTAGCTAAATCAATGGATATGCCTGTTTCGACCGTTCGCTTCGCTAGAAAACACCTCGGCGTTGCGCCAGTATACAAACTCGTTGACACATGCGCCGCCGAATTCGAAGCGGCTACGCCGTATTATTATTCGACCTATGAGACGCCGTTCACCGTCAACGGCAAATCCGTCGTTGAAGACGAAATCCGCCTGACCGACAAACCCAAAGTCATCATCATCGGCGGCGGGCCGAATCGGATTGGGCAGGGGATCGAATTCGATTATTGCTGCGTCCAGGCGGCGTTCGCCATGCGAGAATTGGGGATCGAATCGGTCATGATCAATTCCAATCCGGAAACGGTGTCGACGGATTATGATACGAGCGATCTGCTGTTTTTCGAGCCGTTGACGCATGAGGATATTTTGAATATCTGTGAACGATTGAACGGGGGGCCGTTTGCGAATGCCCACGGATTGCCATCCGTGGGCTTTGTGAAGGGCGTCATCGTCCAATTCGGCGGACAAACGCCCCTGAACCTCGCGCGCGGATTGATGGAAGTCGGCGTTCCCATCCTCGGCACCACCGTCGATTCCCTCGACGCCGCCGGAGATCGCGAGCAATTTCGGGATCTCCTCAAAAAACTCGGCCTGCGCCAGCCGGAGAACGGCATCGCGCGTTCCGTTGCCGAGGCGCGCGAGATCGCGCATCGCATCGGATATCCCGTCCTCGTTCGCCCCAGCTTCGTGCTTGGCGGACGGGCGATGGAAATCGTCTCCGATGAGGATCAACTGAATTATTACATGGCCCATGCGGTCGAGGCATCGACCATCGCCAACGCCCCGATCCTGGTGGATAAATTCATCGACGCCGCCACCGAATGCGATGTGGATTGTCTGGCGGATTACGACCCGGCCGGCTCGACCGATCTGGGCCAGGCCATCGTCATCGGCGTCATGGAACACATCGAAGAAGCCGGCATTCACAGCGGCGATTCCGCCTGCTCGTTGCCGCCATATTCGCTGTCAAAGGAAATCGTCGCGGAGCTGAAACGGCAGACGAAGGAATTGGCCAAGGCGCTGCGGGTGCGGGGATTGATGAACGTGCAATATGCGATCCGCGATGGCGAGATTTTTGTGATTGAAGTGAATCCCCGCGCCAGCCGGACCGTGCCGTTTGTGTCGAAGGCGACTGGCGTTCCGTGGGCGAAAATCGCGGCCAAGGTGATGGCGGGAAAATCCATCGCCGAGCTGGGCGTGCGTGAACTGCCCGATCCGAAACACGTGTCGGTGAAGGAAGTGGTGTTCCCATTCAGCAAATTCCCGGGTGTGGACATCATTTTGGGGCCCGAGATGCGATCGACCGGCGAGGTGATGGGGATCGATGTCGATTTTCCCCATGCCTTCGCCAAATCCCAGATCGCGGCGGGAACGGTTTTGCCGTTTGGGGGAAATGTGTTCATCTCCGTGCGCGAACAGGACAAGGAAGCGATCATCCCCATCGCCAAGGCGCTGGTGGATGAAGGCTTTTCGATTCTGGCCACCGGCGGCACTCACGCGGCCCTTTCGCGGAACGACATCCCCGCGACGCGAATCAGCAAATTGTCCGAGGGCCGGCCCAATATTCAGGACCTTTTCAAGAACGGAAAACTGCAGCTCATCATCAACACGCCGACGAAAAAAGGGCCGGCAACCGATGAGGGGAAAATCCGGGCGATGAGCGTGCAGTATCGTGTGCCGATCCTGACGACCCTGACCGCCGCCGCAGCAGCGGTGAAGTCGATCTCGGCGATCAAAAAGACCGGCTGGGGCGTGAAGCCATTGCAAAAATATTTCACCTGAACCGATTCACCAGACAATCAAACTCCGCGCAATCCGCCAATAGCCGGCCAATAGCGGATTACCGACATATTTGAGCAGATCGCTGCGCAACTCAGAAAAATCGATCCGGCCACTGAATGGGGCGACAAACGCGCGGTCGCCGATCCGCCGGCATCGCTGGGCCTGACGCCGGCGATCCAGCAGACGGGCCAGATTTTCCGGACGAAGAAAAAATAGACATGCTTTCAGCTTCTGGAGAAACCGGCCATTGCGCCAGGCGAAATAAAATTGCCCGGCCTCCATGGCCGCCAATGCCGGCGCGAGCAACAGCAAAGTCGGCGTTTTGTAATACGTCGCCAGCAGAAACCAGCGGTTGCGTTCCAAATGAAAATAAAACGGATAGCCGCGCTGAAAGGCGTATTTGTGCCAGACAACGGCCGAGGGAACGAAGGCGATGCGGTAACCGAGTTGGCGAAGTTTCCACCCGAGGTCGGCATCTTCGAGATATTGGAAAAATAGGTCATCAAATAATCCCGCGCGCCGCAACGCCGAGGCCCGGATCATCACCGCCGCGCCGGAGGGAAAGTCGATGTCCGCAACATGCTCGAATCGCTCACTGGTTGGTTGACCATAGCCGCTGACGAATCCGAAACCGAGAAAATGCGAATGATTGCCTGCGGTGTTAATCAGCTCGCGCTGCGGCCAGAGCATGACTTTCGCCTGTGCGGCGGCGACGGCGGGGCGGTTATGCAGATATCCGGCCAGTTCCGCGAGCCACCCGCTTTGCACGATGGTGTCCTGATTGAGCAGAGTGACATAATCAACATCGGGGTGATGTTCAAGAATGAACCGCCAACCCGCATTATTCCCGCCGGCGAAGCCAAGATTTCGTTTCAATTGCAGCAATTCGATTTGTGGGAAATTTTCACGGAGAAATTCGGCGCTTCCATCGGTGCTGGCGTTATCGACGACCAGAATCTGCGGATGAATTCCCCTGTCATCGGAGGCCACAATCGAATTGAGGCAATCCG
>JBEKUH010000061.1:0-23280 GCA_049515255.1 Tepidisphaeraceae bacterium | reverse complement strand
CTGCATTGGACGGTTGAGGTCGCGCCTGAGCGCGAAACTCCTTCGCATCCCGCCGCCGCAGGCGGGATACTTTTCCCTCTCCGTCCCATTGAAAATGCCGCCGCGAACGTCGCCGGGCAAGCCGGTGGGTTTCGCGGCGACGACGCATTTTCGTATGCGAGCCAACGCCGCTTCATCGGCAAGGTGGATGTTACCGAAACAAATCTTTTCCCGCGCCGTCTAAGGTTTTCAACCGTGTCCGTTCATGCCGGTGCGGGCTTCTTCGTAGATGCTGACGCAACTCTTGGCGGCGTCGGTCCAATTGAGGCGGCGAATTTCGAAGCTGCCGTGTTGGCGCAAAGTTGTGGCCAACGGCGGATGGCGAAGGACCGCGATGATCTTGTTGGCCATCTCGTTGATGTCCCAGAAATCCACCTTCAGGGCATGCGTGAGAACTTCGGAGACGCCGGACTGTTTGCTAATGATGACCGGGACATCGTGGCTCATGGCTTCCAGCGGCGCGATGCCGAACGGTTCGGAAACGCTGGGCATGACGTACAGGTCGGCCATCTTGAAAACTTTTTCGACATCGTTGCCGCGCAGGAATCCGGTGAACAAAACTTTGTGCCCGATGCCCATGCTGGCGGCCATCTCGATGGTTCGGCGGATCATGTCACCCGAGCCGGCCATGACGAACTTCACGTTGTCCATCACCTCCAGCACCTTCTTGGCGGCGGCGAGGAAATATTCCGGGCCCTTCTGCATGGTGATTCGGCCCAGAAACAGGACGATCTTTTCGTCTTTGTGAATGTTGTATTTTTCCACTTCCCCGTTGCCGTTGGATTCGATGGCGTTGTAAACCACTTCCACCTTGGCGGGGTCGATGCCGTAATGGTGGGTGATGAGATTTTTGGTCAGATAGCTGACGGCGATGACTTTCATCGCCCCGTGCATTCCGCGGCGTTCGATGTCGTAAATACGCTGATCGACGTGCAGGCCGGAGCGGTCGAATTCCGTGCTGTGCACATGCACGACCAGCGGGACGCCCTTGAGACCCGCGACAGCCAATCCGGCGGGGAATGTCATCCAATCGTGGGCATGCACGACATCAATCGATTCACCCCGCGCGATCTCGGCGGCGAGGGCCGCGTAACGCTGAATTTCGGAGAAAAGGTCGCCGGCGTATTGTGGACCGGGGCCACTTGAGGCGGCGCCGATGAATCCGGGGATCGCGCCACCGGCCGGTTTGGGGACGGCGGGTGCAGGTATTGGGGTTTCTTCATCTGGGTCCACCACCGTCGCCTTGGCCTGGCGGGCGCGGACGGCCTCAGTAAACTGCCCGGCGGACTGGTATGGATCGCCCATGGCGGCATCGATGGTCCGGAAGGTCACATGGTCGAATTCATCGAGGCGGAACTCGGTGCTGGGGGATGCCAATGGCGACCCGGCACGGGGGCTGACCAGTCGGACATGCGTGGAGAATGGGGTAGCAACGGGCCTCGGAAGAACGAACATGATGTCCGTCCCGAGGCCACTCATGGCCTTGGTGAGTCCATAGCAGGCAGTTCCTAACCCGCCGCTAATGAACGGAGGGAACTCCCACCCGAGCATGAAGACGCGCATAAGTGCCTAAACGCCTTCCACTTGCGATACAAAACAGCGGCAATTTCCGATTGACCGCAACGGTCGGTGCACAATTTTTGACCGCCAAAAGAGCCGGTCGCACCAAGGACCAGTCCCATAACCGTCAGATCGGCGGGCCTACATAAACATCAACTTCTGGCCGGTAAAAACAACGATCGCCGAGCGGTTATTATTAAAGCCTAGCCATATTAGATGTCAATGAGCAAAAAAATTTGCCCATCTTTGCAATTTGAACAGTCGCCAACTCGATTCAGGTTGCGGAGCGCGTCCATTTTTCCTTCATCGCAAAATCAATACCGTTTGACCAAACGCCCTAGGCGCAAAAAACGGGCACTCGCGCTGGTATCGCCGTGCTCAGCAAATAGGCAAATTTATTTGCCGGATTGGAATTGGCTCGATACATTGGCTTGGATGACGGAGCCGGTGCCAGCCATTTTTTCTCCGATCGTAACGCCGGCGCGGAATTCCTGGCCGATTCGTTTCGTCGCCCTGCTCGCCAGCGCGGCCAGTTTGTGGGTGCTGATCCTCGCCACCCGCCTGACCCCCAGCCCCGATGGATTGGGCACCCACACCCAGCTCGGACTTCCCCCCTGTGCCTTTTATCAGAACTTTGGAATCCCCTGCCCGACCTGCGGAATGACCACCAGTTTTGCCTGGTTCGTCCGGGGAAATCTTGCAGCCAGCTTTTATGTCCAGCCGATGGGAACCGTGCTGGCAGCATTGAATGTGCTGGTTTTCTGGGCCGGACTTTATGAAGCGCTGGTTGGAAGAGCGCTGCACCGATTGATTCTTTTGCTGCCCGGACAGTATTATGTGCTCACGCTCGCCGGCGGTGGAATCGTGGCCTGGTTCTGGAAAATTTTCATCCACACGCGCGGCATCGACGGCTGGCGGATCTGAGTACCCCACAACCGAGGCGCAATCAAAAAGAAGCAAACGCAACCGCCGAGACGCCGAGACGGACGCCGAGGAATACAAATTGAATGGCTGGCTTGAGAATGCAAGAATCGACGCATTTTATTCTCGGCGTCTGCCTCGGCGCTCTCGGCGTCTCAGCGGTCGCATTTTTTTCGTCGAGGATGTCAAGATGATTCGTAACTCGCCGACGCGAAACTCGCTACCCGTTTTGTTGCTGGGCGCCATGCTGCTGTTGCTGCCTGCGGGTTGCGGAATCGCCGCCGTTGCGGGCCGCGCGTTTCCGGGAACGATTGCCGCGCCGTACCCGGGATTGAAGAAGCAAACGGTTGGGATCATGGTCTGGGCGGACAGTGGGATCACGATCGATCATCCCTCGGTTCAGGCGGACCTGGCCAAGGGATTGCAGGACAAGCTGCAACAAGCCGCGGCCGCTGGGACGGATGAAGTGCAGAAGGTGACGTGGTATTCGCCGGATGATGTGCTGAAATTTCAGGAAGATCATCCCGAAGCCGAAACCGACACCGCGGAACAAACGGCCCTGAAATTCCCCGTGACCCGGCTGATCTATGTCGAACTCGGTAGCCTGTCGCTGCATCCCAGTGAAGCGATCGATCTTTCCCTCGGCCAGGCGACCGCCAGCGTGCGCGTGATCGAAGTCACCAGCGGCACTGCCAAGGCAGGGTATGAAGAAGTGAACGTCTCCGTGACATATCCGGAACATGCCCCGCCGGAGGGTGTGACGGGACTGTCGGATGATACGGTATACCGGCAAACCATCGACGCGATGACCACCGCGCTGGCCGAACGCTTTATCAGTCGCCCCGACGACACCAACGACATGGAACAGGACGACACGGGACCGAACATGGGGAACGAACAATGAGCCGCAGAATTTCTCCATGGATGGCGGTCGTGGCGCTGGGCTTTGCGCTGCTGGCCGGTGGATGTGAAGACCTCGGGCTGGCGACGTATTTGGCGCATGGCCCCGCGCCGGTGGAGCCGCAATATGTCCCCTACAAGGAACCGATGCTGGTATTGGTGGAATGTTACGGCAGCACTGGTTCGGTCAATGTGGACGTGGCGCGGCTGTCCAGTTCCCTCGTGAAAGAACTTCAGGACAACAAGGTCGCCCCGATCATCGACCCCAATAAGTTGGTTCAATTTCGCGACAAGGATCCCGAGGGTTACAGCAAAATGGGAATCACCGACATCGGCCGCAAGCTGGGCGCCCGGCAAGTGCTGTATGTCAACGTGACCTACGCAGACCTGGACGTGCCTGGCGACACACCGATGATTCGTGGCACCATCTCAGCCACCGTGCGGATTGTGGATGCCGATTCTGCCCTGACGCGCTGGCCGGCCTCGCCGCAGGATGGAATGGTGGTCAATGCCAAATCGCCCTGGATTCGCACCGATGAATCCAATGCCCAGACCGACGCCCACAACCAAATGACCGACACGCTGGCCACCCGCATCGGGAATCTCTTCCATGAGTGGCAACCGGAACATGATATCGCAACCGATGACGATCAGAACCAGAGCAGTCCGTATTAGGAATAACCCGTCACATTCCGCTGCTGCCCGCCGGCAATCCCTTCTGCGCATCCTGCGCCATCTGCAAATGTTTCTCCAGTGTCGGCAACGTCTGGGCGGCAAATGCCTTGATGTCCGCGTCCGATCCGTCGCTCACTTCCTTGTTGAATAGATCGATTGCCTGCTCGTGGGCGGAGACCTGCATGTCGATGTATTTGTGATCGAAATCCGCGCCGTTGAGTTTGCTCAGATTATCCACATCATCCCGGGCGCTGCTTTCCAGATCGGTCGGAAGCGTGATCCCCTTCTGCGACGCCAATGTCTGAAGCTGATCGTTGATCTTGGTATGATCCGTCACCATCATCTGGCCAAACTGTTTCGCCTGATCACTGCTCGCCTGCTGGGTTGCCATCTGGCCTAATTGCACTTCCTCCATCCCGGCAATGGCGGCATCATGAACAAATTGTCGATCCTGTGAACTGATCGTCGGGCTGACCTGTGACGGGCCATTTTGGCTGGTCGAGTCCGACGAGTTGTTGTTCGATCCACATCCGACAAGCAACCCCAACAACGCCATTGCTGCAAAAGATAGACGCATGCAATCCTCCAATTTTGGTCCGTGATTGGCCGCAAGGCTTATGCCATCGCTCTTTATTGTGGAATCTCCTCCAGCACACGCGCTGCGAAATTGGCCAGAGTTAGCTTTTCCATCGCCCGCGCCCCGGCGGCGGCGCGGCGGCGGGATTCGACCCGGTCACCATGAATCCGCTCCAGCGTCTCGACAATCTCGCCCACATCCGATTCCCCCCACTCTCGAACAGCCGGATACAACTGGCTCGCTTTCACCAGCCCCTGCTTGCGCAGCGGATAGCAAGTCTCTTCCGATATCAAATCCAGATGCCCGGTGTTGGCCGAGAGAATTGTCGGGATGCCACATGCCAGGCATTCCATCGCCACCAGATTCGTGCCCCCTTCGCATCGATTGGGAAATAGCGCCACATCCGCCTCCCGAATCAGCGGCGGCATTTGGAAATGCTGCTGTGGCCGCAGGTCGATGAAATTGGCAATCCCCTGCCGACGCAGCCAAGTGGAAAAATCAATCTCCCCATTGACGATCTGCGGCACCCCAACCACCAAATCCCCATGCGTGATCTCTCGCATCGAATTCGGCCAGGGGTTGTGCCACGCGACCATCAGCAAAGTCTCCGGATGCCGCTTTTGAAACTCGCGCACCGCCGCCACCACAATGTCCTGACCCTTTCGATATTCCAGCTTTCCCCCGGAGAAGATCACAAACCGATCTCCCAGCAATCCCGATTTTGGCGCTGGATGAAACAGCGTCGGATCCACCCCCTGCATCACGACCGAGATGTTCGACAATCCCAGCGCACGAAGTATTTGCGCATTCCACGTCGAACCAACAATGATTTTGGCAAACGCTTTGCTCCGCTCGATGCCCGCAGCCGTAAAGTCGGAATTCTCGAAGAACATCAGCCCGATATCCGGCCGGCCGTTGACCGCAAACCGCAGCGCCCCCTGCGTGAAATCATTTCCCACCGCACAAAGCACCGGAATATCCACGTCAATCCGCGTATGATTTGCCAACTGGACCTTCACCTGCTCATGCAGTTGCCGCGCCGGCTCCAGAATCTGCCGCCGAATCGCATTGATCCCCCGCAAATCCGGCGGCACAAACCAAACCGGCATAATCCCCCGCGCGGCAAAATGCAGCGCCAAGTGCAGATTCAAAATCCCCCACCCCGTGGTCGAGCCACACTCCCATTTCAATCCCACCTTCGGCCAGGTTTGCATCGGGGAAGTCTATCGGACCAACCTCGGTATCAGCCAGTCAAGTACGCGGCGCGTCAAGCCCGGCACGAACAGCCCGCTAATGTGGCCATGAGGCAATCGCCAGATTTCCGGCTGCTGCCATTTTTGCCAGAGTTCTTCGATCGGTTGCCTCTCCGCGAACAAATCATGGATTCCTTCAATCAACAAGATATTTTCTTTCGGGATGACCGGCGTGGATAAAATCAGATTTAACCGGGTCGTATCCATCGCTTCGAGTGCCGGCTTTAGAGCCTGGATCGCGTCCCGAGCGCGCCGCCAGACGACCGGTTGGGAGCACCTCCTGCGTACGGCGGGCACGGTCATAATGGCACAGGCGATGCGTGTATCGCTGCATGCAGTCAATCCCGCGAGCCATCCCCCAAACGAAAAACCCACAAGTCCCACGGAGGGGCAACCTTCATCAAGCAGCCAGCCGGTCAGCGCGCGAATCTCGGCGACATTCTGTGCCATAGCCCGCGCAGACTTCAAACAATTCCATTCAATGGGTCGGCGCGGTCGGCGCTTATGACGGTAGGAAGCGACCGATGTGGCCACGTTGAATCCCGCGCGATTGCCGCGGCGGGCAAGCAATCGAAACGCGGAGTGATAACCGACGGAAGGACTGCCATCCAATAGAACGATCACCGGTCGTTCCTGCCAGCGCTGGGCGCACCGATAGAGCCAGCCATAAACGATGTTGTTCTCCTCGTCTTCGCTCGGGCGCGGCGTGGGAAATTCGAAATGCCGCGGCCCATCAAATTCAATACTCGCCGGATCGCTTGCGGCGGGGATAAAGTCCGGCCCATTTAGAAATTCGAGCGCTTCGTCCAATTTCCATCTTGACTCGGGCGCAGCTCTCAGCCCAACAAGGGCGTATGCCATCTGAAGCGCTGACCAATCAATGAATTTTGCCAATGGCGCGATCATTTTGAGCCATGCACATCCGCATCCCGCTGATGAGGTGCTATCGAGTATTGGCTACCACGCGTCCAACCACCCGTGCGTGCGGGACCTCACGATCTGCTTCGCCATTGCGCGACACGGTCAAAAAACCTCCCTGGTCTGTCTTAACGATAGCCAGAAGGGCTTTGCCGTCGAGGTCGCGGAATGCAATCACATCGCCGGCGCGAAACACCGATGCCAGCTTATAAACCAGTATCCGGCTACCCTGCGGAATGGAGGGTTCCGCACCGTTGCCCGGCACATAAAACGATTGGGCGACGGCTCCTCGAATTGTGAACACCAATACCAGGCAAGCCGCCATGGCAATGGACACGCCTTTCTTCGATTTCTTGAAATAAGCGCGGACACGCCCCATGGCAGTGGAGTTCCCTTTTCCGACCGCTTCCGGCTTTCCAGATTCGCTTTCCAGCATGGCAGTTATCTCCTCTTGAGTGGATGGACATCAAATAGGGACAGTCAGGCTGTCCCTATTTAAAACTCTTTTCATTGTCGTTCCGGCAATCACGGTTGCGTGGTGCCGTCGATCACTTCGATCTTAAAATCATCAATCCAGATTCTCCCCTTGCCGCCTATATAGACTCCTGAGGTGATATTGTCGGCGTTGGCGGGAACATCCACCTCGGCGGTGTGCAAGACCCAGTCGGTGGTCGGCAAAGTAATGATGGGCGTGCTCAGGTCCATCATGCTCAGGGTTTTGTCGGTGGCGCCTCTAGCCAGAACGTATGCGCCATACCCGTTCGTGACGGCTTCTGATTTCATCCAGACCGAAACACGAATCCGCTTGCCCAGGTATTTGTCGGGATGTCGGTCGACGGCGCCATAGTTTTCTTGATTGTATGTGGGCTTCTCGTTCATGTCCGAAGAGGTAATGCACATCGTCGGGTGCCCGTTGCAATGAACATCGGGGTCCAGGGCCGCGGTAAACAATTGCGTGGTGGGGCCATTCAGGTGCCAGTGCGAATCATCCGTGGTCGGCACCGTCGATGGCACGACCTCGATCTGAACATCGTCAAACCACATTTCGCCCGATCCTTCGTAAATCGCCGCAGTCGCCGTCGCGGAAGCCAGGTCCATCGGCACGTCTTCCACCAGTTCATATTGCGTCCAGTCGGTTGTGCCCCAGATCGGCCGGTCGCCCATCATGTCGTAGGCTTCGATGTTGTTCCCAGATGTAAACATCCCAAACTGAAGGCCCGCCCAGTTTGAGATGCCCTGGGTTTTGACCCACGCCGTCATCTTCACGCGCTTCCCGCGCATGCCATCGAGCTTGGATGCGGGGATACTGAGAGTCATCGCGCCGCGCCTGGTAAACGGGTTGGTCATATCCGGCTTGAGCATCACGATATGTCCCGCCGGCGGCGAATCGGTAGTGGGCCTGGTCGTGTTGTCGAACCCTGCATGATAACTGATTGTGTTGGTATCGCCGGATACATGGAAGCTGTGAATGTCGATCTTTACCGGGGCAACGGCTTGGTCGTCGGAAATCACGCTTTCCCCCGGATTCGCCGCAGTAGCCGCCGGCGGAGTCGCCGCCACGTTTGATTGGGCGAAAATCTTATGCGTCAGCACAACCGACCCGCCCACCGCCAGCAGAGCCGATGCCAGCGCGGCGGCGGTAAGCCGGATCTTCAGCCACGCCAGCATTTCGATTGTTCCCCTGGCAATCGCAACGCCGCCGCTCGCAATCTCAGCGCCATGGGCGGCCGCCAGAGAATTGCTCGCAACTGTGCTGCTCAACGAAGGCGGGGCAGAAACCAGCGGCGTGACCGCCAACCGGGCGGCCAATGCTGTTATAGAGAACGCATCCGTCATTCCACTGGCCAGTCCCTTATGCACAAATATTCGCCGCAGTTTCTCCAGTGCGCGGGCCACGCGTTTTTTGGCCGCATGTTCCGTGATCCCCACCGCTGTCGATACTTCGCAAAAAGATTTTTGCTGCAAGAACCGCAGCACCAGCGCATCTCGATCCTTTCTCGATAACCGCGCCAGCGATTCGTCCAGATGCGGCTCCAGCTCCATAAAATCTTCCTCCTTCGTCGAACCCGTGGAATATTCCGATTTCATGGACGCAGCCCTCAATTCGTGACGACGCGCGCACGCCTGCCGCTTGCGCGCATTGCTGGCGGCAAACCTCGCTGTGTAAACTAACCACCCCGCCAGAACCGTCCGGCGCGGCAGCGAGCGTGCTTTCTTCGCCAGAATGATGAAAACCGCCTGCGTGACATCCTCGGCCAAATGCTGGTCCCCAATCTGCCGGCACGCCGCCGAGTAAACCAGATCGGTATACCGCCCCACCAACTGCGCAAACGCCTCCTGCGACCCCGTCGTGGCAAAGTCGTGCAGCAATTCTGAATCGGTCGGACAGGTCATCCTAAGAACATATCTGTCGCCGACTCAAAAAGAGACAAAAATCGGTGAGGGCCGTTAAATCAGGCATCCGCCAAAATCAGCGGCGACGGACCAGGGGCGTTCAACAAACGCGGCTTTTTGAATCCGGCTTCTTTGAGCCACGACGCGATTTGTTTGAACGTGAATGTGCTTCCCTCATCCGTGTTCACCAGCATGTTGACCGCAAAAATCAGCGGCACCGGCGGGCCAACCCGGCCCTCGTCCGGCGTAAATTCGCCGATGACGATCGTTCCCCCCGGCGCCATCGCGGCATGAACGCGCTTGAGCAATTGCCGGCTGCGCGCTTCGCCTTCGCTGTGCAGAATGTGCCCGA
Source organism: Tepidisphaeraceae bacterium (assembly GCA_049515255.1). Taxonomy (GTDB): domain Bacteria; phylum Planctomycetota; class Phycisphaerae; order Tepidisphaerales; family Tepidisphaeraceae; genus JBEKUH01. The sequence goes on along the minus strand of JBEKUH010000061.1, from coordinate 13,691 downwards.
GCGTGGCGACGTGGTGGCCATTGCCCAGATCAGCCTCCAGAATATCTCCCCCGACATAATTGAATTGCCCCGCCACCCCATGCCGTTCGGCAACCCGGCGGGTGATGGGAATGACGTTGTGCCAATCGACGGCTGTCACGCGCACATGCGGCAATTTCCTGGCCATGGCGATGCCCCACACGCCGGAGCCCGCCGCGATGTCCAACACGCTGACGGCATCTCCATTAGCATCCTCGAGCAATTCTTCCGCCGCCGCCGCCGCCGCGCCGAAGCTCATGTTGAAAATATCCTCGACAAACTGCGCGAAGAAATCCCCGCCGGTCGATTCCTGATTCACCGGCCGATTCGGCTTGCCGGTCTTCACGCATTCGCTCAGGCCGAGCCACGAGCCGATCAGTTGCCGGCTGACATGTTTCAGCAGCCCACCCATAAACGCCGGCTTGGAATGCACCAGAAAAGCCGCCGTGTCCGGCGCCAGAGTGAATTTCTCACCCCGGCGATTCACCAACCCGACGCCAACCAAACCATCCAGCAAAATCCCAATCCCGCGCGGCGAGGTGTTGGTCCGCTCCGCAATCTCCGCCGCCGTTTTGGCCCCCGCATCCATCGCATCAAAAACCCCATGCTGCAACGCCGCCTCCGCAATCAGCGGCGGAGCGAAACCCCAGACCATTTCCATGATGCGCTGGGGAGTAACGGGCGGTTTTTTCGAAGTTACTTTGCGCTTGGCGATTTTTTTGGTTGGTTTTTTAGCCATGCCCACGGTTCTAACATCGCGGCGAGAAAAATTAAACTCGCGCTGCTTCGGCACACCAAAAATGTCGCCCGCTCGCCAACTGTTTAGCCGCGACCCGCAGGGGAGCGCGTCACGTCAACCCAACACGCTCCCCTTCGGGTCGCGGCTAAGAAGCTGTTTCAGAACCCTCTTTCTTGCGGCGGACTCGACATTGAGAACCGCGGGATTCCTTGCGAGTCCTGACAAGCGATCTCGACTGATGAAGCGGGTTCTGAAACAGCTTCTAAACTATTTTGCAACGCCACGAATTTAGAATCGCCGCGAACATTTGAAAGGCGAATGATAGAATTGGTCCGGATGATCGATCTATTACAGATTCCCGGGACATGGCGACGCCCCAACCCGCCTTCGGGCGCGCCTGGCCATCATCCATTCGATGACTCACCCACAGAAGTCATCCTATACAAAGGCGGCGAAGCAGAAGTGCAATTCACGGCGAACGGCCTGAGTAGTACCTCTGGACACTGGAAGATCGTACAGGGATTTCATCTCTCTATCGTTGTCAACTATCCCGATCCCCGTGCGATTGCTCGCGGCGAAGGGTGGTGCAATTTCTATTATCACCTCGTCGCAATCGAAGATAATCGAATGATTCTCCACGCCACAAGTCCCGAAGGCGCGCCCAATCAAGAATGGGTGCGTTTGGCTCCGGGACGAAAATTTGGCGATCCTGCCTGACCCCGGCGATCGGTCCCTCACGGGTTCGGCGTCGTCGTGATCCGCTTATAATCCTCCCAATGCGCATTCATGATGTCGATCTTCGTCTTCAATTGATCCACAACATCCGGCCCAAGCAATGTGATGTCCTCCTCATCGGCCGACGTAGCACATTGCAGCAGCGGCTCCGGCGAGCTTTTCAGAAGCTCGATGAGTTGAGCCGTGTTGTCGATCTCATCCCGCGCGATTTCCAGGATCATTTGCCGATCCCACGATGAACCCGTGCCCAGCGGCGGATTCTCTTCCGGCGGCCGATTCTTGCCCTTGATGTAATCCAGCACCGCCTGGTAATTCACCGCATCGCGCGCGTTGGTGCACATGCACAGTTCGACCTGCAAACGCAAATCCAGATCGGCAAACGGCGCGCGTTTGTCATCCGGCAATCGCTTCTCGATCGTCGCCAGATGCCGGCGGGCGTTTTTCAATTCCGGCTCGACGCGATCGTAAACATTGGTGATAAACATCCGGCCGGGCCAGCCCTCATACAATCGCATCGCCTGGCAATCGACCAGATCCTCGGCCTGCGTTTCGCTTCGGGCTTCAAATAAAAATTTACGGTAATACGCCGTCTGATCCACCGGCAATTCATTGGGGAACGGCACGAACGGCCGGGTGAGCCAGCGTTGATGGACGCTGCCCATGTCGGTGGGATTGCACCATCGCAGCAGGCTGCCGATCTCCGCGGCCTTGCTGATGGATTGCCAGACCGCCAGCAAATCCTGCACATTCTCCGGCCCGGCCTGATCGGCGGCGAGTTGTTCGAGCAACTCATCCTGTTGCACCTGCGTGATTGCCGGATGTGCGGCGAATTTGGCGAAGACATCGGCGTAAAGCTGATCGCAATCTTCAATGGCTCCGTAGGTGAGGCGTGGGGCTTTAGAGTTCCAGACACTGCTGAGGCTCGCCACCGCACCGACCGGAGATGCGATGCCACGCACGGGGGAATAGAAATTATCAAACCCCGCCGATCCACCGGCGCTCACGCTATACGGCGTTGCATCCGGCGCTTCGAGATTATTGATCGCCAAACCTTTCGGCAATTGCTTCACGATGCTGATCGGATCGGGAAACGTCGGCGTCATCCACTCTTCGGGCCTGATCTGGTACATGCTGATTTCGATCTGCCCACCAGCGTCGGCCGCGCCTTGCTGGAGCGCTGCCAGAAATTCCGCCACCCGCTGCGCCATGGGCCTATCCTTGCACCACGCCGGGCCGTTTTGGCCGGGATACAACGATGGCGCCCACGAGAGCCCGGAACCGGAATCGGTCGTGAGGAATTGAAAATTCGTGATCTCCGGGCAGTGCCGAATCAAATCGGCTGTCGCCTTGCGATACAGATCCAACACCTCCGGCGAATCGGTGCATGGCGCAAACCGCGCGGTGCGCGAACGATTCGGCTGATCCACGCGCGGCCCACGCCACAGCGGATGATCCGTGAACACCGCCTCCGGCAACACCTGCGGCTCATTGGAAACGTAAACGCCCTTGAGCCCATACTTTTTCAACACCTCGCACCGCTGCGAAAGGATTTGCAGCACCTTGGCCGACCAGTCGGCATCGATATATTTTTGAATCGCCTCCGGCGGGCAAATCTTCAAAATGCCGGGCCGCTGGTCGTACCAGGCGGGGTAGGGATCGCCGACGACATCGAATTGCCAGAATGATCGCGGCAATTCCTGGGTGATGACCATGTGGGTGAAACCCAATTCCTTGGCCCGAGCGGCCGCGCGATCGAAATCCGCCAGATCGCCAGTTGGCGATGACCAGATGATCTGCTCAAACGGCAATGATTCCGCCGCGCGGGCGAGGCCGACGCTGACAAGCAGTGTGAGGCCAAGGCATATGCGACCTACAACCATTTGTTTCCTCCGATTGATTTGGTTCGACCTACTGCTAAACGCCTTTGCGGGTCTACGGGGCACCGCCTTTAGGCATGTCTTCATATCCGCCGATTTTCAGGTTGGGATATTGGTTCTGAATTTCGCGTTTTATATCATCGACAAGCTTTTCGTATTCACGGCGCGAAATTTTATCCGTGGAAATTAGCATGTGTATGCCTCTCGGAAACGGCTTGGTGGTGTAGAAGAGAGTGAAACGACCTTGATTGAATGCGGCAAATCGGAAGATCGAAGACCAAGGCACGAATTTGCGACCGTCCATTATTCCGCCGGCTTCGATCGAAATGACCTTGCGGCGATCATTGATGATTCCTAATGCCAGCCATAGGGTAATAGTAGAAAAGAGGGCTGGCCAAAGAAGGACAAAGTTGGGGAAAGGCCGGTGCGTCGCCAGCAGCCAAATGATGAAAACGTCGACCGTCAAGATCAACACGGACGGAGTAATCATGTACGCCGACCGAAAACGGAATTGGGCAGTATAAAACGGGCGAGAATAGTTCAGCCGTGTCGCCAAGATGCCATGCGCAACCGATCAGATACCCTCACAATTCTATCCAATCCATTTCTCACTTGACACCCCACGCGCTGATGCGCGATCATCAGCCACACATTGCCGGAGATCGAATGCAGGAGAAGGATTATGAAAAGCTCAAAGGCGGGCGGCGAGGGGATATGGTGGACATTTCTGGCAATTTTCCCGATCGTTTTTCTGGCGACGGCGACGGCGCGGGCACAGAGTAATTTCTTCGACCTCAAGGCAAGCGGAAATGGCGGACCTGCCATCAATGCCAGCGGGCCGACGCTGCTAAAGCTTCTTGACAACACGATTGAGGAGCAGAATCAGTTCGCCGCCTTGCGTGGAACGAATCTCAGCGGCAATTTGAGTTGGGGCGGGGTGCCCAACGCGGTGCAATTCGGCGAAAACGCCGCGCAGACGTCGGCCAGCATTACCATCCCTTCGACGGGCTTCTCCAAGACCTTCACCGCGACCAGCAGCAACGGGCTAGAAAGCCAGATTCGCACGTTCCTCGAGCAGGATGGCGCAAGTGCGTATGGGGCATTCATCAAATCCATGGACCAGACGTCCACCGTCTCATCCGTTGACGGCAATCCCCAGGCGGCAACGGCATTCCTGGCCAGCGATGCGTTCGAGCGGTTCGGCACCAATCGCACCGGGACCGATGATGTGATGAACGCCGGCGACGCGCTGACGTTCAACGTCTATGGCCGCGGCGGATACACGACAACCAGTGGACTCAACGGCGGATATGCCCAGGTCGGCGTCGAGGGAATGTGGAAGATCAACGACAACGTCGGCCTCTCGCTGGACACGGTCGGCCAATACCGCGAAGTCGAAGGCAGCGAGGCCTACGCTGTCGGCGAAACGGTGGGCATCCCGATCACCTTCATCAATCGCTCCGGCCCCGGATTTTCCTGGACGCTGACGCCCTGGGGAATGGTCGCGCTCGCGGCGTCTTATGACCAGGTATCCGGTTCGATTCTCGTCGGCGCGGGCGCGACCAGCGATGTGAACTATCAGATTCAGGATTGGACGTTCACGGTCGCCGACCAGGCGAGTTATGCCGGGGATGTGGCGGTCGTGGTGGACCAATACACCTTCGACACGCCGGTGAATCAGTGGATCGTAAAGAACGGCGGCGAGCTGACCTGGAATCCGTGGCAGAAATTTCTGTTCCTCGACGGCGGGATCGCTTACAGCGTGTTTGTCCACAAGGCGGCGGTGCCCAATTACTGGACGGCCAACGGCGGCGTGGGCATCCGCGTCGGGCGGTATTCATCGCTCCGCGTCGGGTATCTCGGCGATTTTGCCAGGGATTATCATTCCAACGGCGGCGAGGCGAGCATCACCATCGCCTTTTGAAATAAAGCAATTGAACGATTTCCGTGGAGCCCTCCAACGATACCGCCCGACTCGAAGCCTTCAGCGATGGGGTCTTCTCGGTTGCGATCACGTTGCTGGCATTCGTCGTGAAAATTCCCTTCCCGGCGGACCTCAAGCCCGGCCAAACGCTTGGGCAGGCGCTGGCGGCACAATGGCCGATCTATCTGGCATACCTCACCAGTTTTCTGACGATCCTTGTCATGTGGATGAATCATCATCGGCTGTTCAAAATGATTCGCCGGACGACGCGGCCGCTGTTCATCTTCAACGGTTTGCTGCTGATGTTCATCACACTGGTGCCGTATCCGACGGAATTGATGGCGACGTATCTTCGTCATCCTGACGCCAAAATTGCGGCGGCGGTTTACAGCGGGACATACCTGATGATCTCGTTCTGCTTCAACGGCATTTGGCGCTACGCCAAGTGGGACCGACATTTGATCGGCGAGCATGTCAGCGATGAGCAGATCAAACGGCTGCATCAGCAATATCGTTTCGGCCCGCTTTATTATCTGATTGCGTTCCTCGCATCGTTCTGGAGCATGCCGACCAGCGCCGGGATTTGTCTGTTGCTTGCCGTTTACTGGGCGCTGCCGGCGGTTCCATTCGGAAATCAGCAATAAATTCTGCTTTTTTCTTGATTTTTGTCGGCGTGGCATTACCCTGCGTTGCCTCAGAAATCTTTCGCCAACCGCACATCGTTCAAGCCTGGTTGGTGTTCCCAGTTTAAAAGTTGTTTTGCTTCAAGAGCAGGAGAGCATGGAGAAAATGCTGTTACAGAAAATGCGCGGTGCGATTTGGTCTATGGCTTTAATTGCGTTGGTTCCGTTGGGCGCGATGGCCCAATCCACCCAGACCATCCGTATCGTCACCTACAACACCCAGGGCGATGTCAGCAGTCCGACACCCTCGGGCGTCCTGCCCTACATCACCACCGTTCTGGAGGGCATTGGCGAGGAGGATTACGTCGGCGACAGCATCCAGCAATTGCCGGACATCATCGCCTTGCAGGAAACCACCAGCAATTCCACCACCGTCGCCCCGATCGTCAGCAATCTGAACACGTACTATGGTTCCTCCATTTACAATTACAGCACCTATCAGGGGACTGAAGAGGGCGGCGACACCAGCGATGGCAACGGCCCCAACGCGCTGATCTACAATCAAAACACGATTAACCTGATCGCCTCGGTCGGCATCGGAACGCCCGAGGGATCCACCAATGGCGAATACCGACAGGTTGTCCGTTACGAATTCCAGCCCAAAGTTGATACCGGCACCAGCACCGGAATCTTTTACGTTTATGATTCCCACGCCAAATCGCTTTCCGACGGCAATACTGGTCCGGACCAAACCGCACAGCAAGAGGAAGCCACTCTCATGCGCACGGACGAAGCCACGCTTCCTACCAACTCCAGCGTCCTGTACGTCGGCGATTTCAACGTCAACGCCAGCACTGATCCGTCGATGGTGGAAATGACTTCCTCAGGCCAAGGTAAAGCGTATGATCCGCTCAATCCCACCAATGCCTCGGAGAATTGGGCCACTCAGTCCAGTTGGCCCAGTTCCACCGCCTACGACAACTTGCTCACCGAAAATACCACCTATCTGGACTACCGAGATGACTTTCAATTTGTGACCAGCAATGTGCTGAACGATTCCGCCGGGGCATTGGATTATGTCGCCAATTCCGAACACGTTTTCGGCAACAACGGCTCGACGCCGTATGACAAAAATGTCACCAACAGTGCCAACACGGCGTTCGCCGACATCAACGGCAGCAATCCGAGTGTCTCCAACATTATAGCCGCCATGAACAAGTCGATGGGCAGTGATCATTATCCGGTTGTCGCCGATTTCACGATCTCCACCGTCCCCGAACCGGCATCGCTGGGCCTTTTGGTCGCCACCATCGCCGTCTTTCGCCGTCCTCGACGCCGGAAAATCAGTTGAACTTTCAAACACTGCTGTCTTTGGCTATCCTAACCGCAAGCCAATGCACGCCGTCGATTCGCCAGACGGACCGATGGTCACATTTAGAATGAAAAAAGAAGCTATTAAACGAGTTGAATTCTGGGCGTGTCTGGTCATCGTCGCCTGCTTTCCCTTACGTTGGTTTACATCACCTTCTGATGGGGCACGCATACTCGGATTTCAGGTCGGTAGTTTTGTCCAGAACTCGCTATCCGGCGGCGCTGTCGGATACGTCGTGTTTCTCATCCCAATCCTGGCGTTGCTCGCAGTTGCTAGTGGATTGGCTGGATCTACCAAATTGCTGCGACTTCTGGCCGCCGTCTGCGGCGGGTCCGTCTTTCTTTTTCTGCTCATTATGTGGGCTGACGTTTTCCTGCGCCAGGCCACTTTTTTCAACGCTTTGGGAAAGGGTGGATACGTCACTCTTTACGCAGCGGCGGTTGCAATCGCCGGGGCGTGTGCACCTCAAGGCAGGGTGCCTATCGCAATCCACGATGGACGGGGAATCGATCACCCTGATGAAATCCCAGGCGCATCTTCCCGTATTGCCGTTGTCGCATTGATTCCATCGGCAGTGGCGTTCAATATTGCCCTTGCGCAAATAGTGCTTTGGCTTAAACTACCGCTTTATTTGGATTGTGTTGGAATCATCACCACGACTCTCATCGCGGGTTTGATTCCTGGATTGATAGTGACTGCTTTGGCCTTCAGTATGATGGCCCTGCTCTTCAACAACATCATCATCTGCTTCACCGGCACGGCCGCATTTATGGCCGTCCTTACCCACCTCCTGGCGAATGTCAGTTGGTTCAAAACCATCCCTCGCACCATCGGGAGTGGACTGATTTTGGGCATCGTTTCCGCGCTGATCTCAATGCCCATATCCGTGAAGCTATTCGGCGGTGTGACGACAGCCGGCTCTACCTTCGTCACCGCATGGTTCATCCACCGCGGGTACTCACTCTGGATGGCGGCATTTCTTTCGGGTTTCATCTGCGATGCCTTACTGGACAAATCGCTCGAAGCGCTTTTAGCGGTGTGGCTTATCCGGGCGGTTCCTCGCGATCTATTGATTCGCTTCAATGGACCTACACTGGCTCGAAACTTCAATCTGAGCGAGTAGTCGATGTCTCGTGTTCCTCCAGTGGCCCGATTGCTTGCCTTGATTATTATCGTTGTCGCCACGTTTATTGATCCCTACTTGGCATTTCTCGCTGCGGCAATCGTCATCCTCGCATTTTTTCTCGCGACCGATGGGCTACTCTGGAAGTATCTGAAATTCCTTCTGGTCGTACAACTGCCCATGACCGTGATGTTGGTGGCCGTATGGGGCTGGATGGCCGCCGCGCCGCCAGGCAAGCCCATGGGATCCGATCCGCGCGGCGGAGTCATCTTCGCCTTTCTGATCTCTTTGCGTCTGGCGGTATTGTGCGGCGCTTTTCAGCTTGCAATGCTCTCGATTCCGTCGCAACTTCTGCCAGCCACGTTGCGCGGCTGGGGCTTGCGCGGCGAAGGATTGGTGGTGGCCCTCGGCGTCTTCGCCGTCGAACCGGAGTTCAAAATCCGCGCCGAACAAATCATCGTCGCCCGCCGCGCTCGGGGGATGCTCGGTGGAAGTCGTTGGGCGGGATTCAAACAACTCCCCTACCTCCTGCGTCCTCTCTTTGTCTGGTCAATCAGATCCGCCGTCCATCGCGCGGATGTTTGGGAACAACGCGCAATGCTCCTTCGCGTCCAGAAACTACCTGCTCGCGAAAAGACCGAACCGTTTTCGATGCTAGCGGGCGTGGCAGCGTTCTGCTTTTCCTTTCTCTGGCTAGTGGTCGTGATCCTTGTGCATTGGTTTCCTCTGCGAGGAATAGTCTGATGACTCAGCCCTCGCCAAATCCGTTGCTCGAGGCCCTCGACGGCCGGCGCATCCTCGCCATTGATGGGCCGAATTTCTCCGGACGCACCGATCTTCTCCGCCGATTCTGCCGCGCCGCCGCCGATGGGCGCGTTTATCTCGGCCCCGAGGTTTATTTCGCTCTCTCCGGCCTGACCACCAGCATGCGACAGGAAATCGAACTCCATGCCGGCACGTCCGTCGAAAATTCCCGCGCCGCCGGCGCGATCGAAGCGCTGGACATCGCGTCCCTGCTCGATCATCACCCCGCCAAACTCTCCGGCGGCGAGCAGGCGTGTCTCACCGTCGCCTGCGGCATGGCGCTCAAGCCCGCGCATCTCGCCATCGACTGCGCCCTCGAGCAACTCGATCACCATCGCCTGCAAACTACATTGCAAATTCTCCAGGGAACTGATGGCCCATCGCAGTGTGCCATCGTCACCGACAATCGCCTCAATGAATGGCCCGCGGGTCTTGCGCCGGTGGACATCGCCACGCTTCGGCGATCGAATCCGCGCCCGCCGCCGACGCCGCCGATCAATCCCGATTCCATCGTTAATGCTGATTCGGTCAAAGCCCCTGCCATTGAAATCCGCAATCTCTCGGCCGGATACAAAGGCCGCGAGAATGTCCTGCACGATCTCTCGCTCGCCCTCGCGCCCGGGAAAATCTACACGCTCCAGGGCGCCAACGGCGCCGGCAAAAGCACGTTCGCCAAAATCCTCTGCGGCGTCCTGCGGCCCACCACCGGCGATATCCTCTTCGATGGAAATACCGCCCGACCCTGGAAAACCCCCGGTAAAACCGTGGCGTATCATCTGCAAAACCCCGACGTGGGCCTTTTCGAATCGACGGTTGCTCAGGAAATGAACGACGCCAGGAATCCCGCCCGGGCTAAAGTGGTCATGGAAGCCTTCGGCCTGTCGGCCATTGCCCAGCGCAATCCGCTTTCGCTTCCATTTCCCATTCGCAAACGAGTTTCCCTCGCCGCCGTGATCGCTTGTCCTGCGCCGTGGTTTTTTCTGGACGAGCCCACGCTCGGCTGCGACGCCTCCACCATCGCCGCTCTGGCCGACCTGATCCAAAAGCTCGCCGAGAAAGGGCATGGCGTGATTGTCGTCTCCCACTCCGAAAAGTTCGTCCGGCTGCTGCAGGGGATTCATTTGAAAATGGACGGCGGCCGAATTCTTCAAATGTCCGTGGCCGAATAATTTCTTCAAAACGAACATTGTTTCCCCATCGCCAGTTCCAGCCGGCGAAGATATTCCGACGCCGGGATTTCGATGCAGCCGAAGGTGCGGAGATGCGATGTCGTTGCCTGCGTGTCGAGCAATTCGAATCCGCGATCATTAAGCCGGCGAACCAGATGCACCAGCGCAACTTTGCTGGCGTCACGAACCCGGTGGAACATGCTTTCCCCGAAGAACGCCGCGCCGAGGCTGACACCATATAATCCGCCGGCGAGCTCGCCGTCTTTCCACGCCTCGACGCTGTGCGCGAAACCCATCTGATTCAGCCGAACATACGCCGCGACAATCGATTCGTTGATCCATGTTCCTTCCGCTCGATTTTCCTGACATCCGCGCATCGTCGCCGGAAAATCATGATCGATGCGAATCTCAAATCCCCCCTCGCGCGGCGATTTTTTTACCAGCGATCGCAGCGTCCCGGAAATATGCACCGCATCCAACGGCAAAATCCCGCGCGGGTCGGCGGTGTACCAATTGATATTCCCATGCCGATCCGCCATCGGAAAAAGTCCCTGTGCGTAGGCGGACAAAAGCGTTTGCGGATCGAGGGGAACGGAACGTGGCATTGTGAAAATTCTACCTCTGAATCGTCGGCCAAAGCGCGGCGGTGCAGACTTTGTGGCCGATGCGATCAAGAATCGGCACGCTGCGCACCTGGCGAAATCCGGCGACCACTTCCTTTCGCACCAGCACATCCTCGAAAAGATCCAAATCTTTTTGCAAAATCGCGGCCGATTCGTTGAAGACGATCAGCACCAATCCCGCATCCTGAATGAGCGGTTCGGATTCCATTTTTTGGAGGTCTTCCACCACAGCGCTTCGCCATTGGGCATTGTAACCGCCATGCGGAACGCCGCCCTCGCGGAACTGGTAGGCGACTTTCACTTCGAGCCACAGCGCCTCGAGTGGGCCGGATTGGTTGGGGGGATCGAATAATCCGGACTCAACCGAATCCAATCGCAACGGCCGGCCGAGCGGCGTGAGCACAAGATCGCAGCGCATCCGATGTGTGAGCTTGTTGCCAACGCTGGATGGATAATGCACCTCGCGCGCGACGGAATAAAATTTCGCCAATCGCTCGGCCAACAGCGACTGCAATTGTCGCTCATCTCGAGCATCCAGGCCGTAAACCGCCTGCTCCAATCGCAATTCCTCTTCCGCGGTTTGCAGCACCAATTGAAAACGATCCGCTATTTCCGAGAAATTCCAGCGAAGTTTGATCAAATCCATCGGGTTCATTTCTGACTCCCGGTTTGAGGCATTCTAATTTCGAAGAGGATTGAACCACGAAGGTTGGATTTCGGCGGAAGAATATTTTTATCGGTTACGGTTTCTGCGCCGACGAGCAGGCGCTGGCTCGAATATGGACACACGCCGCCGTTTCGAAACCCGCTGGCTTGCCCGGCGACGGTCGGGCGATCCGTCTGGAAATGACGGAGTTGAGTTCTCGCCTTCGGCGACCGATGCAGCGGAATTTCGCGCTCTGGCGCGACCCTCAACCGTCCTTCACGCCCCAAGTCCGACCTCCGCTTGGATGCGCCCGTAGCGATACTTGGAAATCTGCGAGGCGAGGTCGGACAAGCGGGGCTGCATTGGACGGTTGAGGTCGCGCCTGAGCGCGAAACTCCTTCGCATCCCGCCGCCACAGGCGGGAAACTCTCTCCCCCTCGTCCCATCGAAAATGCCGCCGCGAAAGTCACCGGGCAAGCCAATGGGTTTCGAAGCGGAGAGGCGTGTCCATATTCGAGCCAGAGCACGTTCGTCGGCGCATTCATCGTAACCGATAAAAATATTCTTCCGCCCAATTCAAATATTCGTGGTTCAACTTCTTGTCCTGGAAATACCCTCCGCATCCGCCAATGATTATGATGGAGTCGCTTATGCCTTCCCTGCAAATCATTCAGGACAAAGAGAAGCTGCGTTCGATGCGCGATCAGTTGCATCAGTTTTCCATGCCGGCGGCGGAGGCGTTGATTGAGCACGGGGCCAACGGGGGGGTGCGATGTTTTGCGTGTGGGCATCGGTGTCTGATCCAACCGGGCAAAGACGGCGTTTGCCGGGTGCGATTTAATGATAACGGCGTGCTGCGCGTGCCGGCGGGATATGTCGGCGTTTTGGCGTGTGATCCGATCGAGAAAAAGCCGTTCTTCCATTGTCTGCCCGGCAGCGACGCCCTGACCTTCGGCATGCTCGGCTGCGATTACCACTGCGGATATTGCCAGAACTGGGTGACCAGCCAAATGCTGCGCGATCCCAAGTCGATGGCCCAGGCGAAATTGACCAATCCGAAACAACTCGTGGATATCGCCATCCAAAACCGCGCGCCGGTGATCGCCTCCAGCTACAACGAGCCGCTGATCACGCAGGAGTGGGCGGTTGAGGTGTTCAAGGAAGCCAAACCGCGCGGGCTCAAGTGCGCGTTCATCTCCAACGGCAACGGCACGCTGCAGGCGCTGGAATTTATTCGGCCGTACGTGGACGCATACAAAGTCGATCTGAAAACCTTCGACCCAAAACATTACCGCGAACTCGGCGGCGTGATGGAAAATGTGACGCAGACCATCCGCATGCTCAAGGAGCGCGGATTCTGGGTGGAAATCGTCACGCTGGTCGTGCCGGGGTTCAGCGATGATCATGAGGATCTCAAACGCATGACCGAATTTCTCGCGTCCGTCGATCCGTTGATGCCCTGGCACGTGACGGCTTTTCATCCGGATTACAAGATGACCGATGGATATCGCCGAACGACCGCGGCGGATTTGCTGGCGATCGTGGAGATCGGAAATCAGGCCGGGCTGAAATATATTTATCCGGGCAATCTGCCGGGCCAGGTGAAGGACGGCGAGAACACGCGCTGCCATCACTGCAATTCGACGCTGATTCGCCGGCACGGATTTCTGGTGGTGGAAAACCGCTTGGGCGAAACCGGCGTCTGCCCCGATTGCGGCGGGACAATTCCAGGAATCTGGGGAAAATCGTCTGGTCATGGCGACGGGCGCGTGCGGGCGATTGCTTAAATTCTTAAAATTCATTTCCTAAACGGAAGAAAAACTTAGCCACCGATGGGGCACTGATGAGCACCGATGGAAGAGGATGGCTTGTTGATCATCATTTTTTATCGGTGCCAATCGGTGTCTCATCGGTGGCTAATACGGATTCCAATTGATTTTCGCGCGCAGTTCGGCGCTCGTTCGGTAGCGCTGGCGGGAAAAGCTTGTCATACTGTGAGCCATTGCAAGGAGGCTCACAATGAATGTGGATTGGAAGA
>JBEKUH010000060.1:0-24015 GCA_049515255.1 Tepidisphaeraceae bacterium | reverse complement strand
CCCTGGTTTACAAATGGTGCGAGCCGCCGGCTGAGCATGATGATCCCGATCAATCCGGCGCGAAGACCCCGTTGGACCGGGTGCGCGAGCTCTATCAGAAGACCCGCGACATTCATCTCATCCGCTGGATTTGCAACGAGGCCGGCGGGTTTTACGTCTCCAATCCCGCGCCGGACGTGCAAAAGAGCCGCGAGGAGAGCATCTTCGGCGAGACGCGCACGATGGTCCGCGAATTCAGCGACCTGCTGCACACGGTCACCGAATCTTTCGAGGACGACTCCAAGATCGACCTGCAGGAAGCCGACAACATCCGTCAGCGCTGGGAAGACCTGAAGACCTGCGTGGAACATTTTGTGATCGGGTGCGAGCGCGGGCTCTATGCGACGGACGTGAGGAAGAAGGGATGAGGGGAGGAGGGATGACACGGTGACAAGGTGACAAGGTGACAAGGTGAGGGGGTGACAAGGTGACAAAAACCAGGCAGCCAAGGTTTTTTCCTTCACCTTGTCACCCCCTCACCTTGTCACCTTGTCCTCCGTACGCGCTCCAAAATGGCGCTCCGTTACCACCCCGTGCTGATCTTCAAACCATTTGATCGTCTTGGCCAATCCATCTTCGAGGCTCGTCTCGGCGACAAATCCCATTGTTTCCCGGGCGCGGGTGACATCCAAGCAACGGCGGGGCTGGCCGTCGGGCTTGGTGGGGTCCCAGACGATTTTGCCTTCGAATCTTGAGAGACGGGCGATCAATTCGGTGAGGGCTTTGATGGTGATCTCGCGGCCGCTGCCGAGGTTGACCGGCTCGGGGGAATCGTATTGCTCCATCGCCGTGACCAGGCCGCGGGCACAATCATCGACGTAGAGAAATTCCCGGCTGGCCGATCCGGTGCCCCAGGCGTCGATCTGGCGGTCGCCGCGCTGGCGGGCTTCGATGCATTTGCGGATCAGGGCGGGAATCACATGGCTGCTGTGCAGATCGAAATTATCGCCGGGGCCGTAGAGATTTACCGGCAACAGATAGATCGCATTGAGGCCGTATTGCTGGCGATAGGATTGGCACATGACCAGCAGCGCTTTCTTGGCGATGCCGTAGGGGGCGTTGGTTTCCTCGGGATAACCATTCCACAGTTCGCTTTCGCGGAAGGGGACTGGGGTGAATTTTGGGTAGGCACAAATGGTGCCGGTCTGGACGAATTTCTTGATCTTGTTGACACGGGCCTGCTCGATGAGGTGCAGGCCCATCGCCATGTTGGCGAAGAAGAATCGGCCAGGGTTGTCGCGATTAGCGCCGATCCCGCCGACTTCTGCGGCGAGATGCAGGACGACATCGGGCCTTTCCTGCTCGTAGAGCCGCTTGGTATCCGCCTCGTGGGTGAGATCGAAATCCTTTCGGCGGGGGACGAAAATATTCTGGTATCCGCGCTGGCGCAGCAGGCGCTGCACCGCGGTTCCCAGAAATCCGGCCCCGCCCGTGATCACCAGCCGATCGGTTTTTGAAATGCTCATGCCCTTTCCAAGCTGAGTTACGATTCAGAAATCTTCTTGTCTTGCTCGGCCATCATTTTTTCGCGCTTGGCCAATTTCCAGTCCGCTTCCGTCATCATTTTAGCCAGGCCCTTGAACGTGACCTTCGGCGTCCAACCCAGAACGCGCTTGGCCTTGCTGGCGTCGCCGAGGAGAAAGTCCACCTCAGCGGGGCGGAAGTAGCGTTTGTCCTGCTCGACGTGCTTTTGCCAATCCATGCCGAGATGCCCGAAGACTTCTTCGAGAAATTCCTTGACGCTACGAGTTTCTCCCGTGGCGATGACGAAATCCTCAGCCTTCTCCTGCTGGAGCATCAGCCACATGGCTTCGACATAATCGCCGGCAAATCCCCAGTCGCGCTTGGAATCGAGATTGCCCAGGTACAGCTTGGCTTGCAATCCTTCCTTGATACGGGTGGCGGCACGGGTGATTTTGCGGGTCACGAAAGTTTCGCCGCGGCGGGGGCTTTCGTGATTGAAGAGAATGCCGTTGCAGGCGTAGATGCCGTAGCTCTCCCGGTAATTCAGGGTTTGCCAGTAGCTGTAAACCTTGGCACAGGCGTAGGGCGAGCGGGGATAAAACGGCGTCTTTTCCGTCTGGGGGCGCTCGACGACTTTCCCATACATCTCGCTGCTGGATGCCTGGTAAAATCGGATGGGCAACCCTGTGTCGCGGATGGCTTCCAAAAGGTTCATCGTTCCCAGCGCATCGGTAGCGACGGTATAAACCGGTTGATCGAAGCTGACCTTCACATGCGACTGGGCGCCAAGATTGTAAATCTCATCTGGCCGGACGCGGGTGAGGATTTCGCGCAATCCCATGCCATCGACGAGATCGCCGTAATGAAGGAACAATTTCGTGTTGGGAATGTGCGGGTCGCGGTACAGATGTTCAATACGATCGGTATTGAACGAACTGCTGCGGCGAACGATGCCATGAACGATGTATCCCTTGGCCAAGAGGAACTCGGCCAGATACGAGCCGTCCTGGCCAGTGATTCCGGTAATGAGGGCTTTTTTGCCTGTTTCCATTCAAAACGCTCCGAAAAGAAAACGAGCCGGGCGCAATCTCGGAGAGTTTATCGGCTCGAAGCATACGAAAGTTAACCCCCTAACCGTTGGCTTGCAACCGCATCATACATATCATGGCAACCTGATGTCGTCGAAAAGGAGCACGTCGTGATGTTGACGAAATTCATGCGGAGCGCTGCCGCCGGTCTGACGGTGTTGGGATTGAGCGCCTTCGCTATCGCCCAAACGCCGTCGGTCCCATTTGTGTATCCGGGCGCTACCGCTGCCACGGCTGAGGTCGGCTACGCCACCACAGGCGAGGAATTGGATGTGCAACAGGCGGTGGTCTCGCAAGATCGGAAATACGTGACGCTGAACATCAACCCGCAATTTTCGACGCTGTTGCGATTTCAGTCGTTTACTTATCAAACCTCGACGGGATTCGTCGGATCGGCTCCTGCAACCACCAACACCGCGTCTGCCACCAGCGCCAATGCGCCAGTTGCAGCCCAGACATTTCTGGATCGTCCAGGCATGACGCGGGTTGCGGTGCTGCCGATGAAAAATTGAAAGCTCGGGAAAGATCACGATGACGCAAGAAAATTCCTCTTCCTTCGACTCCGCAAACCAACGACCCAATGATCCCGGCGCCAATCCGCCGGGTGGATTGGGCCCTGCGAGTCCCGCGCCCGATGGCAAGCCAAAGAAGAAAAAACGCCGGATTATTCTCAAAATTCTCGGCGTTCTGGTCGTTTTGCTGATTCTGCTTGTTCTGCTGATTCCCACCATTGCCAGCACGGGGATGGTGAAGGACATCGTCGTCAGTCAGATCAACAACAATCTGGTGCAGGGGAAATTAGAGATTAAGGATTGGTCGATCGGCTGGACGAGCGGGATTCATCTGTCAGGCGTCAGCCTGATGGATTTGCGGGACAATTCCTATCTGGCCCAGATCGGGCAAATTGATCTGCCGATTTCGCTCATCAAAGCCGCGTCGATGAATATCGATCTGGGCGATTCGCAAATCGTCAATGCGGATGTGAATCTCAAGCGATTGCCGGATGGCGAAATTAATTTGCTGCGGCTCATCAAGCCGTCACCGCCGAGCAATAGTCCGCCGTCCAAATTGCCGAATGTCACGGGATCGCTGCACATCCGCAACGCCAGCGGGACATTCGAGGATGATCTGAAGGGCGGCACGGCGGCCGCGGATGGCATCAATGTTGACGTGCACATTCCGGATATCAACAAACCCATCGAAGACACCATCAGCATCCACACATTGCTGATGAACCACGATTTCAGCAATGTCCGCATTACCGGCACCATCTCGGCCATTCGCGACAATCTCGTGGATATCGATCATCTCGGCGCCAGCCAAACGATTGATGTGACCGGCGATCTCTCGGCGCTTCAGCCGATGCTTAAGCCGTACGCAAGTCTCGATATGTCGCTGGGGGGCAAGCTCGATGGGGAGATCAAGGTCGATGTGGACACGCTGAACAACATCGCGGCGACTGGAAAGATCACTATCGATTCACCGACCCTCGGGGGCGGCCCGCTGCATTTGGATACGGTGCAATGCCAGCAGTTAGCGGTGGAATTAAACGCGGCACTGGCAGGGCAATCTGTTAAAGTCGACATTCCGATCACAGCCAGCTACGCCACCAACGGTAAGCCGGACCTCGTCGATTTGCATGTGGATGCCAGCCGGGACACACTTTTGCAGACGCAGGCGTTGTTGCAGGCGATTGGGCAGACCTTTGTAAACCCGAGCGCCCCGACGGTTGCCATAAATGTGCCAGGTGCCGGTGTTATCCAGGTCAGCGTCGACATCGACGCGGCCAATTTCGTCAATCAACTCCGTAACACCGTGCATCTGATCCCCGGTGTCACGCTGAGCAACGGGCGCTTCGCCTCGGCAACCACCGTCACTATTGGCGATGGCAAAGCTGTGATTGACGCCCAGAACCACATCACCGATTTTGCCGGCACCAACAACGGCCAGCCAGTGCATCTGGATAATATCGATAGCGTCGTCGGCATCACCGCCCAAGGCGGCGACAAGCCCGGCTTCCATCAGCCCAGTGTTTCCATCAATAGCGGATTCTTCAATCTCAAGGGCGGCGGCGAAGAACTTGGCAAGACATCCTTCGACGGGGCCATCGACTTTAGCGCGCTCCAGCAGCAGGTTTCGCAGTTGATCGATCTCGATGCGCTGATGCAGGTTCCCAAGGGACAGCATGTCACCATGAGCGGCGCAGTGGCGTTTCATGCCGAGACTGATGGCGATCCCACCGCTCAACAGAGCGTCGTCCATGTGGCCGCCAACGCCAAGGTGAACGATCTCAAGATCTCCGGCCTGGGCAGTTCAGCCCAGTCGATCGAGCAGCCCAACTTCAACGGCGCGATCGCCTGCGATCTCGATCATACATCCGTGAAGTTCGTGCAGGATATTCGTAATCTCAAAATCACCGCCCAATCCCCGGCGATTGATTTTGACGCCGATGCTGATGTGAATCTTGACGGTCCCTTCGGATTCACTCTTCCCGCATTCGCCATCAACCGCGGCACCATCGACCTGGCGCAACTGCAAAACGAATTCGGCGGGGCGGTGGCGTTTGTTCTCAAACGCAACGACCTGCCCCGCGTCGTCAATGGAAAACTCATTCTCACCGGCAAAGGGAAATTTGATCCCTCCGGGTTCGGATTCGAGCAACCCCTGACACTGCACATCGACCCGACGGATGTCTCCATGGCGGATGCCTCCGGGAAGATGCAACAACTTCACCTCGAGTCGCTGGATGTGACCGTGTCGGGCAATGGGTCAGTGAATCCGGACACGAAAATTACGACGTTGAAAGGGCTGACAATCACGGCCACGGTTGGCGATGCGGCCCAGCCGACTTTCGCCGCGGAATTGGCCAGCGATCTGACGGTTTCCCCGACGCAAGTCGCGGCCCAGTCGATATCCCTGGATAAATGCACGGGTGATCTGACGAAACTTCAAAATCAGATTCTGCCGGTATTGGCCGTTGTCATGCCTCCGTCGCCGGCGACAACGCAGCCATCCCTGGTTCAGCAACTCGCGGATGGATCGATGCGAATAACCTCGGGCCAATTCAGCGCGCAACTGGCCGCGTCATATTTGGACAAAAAGCTGACGATTACCCAGCCGCTGACCGCGGGCATCAGCAATCTCACATTGACAAAGGATGGCCAGCCGACCGCCATCACCAATGAGAATCTTACCGCCACCGCGTCAGCGCAGGTGGAGCAGGGGCCGAATCAACTGAGTCTGCAACTTCAGTCCCTGTCGCTGGCGCTGGGCGATCAATTGAGCATTCAGCTTGATCCCGCGCATTCGCTGGTCGCAACGCTGGGCCCAACCGGAATCAGTGCCACAGGTGATATCAATCTGCTCAACGCCGATCTGCCGCCGCTGTTGCAGTTTGCTTCGCTGGTTCTGCCGCCGGATCAGATGGCAACATTGAATCGCCTGACCAGCGGCAAGGCCAGCGGGAATATTCAATTCGGGCCCGGGGCCGACGGCGCGACGAGCGCCAAGATGGATGTCACGATCAATCAGATCACGGTCTATCCGCCTGCGACCACCGGCCAGGCGGTTGCGCTGATGAGCAACGAAACCATTCACATCGTCACCGGCGGCACGCTTTCGCAGGACATGAGCGCCATCAGCGATGCCATGCTCAATGTCGAATCCTCCTTCGGCAAAAATATCAACATCTCCAACGCCAACATCCTTCTCGCCCGAAAAGGCGCCAACGGCGTGCTCGTGCCGACTGGAATCTTCGACAAACTGCAATCCGCCGACATTGAGATCGACAATGCCAATATGCGCCGGCTGGATGTGTTTGTGGGATTTCTCTCGCCGCCATCGCCGGATCAAACGCCACTGGTCATTGGGGCTGGCGACCTCACGTTCAAGGCCCACGTCGCGCGCAGCCAGAACACCACCACTGCTACTCTTTCGGCCCTGACAATTCAGGGCCTGCAGGTGTCGCGCGGCTCCCGAACGCGGACCTGGCCGGGTGACATCAATATCCAGGCCGTCGCGAGTCTCGACACCGATCCAAACGCCGCGCCGGATGCGCCGATTATGAATCAGCTTGCCAAGTTCACCCTCAGCGCGATGTCGGTCAACGGCGGAATCGCCTCGATTCAGTTGTACAACAAGCAGCCGATTATCGTGACTGGATTCGATGACCTCATGACAAAAGGATCGGTGACCGGCGGCGTCACTTTTGATGGCCAGATTCAACCGGCGGCTCGATTGGCGGAAATGGTCGCAAATGTCCCCACGGGTACGTATCCATACAAGGGCGAATACCATTTGGATGAGCCGATTCAGCAGGCGCCGGGGAGTCGTGCAATTGTATTGACCGGTGGAGGGTGGGTTAAGGATTTTGAAGTCGATAGCATGCCCCCAGTTCCGGGAACTAGCGGCAATCCTCCAGCCGCCGCCCCGAGCGTTGTCTTCCAGGAGAAGGAAGTTGATATCAACAATCCGCTGACGTTCGACATGGGGACTGACAGCGTTTCCATCGATCCAGCCCACCCCGTTTTGTTCGCCCTCAAGAGCAGCGGGGCTCTGTCGGTGACGGTAAGTGGAACGGTCAACGATCTTCAGGTCAAACGGGAAATCAAAGGGATCGTCGTGACGGCCGATTACGATTCCGCCAAGCTCTGGGAGATCATCAAACCGCTCGTTCCTCCGGACCAGTTAGCGAAGGTTTCCGATCTGGAAACCAGCGGGGTGAAGCACGAAGTCATCAAGGTGGATGGCAGCTATCCCGCATTCCAGCCGTTCAATCGCGCGATCGCGACGGTCGTCGCCTCGGGCGCGCTGGGCATCGGGCACATTTCCACCAACGGCATCACGATCGACAACTTCGAGCTGCCATTCGCGCTCAAGGATGGAATTTTCTACACGAAATATGCCGACCTGCCGGATGGACAAAACGCGCCCAAGGCCGCGCAATGCAATAGCGGAACGATCACGGTGCCGATTATCGTCTCCGATCTCACCAGCGATGATATGCTCACCTCGATCCCTGCCGCCGCGCCCAATAATCCCGCGCCGATTCTCACCAATATTTCCCTCAATCCCGCGCTGGCCAAAACGATGTTTGGAAAACTGTTGAACAACCCGCTGTTCCTGGGCGCAAGCAGTGCCAATGGTCAGGTAAACTTGAAAGTTTTGAAAATGCAGACCGTGCCGATGTCCGCGCTCGTTGATGAGCAAACTCCCAAGAATCCTGGCGTGGCGGAAATACAATACTCCATCAGCAAATTGCAAATGGGCAGCCCGTTGCTGGCGCTGTTGCCGGGTTGGAATACGTCTCTCAGCGCGGAGATTAACAACGGCGACGTGCAACTGGCCCAAGGGGTGATCACCGAGGATTCCACCCTCATGCTCAACGGCAACGCGCCGCTGCGCGCCTGGGGCAAAGTGGGGTTGCAGACCAAGCAGTTCATGCCGATGCAGATGTCGATTCCGAGAGTGCTGTTCGAACGCGCCATCCCCGGCAACATCCGCCAATGGCTGCCGCAGTATTATGTCGCGGTGATGAAGGGGAACATGGATCATCCGCAGGTGTCGATTGATCTCAAGCAGCTCGCCGCCGACGCCGCCAAACAGGCCGCGCTTAATGCTGTCGGCCTGGGTAATTTAGGGACCACACAGCCGTCGCAGCAGCAGCAACAACCGCTGAATCCGGGGAACCTGCTCAACGGGCTATTCCACCATTGAGGATGCCGAGGAGAGTGGGAGAGCGGGAGAGTGGGGGAAAGAAATGGAATTGCCTTTTTCTCCCACTCGTCCCCTCTCCCACTCTCTTCCCCCGACCGGCTATGATGCATTAGATGCATCAAGCTTCCGCTGACATCGCGATCGTAGGCGCCGGGCCGATTGGAATTGAATTGGCCGTGGCGCTGAAGAAGGCGGGGATTTCCTATCTGCATTTCGACGCCCGGCAGATTGGACACACCATTTCCTGGTTCGCGCCGGCGACGCGATTTTTCAGTTCCAATGAACGGATCGCTATTGCCGGTGTTCCGCTGGCCACGCCGGATCAATCCAAGGCGACGCGCGAGCAATATCTGGCGTATCTCCGTTCGGTAATGCAGCAATTCGATTTACAGATCAACACGTTCGAGCCGGTGGAGTCAATTCGGCGCGAGGGCGAGAAATTCATCCTGCAAACGAAGCGGGGGGGCGAAACCCGGCGTTACCTGTTTCGGAACATCGTCCTGGCCACTGGCGGCACGGAGCGGCCGCGGCGTCTGGATATCCCCGGCGAGGATTTGCCGCAGGTCGATCATTATTTCCGGGACCCGCATCAATACTTCCGCCGCAAGCTGCTGATTGTCGGCGGCAAAAATTCCGCAGTCGAAGCCGCGCTGCGTTGCCACCACGCGGGGGCGAATGTCGCCATCAGCTATTGGCGGCCGAAGATCGATTCCGAGCGGATCAAATACTGGCTTTGGCCGGAATTCAACGAATTCGTTCAATCGGGAAAAATCGCCGCTCATTTCAACACCCAACCGGTGGAGATTCGAGCGGATCACGTGCTGCTCCGCGCTGGAGATGGAAGCATCAAAGAAGTCTCGGCCGATGTTGTGCTATTGCTCGTCGGATATGTCGCGGATATGAGCCTCTTCGCCATGGCCGGGGTGGAACTGAACGGGCCCAGCCAGCTACCCGTCTTCAACCGGGCCACGATGGAGACCAACATTCCCGGCATTTTCGTCGCCGGCACGGCGGCGGGGGGGACGCAGGATCGCTACACCGTCTTCATCGAAAACTGCCATGTGCATGTGGATCGCATCCTCGCGGCGATCACCGGCCATTCCCCGCCACCGCAGCCAAAACCTTTCGAGAAACCGGAGAGTTGATGTCCCGCTTGAATCCATTTTCTTTCGGTCGAGTGCCGCACCTGCGGGAATCCGGGCCCGTCGCCGCGGAAGTGATTCAGGCTCGGCGAATGATGTTGTCGCTGCTGGAATACACGGGGCTGACGATTGATGACGTGGTGAACACGCCGATCGCCAAGAATATCGTCCTGGGCCATTTCAAGATGCGGAAGGAAGTCGCGCGGCGATGCGAGATCGTGGACCTCGAGCGGCAGTGGAGCCGGCCGTAGAAAATGCTCGCCATGCCGGTCATCACGGGTCTCGGATTGATCACACCAATGGGCGCGGATGTTCCATCGAATTGGCAGGCGCTTCTGGCGGGGCGGTGTATCGTGGATCATGCCAAAGTCTCCGGCATCGAACGGCCTCGCGCGCTGGCAATGGCGAAGATGGCGGCGCGCGAGGCGATGGAAAATGCGGGGTGGGGATCAGATATTGCTCGTGATTTCCGCACCGGACTCGTAGTTGGCACGAGCAAAGGGGCGATCTGCGAATGGTTGGCCCAGGTTTCCACAACGGAATCCGGACTCGGGGAGATATCGTCCGCTTTGTCAGAACATTTCTTCATCGTTGGCCCGCGCACGACGATTTCTGCCGCGTGCGCCAGCGGATTGCAGGCGCTGATCTGGGGCGCGATGTGGATTCAGACCGGACAGGCAGATCGGGTTTTGGTTGTAGCCACTGAGGCGTCCGTGCACCCGATGTTTATTTCCAGTTTCCAGCGATTGGGCGTGATCGCGCAGGAGGGCCACGGCTGCCGACCGTTTGATCGCCAACGATGTGGATTTCTGATGAGCGAAGCGGCCGCCGCAGTTTGCCTGGAATCGGCTGAAGCGGCCGAAAACAAACTGGCGCGAATCAATCGATTTGCCCTCGGCGGCGACGCGTTGACCATCACCTCATCCGATCCGACGGGTCGCACATTGCGAAGATTGCTGCATCAAGTCATCGATGGCCGGCCGGTTGATTTGATCCACGCCCACGGCACCGGAACGGAAATTAATGATCCCGTCGAGTTGTCCGCCATCGAGGCGATGATTCCGGAGCAATCGCCGCCGTCACTGTATTCCCACAAGGGATCGCTCGGTCACAGTCTGGGGGCGTCGGGGCTTGTGTCAGTCGTGATCAATTGCTTATGCCACAGCGAAGGGATCGTTCCGCCGAATGCTCAAACAATCGACCCGATTCCGACCTCGCGCGTCAGAATCGATTCAATCCCGCGACAAATTTCGATCCATCACAGCATCGCCATCGCCAGCGGATTCGGCGGGGCGGCGGCGGCATTGAGTTTGTGCTCGGCTTGATTATGATTTCCGTTGCGGTGGAGAAGCCTGCCTTGAACCAACCGGAGATTCCGATGCGCCCGTTGTCTCGCTGGAAGTTATCCATCGCTCTAATCACCATTTTTATTGCCGTCGCATCGGTCCGTTGCCATGCCCAGACCACCCGACGCGCGGCGACGCCCAACCCGATGGCGGCGGGCGGGAACGACACAGGCGGCGATGGTTACGACATGGCCCCGCAGACGCGCAAGGAAGTGGTCGATGCCGCTTATGCCGCGATTCCCGATCAAATTCCCGATGGCCCGTTCAAGCCCGATTGGGATTCTCTCAAGGCGAATTACAAAGTGCCATCCTGGTTCAATGATGCCAAATTCGGAATCTTCATGCATTGGGGTTTGTATTCGGTGCCGGCCCATCACAATGAGTGGTACAAGCAATTTATGTACGGGGCTGGGCTCGAATGGCACACCGCCAACTTCGGACCGCCGGAGAAATTCGGGTACAAGGATTTCATTCCGATGTTCACCGCCGCCAAGTGGGACCCCGATGCGTGGGCGAAATTGTTCAAAGATTCCGGGGCGAAATATGTGATTCCCACAGCCCAGCATCACGACAATTTTTCCCTCTGGGACAGCAAATACAATCCGTACAATGCAGTGGCGATGGGACCGCACCGCGATCTCATCGGCGATCTGGCCAAGGCCGTGCGGGCACAGGGATTGAAGTTCGGCGTTTCAAACCACGGCATCGAGGCGTTTCAGTTCGTTCATCTTTCCGGGGCTGAATATGCCGATCTGAAGGCGAAGAACGCGGATATCTTTGATCCGAAATGGGAGGATTTTTATCTGGTCGCCGACCGCAGCGACGCGGCCTGTCAGAAATTTCTCGTCAACTGGGTGCAGCGAAATGAAGATCTGATCGACAAATATCAGCCCGACCTGATTTATTTCGACAACGGCGTGGATATCCGCTATCTCGACCCGCTGAAATTGTGGGTGGCGGCGTACTATTACAACCGCGCCCTGCAATGGGGAAAAGAAGTTTCCATCAGCACCAAGAAAGCCGCGTACGCGCCGGGCGGAAACAACCTGGACACCATCGGCTCGATCATCGACTTCGAGAAAATCGGTGCCCGATCCCCCTCCGGAATCCGCACCGGCGAATGGGAAGTGGATGATCCCCTGGGAAGCACCTGGGGCTACACCACCGGAATGACCGTCGCCAGCCCCGGAACAGAAATCTCCAAGCTGGCCGACACCGTCAGCAAAAATGGCAACCTGCTGATGAACATCTCGCCGATGGCGGATGGAACCATCCCACAAAACCAACAGGATGCCATGCTGGCCATCGGCGCGTGGCTGAATGTCAACGGCGAAGCCATTTACGGCACGCACAACTGGACGACATTTGCCGAAGGAAACCAGCGCGGCGCCGGCGGGCAGAATATTCGGTTCACGGTGAAGGATCAGAATCTCTATGCGATTATCCTGGGCCAATGGCCGGGTGCGACGGCAACGATCAAATCCCTGGCCACAGGCGTCGCGCCGGAGGGAAAAATCGACACCGTCACAATGCTCGGCTCCGACGGGAATTTGAATTTCACGCAGGATGCTTCGGGATTGACCGTCACGTTGCCCGCCCAAGCTCCGTGCAAATACGCCTACGTCCTGAAGATCACGGGATTGAAGATGAACGGCCCGACGCAAACGCCGTCGGGGAATCCGATTTTGAATTAGGGTTCAGTCTCGAGCGGATGAATCCGGCGGCAGAATGCTCATGTCCGGCGGGGGTTGGCTTTCCTGACGGCAGATGTCCAACACCAGTGATCGTACTGCATTGCCATGCGGCCTGATTTTGCCCGGTTTTCCGATGCCCAGAGGAATTCGTAACTCCTTTGTGGAACTTAACATAACACAGATTATGGGACGTGGCGGGGCGGGAATTAAAATGTAAAATCACTCCGCCCGCTGGATCGATTCAAATTGAAACTATGAAATATCGAGACCTGATCAAAATGCTGAATGAAGATGGCTGGCAACACATCCGCACGACGGGCAGCCACTTTCATTTTAAGCATCCGGCCAAGCCGGGTCTCGTAACGGTTCCTTCCGGAGGAAAACTATCACACGACATCCCGCCGGGAACATTGCGTTCCATTCTTCGCCAGGCTGGACTAAAATAGTCTCGTGGACTCGCTAAAATACATCGTCATCATCGAACCAGCCGACGACGGTACGTTCAGCGTGTATGTACCCGATCTCCCCGGCTGCGTTTCCACAGGAAGTACCCGCGACGAGGCCATCGAATCCATTCGCGAGGCCATTCACGGTCATATCCAAACGCTTCGCGAGCTTGGCGAGCCTGTCCCGCCTCCGCGATCGCAATCACAGGTCGTTGCTGCGTAAATTCCGCGCCAATTCACGAATTCCCATGCGGCCCGCCCATCAGGCGCGCCAGGCGATCATCCATCGCCTTGCACGCGGTGACCGCCTCGTAGGGATGAATTGCCGTCATGAATTTTTCGGAGTGCTCGGCGAAGTCGTACATGTGCCAGGCGTCCTGGATTCGGCTGGCCAGGCTTTCGGGGTTGTATTCGTAGAGACAGCATTCGTGCAGAGTCTGCGGAATGACTTCGGGATAAACGCCCAGCGGCGGAAGGATTGGCCAGCACCCTGCTGCCACGGCGCGGATGAAATAGAAATCCACCGGCACCCACTGGCGGGCGCTGAGGAAGACTCCGGCGCGGAGCATCGCCTGGATTTGGGCGGTTTCATCCGATTCGGAAATTTGCGTGCGGGGAAATTCGGGGCGTAATTCGTCCAGTGGGCCGACGACCAGAAGCTCGAATTTCTCGCCGCGGTCCTGCAGGGTTTTGAGGGCGTAATTGATCATTTCCACATCGGCGTCGCGGGTCTCGACGAAGATGGCGCGTTTTTGGCGTTCGATGGGATGGGCGGCCGCGATCTGCTGGACCATCGCCAAATCCACCGGCGGCGGCATCAGATAGCTTTTGGACAACATCTCGGGCAGCGGATTTCGGCTGGTGAGTTCCGGATGCAACTGCACCCTGCCGGCGGCGCGGTAGGCGAAATTCTGGATGTGGAAATCGCTGTTGAACCATATTTCCGTGGCGGCCTGGGCGGTGCTGAGATTCACCAGTTCATGTGGCCCGGTGGAATCGAATTGGCCGGGATCGGGAAGTTCGTTACTGTGGAAATAAACAACGGATGGTTTTTTGGAGAGCATGGGCATCAGGCGGATCAGATCGGCCAGATTCATCGCCTCGCTGGTGAAGAGCACGTCCACCTTGCCGACCCAGTGGCGCGAGAGTTGCTCGGCGAACCAGTGGGCGGCGGCGGTCAGGCGGCGCTCGATTCGGCGCGGGGGGAGTTTGAAGAGCGTCCAGCGATGACGGCTGAGACGAAAAATCGTCTCCATCATCGTCTTTCGCACCCCGCCATAAAACGGCTCAAGCGCCAGAATGTCTAACTGCCCAGACATGTGCCGACAGGATAAGGGACATTGGCGGCAAAGACCAGATGCGAAAAATCGGGTATCGGCTTTCGGGCTTGGGGTTTCGGGTAAAATGCAAATGCATCGTTCCCCTTGTCTTCACCCGAAACCCGATACCCGAACCCCGAAACCCGATTCATTTCAGCCGAGTGGCCAGGTATTCCCGCACCTTGTCCAGCGCGATCCGCTCCTGGCTCATGGAATCGCGCGAGCGAACGGTGATGGTTTGGTCCTGCAGCGTTTGACCATCGACGGTCAGGCAGAATGGCGTGCCGATCTCGTCCATCCGGGCGTAGCGCTTGCCGATGGATTGCTTGGCGTCGAATTCACAGGTGTAATTCGCCCGCAGATCGAGATAAAGCTTTTCGGCGACCTCGGGCATTCCATCTTTGTTTACCAGCGGGAAAATGCCCAGTTTCACAGGGGCGAATTGTGGTTTGAACTTCATGAACATCTTGCTCGGCCGCGCTTCGTCCGGCGTGAACGCTTCGCACAGCAGCACCAGCACCGCGCGGGTCAGCCCGCTGGCCGGCTCGATGACGTTGGGCACATATCGGCTGCGGGCCTTCACCTCGTCCTCGGCAACGCCCTGCTCTTTTAATTTCAGTTGCAATTCCTGATCGAAATAATCCAGCCGCTGGCCGGAATGTTTGGAATGCTGGGTGAGATCGAATTCGCCACGATGGGCGATCCCCTCGAGCTCGCCGAAATCCGGAGCGGTGAATGGATATTTGTATTCGATGTCCACCGTCATCTTGGAATAATGGCTCAACTCGTCTTTCTCGTGATCTCGCAATCGGAGATTGGATTCGGCAACTCCCAGCGAGAGCCACCATTTCAATCGCTCGGATTTCCAGAATTCGTACCAGGTCCGGGCCTCATCGGGATGACAGAACCATTCCATTTCCATCTGCTCAAATTCACGCGAGCGGAAGATGAAATTTCGGGGAGTCACTTCATTGCGAAAACTCTTGCCGACCTGGGCAACGCCGAATGGAATCTTGACTCGCGTGGTGTCGATGATGTTTTTGAAATTGAGGAAGATGCCTTGAGCGGTTTCGGGGCGGAGATAGACCTTGTTTTCATCCGTCTGCGTGAGACCAGCCCATGTCTCGAACATGAGTTTGAAGGCCTGCGGTTCCCCCATTGGCGCGCCACAGAGCGGGCATGGATCCTGCAAGCCCGTCGCGTGCAATTGTTCCGTCGCCGCATATCGCATAATTTCAATGACATCCGGAGGCGCTGTAGGCTGTCCGTTGACCCTGGTGGCGAGAAAGCTGAGTGTGACCTCCGGATTCCGGACCAGCGCAAGATTCGGCGCGAGTTTCTTGCCGGGGCCTCTGGCCCACTTGAGCATCCGGGGCGTATCTATCTGGCCGCTGCCCGGCGTGAATTCCTGCAGGAGGGAATCAAACCATTTGGAGCTAGTCACCAAGATATCCCAAAGATGATCAGCGCGAACAATGTGCCCGCACTTTGTGCATTTTCTTGCCGGATCATTAAAGCCAGTGGCGTGCCCAGAAGCAATCCATGTTTTCGGATGCTGAATAATCGCCGTGTCGATCCCCACCATTTCGATCGGATGCCCATCCGGTCCGATTGGCGGCGCTTCGACCATGCAGCGCCACCACCAGTCTCGGATGTTATTTTTGAGCAGGACACCGAGCGGGCCGTAATCCCAGAAGCCGTTGATGCCGCCGTAGATTTCGCTGGCTGGATAAACGAATCCCCGCCGCTTGCAGAGCGAGACGATCTGTTCCATCACGTTGGCGTCGGGCATGTTAATTACCGGTGATGTTTTACGTTCATGCGGTTGATGCGCGACGGGAGAAGGGTATTGGGTTTAGGGTCTGGGGTTTAGGGTGAAGATGCGAAATCATTTCCCGCATTTGACCCTAAACTCTATACCCCAAACCCTAAACCCAATTTCTTATCACTTCGCGGCCGTTGCAGTGCCCTTCGAGCCAGCGGCTTTTGCGGCATTCAATCGCAAGGTCAGCCGGCTTCGTTTGCGCGCCGCGGTGTTTTTGTGGATGGCGTGCTTGGCCGCCACCTTGTCCAGGCGCGACGCGGTCTTGCGGAGTTCCTCCTCTGCCTTGGCCCAATCGCTGCCGGTCAGCGTCGTGAGAAAACTTTTGGTCTGGTCCTTGAGCAATTCCTTGCGCGCGCGATTTCGGGCGCGGCGTTTGATGTTCTGACGAATCCTCTTTTTAGCCGACAGTGAATGGGCCACGGATGATCTCCAAATTCAATTCAAAAAAAACCGCCGAACCCAAGGGTCGGCACGCCGAACCCACCGGGCCGGCAAGGGCTTGGAAGTGTATGGAATTGGGGGGATTTGTAAAGGAAGGCGGTGTGTACGTTTTCGCCTTTAAGTCGGCTTGGGACCCACGTCAGTTCGCAGTCGCTTGATGCGGTTCTGGACATCGCGGTAGTTGAAATCCATCTGGGCCACCTTGCTGTACAATCCGATGGCGCCCGCTTTGTCTGTCTTTTCTTCCAGCGTGCGGCCGCGCCAATAGAACAATTCCTTGGATCTCACATCCCCCTGCACAGGATAATCCTTGATGATCCCGGCAAACGTTTCATCCGCTTCGTCCAGATATTTGGCATCGTAAAAGCACATTCCCAACAGGAGACCAGCCTCCACGCGATACTTTGGATCGTTCCGCGCCACCTGCAGGACCGGGATCGCATCGGAATATCGGTGCAGCATTTGCAGTCGCCGGCCGATCTCGAATTTCAAGCGCATGTCGGTGGGATATGCCTCGGAGGCCAACTCGAATTCCTTCAATTCAAATTCGAGTTGCTCCAGGCGGAACTCGGTGTAATCCTTTTGCAATTCCACGTTTCGCGGATCGGCGGCCAGAGCGGCGCGCTTGTTGCGCTCCATCCGGGACATCTGTTTCATGTTGATCTGGCCGATGCGCTGGCGGAAGCGGAACTGCTTGGTCTGGTCGAATTTTTCCTGGAGCAGTTCGATGGCTTTGTTCTCCATCTCGGGGTCTTCGGTCTTTTCCCAGGCCTCGATGAGCTTGACCGCCTTGGCCAGATCGTTGGGGTCGGCTTTAAATTCCTGCTCAGCGGCAGCGATGACCAGGGCCATGGAATCCATGTCGGCATAGTCTTTGTCGCCAATCATCAGGCGGTTTTGCTTGTCTTTGTCGCGGACTTGATCACGGAAACTGCCGCCGCGCGCGTAGCCGGCGTTTTCCATGGTGTCCATCGCGCCCAGATTCTTCACCTCGGTCGATAATTCCATATCGTCCGGGCGGATTCGCAGGGCATAATTGCATGCATCGGAGGCCAGTGCCCAAAGTTTAAGTCGTTTGTAGACATCCCGTAGAACAATGAACTTATTGAAATCGGGTTTCTTGTCGTCGGCGTTGGCTTTTTGGAAAATCGGGCCGAGCCACAATACGGTATCGAAAAATCCGGCGTCTAATGCGCTTTGCAGCATCGCCTGCATGTGATCGGTGTTGCCCGGATCATTGGCCAGGAGCTTTTCGGCGGTGAGCATATTTCCCTTGTCGTCGCCGGCCGAGCGCTTGAGTAGGCGTCCCCACATTCCGGAAGCTTTTCCGCCGCTGGCTTTTCGTTTCAGGGAGATGTCGCGGAGTTCCTGGTGGGCTTGGACGGAATCGGGGTCGAGGTTCAACCCCTGCATAAACATTTCGACAGCATAATCGTAATTGCCCGTGGCGGCGACGGTCTTGCCGCGCTCGAAGAAGACCACCGCTTTGGCGCGATCTTCTGGGGGTACTTCACGATATCCCTCTGGAATTTCCGACACGTCGCTGTTCCTCAAGTCTTGCCCAGGCCCTTGGAGAAGGGAGCGTTCTGGTGGTTTTTCTTCAACGTAACAGCATTAGATACATAATGTGAAACAACTTGCGCAATCTAAACGGAATCTATTGCACCTGTCAACCAATCGAATAATGTAAGATATTACGCCCAATGCGCTTGAATATCGAGCAAAAACGCTGATGGCTGATTATACGCTGCTCAAAATCGTCAGTTATCCAGACCCACGTTTGAAGCGCATCAGCGCGCCGGTGGAGCGGTTTGACGCCAATCTGGCGGCACTGGCCAGCCGGATGTTCGAGTTGATGCGCGAAGCCGGCGGCGTCGGGCTGGCGGCGCCGCAGGTGGGAATGAATATCCGACTATTCGTCGCCAATCCCACCGGCAAGCCGGAGGATGATCGGGTTTACGTCAATCCGGAACTTTACGACGCCGAGGGTGAAGAATCCGCCGAGGAAGGATGCCTGAGCCTGCCTGGAATCAAAGCGGACATCCTCCGCGCCAAGGCGGTTCGTCTCCGTGCCAAGGATTTGCAGGGCAACGTCATCGAGCTGGCCGACAGTGGATATCTCCCCCGCATTTGGCAACACGAATTCGACCATCTCAACGGCACACTGATCCTCGACCGCATGGGCCCAACCGCCAAAATGGAAGCCAAGAAAACGCTTAAGGAATTGGAAGAGAAGTGGGATGAGGAGAATCCACCAGATGACCAGAAGCGGAAGAAAAAATAGCCCCGTTCCCGCCAATTAGGGAGTCCTTTGCGAATTATCTTTACCGGCAGCGGCGAATTCGGATTGCCCACGTTGCGGGAGATTCTGCACGCGGGGCATGAGATCGTCACGGTTTACACGCAGCCCGACCGCCCCGCCGGGCGTGGCCGAAAATTATCGCCGACACCGATTGGGGCATTCGCGCTGGAGCATTCGATTCCGCTCGTTCGAACCGCCGATCTCAATGCCGAGAACCTTCCCCCCGCCGATTTGATGATCGTCATTGCGTTCGGCCAGAAAATCGCCCCCGCTGCGGTGAATCATGCCAGATTTTCCAGCGTCAACCTCCACGCCTCGCGCCTCCCCAAATTTCGCGGCGCAGCTCCAATCAACTGGGCCATTCTCAGCGGCGAAACGGTCACGGGAAATAGTGTGATCCGCCTGGCAACGAAAATGGATGCAGGAAACATCCTCGCCCAGTCGCAATTCCCCATCGGCCCGACTGAAACCGCCGGCGAATTGCACGATCGTCTTGCCACCGATGGCGCGCCGCTGGTTCTTTCGGTCATCCGCGATCTGGAATCCGGCTCCGCCAAAGAAATCGCCCAAGATGAATCCCTGGCTACACTTGCGCCCAAATTAAGTCGGCTATCAACCCACATTAATTGGCAAAACTCGGCCGATCAGATCGACCAGCAGATTCGCGGAATGTATCCCTGGCCGGGCTGCCATGTAAGGATTCTGGACGCCGGGGGGCAGGAAAAATGCCGGGTGACGTTGGTGCGAGCGGCGGCGTGTGAAGGAGAAGGTTGCCGCTGGAATCCCGGAGAGATTACACTTCCCGGTGATATCTGCGTCGGTGACGGGAACCATTCCATCCGGGTTCTGGAATTGCAACCGGAGGGGAAACGCCCCATGCCGCTGGCGGACTTTCAACGCGGGCATCCCTGGATGGCAGGGATGAAATTAGAATCCCTTGCTTGAACGGGGAGTTCATCAAATGAATGCGCGCGACTGGGCTTTGCTGGAGCTGGACCGCCGGCGGCTGCCCGGCTGGCCGGAACATTGTTTGCATGCCGGCCACCATCGGCCTCCCGCCGACCCTCGCGATCGCGGGTTGTCCGAACAAATCACCATCGGCGTGATCAAAAACCTGTTTCTGCTGGAACATCAATTGGCGCACTTCTCTGGCCAGGAAGTTGAGCACGTCGAACCGCTGGTGAAGAAGATCATGGTGATCGGGTTGTATCAGCTTGGATTTCTGGAGGGGATTCCGCCTGCCCCGGCGGTGAACGAAGCGGTGAATCAGGCGAAGCGCTTCGGCCGCCCGCGCGCTGCCGGCTTCGTAAATGCCGTTTTGCGAAACGCCACACGCCAGCCGCCCGCCCCGCTGCCGGATGCGGCGAGCGAGCCTCGGGAATATGCCCGCGTCGCGCTGTCGCATCCGCTGGAACTTTTCGACAAATTGAGCGGCTTGCTCGGCCCCGAGCGCGCTTTGGATTTCTGCCGGCACGATAACGCCCAGCCGCCGACGCTATTGCGGCTATTTCCCGGGGCCGATCTCCCGGCGCTGAGTGGGCCGTCAATTACTGTCACGCCACACGAGCGGCCGGGGATTTTCGTCGTCGAGGGCGCGATGCGCGCGGATTTTGCACGCTGGGCGGAAGAGGGAATCGGGCAGGTTCAGGATGCGTCATCAGCGCGCGTCGTCGATTATCTTGATGTCCGACCGGGGCATCGGGTCATGGATCGTTGCGCTGGGCTGGGAACCAAGACGATTCAAATGGCCGAGCGGCTGGAAGGAAGCGGGGAACTCTTCGCGGTTGATCCGGCCGAGTATCGCTGCCGGGCCTTGCGGAATTTGATCGAGCGGCGGCAGTTGAACAACATTCAGGTCTTTCAGACGCCCCGCACCTCTGACCTTCCGCCCGGCGAATTTGACCGAATTCTGGTCGATGTTCCATGCAGCAACAGCGGGGTTCTCTCGCGGCGTCCCGAGGCCCGATACAACCAGGACGCCAAGGCAATCCAATCGCTGGTTCAGCTTCAGGAGCGCATTCTGGAAGACACCCTGCCTCGGCTGGCGAACGGAGGAACGATGATTTATAGCACCTGTAGCATCTGGCCGGAGGAAAACCATGATTTGATCGCCCGCTTGGTCGACCGGCATCCGGAAATAGAGATGACGCAATGCGAGGCAATGCTCCCCGTACTACCCACCCCCGCGCCCACGGCCTACCATGACGGGGGGTTTTTTGCGGTTCTCAGACACAAAGGTAAATCCCAGGCCGCCGTTTGACCGATGCAGGCCATGGATGATGTGGTATTTGATATTTGGCGGCGTTTTTTGCGCTTGGAGCATGCTGACCATAGTCGGCGGCGAGCGTAGCCGGCTTTTGCATGAACGGGAGCAGGCCGCCCATGAAAATGCCCAGAATCATGTTCCGCAGGAACCGGTTTCGGTCGGGAGCAAATCCTGAGTGCGTCGAATTTTGCGTTGGTTCACCGTTGACTTGCAACCGCCCATTGCGATAGGCTTTAGGTGGCGGTTGGCAGTCGCCAGTCAAGTCTTTTTGTCCGGCAACAACTCTTTGTCCTGAGGTCGCCGTGGACGCCAATAAAAGTCAGAGTTTCATGTGGCTGTATGTGGTAGCGGTGGTCGCATCGCTGATCGCCGTGTTCGGCGGCGCGGAAATGCTGCGCCAGTCCGGAGCCATGCCCATCTACCTGACCGGAGCCGCCCTTCTAGGCGCGGGTTGTTTGGGATTGCTGGCGATTCTGATCACGTTGCCAATCGCCTTGGATCGCGGCGCCGCACATGCTTCTGAAGAGCGACGGCATTATGCGGCCATGCGCGGCCTCGAAGAGCGATTACAGAATCTCACAACTCTTCTCACCCTCATCAGCGAACAGCAACTTCTCAGTGACCGCGCTAAATCCGTTGCATTCCGCGTCAAGGACCTCGAAGCTGTGCGCCGCGCGCTCAGCGAGGAAATGAGCCGGCGGGATTGGGAAGCCGCCCTGCAATTGGCCAACGACATCGAGCAATCGTTCGGCTACAAGCAGGAGGCCGATCGCGTTCGTTCCGAGATCAGTGCACATCGAGACGAAGTCTTCCGTCGCCAATACACCGAACTGCTCGGCCCGGTGGATCGGCAGATCAAAGCCGAAAACTGGGGCCTTGCGGTTCAAGAAGCCCAAATCCTGATCGAAAAATATCCCAATGATGAACAGATTCGCAAACTGCCCGAGGAGATCGAAAACCGCCGGCAGATGCGCAAACAACAGCTCCGCGACAGTTGGCAGGAAGCGGTGGATCGGCACGATGTGGACGGCAGCATCGAGATTCTCAAACGCCTGGATTTGTACCTCACGCCCGCCGAGGCCGATTCGATGGCTGAAGTCGCCCGCAATGTCTTCAAGGAAAAACGCGAATCCCTGCGCACCCGCTTTGCCCTGGCGGTGCAGGAACGCAAATGGAACGAAGCCATCCGCCTGGGCGACGAGATCATCAGCGATTTTCCCAACACCCGCATCGCCCAGGAAGTCCGCGAGAAAATGGACGCCCTCCGCGAACGCGCCGGCGAGCCGGAAATGACACCTAGCGTTTGAGGCCATAATTCAGGCTGTTTCCATCCTGTTATATTTGCACCGTTCGCCGCGATCCTGCGGCGCATCAAGCGTCTTCGGCTGCAGGCCGCAGCCCCGACATAACCTCTGCACGTGCAGAAAACTTCGAACTCGACGCCGGTCAGAGCATCGGTCTGCCAACGTCGCGCCGACGAACGCCATCGAACGGTCTAAAACCGCCGTAAATACACCTAAGGAAGCGACGACAAGGGCGGTCGATGCGGGGAAAACTCTTGATGCGGCGTGTGCGAAGGTTAAAATGCACAAATTTGTTCACGACCATCGTCGGCAAAAGCCCGACTGGAGTCCAACTGGGAAATCCAGGATAACAGAAGTACGATTGCCGGGGAGGCGACATGCGGGTCATCCATCTTGCGGGTTTCATGCTGGCGGCGCTTGTCTGTGCGGCCGGTTTTAGCCAGACCACTGCGCCGACGGCCGGGACATTCATCTTGCCGCACTCAGGGGTGGAGTTCGCCGTGGATCCGGCGACGGGGAATCTCGCGACCATTCTGCCTTCCCAAGCGATGTTGCGCGTCTATTCGGCGTTTGCCGCGCGGCACGGCGAGGGCGAAATCGATGTCAAAATCGGCGAAACACCATGCGGGTTAGCATGCAAAAAGATCGGTAATGCCGAGAAGTTTCTCGTCCTGTGCGCCGGCGATCGGTCTCTGTACGAGATCGACGCCGCCAATCCGGCCGTCACCACAACGATTCAACTGGGCGACGACATCCCGCTGCGCCTGGCGGTGGCGGCCGATGCGCCAGTGGCGTTTTACACCACGCAGTCGCGCACGCTGGGACAGGTGGATTTGAAGACGGGAAAGGATCTGGGACCGGTGATGCCAGCGGAAACCGGGCCGACGATAGGATTTGATCAGATCGCCGCCTCGCCGGACGGGCATTTGATCTATAGCTTCACGCAACGGCCGGACCAGTCCGGAAACGGGACGACGCTGTGGATGCTGTCCGGCGACACTGCAACTCCAAATCTCACCCGCCTGGCGTACGCGCGCAACGGAACGGGAGTCCCGGTGATCGATCCGAATGGACAGTTCGTCGCGCTGGGCTTGAACCTGTTCGACCCGCAGATGGACCACCACGATCGGGTCAAATCCGCGCCGCTATTTTTTCCGAAAGACAGACCCGTCATGCTCACCAGCAACGGCCCGCAGTTGGAGGCAATTTCCGCCGACACGCTCAAGCCCGTGGCGGATTTCAAAATCCCGGACTGGCAAAATCGCGGCAATCTGACCAACCCGGTTCAGCAGGAAGTCGGCGATGAAGTGCGGCAATTCAAGCGAGCCATCCTGGAAGATCCGCAAAGCCAAAGTTTTCTGGTTGCCGAACGGTCGCGCATTGCCGTGATTCCCGAAAGCGTGCTGAATCTACCCGATGAGCCGTTCTTGTCGGTGGATGTATCGGGGAACCGCACCGCCAACGTTGGCCAAAGCACGGTGCTGACGCTGAAGAGACGGGATGCGAATTCCACGCTGCAGCTGGCCGATTCGAACAAGGATTTCAAACTCGACGGCGATCAGCTCACGTGGACTCCGAGCACCGGCGGCGCGACGACTGCCATGCTGCGAATCAGCGATGGATC
>JBEKUH010000059.1:0-24518 GCA_049515255.1 Tepidisphaeraceae bacterium | reverse complement strand
CGTCCGCCTGTGAATGTGTTCGGGCGACACGGGGATGTCACTGGGGCCACCTGCGTGCATCGTTGTATGCATCGCTAAAGCTCCACGTCGCGTGGTCCACAGGAGCCATGCGAGATTCTGTACGCAGGGCTCGCGACGGTCCCGTTGATAGGCCGCAAAGCGAATTGGTTCGAGAGAAAGAGATGGAATGATGGGAAGAAAAAAGACTCGGCAACGCCGATGAAAAGATGAACGTGGATAGCAGAATTGTTTAGCCGCGACCCGAAGGGGAGCGCGTTGCTCGGTGGCATCCGCACGCGCTCCCCTGCGGGTCGCGGCTAAACGATTGCGCGCACGAAGCGCCTTTTGTATTCCATCACCTTGTCACCCCCTCACCTTGTCACCTTGTCATCCCATCCACGCCCTGCGAAACCGGGATAGCAAACCGATTGCGATTTCGTTACGCTTTGATCCTCTCAACAACTCTGGCGACGCACGCCTGATTGCGGCAGGCCGGCGCGTCCCTGGCGGAGGATATATGCCGGCTCGTGCCTCACTTTGTGTCTCTCTGGCTTGCGCTGTCATCCTGTTTATTGCCACGGCCTTGCCCGCCGATACGACGGCGGATGTTCATTGGCTCGACGGCGCGCCACCGAGCGTCGCCAGCGGAATTAGCTGGGGCGTCCCCTGGCCGCGCGGCGCGGTTGCCAAGGATCAAACCTTTTCCCTCAAGACCGGCGACGGAAAATCGTTGCCGCTCCAGGCCTGGACCTTGGCGTACTGGCCGGATGGATCGATCAAGTGGACGGGATTCGCAACCGTCGGCGGGCCGGATGTCGCCGGTCCATTGCAAGTCGTCGCCGGTCCGCCGGCATCGCCCGAGGGTGATGTCGTGAAAGTCACCGAATCATCCGATGCCGTTGACATCGACACCGGAAAAATCCAATGCCATATTTCTAAGTCCGGCCAGAATTTCCTCGACTCACTCACCATCGACGGAAAAGATGTCGCTCGCAACGGGCATCTGGAATGCATTCTCCAAAACGGCCCACAAACGGATGATCTCAATCCACCCCCGCGCGAGCGATTTCTCAGCGAAGTTCAAAAAGTGACAGTCGAACAAAACGGCCCGGTGCGCGCGGTGATCAAAATCGAAGGCGTTCACAAATCCGAAAGCGGCAGCCGCGAATGGTTGCCGTTCATCGTGCGGCTCTACTTCTTTGCCGGAGACGAACCGATTCGATTGGTTCACACGATCATTTTCGACGGCGATCAGGACAAGGATTTCATCCGCGGCCTGGGCGTCGTGTTTGATGTCCCGATGCGCGAGAAAAGCCAGAATCGCCACGTCCGTTTCGCCAACAGCAACGGCGGCGTGTGGGCCGAGCCATTGCAGCTTTTGGTCCCGGCCGGCCGTGGTAACAGCCCCGGCGCCTTCAGTCGGGAGGAAGCGAATCAAATTGACGGCCAGCGACTTCCCGATCCGCAAACACCGGGCGAAAATGCAGAGTGGGATGCCTTCAAACTCGTCCAGCCCAACTCCGACGGGTTCACGATCATCAAACGCACCAATCCCAAAAGTTCCTGGGTGGCGGTAGCCGAGGGCCAGCGTGCGGCGGGACTGGTTTTCATCGGCGATGTGACCGGCGGCCTGGGACTCGGCGTGAAAAATTTCTGGCAGATGTATCCATCATCTCTGGAAGTGGAAAACGGTTTGTCGGATGCGGCCCAGGTCCACGCGTGGCTCTGGTCGCCCGATGCGCCGGGAATGGATATGCGGCACTACGACACGCACGGCCACGGCAACGTGAATACCGGCGGCAGCTACGAAGATTACGAGCCCGCTTTCGCAACACCCTACGGCGTCGGCCGCACCAGCGAGTTGATGCTCTTCCCCACCAGCGACACACCCACGCGCGCCGAAACCGCCAAGATGGCCGCGGTCAACAGCGCTCCGCCCCTTTTGGTGACGACGCCGGATTATCTGCATTCGACGGGCGTCTTCGGCATCTGGAGTTTGCCCGATAGTTCCACGCCGCTGAAAAAAGATGTCGAAGATCGTCTGGCCGATGCGCTGAATTATTACAAGGAATCCATCGACCAGCAGCACTGGTACGGTTTCTGGAATTACGGCGATGTGCGACACACGTATGATCCCACCCGTCACGAATGGCGCTACGACATCGGCGGATTTGCGTGGGACAACAGCGAACTCGGCAGCGTGCTGTGGATGTGGTACAGCTACATCCGCACCGGCCGGGCCGATGTTTTCCGCATGGCCGAGGCGATGATCCGCGCGACCAGCGAAGTGGACACGTATCACATGGGCCCGTTCGAGGGCCTGGGCTCCCGGCACAATGTCAGCCATTGGGGCGACAGCGCCAAGGAAGCGCGCATCAGCCAGTCGGCCCATGCGCGATTCTATTACTATCTCACCACCGATGAACGCCTCGGCGACATCATGCACGTTGAGGCGAATGTGGATGAAGTCGCATCCAAACTCGATCCGATGCGAAAAGCCCAGCCGATCACCGAAGCGGAAAAGAAATATCCCGGACGAATCCGATTCGGTCCCGATTGGCTCGCATTTGCCGGCGATTGGATGACCGAATGGGAACGCACTGGCGACACGAAGTGGCGCGACAAAATCATGGCCGGCGTTGATTCGATGTATGCCATGCCGTTCTGGATGCGCACCGGGAAAAATCTGGTGATGGGATACGATTACAACACCGGCAAACTCTACGAACTCGACGACGAACCTGGCGCGTACAATTTGGCGACCATCCAGGGCGGGGCGGAAGTGGCGTTTGAATTGGGCAGCCTGCTCAACAGCGACGAGTGGAACAAAATGTGGTCGCAATATTGCCGGCTCGGAACGGCGCCGGCCGACATTTTGAACAAGGACAGGACCACCGGCGACGAAGGGGCCGATGCATCTATGGTCGGCGAACTCGGCGGCAATAATAGCCAGGGCGCTCCACGTCTGGCGGCGTATGCGTACTACATCACCAAGAATCCCGCGTTTGCAAAACGAGCCATCCGAGGCCTGGCCGCGCGCGCGGGAGAATGGCCCACGCATGCGGTCGATGTTCCCGATGTCCTCAATCCGATCGACGAAGCCCCGATGGTCAGCACCAACGTGACGGCCCAATCATCGCTCCAGGACATCGAGATTCTGGAAATGTGCGCCGACCAACTCCCGAATGATCCGCTCCCGCCCATTCAGGAAGGCCGGCGCGGCGGGCGTGAGAATCCAACAACGCAGCCTGCACGATGAGTCTTCGAGCGGGTTTTTGAATGATCGAAATGCAAATTCCACCACGGTGACACGGAGAGCACGGAGGGAAAGAATTAGCCACCGATTGGCACCGATAAAAAAACGGATGAATTCAATTTCTTTCATCGGTGCTAATCGGTGCGCATCGGTGGCTAGTTTTGATTTGTTTTTCTCTCCGTGTCTCCGTGGTGGAAACTCTGATTTAGTTCGTTTCGCAGGGGATGCCGATTTGTACGAGTTGTTCGGCGATTTTCGCGCGCAGGTCTTTGATCGAGAAATTTGCCTTCGACAGCGAAATGGCGCCTTCGAGTTTGCGGATGTGGGTGAGCTGCTCGGGCGTCACGAATGCGGACATGAGCAGGACCGGAATGTGCGACCACTCCGGCGTGTCGCGCATCGTCTGAAGCAGGCTGACCCCGTCCATCTCCGGCATGGCGACGTCCGTGATCACCAGGTCCGGAAGGCACACTTCCATCGCCATCATGGCGGCGATGCCGTTCTCCGCGGCCATCACCTCATGCCCATCCCGCGAGAGGGCGTGGCGCATCAGTTGGCGCAGATGAATCTCATCTTCAACTATCAGAATCTTGGCCATAACAATCACGTCTCAGTAACTGGCGGTTCACGATGCCAGCGCGGTCCCTCGAAGTTCATGTCGGCGTTCGCAGCACACGGCTTTGACTTTCGTCACAGTCCAATAACGGGTCGTCGCAAGTTCCCATCATCGGCCCACCAGCTCCGGCGAAAAAGCGAGATTCATCATGTCCTTGCCAACCTCAGGTCTTCGCACATCCGCCGGATTCAGCGGGAGAATCAGCTCAAAGCCTGGTCCCTGCGGCGGCTGCGTGTGCACGAGCACATCGCCGCCGTGTTGATATACGATAAAAAATGCCGCCAGGGGCTCCATGCCAAGATGGCGGGGGCTGTTGTCGGGAAATGCGAAGGGCGTGAAGAGCGAGGAGACATCTCGATCGCTCCACGGCGCGCCGCTGGCGCGGATGGAAATCCTCGCAGAGGATGCGCTCCAGTGTTGCACGCCTCCGATCGCTTCAATAGCCAGCGGACAATTTTTGCCGACGAGAAGCGCATGTTTCAGGAGGGCGGCGATGGCCTGGGCCATCTTGGTCTCATCAACCAGCAATTCATCCTTGCCCGCGGCGACGGTCACGGTTGGCTTGGCATCTCCGGCTTCATCGTTCAGGAATCCAATGCTTCGCTCAATCAGCGAGGCCAGTTCGATTTTGCCGGTGGGTTGACAGGTCGGCTCCACCACGCCCTTCTCGACACTTTCGACAATGTTCAACAATCCCTGTCGTTCCGTTCGGGCGATTTCCCAAAGCTGATCCAGAAACGGATCGCCGCCCGGCCTGGAACTCGGCGCGGCCGGCGCGCCGGATTGCTTCTCTTCCAGAAAACAATTCATCGCGGTCATGGAGTTGCGAAGATGATGCGACAACCCACCGGCCAAAGCCGCCAGACTTCGCACCCGATCGATCACCACCATTCGCTGCAGCGCGCTCAGCTTCTCGCGCACCAGCGTCTCCTGCTGCGATTTAGATTGGAACAATTCCATCGCCTCGGTGAGCGTCTTGCGGAGCAGCGGAAAATCCACGGGTTTGTGCAGATATTTGTAAATCGACCCGGAATTCACGGCATCCACGGCGACGTTGAAGTCGGCATATGCCGTCACCAGAATGCGCACGATGTTCGGCCATTGTTGCCTGATTCGACCGAGAAACTCCACGCCGGATTCGCCCGGCATTCGCTGGTCGGAAATCACCACGCCAAATTTGGATGGGTCCGCCTCCAGCAGGGCCATGGCTTCCTTGGCATTGACGGCGGTGGCGACATTGAAATTCGGATCCAGCGCCTTGCGGAAATATTTCAAAGCCTGCTCCTCGTCATCGACGTAGAGCACGATGCGGTCGGGTTTTTCACTGTTTGTTTTCATGCGGGTTGCAACTGGTTGGAGAATTCGGACGCGGACTCTTTGGCAAAAGCTTTAGCGGGCGCCTGTGGCAGGGGCAAATCGAAATCGACTCTCGTCCACTGCCCGACTTCGCTCTCGATGGTGATCTGGCCGTTATGATTTTTGACGATGGTGTCACAAATGCTCAGGCCAAGTCCCGTGCCTTCCTCGGGGCCCTTGGTGGTGAAGAAGGGATCGAGAAGCCGCGGCAGCAATTCCGGCGGAACGCCCACGCCGTTGTCCTGGACAGATACGAAGACTCGTCCCTCGCGGGTCTCGGCGGAAATGGCGATCTTCATCGGCCGATCCAGCGGCTTGCTCCGCAGCGCATGCGACGAATTCACGAGCAGATTCATCAGCACATGCACGATCTGCGTCTTGGCGGCACAGACGGCACAATCGGTCCCGCGACGTTCGATGGTGATACCGTTCAATTCGTGCGCGGTCAGGCGGATGGCCGATTCGATCGCTTCTTCCAGCCGGAATTCCTGGGCGTCCTCGACACGCGTGGGATATGCGAAAGCGCGAAGATCGGAGATCACGCTGCGGATGCGTTCCATGCCCTGGCTGATATCCGCAAGCGTTTCGCGCGCGGCTGGATTGTCGCCGACTTCCCCCTGTGCCACCTGAAGGGCCATGAACGTGAAATTCAACGGGTTGTTGATTTCGTGCAGGAGACCAGCGGAAAGTTTGCCCAGTGCGTTCATCTTTTCGCTCTGCACCAATTGCACTTCTGTTTCCTGCAATTTTTTCAGGGTGGCGACAAGTTCTTTGTTGTTGACATCCAATTCGTGACGCAGGCTGAATTCCTTGAATCGCCGAATCGAGCTGAAATGAGCGCTGGTGAGCGACAGCACCATCGTCATGCCCAGAAAATACAGGTTGTTGAAGAGCACATGGCGATCTATCTTTGCCGCGAGTCCGGCCGGGGGATACCAAACATGCAGCGCGCAGGCGGCGGCGTAGAACAAAATGATAAACCCGCAAAATATTCCCGCCTCCGACAGCGTGAACGGAATCAAAAGCACCACCGCGACCATCACAATGTTCAGCCCCGCGTAATACGGCGATTGCATTCCCTCCGTGGCATAAATCATCCACGTGATGGCGATCGCCGGCATCATCGGCGGCAAATTGCACAGCACCTTGATATGCCGTCTGCCGAACGAGGTGAACAGCATCAAAAACCACGGCAGCGTCGCCACATCGC
The DNA here is from genome assembly GCA_049515255.1 of Tepidisphaeraceae bacterium. GTDB lineage: Bacteria > Planctomycetota > Phycisphaerae > Tepidisphaerales > Tepidisphaeraceae > JBEKUH01. Next base: position 18,080 of record JBEKUH010000059.1, on the reverse strand, counting down.
TGAGCATGCGCGACATGAAAATCTGCCGGAGGTATTGGGGATAAACGAGGTAATCGAGTCCGATACACGCCGGCACCAGCGTGAGCGCCATAACCGAAATGACTTTCGTCTGGCGGACGCGCAGGGAGGCATCGAACTCGGCGTATGCCTTGGCGAGATCGACCGAATCAATGGACCTGGGAATGGATACCATTGCAATTGTGCCTTGAATCTCCCTGGACCGGCGCAGGCCAATGCCCGAGCCGATTTGTTACTGCTACTACTGTTGAGTATCGACACGGACAGAGGGGGGCGCGCGTGAGCGATTCGGCCGCGAGAAATTTTGCCGTGCCCCGCGACGAAAAGGCGATGGGTCCGATAATACCGGCCCAAGTGATATATCCTGCGGTTTCTGATATGACTACTGCACATCCTTTCATGCGGAGGAAGGATGCCAAAATGAAATTTAAATCGTGCAGCCTGGGTCTGGGTTTGCTCGGTCTGTTGTTCATAACGGCGGCGGGGCCGTCCAACCAGGTCTATGACATCAGCAAATACGGCGCGCTGGGCGATGGGCATACGCTCAACACGCCGGCCATTCAGGCGTTGATCGATCGCATCGCGGCAAGCGGCGGCGGAACGCTGGATGTCCCCGAAGGGAAATTTCTCACCGGCGCGCTCTTCTTCAAACAAGGCGTGAATCTGCATGTCGAAGAAAAAGGCGTGCTCCTGGCCAGCACCAATCCCTCGGACTATCCGCAGATCAACACGCGATGGGAAGGCGTCGAACGGCGATGGACCAGCGCGTTTCTCAATTTCGATCACATGAACAATGTCGTCGTCGATGGCACGGGAATGATCGACGGGCAGGGGGATATTTGGATGACTCGCGGTTTCGGCGGCCGGCGCGGGAGGTTTGGCGCGGGTACTCGACCGACGGGAGCAGGCGGAAATCTCGCCACAACTATGCCCTCGACTAATCCCATCGCGCGAAACATAATCGGCCGGCCACGGATGATCTGTTTCAGCAATTGCGACGGCGTGCGCATCGCCGATCTGCATTTGCAAAAACAGGCAGTCTGGTGTCTGCACATTCTCTACAGCCAGAACGTCGAGGCGGATAATCTCAACATCCGCGCGGTGGCGCGCATTCCCAGCTCCGATGGCATTGATGTCGATTCAAGCAAGGACGTGCATATTTCACACTGCGACATCGCATGCAACGACGATGACATCGCCATCAAAAGCGGGAAGGATGCAGATGGGTTGCGCGTCAACCGACCATCGGAGGACATTACCATCAGCGACTGCACCATCGGCGTCGGCGGGGGAATCACGATGGGATCGGAAGTCAGCGGGGGGGTTCGCAATGTCGTGGTCGAACGATGTGTCTACAACGGCACCGATGCGGCGGCGAGATTCAAATCCCAGCCCAGCCGCGGCGGATTCGTCGAGAACATCACCTTCCGCGACATCACGCTCAATAATGTCTGGCAGGCGTTTGAATTCAACGATGAATGGCGCATGGTTCCACCGATTCTGCCGCCTGCAAAAACGCTGACGGTCATGCGCGACATTCACCTCGAGAATTTCACCGGCACGGCGCGGACCGGCGGGATCATACATGGATTAAAAGACGGCCCGATCACCGATGTCAGCTTCACGAATTGCAATTTCACCGCAGGCACCGGCCTTCGCATGGACAATGCCCTGCGAATCGACACCTCCGGTTTGCACATGCAAGTGCAAAACGGCCCGATGATCGTCACGCCCACAACTCAGGAGACGAATTAAAAATTCCTTACGCCTTGGTCATGTCCAGGAACACGATATTGGAATTCTCCTCGATAAACGTGTGCATATCCCGCACCTGATTTGCCGGGATAACCACGGTCAGGTCGATCATCTGCTCGGGCGTTCGGTACAGCAGTTTCCAATCCATGAACGCCTCCATGTACGCGCAAATCCAGACGCCGGGCATGAAGTTGGCGATCAGCAATCGCCCGCCGGGGTTGAGCATCTCGAACATGCGTTCCGTGAGTTTAGAGGCGATGCGGTCGTCGAGATAATCGTACAAACCCGTGGTGTACACGAGATCAAATTTTTCGCGCGAGAGCGGCCCGCGGAAAAGCGATCGCAACGTTCCCTGCACCGCATGGACGCCATATCCGCCGACTTCCTGCCGCACGATGTCCAGGCTCAGATCATCCTGGTCCATGCCGATATATCGGCCAAATCCGGAATTGACGACGGCGGCGGATCGCGCGGCCTCGCGCAGATGTCCGCACGCCACCGACAAAATCGCCGGTTGATCCTGAATCGCGCAGCTCGAGTCCACCGTGGCGGCGGCGAGATCGCGACGCTTTCGCACCGCTGTGCCCGCCGGCGTTTCCACCATGAATTCAAAAATTCGCTCGCCCAGCGGGGTTACTTCCACCGATGGCTCCAGCCGGCAATCGCGCGTGTAAAGATAATCAATCAGCGGTGCATCTCCCGGATATCCGCGCGGCTGGCGAAACGAGCGCGCGCAAAATGGATCTTCATGCAACAGCTTTCGAATCGGATGCGCGCGCGATTGTTCGATGCAACGATCCCAATCCTCTTCGTTGGTCGCGGACTTCACCGCCCACAAACCCGAAACCAGATTTGTCATGGCCGCCGTTGTCTCGTCCAGATCGAGCAACTGATCGTGAACGCGATCCAACAACGACTGCATGGTGACGCTGGCAACATCGCGATCGACCCGGCGGGGAAGCAGCGCTTCCCATCGCATTTTTCGTTTGAGCCGCAGGGTGGCGATATCCAAATCCAATGGACCGCGCTCAAGAAACCGCTCAACAACACGAGAATCTTGCCAAATCATGTATGGCTCCTTTCAGATGAAAATTTGTGGCGAAAGAGGTACTGCGACAGCCAGCGTCGCCATGAAAATCCGCGCGATAGGGCAAATCAGCACAAGCGCGGAAAATGTTGTTGCCCGAGGGCGGGTCCGAACCCAAAAAATCCGGCGGCGAATGAGCGGGCTTGGGGCAGTGAATTGGCCGGGAAAACCGCGCTCGAAATTTCGCCGTCAAGGATTAGACATCAACATCACCATCAACCGCGAGCCATCGTGTCGGCGAACACGTTCGTTTCACGGCTGGCCGCACCTTAGGCAGCGGCTCTGGAATCACCAAAGAAAGTTGATGTGCGCGACAGGACACATTGGCGGAGTTGTGTAATGTTTATTGGACCTTCTGCGCAAAACTATTCGTTGCGTATTTATCGGAACAAATATGTGCGGTGGTGTCATAACCATTTTCATCGATAAATCCGGATTAATCGGAAAATCTAACTCGTCGAATAGGCCGAAGTTGCAAACGGTCCGCGCCCCGGCCGTCTCTTGAGATGCGCGATTCTCGTCCCGGAGCGCAACGCACCAACGCTGGAAGGACGGTTAAGATCCCATGAGTTTTTCAAAAAATATTTTTGTTCGCGGGATTTATTTTTGGGTGATCTGCACTGCAATGTTTTTTGTCGCGCGCATGGCACGCGGCGGGGCGATCGACATCCCGATGCAGGACAGCAAAGCCGCCGGCGAGGCCGATGCGTTCACCGCGCAGGCCGACGATCCGGCTGCAATTTTCTACAACCCCGCGGGAATCACGCAACTTCAAGGAACCAATGTGAGCGTGGGCGCATATGTACTTATCCCGCGATTCAAATTCGAAGGAACTAGCGGCCAGGACGAGACGATGAATCTCCCCGCGCTTCTTCCGCATATTTATGCGGAGACAGATTTGGGCTTGGCCAACTGGCGCTTCGGCATTGGCGTGAACAATGTCGATGGCATCAACGAAGACTGGGGCACCAATCGGCCACTCAGTGCTCTGGTCGATTCAGCACAACTCTCGATCATCAACGTCGCGCCCACGGCGGCATATCAAATCAACCAGAATCTTTCGGTTGGCGCTTCACTCAACGTGTATTACGGCTCAATCCTGCTCGATCGCTCGGTTACGTTGGCCCCGTCTCCGGCGCCAGTGGGGAATTTCCATTATCGCGGAGACAATTTCGCGGTCGGCGCGACGCCCGGCATCCTCTGGAAAATCAATAACCAGAACAGCATCGGCGCCTATTACCGTACTTCCTTCAGCCTCAATTTCCGCGGCAATGCTGCCATCACCGATCCGGGCGTCGCCAATGTCGGCCCCAGTTCCGCAGACGCCAATCTGAATCTGCCCCAAAGCATCGGCATCGGATACGCTAACAAAATGATCGACAACGTCACGATCGAAGGCGATGTCATCTGGACCGATTGGCACAGCGTCAAGCAATTGCTCTTCACCTCCGGCGATCCCACCTTCAACGACCAAAGTTTGCCCGCGAGTTGGAAGAGCGGATTTACTTTTCGCCTCGGTGGTCAATACCAAATTGTCCCGCATGTGAATCTGCGCGCCGGCTACGCCTACGGACAGAATTCCGTGCCGACCTCAACATTCTCTCCGCTCGTGCCGGATTCCAATTATCATCTGGCAGCGGCTGGCGTCGGATATGACACCGATCATTGGGGCCTGGACGTGGCGTATCAATTCATCTACCGCGAAACCCGGCACATTAGCGGAAATGTTTATTCGCCCATCGCCGATGGAACCTGGCACAACGAGTTCAACGGCGTGATGGCGACGCTTTCGCTGAAAATTTAGCGTGAAATTTTTCCCCTCACCTTTTTCTCGTCGGCGTGTCTAAGATCATGGACCAGACAACGGGTTGAGGAGACCGCCATGTTAATGCGTAGAATTTGGATGCTGTGTCTGCTTCCCCTGGCCACCGCGGGATGCTCGGTTTATGTGGATGATTTCCACTATTCTCCCAATCCGGGATATGTGCAAATCGCATCCACCCAGCCATCGCAGCCGGCGGTGGCAACGGCGTCGGCGGCGATTGTCGGCGTGCGATATGCATCCGATCAAGAGAGCCTGCCCCGATGCGTGGAAGTGCGATTCCGCCTGGACAACACCGACGGCCAGGTCGTGACGCTTGATCCGAATTCAATGAATCTGACGGCCGGCATGCTCGTGCGGTTTGATCCGCCGATCGTCCGGCCACCCCAGCCGGTCACATTGCAGCCGGGCGCGTCCGTTTTTCTCACCGCCTATTTCCCCTTCCCGGCGGGACATTTTTATGACAACACGGACATGAGCAGCCTGCAGTTGACCTGGTTCACCCAGATCAATGGCCAGAATGTTCCCCAAAACATCGCATTTAATCACGTTTACTATTATTACTATGACGATCCCTATTGGGGCCCCTACCCCTACGGCGGCTTCTACGGCGGCGTCGTCATCGTCGGCCACGGCGGCGGAAGATGGCGATGACACCCCCGGGCTAGTCGCTTCGGCGAATAGCCGAGCGGCGCTCATTGAACCAATCTTTCATCAAATACTCTCGTTGCGCCCGATTTGACTCCCAATTCCCCCCGCACTATCCATGACGCCTAATGCGCGTCGATGGCATTCCAATGCGAACCTTCTGGCCGGAGGCGGACGAGGAATCCATGAACCAGCACATCAACCGTCGGCAGTTTCTCAAACGCGCATCCCTGCTGCCTTTGTGCGGAATGGCCGTCGGCTCGCTGATGACATCCAAGCCCGCCGCCGCCCAGGCCTCCCGGCCCGCAACCTTCGGCGTTTCGCTCAACGCATATTCTTTCAACAAATTTCTGCTCGCCGACCTTGCGAACCCCGGCGCCAGCATGACACTCATGGCCGTCCTGGACTACGCGGCGGCAGCCAAATTCGATGCCATTGATCCCACAGGCTATTACTTTCCCAGCTATCCCAAACGGCCGGACGACGCATACCTCGACGCCTTCAAGCACAAGGCGGCCGATCTGGGCGTGGCCATCAGCGGCACCGGTGTGCGAAACAATTTCACCACTTCCGACAAATCCGTGCGCGATGCTGATGTGCAATTGATCAAGGATTGGATTGAAGTATCCGCCCGTCTGGGCGCTCCGGTGCTTCGCGTCTTTGCCGACACCCAGAAAGGCCTGACCTGGCAGGACGTCGCCAAGGGATTCACCCACCAGCAGGTGCAGGACTGGATCGTCGATGATCTCAAGCAATGCGTCGAACACGCCAAACAATTCGGCGTTCGCCTCGGTTTACAAAATCACGGAGATTTCCTCCGCACGGCCCAGGACGTGCTGGCGTTGCTCGACGCCGTCGATTCCCCCTGGTGCGGCCCGATCGTGGACATCGGCTCATTCAAATCCAAAGACCCCTACGCCGACATCGCCGCGCTCGCCCCGCGCGCGGTGAATTGGCAGATCAAACAAAGCCTCGCCAACACCGATCCCAATTTTCCACCGGATTTGCCGAGGCTCATGCACATCGTGCGCGCTTCCGGATACCACGGATATCTCCCCATCGAAACCCTGACGCCCGCGGCCAACCCGGCCGATCAGGAAAAGGCCGTGTCGGCATTTCTCAAACAGGTGCGCGAGGCGATCGCGGGGACGGGGTGATGGGGTTCCTAACGACGCGCTTCGTACGGCCCCAACACGCGCTGGCCATTGAAGTGAATCATGTGCGTCGGAGATTCTGCGGACCGTCTTCGAGGACTCAAAAGCTGATGCTCCATGTTGGATAGACACCTCTCGCTTTGGCAAAAAGTTGTCCGAGCGTGAGTTCTAAGTGCGAGCGATTTGCCGTATTCACAAATATAAACCTGAATCGATCTTTCAGGTTTTGAGCAACTAAGAGCTCGGCCGTGGTCAATCCGAAAAAATAACCCCTAAAATCGGGGCCGAGTTTCTTTTTGCTCGTCGATTTGATTTCACAAACCACGATGTCCTTCATGTGACGCGCAACGCTTTCGGGATCATCAAGATCCATGTCGGCCGAGAGTTTCAATGCGTCGAACGCCTTTCCGTACAATGTCAGATTCTTTCGGGCGAACTCCACCAACAGTATGCGCTTCTGCGCAGCGGTGGGTACCACAAAACCCAGCTTCTTGTTAACCAATATCCGCGCCGCGACCTTAGCGGTCTGGTTCCTACTTGCCTCTGAAAGCACCGTCTCAGCAATTTTGTTGGCCTGCTCATCCACGCGATTTCCTTTGCAGCTTCGGCCGATTGTCTTGGTAACGGCCAGTGCTTTGCGCCTAATGAATTACCGTCGGGTGCTCTTCGGTCGCGACCTCGTGCCATCGCCCGAAAAGAGGGCGGAAGCATCAACGGACAATGCCTCCGCCAGTCGCCAAATGTTGATCAAACTGATGTTGCGCTCGCCTCGCTCGACTCCGCCCACATAGGTTCGATGAAGCTGGGATAGCTCGGCAAGGCGCTCCTGAGAATATCCGCGGGCTTGTCTTAAGGTCCTAAGGCGCTGTCCAAAACGAATTCGGCAATCCATTCCATAGCCAAATCTACGATGTTGACCATAAAACGTCTGCAGACTATAAGTATCGGAATCCGACGGGTTACTTGCTCATTGGAGTGAACGTGAACGCACACAGCCATTGCTCGGGCAAGTCAAGTCAGAGGACGGTGGGCGCAGTGACCACACAGGCGATTCCATTTGTCCCAATCACCCGACCTGGCGGCTTAAAGCTTTCATTGCCGCAAAGACTAGGCTCTTTAATCGCGCTCACCCTTAAGGAAATGTGCCCGCGTTTTACCCCTGGAGGTGAACTAATCTATGCGACGGGGCTTGCCAACAGAATCAGCAGACCCGAGAAGGATTGCCTGAAATCTATAATGCTTTCAATCGAGCAACAAGAGCGAATGCCGAACGTCCTCGTCTACCACCGGATTCAGAACTGGCTCGTCATGATCGACGTGGCTGAGGGTAACGGCCCCATATCCGTGAAGCGTCGTCATGAATTGAAAACGCTGTTCGGCGGATCAAATGCTGGACTCGTATTTGCTTCGGCATTCCTTAACCGCGAGAGCATGGCACACCACCTGGAAGACATCGCGTGGCATACGGTAGTGTGGTGCGCGGATTCTCCAGACCACCTGATTCAATTCAACGGGCGGAGAGTTTTGGGTCCCAGCGGGGCGATCCGCTGAATGTTCGCATTAGGGGTTACAACGGACGAGCACCGCATCCAATTTGACGACCGCTCGCTAACCCACTATCCATGACCGCCAATGCGTGTGGATGGCATTCCAATGCGAACCATCTGGCCGGAGTCGAATGAGGCCGTGGGGATCATCGACCAAACGCGCTTGCCGTATGCGCTGGTGAAAGTTTCGTTGCGAACCGCGGCGGAAATCGCCGAGGCAATCCGAACCATGCGAGTCCGCGGAGCACCGTTGATTGGAGCGGCGGCGGCGTATGGAATCGCGCTGGCGGCGAATGCCGATCCATCGGATGAATCGTTGGCTCGAGCCGATCAACTTCTGGCCGCTACCCGGCCGACGGCGGTGAATCTTCGGTGGGCGTTGGATCGGAGCAAAAATGAATTGTTGCCGCTGAAATTAAATGAGCGCGCAAAATCCGCGTGGCAACTTGCTAAGTTGATCTGCGATGAAGACGTGGCGATCAATCATGCGATCGGCAGACACGGATTGCAATTGCTCAACTCATTGCGGAAAGAAAATCGTCCCATCCAAATCCTCACCCACTGCAACGCCGGCTGGCTGGCGACCGTCGATGTCGGCACGGCGACGGCGCCGATTTATGCGGCTCATGATGCGGGAATTGCCGTGCATGTCTGGGTCGATGAAACCCGGCCGCGAAATCAGGGGGCGAGCCTCACCGCCTGGGAACTCGGCCAGCACGGCGTGCCGCACACTGTGATCGCCGACAATACCGGCGGACATCTCATGCAGCAGGGCAAAGTCGATCTCTGCATCGTTGGCACCGACCGCACCGCATCCAACGGCGATGTCGCCAACAAAATCGGAACATATCTCAAGGCACTGGCGGCGAAGGACAATGGCGTTCCATTTTATGTCGCGCTGCCATCGCCATCGATCGACTGGAATCTGAGCGATGGAAAAAAAATTCCCATCGAGGAGCGCGATCCCTCGGAAGTGACACACATTTCGGGCCTCACAAAGGACGGAAATCTTGCGACGGTGCGTCTCACGCCGCAATCCAGCCCGGCCGGCAATTGGGGATTCGATGTCACACCCGCGCGATTGATCACAGGATTAATCACCGAGCGCGGCATCTGCCCGGCATCGCGCGAGGGATTGGCAAAACTCTTTCCAGAACGACGACGGGAGGAACATGGATAGCAAATGGGTCGATGCCGATGCGAGAAAAATTGTGGAACACTACGCCGCCGCCGGCGTCAATGAAGATGTCGCGCTGCGGGTTTACACCTCCCGATTGCTGGGGCGAGATCCCAAATTGGTTTTGCACGGTGGCGGAAATACATCCGTCAAAACCACCGGCCGCGATCTGCTCGGCGAGGGCGTCGATGTGATTCACGTCAAAGGAAGCGGCTGGGACATGGCGGAGATCGAGCCGGCCGGTCTGCCGGCTGTGCGATTGGCGCCGCTGCGTAAAGCGCGCAAATTGCCCGGACTGGGGGACGAGGAAATGGTCGCATTTCTGCGGTCCAATCTGCTCGATCCGTCAGCCCCAACGCCATCGGTGGAGACGCTGCTGCACGCATTTCTTCCGCACAAATTCATCGACCATACGCACTCCAGCGCCGTCTTGAGCATCGCCAATCAACCGGACAGCGAAGCGATTTGCCGGGAGGTTTACAGCGATCGCGCGGCCCTGGTGCCATACGTCATGCCAGGATTTCTGCTCTCCAAACGCGCGGCGGAGATTTGTGAATCGCAGCCGAAGGTTGAGGGAATGATCCTTCTCCATCACGGGATTTTCGCGTTTGGTCAGACTGCGCGCGAATCCTATGAACGGATGATCGCGCTGGTGACGCTGGCGGAAGAACGACGACCAAAGACAAAAACGCTGGTGTCGGTGCCAGCATCTTCGGTATCTCCCAATGCGATCGCGCCGATCATCCGCGGCGAATGCGCTATTGCTGATCCGAATGTGCAGGGCGCGTATCGGCGAATGTTGCTGGATTTCCGCACGAGTCCGCTGATTTTGCAGTATGTGAATGATCGGGAGTTGGGCCGATACAGCCAGTCTGGCGTGGTCACACCGGATCACACGATCCGCACGAAGAATAAACCGCTGATCGCGCCGCGCGCGGATTCGAAATCGTTCGGCGACGAATTTCGCGCGGCTGTTGGCAAATTTGTCACGGAATATCAGGCGTATTTCACTCGACAGAACGCACGGCAGAAAATTTCCAAGCGTCCGCTCGATCCGATGCCGCGCGTTGTGCTGGTACCGGGATTTGGGTTGTTCGGACTGGGGCCGAGCGCCAAGGATGCCCGCGTCGCGGCGGACATTGCGGAATCGACCGTGCAGACCATCAGCGATGCCGAGGCGATTGGGAAGTTTGAATCGCTGCCGGAGAGCGATCTGTTCGACATGGAATATTGGTCGCTGGAGCAGGCGAAGATGGGGAAGGATGTTCCTAAACCGCTGGCTGGGCAAGTCGCGGTCATCACCGGCGGCGGCGGGACCATTGGAACGGCGACGGGAAAATTGTTTGCCGAAAATGGTGCGGCGGTCGCGCTGCTCGATCTGGATGAAAATGCGGCCAAATCAGCGGCGTCGAAAATCGGCGGGGCGATGGCGGTGCAATGCGATGTGACCGATGCGGCTTCTGTATCGACCGCATTTGAGACCGTCGTCGCCAAATTCGGCGGCGTGGACATCGCCGTCTCCAACGCCGGCGCAGCCTGGCAAGGCCGAATAGGTGAAGTCGATGAAGCGATCCTTCGCAAAAGTTTTGAGATCAATTTTTTCGCTCATCAGAAAATTGCGCAAGCTGCTGTGAAGATTATGCTGGCCCAGGGAACGGGTGGGGCGTTGCTGTTTAATGTCTCCAAACAAGCCGTTAATCCAGGCGCGGATTTCGGGCCATACGGACTGCCCAAAGCCGCCACGCTTTTTCTGGTTCGGCAGTATGCATTGGATTACGGCAAAGACGGCATTCGCGCCAACGCCGTCAACGCCGATCGCATTCGCTCGGGAATATTGACCCCGGAGATGATCGCCGCACGCTCGACAGCACGCGGGATTTCCGAAGCGGATTACATGGCCGGCAATCTGCTCAAGCGCGAAGTGACCGCGCAGGATGTCGCACAGGCTTTTCTGCACCACGCTCTGGCCCTGAAAACAACAGCCGATGTGACAACCGTCGATGGCGGCAATATCGCCGCGGCGTTGAGATAAAAATTGCACCATCAATGTTTCATCAATAATCGTTTCCGCAGAAATCCGCCGAGCGATTCGGACAACGGTTCATCGGTGCGGAAGGTCGCCAGCTCTACGTGCTGGGCGCGGCAGATGTCGTGAAGGCTTCGATCGTGCCGGGCGAAATTCTGCAGATAAATTCGCCGGCCTAGCGCCGGATCGGCGGCCTGCGGGCGCTCGCCTTCCAATCCTTCCAGTTGCGTCCAGGATTTGAACGGGAATTCGATTTCGTCTGGGTGTAGGATGCGAGCAAGGATCGTCTCGTGGCGATTGTGACGCAGGCGCGCCAGGGCGGTGGCGATTTGATCAGCGGAAAAAAATAGATCGGACACAACGATGACCAGCGATCTTCGCCGCAGGCGCTGGCAGATATCGTGCAGAGATTTCACCTCGCTGTTTCCGCGCGGGACGGTTCGCTCCATCGCATCCACCAGTCGGGCGAGTTGCTGCGTAGAAGAGAGTGGGGAAATCCATCGGTCGATGGCGCCGGTGAAAACGGAAAGGCCGACATGTTCGCCGTTGCCGAGCAGCAGGTATGCCAGCGCCGTTGCCAATCTCAGGGAATAATCGAATTTTCCGCGATATCCCATCGATCCGCTGGCATCCAGCGCGATCATGCAACGGAGATTGGTTTCCTGTTCGAATTGCCGAACGAACGGCCGATCGGTGCGGGCGAGCAATCGCCAGTCGATGTGACGCACTTCGTCGCCAGCCGTGTAAAACCGATGCTGTCGAAACTCCACACTAGCGCCATGTCGCGGACTTTTGTGCCGACCGGAAGCGCCGCCCTCGGCCAATCGTCGCGCGGGCAATTGCAGATTCCGCAAACTTTCGACCAGCAATGGATCGAGATATCGGCCGAGTCGGCTCATGTCGCGCACCATTTCCGCCAGGCTTGGCGATAGAGGGATTCCAAATCTGCCGTGAACTGCGCGGTGTTGGTAATGGGCGAATCGATCATCATCTGCCGCAGATTCCGCCGAAGATTTTCGCGTCGGGGACGATCGTTGGCCAACCGCACGGCGATGGCGACAAATTCATCCGGCGTTTTTGCGATGAGTTCCGGAAGGTTTAGATTCATCAGGATACTCTTTCCCGCCCGGCCGACAGCTCTGTCGCCGACCAGTGTTACGACCGGCACGCCCATCCAAAGCGCATCGCAGGTGGAGATGCCGCCGTTGTAGGGGATCGGGTCGAGTGCGATGTCGATCCTGCCGAAGGTGGCGATGTAAGCGTTCCAATTCTGTCTGCCGATGAATTCGATCCGGTCGGGATCGACGCCATGGGAGGCGAATCGATCCTTCGCTTTCTGGCGATGATCGCCCGGATGCGCGGACATGAGCAGATGAGAATTCTTCACTTCGAGCAGCACGCGCGCCCAGAGGTCCCGAGCCGGCTGGGAAATCTTTGCGAAGTTGCAAAGACTGCCGAAGGTGATAAATCCGCTGCTGATTTCTGGCGGCGGGGCCGGATCGGTGGTGGCTTTGCCGGGTCGATAGCACCAGTAGCAGTGGGGAAGATAAATCGTTTTCTCGCGGTAATTTCTTTCGGATTCCGGGTTGTCCAGGAAATGGTCGGAGATGCGGTAATCCATGGTTTGCAGGGCGGTGCCGTCGTTGTAGCCCAGATAGGACATTTGGATTGGCGCGGGCTTGCGGGCAAAAATCAGCAGACGATTTTTGGCGGTGTGGCCCGACAAATCAATGAGGATGTCTATGCCATCAGTCCGGATGATTTCGGCGGCCGCTTCGTCGCTCAAGCCGGTTATGGGGCGCCAGACATCGGCGACGGATTTGAATTGCTCCGTCAACTGATCGGGCTGGGAGACGTTGGAATAGCAATAGACTTCGAACTCCCGGCGGTTGTGTTGTTTGAGGATGGGCAGCATATTCCCTCCGACGACGTGTTCCCGGAAGTCGGGAGAAACGTAGCCGATCTTCAGCCGCCGGTTGGGGTCCCGGTTGGTTGCGGAATGAATGCTCACGAATTTGTGTAACGGATCACCATGCTGTTGGCCCCAACGCAAATGTTCCTCCGCGACTATTCGGGGGTCGGAGGCGGGATCGTACAGGACGGTAAAAACAAGATTGCTATGAGCCTCGGCGTAATCGGGTTTGATATTCACGGCCTGGCGAAATGCTGCAATGGCTTCAGTGATTTGTCCCTTTTCTCTCAGCACATTCCCGAGATTGTTGTGGGCTTCGGGCAAAAGCGGGTCGAGGGCGATGGCCTGGGCGTGTGCCGCGGCGGCTTCATCGAGAAATCCCTTATCTTTCAGGGCCATTCCGAGATTATTGTGGGCTTCGGCGAGGTTAGGTCTGAGGGAAATGGCCAGGCGAAGGGCGGCGATGGATTCGTCCGGTTGTCCTTCGTCTCTCAGGGTGACACCGAGATTACTATGGGCCTCGGTGTAGGTCGGCCGAAGGGAGATGGCCATTCGAAAAGCCGCCAGGGCGTTATCGAGTTCTCCTTTTTCCTTGAGCGCGATGCCGAGAATATTGTGGGCTTCGGGATAATTGGGTTTGATGGCAATGGCCTGACGAAACCGGGCAATTGCTTCTTGAAGCTGTCCCTTGTCTTTTGTCGCGACACCAAGATTGTTGTGAGCTTCGGCGAAGTTGGGGTTGAGCGCGATCGACTGGCTAAAAGCCGCGACGGCTTCGTCGAGTTGTCCGTTGTCTTTTAAGGCAATTCCCAGATTATTGAGGGCGTCGGCGTAATTGGGTCGGATGGCCAGCGCCAGACGGTACTGGGCAATTGCTTCTTCAAGCTGGCCTTTGTCCCTTAACGCGCCCCCGAGATTGTTGTGGGCTTCGGCGAAATTTGGATTGAGCGCGATGGATTGGCTAAAGGCGGTGATGGCTTCGTCGATTTGCCCGTTGTCCTTCAGCGCAATGCCGAGATTGTTGTGGGCATTGGCATACTCGGGGTCGAGGGCGATGGCCTGCTGATAGGCGGCGATGGAGTCGTTGAGTTGTCCGTTTTCCTTGAGCGCGATTCCGAGAATGTTGTAGGCTTCGGCATAATCGGGATCGAGAGTAACGGCTTGGCGATAGGCGGCGATGGAATTGCCGAGTTGCCCTTTCGCCTTGAGCGCATTGCCGAGATTGAAATGGGCGTCAGGGAAATCGGGCATCAGGGCAATGACTCGTTGGATCAAATCCACGGCCAGGTCATGCCGTCCCGTTTGAAGCGCGAGGGCTCCCATCAAATGCAGAGCATCCGGATGTTCCGGCTCCTCGGCCAGGATTTGCCGATAAAGTCGCTCCGCCTCGGGCAGCCGCCCGGCTTGGTGGTGTTGTAATGCCAGTTTAAGTTGCTGTTGAATTGTCAGCGAGACCATGCGTTCCAATTTTATATAGCCATTTACCCGCTAAAACGAGTTGTCGGTCGAGCTTCTTGGCGCGACGCTTCCCTGCGGCGGGGAAATCCTGGTCGGCTCGTGGGCGCGAACGCCATAGATGATTGCTCCAGCCAGAGCGATGGCGGCGAGAGTAGCCACGGTGGCGGCCAGCATCGGCGGGAATTGGCGCGGTTCCGTAGTTAGCGGAACTGGCGAAGTTGGCGAGTCGATCTCGCCGAGCATGTCGCCTAATTCATCGGCGCCTTCGGGCGAGATTGGTGATGTCCAGCCGCGCACCTTGGCCAGGCGATTGAGCATCTTCCGCAATTCGCGCGCATCGGCGCTGGGTTCGTGGAATAGCAGAGGGCTGATGTGCGTGAGGCACGGTCGGCCGCGCAAATCGAGAATGATGTTCCGCTCGTGCAGTCGGCCGTGGACGATGCCAAGATTGTGCAGGGTTTGGACCGAGATGATTAATTCTCGGGCCAGATCAGAGAATTCTTTGCGCGATCCGTTCCAGTCGGCCAGCGTTTGACCGGGAAGAAATTCCCACACAAGCAACACGTGATCGCCGTCACGCTCCACACCATAAAGATTCGCCACGCCGGGATGGGCCAGTTCGCGCACTCTGGCGAGGCGATCATGAATGAGCGGATGCAGCGTGTCGTTTTGCAGGCAATCTTTTTCCAGAAGTTTTAGCACGACTTGCCGCCCAGCGG
The DNA here is from genome assembly GCA_049515255.1 of Tepidisphaeraceae bacterium. Taxonomy (GTDB): domain Bacteria; phylum Planctomycetota; class Phycisphaerae; order Tepidisphaerales; family Tepidisphaeraceae; genus JBEKUH01. The sequence continues at coordinate 2,757 of JBEKUH010000059.1, read as the reverse complement.
CGTCGCGCGCCAACCAGGTGCGATTGGGGGTGAGAATCTTCTGGTTCGTATGATCGCTCATGGTGAAGCATTCTCTGGTGCGTCGAACAGATAAATCGATCCGCCCAAAACATCGAACGGCTGGCTTCGGCGGAACGGCGCGAAGCGCGCGGATCGCTGGGCATCCATGTATGCCCCCTGCAGCGCCACCGCGCTGATGGCGAAGACAGCGTGCGCTTGCCCGGCGCGATCCAGATGATCGAGAATCCCGCTGTGTTCCATGTCCGTGAATTGAATGCCGTAATATCCCGGATCGGCAAATCCAAAATAGCAGAGATAGAGCGGCCGATCGCGATGGGAGGTTTGCCAGTTGGCCAGATCGGGAAGTTCCTGTCCCCAGTCGATGTTGGAATCGCTGAGCAGCCGCAGTCCGCCGCGCGATCCGCCGGCGGCGACGTTGAAGAATGGAATGAAGTTGGGATAGGCGCTGAATGTTTCTGTCGCCAGGCCGGCAATGAAAACGGCAATACAAATAATGGTCGCGCGCGGCCAGCGATTCCATGCCCGCGCGGCTGAGACGCCGAGGAAGATGAACAGAAACGGATAGACCGGCAGCACGTGGCGCATGCCAATGTCCAGGTGGGAACGCATGGCGACAAACATGTAAATCACCGGACAAACCGCGACGGCGACGAACGGCCAGAGATCGGCGCGCTTCGTCATTTTCCACAGCATCGGCGAGAGAATCGCCGCCAGCGCGATCGCCGCCAGCGTCGTCAGCGGTGTTTTGAACGCCATTGCCAGCGGAAAGTAATACCACCAGCCGCGCAAGCTCAGCGTTCCGCAAAGAAACGTCGGGCGCTGCAGCGACGTGCCGTAAGTGTAGAGAAATCCCATCAACCACGCCTGCGGCAAAACGTGGTGATCATTGGCCCACTGCACTGACCGTACAGTTAAACTGGGTCGCACCTCCCCCGCCCACTGATTGAGCTGATCCATCGGCACATCGGGCGGCGATCCGTGGGCGATGCTGGCTTCGCGCTGAAGCGCCGCGGTCTTGAAGAGATTCACATCGAATAAACTTCCATCCGCCGCCGGCGCGAAACGAAATCCGTAGCAGGCCCAGATTGAGAGGTAGGCGATAGGCAGACATCCGGCGAAAAGGATCACGGCAGCCGAAATCCGACGGCTCCGGGTGTTGAGTATTCTTTTCAGAAATGGCCACGGTTGAGGCAATATTGCACGCGCCAACAGCGCGATGGCGAAAATCGGCAGCGCGATCAACCCGGAAAATTTGGTCGTCAATGCCGCGCTTACTAATACGCAGCAGGCCAGCCAACGCCAAATGGTGACACGTTCCCCCAGCAGCCCAATGCTCGCGGCCAATCCGAGAAAAATCAGCGCGATTGGGGCGTCATTTTTCAAAAGCGGCGCATGGGCCAGGAAATTCGGATCGAATGCGAACGCCGCAACCGCCACGACCGCCGCCAGTCTCCCCGCCAGTCCCCCCGCCAATCGCCATGCCCACCATCCGATCAACACGCCCAGCACCAGCGCCAGAAAAATCATCCGTGCTCGCGCGGAATTCAGCAGTCCATCCACATCCATTCGCCCACTCGGCGATCGATACAACGTCTGAAAACTAAATTCCCCATCGCGCGGCTGGGTGAGGACCGATGCGAAAAGTTCGCTGTGCTGATCGATCGGTAAATCCCCGCTGGCGCCGGCAACCGCGAAATATTTCCATAGCGGCGGATCCTCCGGATCGATCCGAAAATCAGAATAAGCGGTTTGCGCCCGCGCGCTGACCAGATGCACCGGCTCATCAAACGTCGGGCTTTTGCTCAACCAGGCGAGTCGCCCAGTCACCGCGAATACGAGCAGCAAGGCGGCGCACATGAGAAACGCCCAGCGATTGCCGCTCTTGCGTTTCTCATTCATGTGCCGCGCCTCCGCCCTGGACCCACTCTGGCGGGAAATCGAAAATGTAGATCGACCCGCCCAGCACGGCGATCGGTTGCATTTGCCGGAATGGATCGTAATACGAGTTGTCGATCGTCCGATTGCCGATGCCCTGAAGCATCGACGCGCTGATGGCGACCGCTGGTTGCAAATGCGTCGGAGTCATCGGCTGGTCGGCGGGAGCTCGACTACCGGGGAGATTGATATAGTGCAGCCCGTAAAAATGCGGATCGATACCTCCGAAATAACAGAGATAGAGCTGTCGCTCGGGATGCTCGCTTTGCCACTGCGCCAACGCCGGCAAGTCCTGGCCCCAGTCGAGGTTGGAATCGCTCAGCCGGCGAATGCCCCCGCGTTCCCCGCCGGCGGCGACGTTGAAGAACGCGATGTAGTCCGGATATGCCGCGACCGTTTCAGCCGCAAGGCCGGTCAAAAGCACGGCGATGAGAATTCCGATTTGCTTCGGCCAGCGTTGCCAACATCGCGCTGCCGCAACGCCAATTAAGATGAACAGGAACGGATAGAGCGGAAAGACATGGCGGATTCCCAGATTCAGATTCGATCGCATGGCCATGAACATGTAGAACACCGGAAAAATCGCCGCGGCGCAAATTGACCAGGGATCGAAATTGCGCCGGACAAGTTGGCGAATACCCCATGCCCCCGCCAGCACGATTGCGGCCAATGTCGCCAGCGGTGTTTTGAACGCCATCGCCAAAGGAAAATAATACCACCAGCCCTGGTAGCGGATCTGACCCAACAGGAACTCCGGCCGCGAGAGCGTGGTCGCATAGGTGAAGGCAAAACCGTACAGCC
>JBEKUH010000058.1:0-24798 GCA_049515255.1 Tepidisphaeraceae bacterium | reverse complement strand
AAGCGAGGCGCGTTCGTGACTCAGTTGGGCGGAATGACAATGCAGCAGATGTTGGAGATGGGCCTGTCGCACCACGGCGCCGGACGGTTGCCGGAGGCGGAGGCGATCTATCGGCAGGTGCTCGCTCGCCAGCCGAACAACGCCGATGCGTTGCACATGCTGGGCGTGCTGGCATCGCAGGTGGGGAAGAATGATCTGGCGGTGAATCTCATCAGCCGGGCCGTTGCCGTGAATCCACACAAGGCGGAATACCTCAGCACTCTGGGTGTATTGCTAACAAATCTTGGTAAGCGTGACCAAGCTATCGCTGCGTTCAAAAAGGCGCTGGAACTTCGGCCGAATTATGTTGAAGCGATCAACAATCTCGCCAACGTGTACCTCGCCCTAAACCAACATGAAACGGCTTTGGATTTATACCGGCGCGCTGTGGCGCTTCAGCCGGATTTTGGCCCGGGGCATGTGAACATCGGTCTGACTCTGGAAACGATGAACCGGCTCCCCGAGGCGCGCGAGTTTTATGAGCAAACGCTGGCCAAGGGCATCAATTTGCCGGAAATTCATTATGGGCTGGGCAGCTTGCTGATGAAGTTGAAACTTTACAAGGAAGCCGAGCGGGCTTTCCGCGCCGCCCTGCGCCTGAAGCCCAATTATCCAGAATCCATGAACAATTTGGGCGCGGCGCTCAAAAGCCAGGGATTGATCGATGATGCATTCAACGTCTTTCAGCAGGCCGTCGCCATCAAGGCGGATTTCGCCGATCCCTATGTGAATATCGGGTCGATCCTGCAGGAGCGCGGGAAGTTTGAGGAAGCCCTGGGACTGTATCGCCGGGCACTCTCGCTGAATTCAAATTTACCGGATGCGTACTCGCAGATGGGTCACGCGCTCAAGCAACTGGATCGGCTGGAGGAATCGGTCGCCAGTTGCCGCACCGCAATCGAACTGAGCCCCGACCATGCCGATGCGCACAACAATCTGGGGGCGGCGTACCACGGGCTGGGAAGACAGGACGATGCCATGGCATCGTTTCAACGGGCGCTGGAATTGCGGCCCAATTTTGCCGAGGCGTATGCCAACGTTGGCGTGGTGCTCAAGGATCAGGGAAAGCTTGAGGAAGCGGAAAAACTCTATCGGCAAGCCCTGGAACTCCGCCAGGATTTCATGGAGGTGTACAACAATCTCGGCACAGTTTTGCAGGAAACCTGCCGGCTGGACGAAGCGATCGAATCCTATCAAAAGGCACTGTCGCTCAAGCCCGATCAGGCACTGACTCATTGGAACCTGGCACTGCTGAAGCTGCTGCAGGGAAAATTTGATGAGGCTTGGCCGGAATATGAATGGCGGTGGAAAGCCCCGGAATTTCGCCGCAAGCTGCCGATCCGCCAACTATTCGAACCAGAATGGACCGGCGAATCGCTCGAGGGCAAGCGGATTCTGCTGTATTCCGAGCAAGGATTTGGCGACACGATCCAGTTCATCCGCTACATCCCGATGGTGGCCGAGCGAGGCGCCAGAGTGGTGCTGGCCTGCCAGCCGGAATTGGCCCGACTCTTCAAACAACTGGATCACATTGACCAAATGCTGGTGGCCAATGATCCGCTTCCAAAATTCGATGTTCATTGCGCACTGCTGGGTCTGCCACGGGTGTTCAAAACCAATCTCGACTCCATTCCGGCCCAGATTCCATATCTAAAATCCGATCCCCAGGCGGCGGCGAAATGGCGTGAGCGCATGCCGACCGAGCGCCGGCTGAAAATCGGCATCTCCTGGGCAGGCCGGCCGGTTCATCAGGAGGATCGCAAGCGCTCCATTCCCCTGGCGATGTTTGCACCACTGCAAGAAGCCGGAGCGTGGTTTTGCAGCCTGCAAAAAGGGGAGGCGGCCAAGGAAGCCAAAAATCCGCCGCTGGGAATGGATCTCGTCGATTGGTCCGATGACCTGCACGATTTTGCTGACACCGCTGCCCTGCTGGAAAATCTGGACATGGTTGTCACCGTGGACACCGCGGTAGCGCATCTTGCCGGGGCGATGGGAAAAATTGTCTGGGTACTTCTGCCATTTTTTCCGGATTGGCGATGGATGCTGGACCGTGAAGATTCACCCTGGTATCCGACGCTCCGCCTCTTCCGCCAGCCAGCCGTCGGCGATTGGGTCAGCCCAATGGCGCGCATCCGGGATGAATTGAAAAAATCGTAAAAATCACCATTCCCGTCTAATCATCGGGAAATTATATTCCGACTTTCTTTGGGAATCACCGATGGGAATTCGCGAAAACAGCCGTGTGTTGATTGTGGATGACAACCGCGATGTCACCCGCGCGCTGACGATTCTGTTGCGGGATGAGGGATACGATCCGGTCGCCTTCCACACTGCCGAATCCGCGGGGAAGTTCATTCAGGATTATCGGCCGGATGTCGCGCTGCTCGATATCCACTTGCCGGATCAGTCCGGTCTGGAACTGGCTGTTCTGCTGCGTCAGCGACACGGCAACGAATTGCCCATCGTGATTTTCAGTGGCGACACTTCGATCGACATGCTGCGCGCCTCCACCGACGCCGGGGCGACGCATTTCTTTGGCAAGCCGGTCAACATTTCGAGCCTCTTGGATTTTCTCGATGCGATGACGAGCAACAAAACCGCGACGCCGGCGTGAATTTTTAAGAATCAAATTTGCCGTTGACGTATTGCTCAGCCAATTCCTGATAGTGCCCAATCAGCCATTGCATGTATTGCAATTCATCCGGCTTGACCGGCCGGACGATCTTCCCCGGCACTCCCATCACCGCCATTCCATCCGGCACCTGCAAATCCGGCGGCACCACCGCTCCTGCCGCGATCAGGCAATTCTTGCCGATGACCGTCCGGCTCAGCACCGTCGCCCCCATGCCGATCAGCGATCCCTGCCCGACATGCTTTCCATGCACGATCGCCCCGTGGCCAATCACGACATCATCTTCGATGATGTTGGGCACATCGGTATCCACGTGAATGACCGCGTTGTCCTGCACATTGACCCGCCGGCCAATCACCACCGGCGCCACATCCCCGCGAATGACGGCGCCAAACCAGATGCTGGAGAATTCCCCGATCTTTACATCCCCGACGATCGTGGAATTGGGCGCTCGGTAATATCCCGGCGGGATTCGCGTGAAGCGGGCCATTTCCGCAGATTATCCGAAACCCGGCGGTGGGCAAGTTCCACTGGATGCCCCTCTTGTCCACAAGCAATCAGCGCCCTAATCTTACGCCAATGCGATGGATCGTGGGCGATATCCACGGCATGTCGGGGCCGTTGCGGGCATTGATCGACGCGGTGAACGCGAACGACCCCGCGCCCTCATGGATTTTTGTCGGCGATTATGTCAATCGAGGTCCCGATTCACGCGGCGTAGTGGAGACGCTTCTGAGACTTCCCAACGCCCGGTTCTGCCGCGGTAATCACGATGACATTTTCGATGTGATGATTAACGGCGAGAGCTACGTCGAGCAGATCACCCACAACAATCGCGCGGGGGCATACAAATGGTTTTCCGAACATGGCCTGATGGATACGCTGGCCAGCTACGGCGCCGATCCGGCCCTGATGCGCTCGCTTCTGACACGTCCGACATTGGCCGGGTTGAATGAAATCGTGGCTAAAGTGCCGGACTCGCATCGCAAATTTTTCCGCGCGTTGCCGCCGGTGGTGGAGGATCCGGATATTTTTGTGATCCACGCCCGCTGGGAACCGCAAACGCCGGATGAAGACCCGGCTCCGACGACGTATCTGGATGTCGATCAGGATTTACGAAAAACCGCCACCTGGGGCCGATTCACGTTGGCCGAGGTGGATGCGCCAAAAACCTGGCGGCGGACCGGATATTTCGGACATACCCCGGTGGATACTTACGGCGCGCGAGGCGGCTATGATCACAAAGGCGGCGGCAGTTTGGTGCCGGTGGTGGGCAATAAAATTGTTCTGCTCGACACCGCCGCCGCGCTCAGCCCGGTCGGACGCCTGACGGCTTACAGCCCCGACACGCAGAATTTTCTGCAAGCCGACCGGGCCGGACAAATTTACGCCTCGACGTGAGGTTACTTATGAAATCAGCATTAGCGGAAAAGAAATGCAAAGCCTGCCGGCCCGGAACTGCCGCGCTCAGCGAAGCCGAGATTGGTTTGCTATTGCCGGAAATCCTCGGCTGGCAGAGCGACAACGGCGAGATTTTCAAGACATTCAACTTCAAGGATTACCACCACACCATGGCGTTCGTAAATGCCGTCGCGTGGGTATCGCATCAGCAGGATCACCACCCTGACATGGAAGTCGGCTACAACCGCTGCAAGGTGCGCTACAGCACCCACTCCGTCGGCGGCCTCTCCGAAAACGATTTCATCTGCGCCGCCAAAGTAGAATCCCTCTTCGACGCGTAAAGCCCACGGATAGCCATCCGTGGGCATTTTTCACTGCGGCACATGCCTCCCCGGTTTTAAAAGCCTCACCCTCACCTTCTCACTCGGAACAATCTTCCCCGCATTAATCCCCTCCCCCGGATCAAACGCCAGCTTAATCCGCGCAAACAGCGACATCGTCGCCTCATCAAACTGATACGGCATCAGGTGAATCTTCTCGAGCCCCACCCCATGCTCGCCCGTAATCGTTCCGCCCACATCCACGCAAAACTGCAGCACCTTCTCCGCCGCCCGCAGAACTGTCTGCACCTGCTTCTCATCCCGCTCATCAAACAAAAAAATCGGATGCACATTCCCATCCCCCGCATGAAAAACATTGGTGATCTGCAATCCAAATTCCCGCCCGATCTCATCAATCCGCGCCAGCACCACCGGCAATTTGCTGCGCGGAATGCAGGCATCCTGCGTGCAATAACTTGGACTGATCCGCCCAATCGCCCCGAACGCTCCCTTGCGTGCTTTCCACAATAATTCCCGTTGCTTTGGCGCGCCGCCGCTCTGAATGCTGATCGCATGGTGCTTTTCGTGAATCTCCAGAACCATCTGCACCTGCTGATCCAGCAATTCTTCAATCCCATCAATCTCCGTCAGCAGCAGCGCCTGGGCCGTCGGCGGCAGGCCCAGATGAAAAGTGTCTTCGATGACTTTCACCATTCGCCCATCGAGCATTTCCATCGCCGCCGGCAACAGGCCCGATGCAATGATGTCCGACACCGTTGCGGAGCAATCGCCGGAGGTCGCAAACGTCGCCGCGATCGTGCGAAACGCGCTGGCCTTGGGCGTCAGGCGCACCCAGACGGATGTGATGATTCCAAACGTCCCCTCATGTCCGCAGATCAATCCGGTCAGATCGAACGGCCCGCTCTCGCAGCATCCGTTTTGTCCGCCGGTGGTCAGCACCGTTCCATCCGCCAAAACCAGCTCGATCCCAAGCACATGGTTGGATGTGACAAAATCCTTGAGCGTGTGAATTCCCCCTGCATTCGTCGAAGCGTTTCCGCCAACCGTGCTGGCGCGCTGGCTCGATGGATCGGGAGCGAAATGAAATTTTTCCCCACCCATCCGCGCTACCGCTTCGGACAACTGCACATTCCGCACTCCCGCCTGCACATGCGCCGCCCGGTTCTCCAGATCGATGGCCAGGATTCGATTCATCCGCGCCGTCGAGACGATCACGCCGCTGTCAAACGCCACGCATCCGCCCGCCAGTCCAGTGCCCGATCCGCGCGGGACTATCTGGGCCCCGTGCTCGCCGAGGATTTTCACAATTCGTGAAACCTGCTCTGTGCTGGTGGGAAACACCACCGCCAACGGCCGCCCCTTTGCGATCGTGAATCCGTCGCTCTCATATACCAAGAGCGCCGCGCGATCCGACACCACCGCGTCCGCCCCAACCACCGCCTCCAGTTCGTGGATGAGTTTCAGCGCGTCCATTAGTGATGGTGATGCTTGGCGATGTCGTGATCGGCCTTGTGAACGGCTTTGATAAACGCCTCGATCTTCTCCCGATCCTTCTGTCGCCGCCCTGATTCCACGCCGCTGCTGACATCCACGGCAAACGGTTTAAATCGCCGGACGATGTCGCCAACATTCTCCGGAGTCAGCCCGCCCGCCAAAATCAATGGTGGCAATCCTTCAAACGTGCCCTCGCTCTGCAAAGCCGCAATCGCCTCCCAATCATTTGCCACTCCACTCCCCCCCGGAACGCCCGTGTCGGCCGTTTCAAGAATGATGCCAACCAAATTATCGACCTCTCCATTGGCAATGGAGCGTTTCCACAATTCCAATTCGCTTCGATCCGTCCGCAGAGCCTTGATGATTCGAAGGGGTCTCAAGCGTCGAATCATGTCCGGTGTTTCATCGCCGTGAAGCTGCACTGTCGATAAAAGCAATAGTGCAAGCGCCTGGTAAATCTCATCTTTCTCGGGATCGACAAATACGCCGACACGAGAAACGAACGCCGGAACCGCCGCGACGATCCGCTTGGCCTCGTCGATTTCCACAAACCGATGCGACTCCCGATGAAACACCATCCCAATCGCATCCGCCCCGGCGTGCGCCGCCGCCGCCGCATCCTCGGCCCGGCAAACGCCGCAGATTTTGATTCGTGTTCGATGCACGAAGATATGCTAGACCGCCAAGTGTCCAACCGCAATTTACCGGGGCGTGTCATTCGGCAGCGGGGCCGCAAAGCTTTCCGCCACCGCCAGCTCTAGCCGTTTGTACCCCAGCGCTCGATACGCAAAAATCGAGAGAATCCAACTGCACACGAAGATGCCAATGATCGTCACGCCCACCCAGACAAAATCCAGCCCATTGATGCGATCCCAGAACGGCCCCTGAAGATTGAATTGATCGCTCACCAGCGAGAGCACCTCGATGCCGCCCACGACCAGAGCGATAAACACCGATACCGCCGTGATGGTCATGTTGTAATAAAGTTTTCGCACCGGATGGACGAACGCCCACCCATAAGCGCCGAGCATGAGAATGCCATCGGCGGTATCCACGATGCACATGCCGGCCGTGAATAGCAGCGGGAAAATCAGGATCGACCAAATGGGAACACCCTGCGTGCCCGCGGCCGCGGCGATTCCCAGCAATCCCACCTGCGTGGCCGTGTCGAATCCGAGTCCGAAGAGAAATCCCACAAAATACATCTTCCAACTGGCATCCACGAGCCGAATCATGGGCCGGACCATGCGGCCGATCGCGCCCATGTTGGAAAGCATCCCATCGAGGTCCTGATCGACGTACTGCTCGCCACGTTTCACCCCCCTGAAGGTTTGGACGACGCCTCGAAGAACCAACAAATTGATCAGCGCAATGCCGAATAAGAACAGCGCGGAAATGGCCGTTCCCAGCACATTGCCCATGCGCTCCAGTCCGTCAAAGCGGGATTGAATGCGAGCGGCTGTGATGGCGATGGCCAATGAAAGCAGGATCACGATCGTCGAATGTCCCACGGAAAAGAAGAATCCGACCAGCATTGGCCGCTTCCCTTCCTGCATCAGTTTTCGGGTGACGTTGTCGATGGCTGAAATATGATCGGCATCGAGCGCATGCGCCAGCCCAAGCGTGAACGCCTCGGCCGCAAAACCCAGTAGCAGGGGATAATGGTGAAACGTCAGCAGCGCCGCCGCCCAGATGATGAGGTTGATTCCCAGCAGAAGCAGGCCAACCGAAACAAGTCTGCGAGAAAAGCCTCTCATGCGAATCTCCTCCGACGAACTCGACGCCCCGTGAAGTCAACCGGTGAAGTCTTCGTTTCCATCATATTTCGATCCGGCTGTAACATAATGTTCGCCTGAGAACGGTGACAACGCTCATTTTTGCGTGATTTAGAAAAACCTTGTCCCCAATTCTACATTGCCCCCACCGTGCACCTCCTTTACCATAAACTTCACCATGCCCCGCACATTCCTCGCTTCCCAGGCCGCGTTTCTCAAGGCCCAGGAAGTCATGCCTGGCGGGGTTTCTTCGCCGGTCCGGGCGTTCAAGGCCGTCGGCGGTGTGCCGGTTTTTCTCCGCGAGGGGCAGGGGGCTGTCGTCAAGGACATCGACGGCAATTCCTACATCGATTACGTCGCCAGCTACGGCCCGCTGATCGTCGGCCACGCCAACGACCGCGTCGTTGCCGCACTCTCCAAGGCGGTGGGACGCGGCACCAGCTTTGGCGCTCCGACAGAACTTGAAACACAATTGGCGACCCTCATCATCTCCGCCATCAGCTCGGTGGAAATGATCCGCTTCGTCAACAGCGGCACCGAAGCGGTCATGAGCGCGGTCCGTCTGGCGCGGGCGGCCACGGGTCGGGAAAAAATCGTCAAGTGCATCGGCGGATATCACGGCCATTCCGACGGCCTGCTCGCCCAGGCCGGCAGCGGGGCACTAACGCTCGGCACGCCCTCCAGCCCCGGCGTGCCCGCCGCCATCGCCGCGCAAACTTTGCTCGTCCACTACAACGATCTCGACGGCGCGAAGAAGATTTTCGAGCAATTCGGCAAAGAGATCGCCGGATTTTTAGTCGAGCCGGTGGCCGGAAACATGGGCGTCGTCGCGCCGGCCGAGGGATACCTACAAGGCCTGCGGCAATTGTGCGATCAATCCGGATCGCTGCTGATTTTCGACGAAGTGATGACCGGCTTCCGAGTCGCCTTGGGCGGGGCACAATCCCTCTATCGCATCAAGCCAGATTTAACCTGTCTGGGAAAAATCATCGGCGGCGGACTCCCCGTCGGCGCCTACGGCGGCCGCCGCGATCTCATGCAACAGATCAGCCCATCCGGACCCGTCTATCAGGCCGGCACACTCAGCGGCAATCCTCTGGCCATGAGCGCTGGCCTTGCCACATTGGAAATCCTCAAAGAACCCGGTGTTTACGAAACGCTGGAAGATCGCACTGCCACGTTGGCCAAAGGCCTGGAATCCGCCGCCGCCGAAGCGGGAGTTCCGCTGGCCGTCAACCGCGTCGGCTCGATGCTCACGCCATTTTTCGTGAAAAACCCCGACGATGTCGTGACGAATTATTCCCAGGCCACCAACTGCGACACCGCCGCCTACGCAAGATTTTTCCATGTGATGCTGGACGACGGCATCTATCTCGCCCCAAGCCAGTATGAAGCAATGTTCGTCGGAACCGCGCACAGCGAGGAGCAGATTCAGCAAACCATCGCATCCGCGAAAAAGGCCCTCACAACGTCCGTCGAAACAGCAGCGTTGCCAACCCCAGCGTCAGCACCGTAAAACCGGCGAGAAATGCCAGATCATAATTAATCGCCGCCAGGCTCGTGTTTTTCAAAACCAGTTCTTTGAATCCATCGACGGCATAGGTAAACGGATCGACCACAGCAATCGCCTTCATCCATCCCGGAAACGAAGCCGTCGGATAAACCGCGCCGCTGGGAAAATACAACACGGTATTCAGCATCCCGAAAATCGCCCGCGGCACCAGCGGATCGCTCACGCGCACCATGATCATAAACATCATGCTGATCAGCGCCATCGACGTTGCGACCACCAGCACGAACATCTTGGCGATTCGAATCGGATCCAATGGATCGGGGATTCCGGCGATGATAGATCCCACGGTGATCAGGACAACTCCGGCGATGATTGCCTTGGCCGCGCCGGCGAGGGTGAAACCCATGATCAATTCAAATTTACTGATCGGCGTGACGAGATAACCCTCGTGCAATCCGCGAGCTTTATCATCGATGAAAATAATTCCGCCGCCGATCATCGCCGAGACGAAAATCGACAGTGAGATCGTTCCCGGCAACAGGAATTGAATGTACGGCACATACGGATATACCTCGACCACAGACAGATCCACATCCGTCGTAGTGCGCGCCGGCACGGCCGGGCCATTGTATGTCACCAGCATCGAATCGAAACTTCCCTCCAGCGCGGATGCGGAAAACTGATCCGTGTTATCCTCCACCAGCGCGATATGCGGATTCGCCCCCTCCAGCACGTCGCGCGAGAAATGCGGCGGAATACTCAGCACCCCGTTGATTCGCCCATTACGCAGATCGCTCAGCGCCGTGGTTTCATTCACATAAGCAATCGGGGTAAACGTGGCCGCATTCACGGAAATCGCCTGGCACATTTCCTTCAGTTTGACCGCCGGCACGCCGTGGTCCTGATCAACAATCCCGATCTGCAGATTCTTGATCTTTCCGCCAAATGCATATCCCAGCACCACCAGTTGCACCAGCGGCATGAGGATGGAGACGATCACCAGCACCGGGCTGCGCCGAAACCGCCGCAAATCTCGCTCGATGATGGCCCAGATTCGGTGCATATTTTTATCCCCGCTGCATGATGAAAGGACTGTTCGCCGCCGTCGGCGATTGCAAGGCATCGCGCAACACATGCCCCGTGTAATGCACGAACACATCGTCCAGCGTCGTGCTCTGCACCGAGAGCGAATTCACCGTTGCGTTGGCATCCCGCGCCGCCTCCAGCAGCGCGACCGTCGTCCGCGGGCCGTTCTCCGAGGAGATTCGATAGATATTGTCCTCCGCCTTCACATCCGCCACGTCCGGCAGGGATTTCAATGTCGCCATCCAGTTCGCCGGTGCGCGAGTAAAACTCACTTCCAGAACATTCTTGCCCGGAATGGATGCCTTCAACTTCAGCGGCGAATCCAGCGCGACGAGTTTGCCGTGATCCACGATGGCGATCCGATTGCAGAGTTTGTCGGCCTCGTCCATATAATGCGTCGTCAGCAAAACCGTCAGATCCCGCTCGTTCTTGAGGCGCGTGAGCATTTCCCAAACCGCCACGCGCGACACCGGGTCCAGCCCCGTCGTCGGCTCATCCAGAAAAAACAATTTCGGCTCATGCACCAATCCCCGCGCGATCTCCAGCCGTCGCCGCATGCCGCCGGAAAACATTTTCACCGGCTTGTCCGCCCATTGCTCCAGGTCCACGTCTTTGAGCAGTTGCTTGATCGTCCGCAGCCGTTTTTCGCGCGGGATGCCGTAGAGCTTGGCGAAGATGCTCATATTCTCCTGAGCGCTCAAATCCAGGTCCGAGGTCATCGCCTGCGGAATCACGCCAATGGATTGCCGCACATCGTTGGGTTGTTTGACGATGTCGAATCCATTGACCCGCGCCGTCCCCGAAGTCGGCGGCACCAGCGTCGTGAGCATGCGAATCAGCGTCGATTTGCCCGCGCCATTAGGCCCCAGCAAACCAAACACTTCTCCGTTTTCGACGGAAAAGTTCAGCGCATCCACCGCAGTGAAATCGCCGAATCGCTTGGTCAGATTTTCAACTTCAATGGCATCCATGATTCACGGATAGTTGATGGGTAAAGTGATATACGCCGTCATGCCCACCGCCAGCCGGCGGTCGCTGTTGTCGCATCGCAAACGAATTTCAAACGTCTTGATGTCCCGCTTGGTGCGGCTCACGTCCCGCTGCGTGGCGTAGTCCGCATCCACCCCGCGATAGAACACCGTCCCCTCGCTCTCCGCCCCGGATTGAAACGTCACCTTCAGCTTGTCGCCCAGACGAATCCCATCAATATATGATTCCTCAACATCCGCCCGCACCCAAAGATCATCTGGATTGATCAGCGTGACAATCGGCTGGGCGACGTTGAGCACTTCGCCCTCCAGCGCCGTGCGCGTGTCCACGGTGGCATCCAGCGGCGAGAAAATCTTGGTATAGCCCAACTCCACCAAGGCCTTCTCCTCCTGAGCCTTGGCCGCCTGCACCTGGAGATCGAGCGAATCCACATGCGCCTTGGCGGCGTCATATGCCGTGCGGGCCGAATCGTAATCCTGCGCCGAAATCGCCTGCTGGCGGTAGAGCGGCTCGTCCCGCTCGTAAGTCAGCCGGGCGTTTTCCAGATCGGCCTGTGCCTCCACAACGGCCGCGGCGAATTGCTTTTCGCTGCTGATGTAATAATCCAAATCCGCCTGCATTTCCTTCGGATCGATTTGGCCCAGCAATTCCCCCTTGGTCACCGTATCGCCTTCCTTGACCATCAATTGCTGCAACAGCCCCGAGATTTGCGGGCTGATGATAACCTCATCGGTCGCCACGATGCCGGTCAGCACGATCTCGCGCGACTGCCGCTCCGTGGCGTAATAAATCCCCCCGACCACTGCCAGGACAATCACAATCAGGATGACAATCCTAAATTTCTTCATGACTGAGGAACCTTCTCATCCGAGAACAACCCATGTCGAATAAAATCCAGTACCTGTTCCTTGCGGCGTTTCAAATTCGCCGGGCTGTAGGCGTTGGGATATCCCATCATCTCAAGCACCCGCGACGCCGAGAAATAAAACACGATCAGCGAGACGATGGAGATGGTGGCGTTAAACCGATCCACCCGCCGAAATTCCCCGCCGCGAATCCCGCGCTCAATCAGCTTCTCCAGCGCCTTTCCCCGCGGCATGAAATACCGCTGAATCAGCCGCTCCAGAAATTTTCCACCCGTCATCATCAATTGCTGAAAGAGCGGCGCCGACTGATGCCGGGATGCGATAAAATCCAGATGCAAACTCGCATATCGCAAGAGCACCTCCCGCGCCGACCCCGGCCCATTGAGCACTTCCAACGCCTGCCGATTGAATTCCGCAAAATGATCCTCCACAACTGCTTCGTACAATCCTTCCTTGCTCTTGAAATAATAATAAAGCATGGCTTTATTGACCCCCGCCGCCTCTGCAATGGAATCCGTCCGCGCCCCCGCCAACCCCGCCTTGGCAAACACTCTCCCCGCCGCGGCGAGAATCGCGGAGCGGGTTTCCTTGCTCTTTGGAGCAGGGGCGGGCCGAATTCGAGGGGATGCGAGAGTCATAATTAACTAACCGGATAGTTGAATTGTACCCCGGATTTGCCCCCTGTCAAAGACATCGTCAATGCGTGTGTTCAGATGAGCGTGCAGGGCGAAAATCCAGAACCCTTGTGGCCGCATATAGCAGAAAGACAATACTCGTGATAAAAAAACTAACGGGATAAGGCATGTAGAAGGCAAGAGTCAGTCCAATCCATGTCGCCAAAAGCGCAACGGCGACGGAAATAGCGATCCCTTGCGCCGGGGTCCGAGCCAGCCGTTCGGCGATGGCCGCGGGCGTGACCATCAATGCGAAGATCAACAGCACGCCGACAATCTGAACCGCAATGGAAGTGGCAACAGCAATCAGGAGCATAAAGACAATGCCGATTGCAAAGACCGGCAACCCCTTCGCCTCCGCCACGTCTTCATCCAGCGATGAAAAAAGAAGCGGCCGATAGATGACGGCCAGCGAGATCAGAATGACGATCCCCGCGATGAGCGTGATGATGACACTATTCTGGCTGATGCCCAGGATTTCGCCGAACAAAAGCGAATACGCCTCCGTTGCGTACCCTTTGTAAAGGCTGATGAACAGCACGCCAAGGCCAAGCATAAACGAAAGCACCGTGCCGACCTGCACATCTCGTCCCTCGGCTTTTTTCCCCAGCACGCCCATCAAAACTCCTCCGCCCATCGTGAAGGCGAGCAGCCCGAACATTGGGTTCAATCCCAAAAGCACCGCGCCCGCGGCCCCGGCAAATCCGGCATGAGACAGCGCATGGGCCGCAAACGATGAGCGTCTTATCACAACAAAATATCCCACGACTCCCGCGACGATGGCGACCATGGTCCCGGCCTCAAAGGCGTGACGCATGAAATCGTATTGCCATATCGCTTGAAACTGGTGAATGAAAAATAGGTTATTCATGGTGATGGTGGGGCGGCGATTCCTCGGTGCCGATGACCGCAAGACGTCCGCGGGAATCTCGCAGCACTTCGATTGGGGCGCCGTACAAATTGGTCAGAGATTCCGATGTCATCACATCGCGCGGCGAGCCGACGGCGACATGGCCGTTGGCCAGATATATCACGGAATCAAGCGAGGAAAGAAGCGGGTTAATGTTGTGGGCGATGAGCAGAACCGTTGCGTTGCGCGACGCCGCCACATCGTGAATGAGCCGCACCATGTTCGTCTCGTAACGGATATCCAGATTGGAGAGCGGCTCATCAAGCAGCAAAATTTCCGGATCGCTGACCAGAGCTTCGGCCAGAAAGACGCGTTGCAATTCCCCGCCCGAGAGCACGCCGAGCGGAGCGCGCGCAAGATTTTGAGCGCCAACGGACCGAAGGGCGTCCATTGCCTTTTCTTTCTCGCGCTTTTTTTCGGAGAACGGGATAAAGCCAAAACGATTTCCCGAAAGCCCCAGACGAACCAGTTCCAATGCTTCGATGCGCAAATCGCTGTCAATCGTATGCCGCTGCGGGACGTAGCCGATTCTCGGATTGCCCCGGCGTGGCTTCCCTCCAAATATTTCCAGAACTCCCTCGGTGGGAGCGAGCAATCCGAGAAGAAGCCGAAACAATGTCGTCTTGCCCGCGCCGTTGGGACCGAGAATGGCGACGAATTCGCCTTTGCCCACGGAAAAATTCGCGCCGTGCCAAATAGTCTTGTTGGAGTATCTGACCGAGAGATTGACCGCTCGTACGATTTCCACTGGTTTACTTTACCCTATTTACCGAGGGCTTTGGCGTTAAGGGCATTTTGCAATTGAAGAAGCTGGGCATTCATCCACTCCTGGAATGTCGCATCGGGCGGTTGGATCGTTTCGGTGATGCCGATCGTCGGGATTTCCGCTTCGGCGGCGAGTTTCTTCATGTTTTCAGTCAGTGGCGTGACCGTCTGTTCATTGTAAACCAGAACCTCCGGTTCCTGGGCTTTGAGCTGCTTCTCAAATTCGACAACGCTGCTGGCCGGTGGGTCATTTCCTTCCGCGACGGCATCGATGAATTCCGGCGGTGAAATAAGATTCAGGCCCGCCGCATCCGCGAGATAGACAAAGATGCTTTCCGTTGATGCGACTTTTGTGCTGCCAAAATCATGCTTGATGTTCCCGATGCGGTTTTGGTATTCGGCCAGAGAAGATTGCAGCGTTTTGTATTGCGCCTGAAAATAAGCGGTATCTTTCGGATCGATGGAAATCAGATCGCTCTCCATCTGGGCAATAACTTGATTCACATAATCGGGGCTGTACCAGAAATGCGGATTGTCGCCTTCTTTTTTGCCCAGCAGAGTTGCGACCACAAGGACTTTGCGATTGGGGTTGTTACTGGCCGAGAGAAGCGAATCGCCCCAGCTGTCATAGCCCGCGCCGTTCAACACCACGTAATTGGCTGTGGCAAAAAGTTTGGCGTCGTTGGCGTTGCTCTCGTATTCATGCGGGTCGGCATTCGGATCGGAGACAATGGAAGTCACGGCGACTTCGTTGCCCCCAAGCTGCGTAATCAGCGAACCCCAGAAATTTTCCCCGGCGATGACGGTAATCACCGGACCGTGGCTAGTGCTGTTGTCCGCCGGCGGCGAACGAAAAATAATCGCGATGGCTGCGAGCACAATGACGACAACGGCAACGAGCAATCCAACGGTTTTCTTTTTCATAGCTATCTCCGCGGCGAGCGTTATCGCCCCAGAGCAGCATAGGCATCTCACAGGTCAAATGCAACATGGTTGCATTTGCATTTATGTTGTGATAAGGCCATTAAAACTGGTATGGCGATAGGTATGGTTCATCCGGCGCGGCAATCGGATCAATCTGATCGGCTTCAATCACGGGAACCGATTTGCCATCTTGATCCTCTAATTGCAGCATTCCTCCGACGCGCACCCAGTCGTCGTTTTTGAGGCCGGCGGTCTTTGGCGATTTGATGACCACTTCCACCGGCATCGCATCCGCCGCGCAGCAGACCACAACGAATCGGAAAATCGCAATCTGGCCATTAGGGAGGCTGTCATCCCTGAACACGCGGCCCTCGGTGATTACATGTGTGCCGACGAGGCGATGCAGATGCCGGGCAATGTAGCCAAGATTGACGACGTTATTGGCGCTGACAGTCGTTGCGTCGGAATCGCCGGCGATCCCCAGCGAAGCCGCCGCCGAACCCAAACCCAGCGATCTCTTCTGCAGCGCAAAGCTGTTAAGCCCGGAAGCCGCCGCGCCCGAAATCAGATTGCTCATGTAAAGCAGCGGCAACAACAACATGCCGCCGCGAATCCAGTTGGCCATGCGAATTCCGCCCGATCCAGCGTGACTGGGCCTTGCAATCGTCGCCAGCAAAAAAAGCAAGAGAATGAGCAAGGTCCCCAAAAGCAGCGGCCACAATTGGGCGCGAATAAACAGAGAATAACGACCGACGATGAGCAGCGCGCCGATCCCCACCGCCCACGCGCCAAGCACCACGCCGCGCCAACGATTCGCCCATGATCCAAATCCGATACTCAATGTGCACCTGCCACGAAAAAGTATTCCCACGCAATCATCAGGGCGAATACAAACGAGTACATCAGAATCACCAGTGCGATGAACGCTCGTTTACGGATGAAGCTGAGGTACATCGCGGAAAGTTTCAGGTCGAGCATCGGACCCAAAACCATGAATCCCATCTGAGCTGACAGGGGTAAAACGGAGCGAAACGACGCGGCCACAAAAGCATCCGCTCCTGAGCAAAGATTAAGCACAACCGCCAGGCCCATCATCAGCATGATCGCAACCGCCGGGGCGTGGGCCACCGTCAGAAACGCGCTTCGGGGAATGACGGTTTGGCAGATCGATGCCACAAAAGCGCCGATCACCAGGAATTGACCCACCTGCAGGAAATCATCCCCGGCATGATTGACCGCATCGGCCAAACGCTTCCAGGTCGATAAGGCCGGCGCTTCGTGAGCATGGTCATGGTCGTGCTCGTGATGCTCATGCTCGTGATGCTCATGTGCATGGTCGTGGTCATGCCCATGGTCGTGTTCGTGATGATGCTCATGGTCGTGATCGTGCCCGCAGCAGGAGTCCTCATTATCGTGATCATGTCCGCATGAAGAGCCGCCGGAAACATTCATCTCAGGGTCCAGCAGTGCGGAATGTCCGGGAAACCATTTGTCGATGATCAGCGCCACCCCGACGGCGACGACATAACCAAACACCATGCGAGCCGCCAGAACGTGCCAATTCCAGGCGTACGCCATCAATGTTGCCGATCCCACCAGCACGTTGA
This sequence comes from Tepidisphaeraceae bacterium, assembly GCA_049515255.1. GTDB lineage: Bacteria > Planctomycetota > Phycisphaerae > Tepidisphaerales > Tepidisphaeraceae > JBEKUH01. Next base: position 7,781 of record JBEKUH010000058.1, on the reverse strand, counting down.
CAATCGGACCCGCCAATAGGTAGGCAACAGCCGTTGAAAACGGCACGCCTTTTCGCACCAGCCTTCTGGTAAATGGAATCACCGCGCATTCGCACACGGGCAAAAGCAATCCGAGGCTGGCTGCCACCAGAATCGCATAAATCTTGCGCTCCGGCAGAAGGCGGATCACCCATTCCCTGGGAACGAAGACCTCAAAGAGCCCTCCCAGCAGCGAGCCGAGCATCACAAACGGCAATGCTTCCAGGATGATGCTGACAAACGATAATCCAAGTGAAACTCCCGCCGCCGTCCCCCGTAGCGCAATGAGCAGCCCCACAGCGAATATCAGAAAAACGATGCCGGCAACGCTCCAGACCGGAAACTTCCGCACTTCCGGAACTTCATATCGATTAACCGCGATGGGCGCAGGAGAGCTGAGAACCTGGAGTTGCAGCCCGCTTCCTTCCGTTCTGAACGGCACGCTGGTTTGGGAATTGGACATACGCGCAGCGGGCCTCTTCATCCCGGCTTGGGAACGACAAAAAATACCCTGCTTCTACCCTTCATACCGCACCCGCCGCAAAGTCGCAAAAAGTGCCCTCGGCTGTCTTACCGGCTGCAATCCGGGCACGTTCCATGCACCAAAACCTCGGAATACTCCACCCGATACCCCGGCCGCACCCCCGACTTCTTCACAACCTTCTTCTCCGGAACCGGATTGTCCGACAAACACTCCACGGTCCCGCATTCATCACACACAAAATGCGCATGCTCATGCCGGGCCGTCCCCTTGGGATTCCCCATCCCATACCGCCAAATCTGATCATCCCCCCTAACCCGATGCAGCAGCTTCTTTTGCGTCAGGGTGTTGAGGGTTCGATACAGCGTCACCTTGTCAATTCCATCGGCAAATCGCTCCAAAATCTGCGAAGCGCTCAAGGGCTGCCCCTCCCGAGCCAGAATATTCATCACATCCACCCGCATCGGCGTACGCCGAAGCCCGGCCCCATGCAGCACATCCGCGGGTGTTTGTTCGGTCTTGTCCACGCAGGGATTATAGCACTTGATTGGCGGAGTACGAAAAGAGCTGAGCGCCCGACCCTCCCCCGGCATGGCGACTTAAGTCGCCATGCCCGTCCATCCAGACCGGGCCGGAAAATCCAATTAAAGACTCCCGATCCGTCTGAAACGGACCGCATTTTTCCTTTAGTGATTTATAGGATACAATTCGACGATGATCGAAGTGCGTCGCTTCGTCACGGAGTCCGGCGTCGACGCCGTGGGCAAGTGGTTGGCGAATTTGAACGATGCAAGGGCGCGGGCGAGGATCAATGCCCGCATTGCCCGGATCGCCGCGGGTAATTTCGGTGATTGTAAATCGCTCGGCAAATGAGTCTTCGAGCTCCGGATCACAAGAGGCAATCATGAAGAAGCACAAGCCCAGCATTTCCCACGATGAGGCGATCGTGAATGAACTCCGTCAAAGTCCCGAGTTCGCCGCCGAGTATCTCAAGGCGGCTTTGGAGGACCAGGACGAGCCGCGCGTGCTACTGATCGCCATGCGTCACATTGCCGAGGCGCGGGGCGGTTTCGCTAAGGTTGCCAAGGCCGCAGGCATCCAGCGGGAGAGCCTTTACCGCGCCCTATCGGCGCGCGGGAATCCCCGTCTTTCCACGCTGGTGGCCGTCACAAAGGCCGTTGGCTTGAAGCTGACCGTCGAAGCCGCCTGATGCGTCAATGCATTAATGGGCTGATCCATTCGCCCCCAGTTCGCTCACAATATTCCCCACAAATCCCTTGGCATCCCCAAACAACATCAGCGTCTTGTCCTCGTAATACAGCGGGTTCTCGATGCCCGCGAAACCCGGGTTCATGCTGCGTTTGATGACCATTACGGTGCGGGCCTTGTCCACATCCAGGATCGGCATGCCGAAGATCGGGCTGGTCGTGTCGGTGCGGGCGGCGGGGTTGGTGACATCATTGGCGCCGATCACCAGGGCCACATCGGTTTGCGGAAACTCGCCGTTGACATCGTCCATCTCCACGAGGTGATCGTACGGAATATTCGCCTCGGCCAGCAGCACGTTCATGTGACCGGGCATTCGTCCAGCCACCGGATGGATGGCGAATCGCGTGTCGATGCCGCGTTTGGTCAGGATGTCATACAACTCGCGCACCTTGTGTTGTGCCTGCGCCACCGCCATTCCATATCCCGGCACGATCACCACACGATTGGCAACCGACAAAATCTGTGCGGCCTCTTCAGCCGTGGCGCTGCGATAGGTGCGCGCTTCGACGGCGGCAGCCGCAGTTTGCTGCACTTGCCCGAACGCCCCGAATAAAACATTCGTGAACGACCGGTTCATCGCCTTGCACATGATGACCGAAAGAATAAATCCCGAAGATCCATCCAGCGCCCCGGCGATGATGAGCAGTTTGCTGTTGACGACAAACCCCATCGCCGCCGCCGACACGCCGGCATAGCTGTTGAGCAGAGAGATCACCGTGGGCATATCCGCGCCGCCGATGGGGATGATCAGCATCACCCCAAACGCCAGCGGGATCAGCACGATCAGCGGAAACAGATAAATCCAACCGGGCTTGAGGACCAAAACAATCGCCACCAGCGCCGCCAGCGCCAGAAGCGAAATGTTCACGATATTCTGCCCCTTATAAGTGATCGGCCGCTGCGGCAGAATTTCCTGGAGCTTTCCCGCCGCCATCAAACTGCCGGTGAACGTGAGCGATCCGAGAATCACTTCGCCGCAGAGAACAGCCATCTTAAACGGCGGAATACGCGGCGCTGCCAGATAATATTCCGCCGTCCCCACCATCGTCACGCACAGCGCCCCAAACGCATGGCTCAGCGCCGTCCGCTGCGGCACCGCCGTCATCGACACCCACCCCAGCGGCACGCCGATGATCGATCCCAACACCAGCGCAATCACGATCCAGCGATAATTGACAATATCCTCCCCCAGCAGTACCGCGATGACCGACAGCACGATCGCCAATTCCGCCGCCCAGATCGCCCGCCGGGCCGTGGACGGATGGCTCATCCATTTCAACGAAAGGATGAACAGGATCGAAGCGATCAGAAAAACGAACTGAATGAGAATTGCCGATGCGCTCATCTAAATCTCACGGCTTCTTGGATCGATCGATCTTGAACATCTTCAGCATTCGGTCGGTGATGAAGAGTCCGCCGACGATGTTGCTCGTGGCCGCGACGATGGCGATGGTGCCGAGCCCCGTCGCCAGCTTGGCATAATGTTCGTGATGCGCCCCCACCAGTGCGATCGCCCCCAGCACCGCGATCCCATCCAGCGCGTTGGTCAGCGACATCAGCGGCGTGTGCAGCAGCGGCGACACCCGGCGAATCACCTCAAATCCAATAAAAGCCGCCAGCGCAAACACAAACAGTCCGGAAATCAGATCATTCGTCGTCACTTCAGGATTCATTTGGCCTCCGATGTCAGAGCAGGTTCCAGTGGCGGAAGCGAATAGAATTGCCGCACGCGCCCGCTGACGATTTGCCCATCCCGCGTGAGCAGCGTTTCGCGGATGATGTCGTCTTTCATGTCGATATGCAGCACCGATTTCTTCACCAGCAGCCCCAGAAATGCCGCGAGATTTCGAGAATACATCTGGCTGGCGTGATACGGCGCGGTGCTGGCGATATTAATCTGCCCGATGATCTTCACGCCATTAACGACGACATCTTCCTCGGCGCGCGTCAACTCACAATTCCCCCCGCGCTCGGCCGCCAGATCGACAATCACGGACCCCAACGCCATGCCCTTCACCATGTCGGCCGTCACGAGCACAGGAGATTTTTTCCCCGGCACAACCGCCGTGGTGATCACCACGTCGCTCTCGGCGACAACGCGTCCGAGCAACTCCCGTTGTTTCTGATAAAACGCTTCATCCTGTGCGGTTGCATATCCGCGCGCATCCTGCGCATCCTTGGCCTCCAGCGGCAGCTCGACGAATTTCGCCCCCAGGCTTTGCACCTGTTCCTTCGCCGCCGGCCGCACATCGTATGCCGACACCACCGCCCCCAATCGCCGGGCCGTCGCGATCGCCTGCAATCCCGCAACCCCCGCCCCAATCACCAGCACCCGCGCCGGCGTGATTGTCCCCGCCGCCGTCGTGAGCATCGGAAACAATCTCGGCAACGTCGCCGCCGCGATCACCACCGCCTTGTATCCCGACACGGTCCCCATCGACGAGAGCGCATCCATCGCCTGCGCCCGTGTCGTGCGCGGCATCAATTCCACCGCAAACGCAATCGCCCCGGTCCCCGCAATCTCCCGCACCGTTTCAACCGATCCCAGCGGCCGAAGAAAGCCAATCAAAATCTGATCCTTCCGCAGCAGCGGCAGATCATCCTTGCCCGTCTTGTCATTCGATCCATAACAAAGCACCTGAGTGATAATCCCCGCCCGCTCGAATACCTGGGCGCGCGAAGATGCAATCTTCACCCCGCGCGCCGAGAAATCCGCATCCGAAAAACCCGCTTCCACCCCCGCGCCAGATTCCACCAGAATTTCCAACCCCGATTTGATCAGTTGCGGAACAACAATCGGCGTCAGCGCCACGCGCCGCTCGCCCGGAAATGATTCTTTGGGAACACCGACGATCATGTCCGCTCCCGTCGCAATACTAACAGAAAAATGAACCACTAAGCCACAAAGACACCAAGCGGCTTTCGACGTTCGGGAACAACTCTCCGAGTCAGACGGATTGAATTAAAATTATTTTGTAAAAATGCCAAACTCGCCGAATTGTTCTGGAACCACGAAACCCGCTTCGTGTCTTCGTGGCTTAGTGGTTCAAATTCCCCCCCCCGTCCCCTTCGCCCTCATCCACAGCCAGCTCATTTTCCCCGGCCGGCCTTCGCTCACCGCCCATTTCAAATACCGCTTCGGACACAGGCGCGTGTAGAGCGAACTGAATGGATAATCCGAGATCGATCGCTCCGTTTCCAGAATCGTTTCAATCCGATGCGTCCCCGCAAATCGCGTGGAAATCTTTTCCGATAACCCCGGCACAAACACATCATGCATCTCCACCAGAATGCTCGCATTCCGCAGCGCCGGCACGGCCGATGGATCGAGCAGCGTCGCCTCATACCCCTCGCAATCACAAATGATCCACACCCCGCGCCCATCGCCAAGATCATTCGTCAAATCCGCTGGCTCGCACTTCCCACGAATCTCCACGCGATTGGCCACGCCATTGATCTCGCACATTTCCTTCAGCAGCTCCCGCCCGCGCTCTTCCATCTCATACGCCACGATCTTCGCCCCCGGCGTCAGCAATGCCGTCCCCACCGCGTAATATCCCTCCGCCGCCCCGATATCGACAATCACCCTCGGCCCCGCCGCGCACTCCGACAAGATCACCGGATTCAATTCCCGCTCATAAATCCCCAGAATTTTCGGGATGTAACAGCTCTCATGCGCAAACCGCACATACCGCATCCCCTTAAACGGCCCGCTCCAAACCCGCCCGCCAACGCGATCAAAAGTCATCCGCGGCAAATAAACCATCGGCCGAAAGGCCGTGGGCGTGATGGGACGGACGATGTTGCGAAGGGTTTGTTCGAGGGGCATGGGGGATTTTCGGTTCCGCTGGCGCGGGGCGGGAATTCTAACAAGTTTCGGCCCCAACGGGGCCACGGACTGTAGCCACGGGTGAAGCGCAGCGCAACCCGTGGAACGGGAAATGCAGAAACGACGAGCCCCCAATCCCGCCCCGGAGGGGCGGAGGGATTTTCAGACGCGCAATGAATCAATCGAAAACATATTTCTCGTCGAACTCAATTCCGTGCGCCCGCAGCAGCCGTAGAAGTTCAGATTTGAAATCCTCCTTCTTATGATGTTCGCGTTGCCCCTGGATGTATTTCTTCACGATCTGTTCCTGCGACTTGCTGACGGTGAAAGCGCCATACCCTTCCTGCCAGGCGAATGCGCCAAGCGAACCGAAATTCTCGTGCATCCATTTTGAGGAACGCGCTTTGACGGTGCGCATGAGGTCTGAAATGCTGGCGTCGGTTCGCCATCGCAAATACATGTGGACGTGATCTTCGATGCCTCCGATGTCATACAGCACACCATTCTCGGCCCGAACGATGCCGCCCATGTAGGGGTACAACCGATCCGCAACCTCGGACGCGATCCACGGCTCTCGGCGCTTGGTTGAGAAGACGATGTGAAATAGGAGTTGAGAGTAAGTTCCCGGCATTTCAATTCCTTCGCCCCTCCGGGGCGAGGAGGGGATCATACCTCTCGCGTCCACGGGTTACGCGGCCATCGGCTGCGCCGATGGGTCGCTTCGCCCGTGGCTACAGTCCGGCGCCCCGTTGGGGCGATATCCATTCGCCTCACACATTAAAGGTTCTTGCTTGTCGTTTGCGAGAATCTTTTGTAGGGCGACAGGAAATTCACCGCCAGTTGAATTCAATACCGCCACTCATTCGCATAAACGAATCAGAGCAGAAACTCCACGTTTTTTCGGAGATTCCGGGGAAAGGCGGGATTACTGGGTGCGAGAAAAGGCTATCCGTTTAGCCGCGACCCGCAGGGGAGCGCGTTTTCGGCGGTGAACGAACGCGCTCCCCTGCGGGTCGCGGCTAAACCGTATAACCATGTCGCGGAGTTCGGATTCGACGTTGCGGCGCCACCATACAAAATCCAAAAATAAACTTGACATTAACCGAACACCGGATAAACTGTTCTTGGCCGGCGCGAAGGGCGACGGCGGAGACTTGGAGAGTGTGATACCAGCCAAAATCGGGCAAAATTGTGATAAATGAAACAGAATGCAACGAATTGCAACATTTACCCCCGGGGGGGGGTACCAGAAAGTTGAATATTAGGGCAGTCGAGCAGTAGAGAGAACGAATTTACCTCGTTTAACATACGAGAAAACCGGGTGTTTTTTGCATTATGAAATCGGGTCTTGACAGAACGTTTACTTTTGGGAATAATCAAAATGGAAAGTGGTCACCTATCCCTCGGCAGGGTTGGTTGCGGTGAGTGAACTGCAACGCTTTTGAGACTCCTGCTGTCTGTTGCTTTTCGCAACGTGTGATCTCTTGAAAAAGTTCGAATGAAATGGACCCGGCTTGTTCGTCGGTGTTTTTTTGCCGACGAGTTTGCTGTTGAAATAGTTTTCAACAGTGGATTGACAAAGGCCGGACAGCCGATACTATCTGCCTCCCGCGCCGGTGGCCGCAAGGCTCCGGACGGGGGCAATAGAGGCTGTAAATCCATTTACGGACTATATTTGTGTTAGAACGCCCGGGTGATTTGCCCGGGTTTTAGATGCTCTTTGACAAGTGAATAGTCGGACAGCCGCGAGATTTGTGAGTCCGGATGCGCTTTTGTACAGCGTTGGCCGGGCAAACATTTTGTTACTCATCAATCTCGTGGTGACGCTATAAGTGAAGCCATCGAAGATTGTTTGAGCCTTGCTCGAATGGCCCGATCCGTGCAAACGGGGAAGGGAATTCGACTGACCCGCTCTCTTTTGCCAGAAGCGGGCAGCAAAAGCCGATCGGACCTGTCTTGGTCCGGTTGGTTTGGACAAACTCATTTCGAGGATAAACGCGAATTGTGAAAGTGTTAGTCTCCGATAGGACGCCCCGGAGTTAAATCCGGGGTTGCTGACGCGGGGCGTCAGGAACGATTCGTGCCAAGAAAATCAATTGAAGAGTTTGATCCTGGCTCAGCCTGAACGCTGGCGGCGTGGCTAAGACATGCAAGTCGTACGGATGTAGCAATACATCAGTGGCG
>JBEKUH010000057.1:0-26665 GCA_049515255.1 Tepidisphaeraceae bacterium | reverse complement strand
ATCCGGCGAATCCAGCGAATCCTCCCGCATCGCTATCCTATGCTGCTGGTCGATCGCGTGCTGGAAATTACCGGCGACCAAAAAGCCATCGGCATCAAGAACGTCACCTTCAACGACATCTTTTTCCAGGGCCATTATCCCGGCACACCCATCATGCCCGGCGTGTTGATCGTCGAAGCGATGGCGCAACTCGGCGGCCTCCTGCTGAGCCAAAAACTTGAACACACCGGAAAACTCGCCATTTTGCTGAGCATGGACAAGGTGAAAATGCGGCATCCGGTGATCCCCGGCGATCAGTTGCTGCTGGAGGCGATAACGGTTCGCGTGAAGAGCCGGACCGGGCATGTGCGATGCAAAGCGTTCGTCGGCGACAAGATGGCGGCGGAGGCGGACATCAAGTTTATGCTCGTGGATGCCGAGCCGATTTGATCATTTTTCGCAATTTCCAATATGCCGACGATTTCCGAATTTTCCGTGGTCGATCCCAAGGCTCAGCTTGCCGAGGATGTGCAGGTCGGGCCGTTTTGTGTCGTTGGTCCGGATGCGGTCATCGAATCGGGATGCAAATTGCTGAGCCATGTGGTCATCACCGGGCGGACTACCGTCGGGAAAAATAATTTCTTTCATCCGCATGCCGTCATCGGCGATGTTCCGCAGGATAAAAAATATCGCAACGACAACACCAGCCTCCAAATCGGCGATGACAACCATTTCCGCGAAGGCGTCACAGTCCACATCGGCACCAGCGGCGGCGAGGGAATCACGCGCATCGGCAACGGAAATCTCCTCATGGCCAACAGCCACATCGGACACGACGCCCAGTTCGGCGATGATTGCGTGCTGGCCAACAATGTCATGATCGCCGGCCATGTGGTCTGCGGAAATCACGTCAACATCATGGGCGGCGCCGGCGTGCATCATTTCGTGACCATCGGCGATTACGCGTACCTGGGCGGTGGATCGCGGATTCATCACGATGTCCCGCCGTTCATGAAAGTGGACGGCGCCGACAAAGTGCGCGGCGTTAATTCCGTCGGTCTGGAACGCGCGGGATTTTCCAAATTGGAGATCGAGGAACTGGAACTGGTCTGCCGCAAATTGTTCTATCACCGCCGGCCGCTGGCGCGGGCGATGGAGGAATTTGAAACGCTCAACGGTTTGAGCCCGCATGTGAAGAAACTCGTCGAATTTCTCCACCGGCGAAGCCAGGGGATTCACGGGCGATATCGGGAGGGGTTGAGGCCACGGGCGTAAACTTGGTACAATGGAGTGTGTCGCGGGCGTAGCTCAGTTGGTAGAGCGTCAGCTTCCCAAGCTGAATGTCGGGAGTTCGAACCTCCTCGCCCGCTGTGGATGGAATCGTTTCATTATGCCGGCCGTGGATGGGTTTCCGCGCCAAAGCCGCTGATGGGTTGCGTGGCGGCCATTTTTGACGCTCTAGGGATCATTTCATTTTTCGCGCTTAATTATCTTGGGCCTTCGTCATGGCGGCGGCAGATTAATCCGACTTGCGTAGCTGCGTTTTTTTGCATCGCACTGATCACGAGCGTTCTGGCGGTCATGCGGCGACACAGCCGCAGTACCTTATCCAAACTAATGCTGGCGTTCTCGGCCTTCGTTTGCTTGATCGTGCTGCCAGCCCTTTTTTCCGACCATTAAATATATTTCGAACCGATCACTACTCAAAAATGCGCACAATGTAGGCCAAAGTCATGAGTAATTTTCCATCGCTGGCACTTCTTGCTGTATTCCTCACCGCGCCTCTGTGCGGATTGGCGCGGGCCGACGACACCTACACCCTTCACGAAAATCTGCACGCGGATCAAAAGGTCTCGTATGCGGTGACGTTCGACCACAAAACCAAATCGACCTCCACGACCAACGGCGTTGCGACGCCGACCGATACTGACACCGGGATATCGTGGAAGGTGACCATGACCACTCAGGAAGCCAGGGACGGCTCGGCCGTGCGCTCACAGGCGGCGTTCGATGCCGCCAGCGTGGACACCTCCAAGAGCCTCCTCGGGGACGAAGTGAAAACCACATGCCCGTATGCGGGCAAAACGATCGGCCTGACGCGGCATCCCGATGACTCCATCACTGACGACTTTCAGGGCAATGCAAGTGACGATGATTCCGGCATGCTCGATAATTTCATCACGCCGGATCAGATCTGGTATCCCGACCAGCCGGTGGCGGTGGGTGACACGTGGGACAACAGCGCGGAGCTAGCCAAATATTCGTCGCTGGGTCCGAAGGATCAACTGATATCCAAATGCAAGCTGGATTGGGTCAAGACAATTGATGGCAAACAAATCGCGCAAATCAGCAATTCCATAGCCACCATCTACCACGAGGATGGTAACGTCGAGGAGGACATGGAGGGGACCGCGATCCAATGGGTGGACATCGCCACCGGCATCATCATCAAGGTCGATGAGAAGGAAACAAGCACATATTCGACGCCCAAGACGGAAGCGACGCAGGTGAGCGGGGGAACGGAATTCACGTTTCATGCGGAAGTGTTGCCGGCGGCGACGACGCAGCCCGTGATTTATGATGGGCGATGACTTGGGAGCCCCGCCATGTACATGCGGGGCTTCGACGTTAGGGAATCTACGATGAAATCTTCGACGGATTCGCCCCGAAAAATCCGACTTTGACGCCGTGGTGTCGCAGAACTCTCGTTGCTTTTCCGTTGACGACCGGCAGAACAATCCGGCCCAAGCATGGAACTAAAGACATTTAGCCCCATCACGACGCCCGTCCCCGTGTTGTATAGCGAAATTGCCAGCATGAAGGTAAAGACAGTGCCGGCGATCCACGCTGCGAAAAACAGAAAATCACATGCAACTGAAAACAGCCCCATACCGATGGTCGGCGGCGTTCCATTTTGCTGCTTGATCATCATGCCGAGGATTCCCAGTCCACAAAATGTGATTATCTGCGTGAGAATGCACAGGATGATCCCCTTCTGCAGCCACGCGATGGGCTTGAGATTCGGCGCATTCTGCGGACCAACATATCCCAAGGGTATGGGATCATTTCCCGGTCCTTGCCCGCCTGGCCCCCATGGTTGTTGCGACATGCCCTTCTTCCCGGAGTTGCACGCCCATCAGATCAGAACGCAAACAAACCGTAAAACGCGCTGTTTTCGCCTTGCTGTTGCCAGGGGTCGGCAAGTGTCGAACCTGTGTAGGCGGCGTTGGTGACATAGCCGACTTTGCGGTGAATCAGGGGCGTCAGCGGGGTGTACCACACCAGAGCCGGCTGCGAGCAGCAGGCGTCGTCGGGCATCGGGGCGACGGTCATGGTGCCAAAGCCCGGGGCATCGACCTGATAGGCGAGATTGTTGTCGGTGAACTCGACTGATCCGCGGCGGACGGCGGTGAATTGGCCGAGCTGATTGCCGAGTTTGGCTTGGACGAAATCGCAAACGGCCATGAGCTGCGCGGGGGAGGCGGAGGAATCGACCATGATTTCGGATTTGCGGGCGGCGGTGCTGTTGCCGAGGTTATCGGTGCAGGTGACAGCCGCCATAGCGCGGACGCCGGCGAGGCTCACGCCGTTCCAGACTCCCCCATCGAATTTCCAGGCCATGACGGCGTCGCGGCCGACGGTGACCATTTCGCCGTTGAAGTGGCATCCACCGGCGAACACGGCGGCGGTGCGGGCTTCGACGTAGTCGCCGGTGATTTTGGGCGAGGCGACGGTTTGGGTCGGGGAGACGGCGGAGATCGACGGGGCGACCATCGCCAGCAGGGATAAAAGTCCGAGGGTTTTGAATTTCATGATGGACCTCTTGTATCTATGAAACAACTTTCACGTTCGGCCCTCACCCCTGCCCTCTCCCGGAGTACCGGGCGAGGGGGAAATACTTTAGGTCGGCGGCGCTAATGCGGAGCGATAGCATTTGCGCGATTGGCCGCAATATTCGGGGCCGACGGCATCGCCATCGGGGCCGATGGGCATCTGTGTATGATAGCACCAGGTATGCCCGCTGGGGTCAAGAAAATCCTCGGCCACGGTCGGGATGCGGTCGGTCATATAGACCTTTTTCGAGCAGAGATCGCCGCAGAAGGGGGTGTTGAGCACCTTGGGTTTTTGGGCTGCGATTTCCATAAATTCACCTACGCATTTAACTTAGTGAGCGCCCGGCGAATGAGCGTTTGGGTTAGGGGAACCTTGTAGCCATTCTGGTTCATCGGCGAAGCATCGGCCAATGCGATCTTACCGGCCTGGACCAAAACATCATTCGACAGTTTTTTGCCCGTGAGGAATTGCTCGGCCTTGGGCACGCGCCAGGGGATCGGGGCGACGCCGCCAAGGACCAATCGAACATCCCGAACAGATTTATCCGGCCCAAGATCCACCGCCGCCGCCACGGAGGAGAGCGCAAAGTCCAGAGAGTTGCGTTCCTTGAATTTCAGATATGTCGAAGTGGCGGCCATTGCGGATGCGGGGACCTGAATCTCGGTGACGATCTCGCCATCCTTGAGAATCGTTTCACGGCGGACATCGACTGTCGGCAGCGCGAAAAATTGTTCCAGCGGAATCGTCCGCGCGGGATTTGGGCCGGCGATGGTAACGGTCGCGCCCAAGGCGATCAGCATCGGAGCCATGTCGGAGGGATGCACGATGAACGACGGCCCGCCGCCGAGGATTGCGTTAAACTTATCTTCATTGCCGGCTGAGAAACATTCCGTGCCGCCTTTTTTCAGGCATTGGTAATTCTCCAGGCGAAAATACCAGCACCTGGGCCGCTGGCAGAGATTTCCGCCGAGTGTGCCGATGTTGCGGATTTGCAGGGTGCCAATGGATTCAGCGGCCTCGGCAAGTCCGGGGAAATTCTTTTGGATATCCGAATTTTCTTCGATATCGCTGATCGTCGCCAGCGCGCCGATCTTCAGGCCGGTGTTGGAATCGAATTTGATGTCATTCAGCCCGCTGATAGTTTTGAGATTCACCACGCGCGGCGGGCGGACGATGTACGCCTTCATGCTCGTGAGCAAATCCTGCCCACCGCCCATCGGCCGGGGCATCTCATCGGGATCACCAGTGGCCGGCGGCGTGAGCAGGCTCACCGCCTGATCGACGCTCGTTGCATTGGCCCATTCAAAGGCATTCATCGTTCACCTCGGCATCAGGCTTTGTTCAGTCCGTTGAGAATTTTGTCCGGCGTGATTGGCAGTTGCCGCACTCGCACACCACAGGCGTTGTACACTGCGTTGGCGATTGCGCCCGCGCCCGGGATATTGCCCGGCTCGGCAATTCCGATCACTACTTGCCGATCGTCGCCATCGTCGATGATGGGGATCAATTCGGGAATCTCCAGTGCTCCGGGCAATTTGTAATCGCCAAATCCGGGGTTCACCATCACGCCCAGGTCGGCGTCCATCACGCGGCCTTCATAGAGCGCCATGCCCATCGACTGGATCATCCCGCCATTGATCTGACTTTCCATCGCCAGGCGATTCAGCGGTAATCCGCCATCCTGGGTATGACACATTTTGATGACGCGGACGTGGCCGGTTTCGACATCGACTTCGACCTCTGCGAAGGAAGCGCCATGGGCGGGGCCGGTTTCGCCATCGCCAGACATACCCGGGGCCCACTCGCCGCGGATGGAAAGCCCGGCGGCGGGCAGAGCCTGGCAGGCTTGATTCCAATCCAGAGATTTTCCGTTGCCAACAATTTTGCGATCCGCGAAAGCCACATCTTTAGGATCAGCGCCCAGCAGGGGGGCGACTCGCCGGGCGATTTCCAGGCGCGTGTTGAAAGCAGCTACTTTTACGGCGGGGGAGAGGGATGCGGCAGTGGTCGAACCACCGGATGCACTGGCGTTGCCCAGGCGCGTGTCGCCGATTTGCTCGCGGACATCTTCGTAATTGAGTCCGAGTTCCTCTGCCACGATCGCGCGGAGATAGGTACGTGTGCCAGTGCCCAAATCCTGTGAGCCGACGACAGCAGAGACAGAACCATCCTGACCAACAGTAACCGTCACGACACATCCTTGAGAGCCGCCGCCACCCCATGCGCCGATGGCGCAGCCGAAGCCGCGTTTTAGTGGACCGGGATCCGAACCCGCAACGGCTTTGCGATTTTCCCATCCGATCGCTTTGGCGCCAGTATCCAGTTGCCGGGTCCATGTGGGAACATTGGTGGGATGGTTCGCACCCAGGTTCTTTTTGCGAAATTCGATCGGGTCCATGCTAATCTTCTCAGCCAACTCGTCCATCAACGATTCCATGGCGAAGCAAGCCTGCGGATGGCCGGGGGCACGCATGGCGACCGAGGCGTCCTCATTGGTCTGCAGCGGCGATGCCTCACGATAAACATATTCGGCTTTGTACTGATACGGCTGGGCGGCCACGCCTTGGCGACCGACGCCGGGAAGCGAGTGCTGGTGGGCGATCAGCGCGACGAGCGTGCCATCCTTGTTGACGCCGGCCTTGAATGTCTGCACCGAACCCGGTCCATTGCCGGCTGCCAGAAATTCCTCGCGGCGGGTCAGGACCATCTTCACCGGCGTGGAAAGCTGCTTGGCGAATCGGCAGGCCCATTGGCCGACAAATCCGGGATCGAATTTTGATCCGAATCCCCCTCCCATATGGTGGACAATGCCGACGACATTGCTCTGATCGATCTGCAATTCGCGCGCGGCGCCACGAGGGATGGAAAATGTGTTTTGCGTCGAGCAATAAACTGTCGCGGATTCACCGCCCTTGTAATCGGCCACCACGCTGTGCGTCTCCAGGCAGCAGTGATGCATGATGACCGAGCGATATTCCACGTCGAATACGACATCGCATTTCGCCAGCGCCGCGGTGGTGGCGTCGAGATTTCCTTGCCGCTGCACCGGCGGGGCTGTGGGCACCACCTTGGGCGCATCCGGCTTCATCGCGTCATCGGCTTTCACCACATGCGGGAGAACGTCATATTGCACCACGATGGCGCGAACGGCGTCGTCGGCGAGCTCGGGTGTTACCGCAGCCACGGCAGCGACGGGCTGGCCCTCGAAGCGCACTTCGTTGTTGGGCAGGCTCACCGCCGAGACCGCTTTCACACCGTCAATCGACTGGGCGGCGGTCAAATCAATTTTCGTCACCTTCGCATGAGCGTGCGGCGAGACCAGCATCCGGCCAAAGAGCATTCCGGGGACGCGGACATCGTGGGTGTAAACCGCCGTGCCGGTGGTCTTGGCCGGCCCATCGGCGCGGGGGATTTTGGTGTTGAGGATGCGATGCTTATTGTTCGGTCCCCACGTCGGGCCGTTGGTGTCATCCGGAACTTCGATCTGTACCTCGGTGGTGATTCCGTTCTCCACCTTGGGAACGGTAATGAATCGCATGCCTGGGCTTGGCTGGGTCGTCGTTGGCATAGTTTAGACCTCGCATCAGATCGGGCGACCGCCCGCATTCTTTGCGGCCGTCAGCGCCGCCTGGAACACATGCGGATATGTTCCGCATCGGCAGAAATTTCCATGACAACCGTCTTTGACCTCATCAATTGTCGGATTCGGATTCTTTCGCAGCAGGGCGGTAATGGATGTGACAAACCCGGAGGTGCAATAGCCGCACATCATCCCATCGCATTCCACGAATGCCGCCTGAACAGCGCTCATGTTGTCGGGCGTTCCGAAACTCTCGACGGTTTCAATCCTTTTGCCCACCGCGTCGATAGCCAGCACCGAGCAGCCGTAAACCGTTTTACCGTCCATGATGACCGTGCAAGCCCCGCAGGTAGCGGCATTGCAGACCAGCTTGGGGCCGGTGACCGCCGGATCGAGCCGGTCACGCAGTGCGCTCAGCAAGGTCGTGCGCGGCTCAATGGTTACCGGGCGATTCTGGCCATTTACATTCAATGTGATATTGACAGTGCCGGAAACGACATCGGAATTCTGCTCGGTTTGTCCGGTGGCGACAGAAGCGGCGACGGCCGCGCGGGCGAGCAATCCATCAGCCGCGACGGCTGCGATGCCAACGCCTTTGAGGAATCCGCGCCGGGTGACGGCCGAAGCGGGGGCAGCGATCATGGAAGGATTTTTGGAAGAACGGTCCTCGGAATTACCAGCCATGGGTCGCACCTCCATCACGCGTCCCCCCGCAAATGCTCGAGCTATAACGGTATATCGGGAAGATGATTTCGTCAATTCTCAAGGCTTCCGTGTAGCCGGCGAGCTTGCTCGCCGATCCCACGGCGGACAAGCCCGCCGGCTACACGGGGAACTCATGCATAACTATGCAACCCCACCAACAGGAAATTCACGCCGATCCAGTTGAAGAGCATGACGAAAAATCCGATGCAGCTCAGCACGGCGGTCCACCAGGCTTTGTTGACCGTGGCGACGCGAATGTGCACGACGATCAGATACACAATCCAAGTCACCAGCGCGAAAGTTTCCTTCGGGTCCCAGCCCCACGGCCGGCCCCAGCTTTGGTCGGCCCAGATGGCGCCGAACATGATCCCCGCGCCGAGTACCCAAAACGCCAGTTGCAACACGACCAGATTGCATTGATCCAGCGCATCGGGGAAATCGCGCGGGGCAATCTGCTCGATGGCGACGGCTTTTCTCGGTTGGGGAAAAAAGAACATCATGCCGAGCGTTTGCACGAAACTCAGCGTCGCCGCGCCACCGCCGGCAGGGGCGGATGGCTCATATTTCACCGCCATCCGCCGTGAACCGCTGGGCGTCGGTGGTTCCGAGCCTCCGCCTTTCTTTTTGTTGGAATAATACAGCACCAACCACCAGGCGCTAAGCAGGAACCCCATGCTGATCAGCGAATACGCCGCCGTCACCATCGTCACATGGATGTAAAGCCAGTAGCTCATGAGGATGCCCTGTACCTGCCCGATTTCGCCACCGATTTCAGTGCCGGTGACGTAGGGAACGCAGAATAGCGCGCCCAGCGAGAGGAAACCGACGAAGCTGGCGGCCGCGCCGAACATGCCGCGCGATTTTCGCAATTCCAGAATTAATCCCACCATCGCGCCGAACCAGGCCGAGAACATCACGCTCTCAAATTCATTTTTGATCGGCGGAAAAATCCCGCCCACCAGCCACCAGCGAACCGCAATCCCCGTCGAATGCACCAGCAGCGCCACGACCATGAATCGCAATCCCCAAAGCCGCAACTTGCCCAGCCCCGATTGGGCGGACATGAGAAACAGTACGAACGCCACGAAATAAAACGCCGAGCCGGGGATCGTCAGCTTCATCAGGCGGTTGTAAATAACTTCCGTCGTCCGTCGCGCGGCCGAGGGATAAACATCCGGATTAATCTTCGGCAACAATCCTGCCAACTGCTCGGCGCTGCTGTTGGTCAAATCGGCATCCCCATCGCTCCATCCTCGGAATAAACTTCCCCCCGCGGCGAAAACATCCTGAATCAGTTGCGATTGATTTTCATACCCCGCGACCGCCGCCGGCACTTGCCCGCCATTTTTCTGAAGCACAGCCACCAAATCCGGATCGTTGCCGACCAGATCGGTCATCATGTGCCAATTCGGGTCGGTTGACCCCACCGCCGGCGGGATCATCGCCGCCGGAATAAACCCATGTTGCTCGACACAGATTTTTTCCATCGCCGACTCCGCCATCATCACCTGATCGATCGCCTTGGACTTGGCCACCGACTCCGCCTGCACGCGCTGCAGCAGATCCGCCACCTCCGGCCGGCTCAGAAAATTTAGCGATACAGTTCCCTCTTTAACAATCCGATCCTGTTCGTCGCTGCTAATAGTGGACAGGTTTAAAAATTCCTGCCGCAGAGGGACATTTACGATCTTGATGATGTTGCGATCAACGTAATTCTCCGGCCGGAAGGACATATCCAGCATCGTAAACAGCGCGTCATGCCCGTCGATGCTGCCGTGGCCGGTGATTTGTGAAATCACCTGGCGAGCCAGCGTGTCCAGTGTCTTCATCGTTTGATTGTCCTGGACGGAGATGATGCGGAGCGGAGTTAAGTCCACGTGATCGGCGAAATCGTCCGCGTGAGCGGGTGCTTTGAGTCCAAAGAGGGCCAACATCGTTCCCGTGACGAGGGCAACTCGACGATCCAAGAGGATGGACCGCCAAGACGCCAAGACGCCAAGGAGGAAAATACGCCAAGAAGAGAATTTCATTTTTAATGGAAGCAAGAACTCGCCGCTGTTTCTCCACCCTGCATTTAAATTCTTGGCGTATTTTCCCCTCTTGGCGTCTTGGCGTCTTGGCGGTCCATCCGTATTTCGAACGTCGAAAACCGTTATATCCATCACGATACCATACTCCGTTCCGCTTCCTTCATCCTTGCCATCCGCTCCAGCGCTGCCGCCTTCATCCTTCGCACCACCAGCGGCTTGACATAAAACGCATACATCAATCCCGCGACGATCATCACGCAGCCGGAGATCATGATCCCCACGCCCGGCCGATTGCCTACGCCGATAGTGGTGAATTGGCCATTCGGATCATACCCGGCCTGGAAGAAAATCCATTTCCCATCATCGAAATAAATGGGGCTGTTGAGACTGGCGACCTGCGTGGTGCTTTCGCCGGTGGAATCGGTCATTTCCAACGTCGCGCGGAAATCCCGGTATGGGCCAACGTCGCCCTGACCGCCGGGATAATGAATCAATTCAAAACTGTGCAATGTCAGATCAGCCGGCATCGGGCGACAGGTGAATCCCAACTGCAACTGAATCGGCGAGCTCGCCCCCGGAATCCGCACCACGCCCATCGCCCACGGCTCTGTCGGTTCCATCGTGGCTGGGTCCGGCGCGGGATACAGATCGCACGGCACACACACCGTTTGCGACCAATTGCCCGATGTCACGCGCACCATCAGCGCCTGTTTTTCCCCGGATTCAGCGGTGTCTTTCACCCGCCGGGCAGTGGGCATTTCCAGAATATGCGACACCACTTTCACATGATTCATCCGATAGACATCCGCCTGCAGCGGCTGGCTGTCGAATGTCAGCGAAATCTGCCCGCCACTGGATAAATCCGTGATCTGGCCGGCCTTGGTAAAGGAAGTGTAGATATCGAAAAGATCGTGATCGCCGGAGGTGATAAAGGTATGTTTATCACCAGCGCTGCTGGGCATCAGCCCGGCGGGATCGTCAAATTTAAATTCCAAGACGAGGTCCTTATCCAACGGATCCTTCTGCCGATTCCCCTTCATCATCGGCGGGGTCGTGAGCGGGTCCATTTTGAAATCGGTTTGCAATGTGCTGCCTTGAAGAATGCTGCGCCAGAATTCTTTCGGCTGGCCGCCGGCATTTGAGACGATGTGCAGAATCAATTCCGGCACGACTTCCTGTGTGCCGATCGTGCGAAACGCGGGGTCGAAAAGTTCGGGCGTCAATGTGTAACTGTTGTCGGGGAGCGTAATCGGCTTGCCGATCGCGCCATCGAATTGTTGCGCTGCATGATTCGGGAGCGTGACGCTAATTCGGAAAATGTGATTGGCCGATTCGCGGATCATCGTCAGCGCTTCTGGGGAAACATCGCGGTGTTCCAATTCCGTCTGGTCGAACCATTGCTTGGCCGCCGATGAGTCCGCCGAGCAAAGCGTGAGAGTATTGTTGTCGTCCCCGGCATGAGGGGCGTCGATCCGCAGCGCCACCCCGACGTTGCCGGAACTGTCATCCGGCAATACATCCTCCAGCACATCCGCATACGGATAATATCCCACCACATCCAATCGGACCGGCTGATCGAGTCCGAGCAACTTGCCCAATTCCTGCGGCGCGTGGGAATCGCCGACGATCGGCACCATCTTCGTGATGTTGCTTAAATCGCGATAATCGAAAACGCCGGGAGAATCATCAGCCGAATAACTTCCAAACCGCGGCAGCGACGGCAGGGGCTCCATCCCATAAACCGGCTGGTTGATCACCCGTGCATAAAGCGCCCGTTGGGTCGTGTCATAAAAACAATTAACCGTGTGCCCAAGCTGGATGAGCGTTCGGCCTTCCACCTTGAAGTGGTAATAAAACGACATGCCGACGATCAGCGTGATGATTCCGGAATGAATGCACCACACACCGTATCGCGGCGGGGTGAGCGGGATGCGATTCCAGGTGATGGTTGCCAGGTTGGCGCACAGCAACACCATCATCGTTTTCAGTGGCCACGAATTGAAGAAATCCAAATCGGACAACTCGAAATACGATCGGATGCTGGGGAACCCCGATCCGATGGCGATGTACAGGCCGATGCCAGCCATCAGCGCAATGCCGAAGAACACATTGTTGAGGGTGTATCGAAACAGGAGGCGAGCCATTCGCCGGAGCCATTCCATTGCGGCGGATTTTAAATGCCAATTCCCCCAATGCCAGCGAGGAAAGGAAATTGCCTCAATTTCCAATAAAAAATGTTTTTTCGCTTGACGGAAGGCATCTGTTAGGTAAAATCACCTAACAAAGACCGCCCGGTGGGTGGCAAAGGAGCAATGGATATGCTCGTGGTAAAACAAATGGAAAAGCTCTGGGAATCGCGGAAATACGGCCGGTTGCTGGAGGAATTGCTTGCCTGGCGCGTGGAATCGCTGGCGGCGGACGAACTTCGCCAGCACGCATGCCTGGCATCGGCGGCTCTGGCCCTGATTCGCCTGGACGAACTGCATCAGGGCAATGCGACGATTTGCCCCACGTTCATTCGCGCGATTTTGGCCCATCAGGACCGCGACGGCGGGTGGGGCGACCCGATGCTCACAGCCCTCTGCCTGCGCGCACTTTCCATCAACGATGGCTCCGGCGAAGGGCCTGCGCGCGGATTGGCATACCTGGCCGATTTGCAGCAGGCCTCCGGAATCTGGCCACGCATCCCCATCCGCCGAATGCCACAGGATGCGTTTGTCTCTGCCTTCGTCCTCCTGCAACTCGGCGAGAACGAGCGCTTCCGCGCCGCCGTCGATCTGACCGCCGCCTTGGCATGGTTCGAATCACACCTGGATGAATGCGATGGCCCAACCCGCATCCTCTGGAGCCACGCCAAACTCCGCGCCGCCCCGATTCTCAGGCCCGACACCCTATGGCAATTATCCAATTGACGAAAAATGGAACTCGACTTCCGCACTTTTCGGCGTCAGATGGCGGCGGGTAGATTAAATTTCTTTATCCTCGCAGCGCTTGCAGTTCCTTTAAGCGCGGACCGGTGACGGGTTTTTTAGTTTTCATCATTTCGACAAATGCGTCAAAAAGATAAGCCGCATCATGAGGACCCGGACTGGCTTCGGGGTGGTATTGCACGCAGAAGAGGGGCAATGTTTTGTGCCGGAAGCCTTCGACGGTCTGGTCGTTGAGATTCAAATGCGTTACCACAGCGCCGTGTTCTTCGAGGCTCTCTCGATCCACCGCGAATCCGTGGTTCTGGCTGGTGATTTCGATTCGGCCGGTGTCGAGATTATGCACCGGTTGATTTCCGCCGCGATGGCCGAACTTTAGTTTGTAGGTTTTCGCTCCAAGCGCCCGGCCGAGGAGTTGGTGGCCCAGGCAGATGCCGAAGATGGGGATTTTGCCGATCGCTTTTTCGATTGGCCGAACCGCGTAATCCAACGCGGCCGGATCGCCAGGGCCGTTGCTGACGAACAACCCATCGGGGCGATGTTTGAGAATTTCCTCGATGGCGGCATCCGGCGGGAGGATGGTGAGCTTGATTCCGCGCTCGGTGAAATGTCGCAGGATGTTTTGCTTGGCCCCGCAATCCAGCGCGACAACGTGCAATCCATCGCCGCGCTCGACGGTTCCCAGACTCCAATCGCCCTGGTCCTGATCCCAGGTATATTCCTTGGACGGTTTGACGGCCTGAACCCAATCGGCTCCTTCCATTCCCGCGGAATGTTTGGCGCGGCGAATCAGCTCCGCATCATCCGCAACCTCCGTGCTGAGAATCCCTCGCATCGCGCCGCCTATGCGAAGCTTGCGAGTCAGGGCGCGCGTGTCGATTCCCTCGATGCCGATGATGTTGTTCTCGCGCAAGTAGTCATCCAGCGACATGTCCGCGCGGTAATTGGAATAAATCGGAGAGAGCTCGCGGATGACAAACCCCGCGACATGCGGCCGGCGGCTTTCGACATCCTGGCGATTGATGCCGTAGTTGCCGATCAGGGGATACGTCATGGTGACGATCTGCCCTTTGTAGGAGGGATCGGTAAGGATTTCCTGATACCCGGTCATGGAGGTATTGAAAACGACTTCGCCCTCGCTGGTGCCGGCGGCGCCGAAGGCATGTCCGGTAAAAACGGTTCCATCCTCGAGGGCGAGCTTGGCTGCTGACATCTGTCGCATGTTGAGCGGATTATAGGACAACGGCAAACTCTGCGCAACTGGGGCGCTTAAGTTTCGGGGTGAAAAGGACCGATATACGGGTTGAGGCTGTGGGTCTCCGACCTTAATGGTCGGGCAGCCTGATTGAGGAGGCCGGTGTAACGGCGAGCACCGGCCTCTTTTTTTGCGCGCTGGGGTTTGAACAAAATCAAGCCGCTCGTCCTCGCGCACTTCCGGTTTCAACGCTGGCAATGTGAAGATACGAACAGAACCCCACGCGTTCTGACGGCCCGCCATTTTTTTCCGGCAGATTGATGACCAACGCGGTCTTGGTCAGCATCGCCATCTCCGGATGGCGAATCTCAAAAACTTCCCCATTGCTCATTTTCACGCGGAGCGGAAGAAATGGTCGTCGCGAAAGCATGGCTTTGATTGTTTCGAGCGTCATGAGCGGCATGATATATTCTCGAATGTGCCGAAGGCAAGATTTATCTCGAGGAGAAGCAAAACACCCAAACGATTTCAGAAAATGACATTGGCGGAACTGCGCGATGCTACGAAGGAGTTCGATCAGGAATTCATCGCCGAAAAGGCTCGGCCCATGAACGCCGCCGATCGCGCCCGCAACCGAGAACTTCGGCGAGTTCGTCCATCTGAAAATAAAGACACCGAGAAAATTAAATCTCGTCGTTAATGTGGCGATCCAGGAAGCATGTTTCCTATGTCATCTGGTCCAGAGAAAGTCCAACGCAACGGACGGTGGCGAACCATAATCACCCTGTCGGCGATCTTGGTTCTCCTCGTAGCAGGAGCAAGGATAAGGATCTGGTTTGCTCACGCGAGCACAAAAGAGAAAATCTTGGCGAGCGAAACCAACCTGCATAACATCGGTATCTCAATTCTCAATTATGCCAACCACAACAACGGCGATTTGCCACCTGACCTGGGAGCGCTGGCGTCGGAATCGCCGCCCAACTATATGATTTTCTTTGATCCTCAGAATGTATTGAGTCCCCCCAACACCGATTCGATCAATTCGCTCGCGGATTTACATGATTGGATTAATTCTCACGCCGATTACGCCTACTGCGGAGCAGGATACGGTTACGCGAAATTGTGGGGAGTACCGCAGGTTCGTCGGTCCGAAACGGTCATTGCTTATGAGAAAGACTCAGCCAGAATAGGTGACGCTGTCAATGTTCTCTATCTCGATTTCCACGTGGAGCGACTTCCACTCGATAAGGCCCAGCAAGCAATTTCGGCGAGCGCCACGCGATATGCGCAACCGCATTAGCGATGATTCACCCACGCTCCGGACTTCACTTCTTCAACAACCGTCGCAGCACCGTCTGTAAGATTCCGCCGTTGCGGTAGTATTCAATCTCCACCGGAGTATCGATTCGGCAGATCGTGGGGAATTCTTTTGTCTCGCCATTCTTGAACGTCGCGCGGACTTTGATTTCTTGCTTGGGCTGGACGCTGTCTTCGACCTGAATCTCGAATGTCTCCTCGCCGGTCAAACCTAAACTCGCGCGGGTCTGGCCGGATTTGTAGACCAGTGGCAATACGCCCATGCCGACGAGATTGCTGCGGTGGATTCGCTCGAAACTCTCGGCGATCACGGCTTTCACTCCCAGCAAAAATACGCCCTTGGCGGCCCAGTCGCGGCTGGAGCCCATGCCGTAGTCTTTGCCGGCCAGCACAATCAGCGGAATTTTGTCCCCCTGATATTTCTGGCTGGCGTCGTAAATGGGCATGACTTCGCCGGTGGGGAGATATTTGGTCACACCACCCTCGGTGCCGGGGGCGAGGAGATTTTTCAGGCGGATGTTGGCGAAGGTGCCGCGGGTCATCACGCGGTCGTTTCCTCGGCGTGAGCCGTATTGATTGAAATCGTTCGGCTGCACGCCGTGTTCCATCAGATATTTCCCGGCTGGACTATCCTTCTTGATCGAGCCCGCGGGGGAGATGTGATCGGTCGTCACGCTGTCGCCAGCGATCACCAGCACGCGCGCACCTTTAATCGGGAGAATTTTGCCGGCCGATTCGGAAAGATTGGTGAAGAACGGCGGCTCTTGGATGTATGTGCTGTCTGGTTCGAAATTGAAAAGCTCGCCGCCTTTGACGGGGATTTTGTTCCAGTCGTCGTTGCCGTTTTCGACATTGGAATATTGCTTGCGGAACATCTGGGGATTGAGACATTGCTCGATGGTTTGGTTGACTTCAGCCGCGCTGGGCCAAATTTCGCGGAGAAACACCGGCTTGCCATCTCGATCACGGCCGATCGGCTCGTCCATCAGATCGATATCCATCGTGCCGGCCAGGGCGTACGCCACCACCAATGGCGGGCTGGCGAGGTAATTCGCTTTGACATTCGGATTGATCCGGCCCTCGAAATTGCGGTTGCCGGAGAGAACGGCACAAACCACCAGATCGCGGCCCTCAACCGTTTTGGAAATAGGCTCCGGAAGCGGGCCGCTGTTGCCAATGCAGGTGGTGCATCCGTATCCGACAGTGTTAAAGCCGAGGGCATCGAGAGATTCGCTGAGGCCGGCCTTGTCCAGATAATCGGTGACCACCCGGCTGCCGGGGGCGAGCGATGTCTTCACATACGGCGGCACGCGCATGCCGCGCTGCACCGCTTTTTTCGCCAGCAATCCGGCGGCAACCATCACCGATGGATTGCTCGTATTGGTGCAACTGGTGATGGCGGCGATCACGATGTCGCCATGCGTGAGCTTCACCCAGCGATCATCGAGTTGCAGAGTAGCGGTATCGGTCTTGGTGCGAATTTGCTGCGTGTTATCCGCCTCGCGCTCGTCTTCTTTGTGATTGACGGCGGCGGGGCTGCGGGCTTCATCCGACCATCGATCCAGCCGTGGTGTCACGCTCTGGCCCATGTCTTTCTTGAACACATCCACCAGGGCCGAGCGAAATGATTGTTTCACCCCGCGAACTTCCACCCGGTCCTGCGGCCGACGCGGCCCAGCCACTGAGGGAGTCACCGTCGCGAGGTTGAGTTCCATAAGCTCATTGAAAACCGGCGCGGATTTGCTGGTTCTCCACAAACCCTGCTCCTTGGCATAGCGCTCGACGAGGTCGATCTGTTTGTCCTCGCGGCCGGTGAGACGCAAGTAGGCCAGGGTTTGGTCGTCGATGGGAAAGAATCCCATGGTTGCGCCATATTCCGGGGCCATGTTGGCGATGGTGGCGCGATCCGCGACCGACATGGTGGAAAGCCCGTCGCCGTAGAATTCCACGAATTTATCCACGACATTGTGCGAGCGGAGAATTTGCGTGATGACCAGCACCAGATCCGTGGCGGTTGTGCCTTCGGGCAGCGCGCCGTAAAGACGAAATCCGACGACCTGCGGCATAACCATGTAAATCGCCTGGCCAAGCATACACGCCTCGGCCTCGATCCCGCCGACACCCCAGCCGAGGACGCCCAAGCCGTTGATCATCGTCGTGTGGCTGTCGGTGCCGACGAGGCTGTCGGGGAACGCCACACCGTCGCGCACCTGTACCACCTTGGCGAGATATTCCAGATTGACCTGGTGCACGATTCCCGTTGCCGGCGGAACGACACGAAAATTCTTAAACGCCTTCTGACCCCATTTGAGAAATTCATAGCGTTCGCGGTTGCGTTCAAATTCCTTTTCGGAGTTGTGCAGCAGCGCCAAGCGGGTGCCGAAATCATCCACCTGAACGCTGTGATCGATAACCAGATCGACGGGGACAAGCGGGTTGATGCGCTGCGGCTCGCCGCCGGCGCGCTTCATGGCGCTGCGCATCGAAGCCAGATCGACGACGCAGGGGACGCCGGTGAAATCCTGGAGGATCACCCGTGCCGGTTTGAAAGGGACTTCCGATTGGTCGTTCTTTGCGGGATTCCATGCCGCCAGCCTGCGGACATCATCTTCCATCACCTCGAAGTTGTCGGCATTGCGCAAACAACTTTCCAGCAGTACTTTGATCGAGAAGGGAAGCCGGGCGATGTCCCCCAATTTCAGTTCCGCCAACCGGTCGAGCCGGAAGATCGTCGTTTCGCCAACTGCCGATTTAAGTTTGGATGCCGCACCGAAGAGGTTTTTGTTGTCAGCCATGGTGTTTGCTCACTTTTGTTGAAGTCCAAAACGGATGATAGACGCAAGAGCGGGCGGTAAAAAGAGGCATTGGGGAATCCCCTGTCGCTGAAGAGGCATTTTTTTGCGTTTGGAAGGTCCGATCCACTAACATCGCCCGATTAACGAAAAGCGAAAGGAGCTTCCATGCCCGTACAAGGGGCTAGTGATATACCGCCGTTCAAGAATCCGCCCATATTGGTGCTGATTCTTGGCCTGTGCACCTGTGGCCTTTACATGATCTATTGGAATATGAAAACCGCCGAGGTGCTGAACAAAGTCGCGGGCAAGGAAGTCATTCCAGTCTATGTCGCGATCCTGTCTGGGTTTTGTGCGCCGCTGAACGCCTACTTCTATTATTTGGCTGGCGAGACTCTGGCGGATGTGGGTAAACTGATCGGCAAAGAGGAAGAGCTGAAAGGAAAGGGAACGCTGTTGCTCATTCTCGGCCTCTTCGTTCCGCCCGTGGCCGCCATGATTGTGCAGGGACATCTCAATGATCTGTGGCCAGACGCACCCGCATCAATGTGAATGTGCCGCGACTCTGAGCGCCGGCGAGTGGCGTCGCAGCGCGCGCCTGGCCAGCGCGGGTGCGGCCGTCATCGCGGCAAGTTTTGCGTACGCGCCATGGGTCAATCATGGGCCAGTCATCTGTCCGATGCGCTTGATCTTTGGAATTCCGTGTCCGGGCTGTGGGTTGACGAGATCATTCTGCGCCATCGCCCGTGGAAATTTATCCGCTGCCTTCGGATATCACGCGCTGGGGCCCGTGCTTTATCTGGTGTTACTCATTGCCGTGCCGCTATTGGCATATCAGGCGATCACCCATCGGCGCGTGAGATTCCTCAATGATTGGTTATTCGGCAGACGGCCGGCGTACGCATTTGCGGCCGTGCTGTTTGCATATCATGCGGCTAGATTGTCGACGATGATCGTGTCCGGTCAGTTGTGGGGGGATATGCAAAGCTCACTGTTCGGACACGGATTGCGAATGGCGATGCATCTGGCGTAGGAATCAGACGCTCATTCCACTATCGGCATCGTGTTGGGTCTGGGCACGCATTGCTTCCCATTCTTCGACGTTGATCAGGGCTTCGCGGGCCTGGCTTCCCTTGTAACTGCCGACGATCCCAGCGGCCGCCATGGCTTCGATGAGCCGGCTGGCGCGGGCGTAGCCGATCGTCAACCGCCGCTGCAGAAGGCTCACGCTGCCACGGCGGGTTTCCAATACCACACGCACGGCGGCGTCGAACATCTCATCTTTCGCCGCCTCGTCATCGACGCTGGTGGCGACTTTAATTTGCATCAATTCCGGCTCGTACTGCGCCTCAGCCAAATCCTTCACCATTTTTACGCTCTCACGCATTTCACGGTCGTCGATGAATGTCCCTTGCCCACGCGTCGGCTTGCCGGCGCCGGGTGGCATGAAAAGCATGTCACCCTGGCCCAGCAGCAGATCGGCGCCGTTCTGGTCGAGCACGATTCGGCTGTCCATCTTGCTGGCCACTCGGAACGCAATTCGGCTGGGCATGTTGCTCTTGATCAATCCCGTCACCACGTTCGCCTGTGGCCGTTGGGTGGCGACGATCAGGTGAATCCCCACCGCGCGGGATTTCTGTGCCAGACGAACGATGAATGCTTCCACTTCCTTACCGCTGGTCATCATCAGGTCGGCCAACTCGTCGATGATGATGACGATGTAGGGCAGATGCTTGGGAATCTTGGCTTCCTCTTCCTCCGTGGCAGGATTGAATCGAGCGATCAATTCCTCGCGTGGCAGGGCGTTGTAGCCTTTGATGTTCCGCACACCGGCCTCGGCGAGGAATTCATACCGCTCGTCCATCTTTTCGCACGCCCATTCCAAAACGCTGGTGGCGCGGCTGGCGTCGTTGATGACCGGGCACATCAGATGCGGAATTTCCTTGAATGGCGCCATCTCCACGACTTTCGGATCGACCAGGATCAGCTTCACGATGTCCGGCCGCTGATGGTAGAGGATGGACATAATAATGCTGTTGATGCAGACCGATTTTCCCGAACCCGTGGTACCGGCGATCAGGCAGTGGGGCATGGAGGTCAAGTCGGTGATGAGCGGCTCGCCGCTGGCGTCCTTGCCGAGGAAGAGCGGGATCGCCATTTTCTGCGTCGCATCCGGCGCGGTTTGCATCAATTCCTTGAGACGGACCTTTTCCTTCTCGGCATTGGGCGCTTCGATGCCAACGGTATTTTTCCCCGGCACAGGCGCGACGATGCGGACGCTTTCGGCCTTGAGCGCTCGCATGATGTCATTCGACAGTGCAGTGATGGAAGAAACCTTGATGCCCGGCGCGAGTTCCAATTCATACATCGTAATAACCGGGCCGGTGTCGATCTCGACGACTCGGGCATCGATGTTGAATTCGCGCATCGCCTGCTCGAGAACAGCCGCTTTTTCCCGGACGAATTTCTCCTGGCTCTCGGCGAATCCGTGTTCGGCCTCGGCCAGACAATCCCAGGGCGGCAAATGATATTCGCCCAATTCCTTCGGCGGCGGCGGGGCGGTTTGCCGGGGTTTCATCATGCTCGGGAGTTTCACGATGATCTCCGCGCGCGGCTTCGGTGGCGGGGCGGGC
The DNA here is from genome assembly GCA_049515255.1 of Tepidisphaeraceae bacterium. Lineage (GTDB taxonomy): Bacteria > Planctomycetota > Phycisphaerae > Tepidisphaerales > Tepidisphaeraceae > JBEKUH01. The sequence goes on along the minus strand of JBEKUH010000057.1, from coordinate 5,673 downwards.
GTTTCTTCCTCGATCATCGGGGCGACCTGATCTTCTCCCTCATCTTCAGTAATCTTCTTCGCTTTGGAGGCCGGAGTTTTTAGTGGCTCGTCATCCTCAGGTTCGACAGTCTTGGATTCGCGCTTTTTCGGAACGAGCTTGGTGGTCACCGGGGTTCGGGCAAAGAATTTGGGAAGTTTCAACAGCGGCGAAAAGTCGGGAAACGTAAAGAACTTCTTTGGCTTCGCGGCCTTCACCGATCCCATGGCAGCCGCGGCCAAGGCCGGCGCGCCTAGCACCAAATCATCGGCGGCTAGTAGCAGGCCGACAAAGATTGCAGTCGCCAGCACCAACCGAGTTCCAACGGTGTTGAAATGCTCTTGCAAGAACGCCGCCGCGGCGATTCCGATCACGCCGCCGTGGCCCTCGGGGAATCCGCTGTTGGAGCCGGGCTTGAAATGGTGCACAAACGCGGCGAAGGAAACTGAGAGGATCAACAATCCGGCGATGCGAAACCAGATGTCGGTCAACTTGCTTTGATAAACCAGCAGCGCCAGACAAACGCCACTGAAAAATAGCAGTGGGAAAACGCCCTGGCCGATCGCCAGAAAACACCAGTATGCCGCGAATGCTCCCACCGATCCGCAGACATTCTGGATCGGAGGATACGGGTAAACCGCATGACTGGGCCAATCGGTGGGGTGAAAGCTGCCCAGGGCGAACAGCATGAACACCCACGCCGCGCAGCCGAGGAACAGCATCATCGGCCGAAGAAGATTGGATCGTTGCAGCATCAGATTAGTGACCGGTGTGTCCGAATCCGCCTTGACCCCTCTCGGTGAAATCGAGATCGTCCACTTCGATGATTTTCACGGCGGGGACGGGGAAGACGAGCATCTGGGCGATTCGCATGCCGCGCTCGACGATGAATGGCGATTTGCCGAGGTTGATCAGCGGCACGCGGACTTCGCCGCGGTAATCGGCGTCGACGGTTCCGGGAGTATTGATCATGGTGATACCGTGCTTCGACGCCAACCCGCTACGAGGGCGGACCTGCGCTTCGTAACCCGGCGGCAGCGCCATCGCAAAGCCGCAGGGGATCAGGCGAATCTCGCCAACCGCGATCGTCAGCGGCGAATCCACCGCCGCCGGCAGATCAAAGCCGGCCGACTGGGCCGTCATCCGGCTGGGCAAGGACAGACCCGCTCCATTAACCAGACGCTTGATCCTTACTGTTATCGGGCGGGGCAAAGGTGAAACTCCAATCGGATATGATCCCCGATCATGCACCAAACAGGGCGATCGATTTTTGCAGCAAAATATCGGCGAAATCGGTCTTGGACAACGTGGGCAGCTTTTCCTCCCGACCGTCGGGATAGAGCAGGCTGGCAGTGACGGTCTGGCTGCCCAGGGTGCTCACGGGGTTGTACACCATCAGGTCGAGCTTTTTGTCCACCAGTTTTCGACGCGCGCGGGCGAAATTGCCGCCGGTTTCGAGGCTGAAGCCGACCGTTCGTTGATCCCAGCGTTTGAGAAGAGTGGCCAGAATGTCCTGCGTTGGTTCCAGTTCCAAAGTGAGGGAATCCGCGCGGTCGATTTTCTGGCGGCTGGCAGCCTTCGGCCGAAAATCCGCCACGGCTGCCGCCATGATCAAAAGATCGTGCTGCGGAAATTCACCCTGCACGGCTTGGAGCATCTGCTCGGTATCTTCAACATCGATCCGTCGATCAATCTTCGGCATCTGTGTCGAAACTGGCCCGGCGATGAGCGTAACTTCATTCCCACCTTTGACCGCCGCTTTTACGAGAGCCGCCCCCATCTTCCCGCTGCTGCGATTGCCGATGAACCGCACCGGATCAATCGGCTCAAACGTCGGCCCGGCGGTGATGAGGATACGCATGGTGCAAACTGTAACGGCGAGAAAATGCAGATTCCACAACCGCGGGGGTGGAATTTGACTATCAATGCCGCAAGCTGGCGCAACTAAACTTTGGCGGGGTGAGGCTCTCGCGGGGCGAGGAGTTTGGCCACTTCGGCGACGATGGTTTCCGTTTCGCTCATCCGGCCCATGCCGACGTTGCGGCAAGCGAGCCAGCCAGGTTCGGGGCCGATGAATTGGTAGCCGAGCTTTTTGAGCTTTGTCACGTTTTCCTGAGTGACGGGATTGTCCCACATGCGATGGTTCATCGACGGCGCCAGCACCACCGGGCACGCCGACGCGCAGATCATCAGGCTCAGCAGATCGTCCGTCAGTCCACATGCGATTTTGGCGAGCATATTGCTCGTGGCCGGCGCGACCAGCAGCAGGTCCGATTTTTCCGTCAGTGAAATGTGCTGGGGATCGGAGCTGTCAACTAAATTAAAAGTGCCAGTGCGCACGGGCCGGCCGGAGAGGGCTTCGAAGGTCAGTGGGGCGACAAATTTCTGGGCCTCGTCGGTCATGACGACGGTCACACCCGCGCCGGCCTGCACCAGCTTGCTGACGACATCGGCCGTCTTGTAGCAGGCGATTCCGCCGCAGACGCCGACGATTATCTCGTGGCCCTTCATAGGTTAATTTTTTCCCGGATCGACCAACCCGCTGGCCTCGTAGTCGATGGCGATTTTGTCCTGCACGATCTCTTCGATGACCACTTCCAGATCGGTCCGGCCGCCGCGCTCGACCAGCGGGCGCGCGCCGTCCATGAGTTCGAGCATGCGCTTTTGGATCAGCGCGGTCAGCTTAAAACGGCCGCCGACTTTGGCCACCACGTCGTCGCTCTTCAATGCTTCAATCATGTTCACCTCTAAAAACAACCAGATCATTCAAATACTGTTAGTTCAAATTCCGCCACTGCGTTTGTGCCGGATGATTTTGACAATTTCACCCACCGCACGGTCCAGATCGTCGTTGATCACCATGTAATCAAATGCCCGCGATCCCTTAGCCATGTGAATTTCGCGCTTGGCGGCGCGAAATCGCTTGGCGATCTCCTCGGCACTCTCCCGGGCGCGGGCTTCCAGCCGGTGCAATAGTGTAGGCTCATCCGGCGGAAGAATGAAGATCGTCAGCGCTTCGGGGTACTGATGCTTTACTTGCAAGGCCCCCTGCACGTCAATTTCGAGCAAAACATCCTTCCCCGCGGCCAGATCGTCCAAAGCGGGGTGCTTGGGCGTGCCATAGTATACATCGTAAACCTGGGCATATTCCAGAAATTCATCAGCATCGAGCCGGCGGAAGAATTCCTCCCGGCCGATGTGATCGTAGCGCTTGCCTTTTTCATCACCCTCACGCTTGGGACGCGTGGTGGCGCTGACGATGTATTCCAGCCCGTGTTTTTCTTCCAGAACACGCGCGATGGTGCTTTTGCCGACCCCGGAAGGTCCGCACAGAACAACCAAAAGCCCGGAATGTTTTTGTCGCGCCGGCATTTCAATTCACTCGATGTTCTGCACCTGTTCCTTGAGTCGGTCAATAGCGCCCTTGATTTCGACAATCGCCTTGGCGATGTCCGCATCATTCGCTTTCGATGCAATGGTGTTCGCCTCGCGCAGCATTTCCTGGGTGATGAAATCCAATTTGCGGCCTGCGTGCTCGCCGGTCCGGCAGGAATTTTCGAAGGATTCCAGATGACTGGTCAATCGCTGGATTTCCTCGCTGATATCCGCTCGTTCAGCAAACACGGCAACTTCCCTGAGCAAATCCAATTGGCTCACCTGTAGCTCGGCCTTACTCAATAATTGATTCACCCGCTGCAGCAACCGCTTGTGATAATCTTCAATCACGGCGGGGGCGCGCTTCTGAATTTCCGAAAGGTGCGAGCCAATCAACCGAGTGTGCTTCATCAGGTCGGTCATCAGCTCACGAATCACCGGGCCATGCTTTTCGATTTCATCCGTATCATCGCGCGGTTCCTGACAGACGCCGGGCAGTTGCATCAAACTGCCCAGATCAATCTGTGCCGAGGCAGTCCATATCCCGCGCACCTGTTTGAGTTGCTCGAGGTATGCCGTCAACGCCGCGGTGTTAATGTGATATGCCGCCTCGGGGCTATCCGACCGCATCTTCAAAATAAATGTGATCGATCCGCGCCCCAGCGTTTCTCGCAACAACGTTTCGATCTCCGGCTCCAAACCACTCACCGATTCAGGCAACTTAATAACCGCCTTGAAAAAACGGTTGTTCAGCGACCGGATTTCGACGGCATAGTGCGTCCCATCGCGCTCGGCACGGGCGTCGCCAAAGCCGGTCATGCTGACGATCATGCGATCACCTGAAACCCCGGGTTTGGGGTTTCGGGTTTGGGGTTTCGGGTAAAAGCCAAAACGCCCGTGCGTTGTTCTTCACCCGATACCCGAAACCCGATACCCGAAACCCGCATCTTATTTCCCCGGCGTATTTGACGAATTCGATGAACTGACTGAATTCATCGGCGCATTTGGCGGGGCGTTAATTTTGTCGGCTAGGAGATTCATGGAAACAAGCAGGATGATGAAGAGGGCGAAGACCACGCTGGTGGCCCAGGTGAGCACGTCGCCGGTTTTGGTGCCGAAGGCCGTATTGCCACCGCCGCCGCCGAAGGCGCTGGACATTCCGCCGCCTCGGCCTTTCTGAATCAGCACCAGGCCGATCAGAAGCAGGCAGACCAGAATGAATAGCCACATCAGAACGTAATAGAAATAAATCATGGTCACTCCGCGATCGAATTATCACATCAAAACTTCGCCGCCGCGGCGATGGCCAGGAAGCTGTCGGCTTTGAGCGATGCGCCGCCGACGAGGCCGCCATCCACATCCGGTTGTGACAGCAGTCCCTTTGCGTTCGTTGCATTCATGCTGCCGCCGTATTGGATTCGCACTTGCTGTGCGAAATCCGCATTCCACCATTCGGCCATAAATTGCCGGATGTACGCATGAACTTCTTGGGCTTGCGTGTCGCTGGCATTGCGACCGGTACCGATGGCCCACACAGGTTCGTAGGCGATCACCAGCCTCTGCGGGTCCTGGATTTTATCGCTCAATTCCGAGATTTGCTCGCGAACGACGGAAAATGTCTGATTAGCGTCGCGCTGCTCGAGTTTCTCGCCAACGCAATGCACCAGCGTCAGCCCGCCGGCATAAACGGCGTGGGCTTTTTTGCTGATGAGGTCCGGTTTCTCGCCCAAAACGTGCCGGCGTTCGCTGTGGCCGGTGAGGACGAATTTAACGCCAATGTCCTTGAGCATATCCACGGAAATCTCGCCGGTGAAAGCGCCATGCTTCTCGAAATAAACATCCTGCGCCCCAAGCAGTAAGTTCGAATTTGAAATGGCCTCGCCAACAACATCGAGATAAACGAACGGCGGGGCGATGCCAACCGTGACGCCATCCGGCGCCCCAGCCGCGACCGCCATGGCTAAATCCACCGCCGACGCTTTGGTGGTGTTCATTTTCCAGTTGCCGGCAACAAAGGGTATGCGATTCATTGGATCTCTCGATTCGATCTTAGGCGGTGACCAGCGCGGCTGGTTCGGCGAATTCTTTTCCGAAGATGGCGGCGATCTTGCGCAATTGTCCCATCAATTCGGCAAATGTTTCCGGCAGGAGCGCCTGCGGGCCATCGCACTGGGCTTCGGACGGGCAGTAATGGACCTCGACAATGATCCCGTGCGCTCCGGCGGCCATTCCGGCGGTTGCGATGGAGCAGACATATTCTCGTTTTCCGGCCGCATGGCT
>JBEKUH010000056.1:0-25516 GCA_049515255.1 Tepidisphaeraceae bacterium | reverse complement strand
CGAGAGGCCAGTCACGACCGGCGAACGGACCAAAAGAGTTCCTGAAAAGGAAAAAGCGACACGCGATTTACGCGAGGAGAGTTTTTTTGTTGACCGGAGATGCCTTTCATGGATATTCGAGCAAGCGGCCAATCGTCGGCGAAAAAATCGCGACCGATCCAAATCTTCTTCTCTCACTTTACGGCACCGGCGCGGGAGATAGCGGTATGACGGGAATTCCCTTGGCGGGCTCTTCACTGCGCAGGGCGCGCAGGGTGTACCACGGCATCCAGATCGCGCAGCGGCCGGTGACGGCGACGATGGTGCCGCAGACGATGCCGTTGAGGGGATGCGTGAGGTGGCCGAAGCGGACGAAGCTGTAGCTGAAGACGACGTTGGCCAGGCCGGCGGTGAGGACGGAGATTGTGAATGGACGCACTTTGCCGATGGCGAGCAGAGTCGATCGGCCGACCAAACTGCTGCCGCCGATGACGGTGTGGATGAGAATCAGCGGAAGGATGGCGCAGGTTTCTCTCATGGGGTTGCCAAGCCAGAGTGTGAAGAACATCGGAGCGATCCACAGGGCGACTGGGGCGGCGGCGGCGAGGGCGAAAAATGTGGCAAGGGTGCCCCGGATGTAATACCGGCGGACGGTGTGGGGATTTCCCGCGGCGTGGGCCAATGCGGTGCGCGGCAATAGCACCGCTGCCAGCGCTGAAACCAACAGCAACGCCCCGCCGTCGATTTGCACCGCGGGGGCGTAGACGCCGACGGTTTTCCAGCCGATGAGTTTCCAGATCAGAAAATTATCCGTGGGGGCGTAGAGATAGTCGGCCATCTGGGCGGCGACGACCATGCCGCCGAAGATCAGCAATCGGCGCAGCGTTGGGCCATGGATGCGGGTCCACCATCGCTCGAACATTCCGCTGCCGGTGTGGTGGGCAAAGATCGATCGCAACGCCAGCAGCAACAGCGATCCGGCCATTAGGGCAAATCCCGTCGCGCGCTGCCAGGGGAGATGGAGCACATACAGATCGAACGCCGTGCCGATGCCCCAGACCAATTCGTGGGTGCTGAGCAGGAGATTATCGACGAAGATTTTTCCGGTGGTTTGCAGGGCGGCGCCGGGCGCGTCGCTGATGAGACGGATGAGCGTGGCCAGTCCCACCATCAGCACCAGTTCAAACGCCACCCCGCCGCTGTCGGCGTTGGTTTTGGTGACGCGGAAGAAGGACATGAAGATGGCGAGAAACACGAGGCCGCCGAGGGCGGTCAAGATGGCCATGGTCAGACCGTTGGAATAGACGCGCTGCACGCCGGGATCGCGATGCGGAAGTTCCGAGAAAATCGGGTCGGCGTTATTGCTGGAGGTGAGCGCGACTTTCATCGCCTCGGCGCTGAGGCGGATGATTGCGGGGCTGAGTCCGATGGCGGCGTATTCAAGAATGCCCACGGTCGATTGCACGAGCCCCAGCAGCGCGAATGCCGCCAGACCCGCGGTGCGGAAGACGGTGGCGGTCACCAACGCCCAGGCGAGGAGACGCAGGATGGTCACGAGGTAAGCCGAGGCGATGTCCCGTCGGAGGCTGGGATTGTTCACGTTCAGAATATACCGATTTGAAGCGATTACATCTCGTGGACGACTATCGGGTGGCGAGAATCGTTCTGCCGGCGAATCAATGCAACCGCCGAGGGAGAAAATGTGTTGGACCACGGATTACACGGACGAACGCGGATAGATCTTTATATTTGTACTTATCCGTGTTATCCGTGGTAAAAATCGAATTTGAATTTCTCGGCGGTTGCCTCGGCGCTCTCGGCGGTTGCATTGTTTCGATGGACGAAAGAAGGCCGGCCGTTTATTTTGCCCGCACTTTGAACCGCATTCTGGTAACGATTCTGCTATGCATCGCGGGGAGCGGCTGGATTGTCGAGCATCATTTGGAAAGCACACAGCCCGGCCAGACGTTTTATGCAACCGGCGACGAGCCGCCGTTTCAGGGGAGGGATTTGCTGGACACGATGACCGGAGCGGTCCACAAAGAAGACGGCGTGCTCGTGTTGCATGGCCAAGACCGCATCGCCACAGCCGACAAATTCGCGCCGCCTGTAAGATTCAAAATTATCGCCATGACCGATGGCGCCAACATCCGAATCCGTTACGCGGCCAATCAGATTATCTTCAATTGGGAAGTGAGCCCGGACGAACTGCGCATCGACGGCGGCCCGGCTGATGGCAGGCATCTCCTGGGCGCGGGGCGAGTGCCGGTGGGTCAGTGGGTGCAGATCGGAATTGATGTTACGCCGACAACCATGATCCTCAGCGTGGACGGCAAACAGCGATATCACACCAATGCTGATTTTTCCAAGATCAAGCAGCGGCTGATTATTTTCCCGGCCAATGGATCGAACGTGAAAGTGCAATCGGTTCAGGTAGAGAAGGATTGACCGCTGGGCCGCGCCGGGCGAAGGGTTTGATAGAGAAAAATCGCGGCGCACAGGAGAGTCAGCCATCCGCTGCCGGGATGTGCGCCCTGGACGAATGTGTGCAGCGATGTTCCGAAATGTGCGCCCCACTGTGGAGCGAGTTCTTCGGGATTGCCGGCGTCGAGCAGGACGCGAATCGTCATCATCCAGCTCAGGGCCGAGATCACCAGCGCCACCAATGTCATTCCCAGCCCGACGCCCACGACCACCGATGCGACCGCCGCGCCCCAGAGGAGATATCGCTCGTGCATCTGCGGCGACAGCGCGAAATAGAGCAGCCACGGTGTGGCGATCGCCACCAGCCATCTCGGATCGCGGCGGCGATGCAGATAAGCAATGCCCCAACTGCATGCGACCAGCGATACCACATACAGCGCCCACATCGCCTGGGTAATGTTCAAAACCATCGGGGTATTCGAGCTAAATGGCGTGGATATCCTCAGAAAAGGCGCGGCATTGCTCCAGCCGAAGCGGTCATCCAACAACCCGGCCAGGGAACCGCTCTGCCCCGTCTCCAGTCCCGGAAATTTTTCGGCCCCGTATTTAAATCCGATGCGGAACCACTCGAGGTCGCCATGAAAAAGCGCGATGCATGAAAAGAGCGAGCCTCCGACGATCATCGACACCACGGCCGACTGATATCTCCATGGAGCCCATCGCAATAGCGCCACGGAGACTGCTCCGATGAGGAAAATCTCCGGAAAAAATGCGAAGCCTGAGCGTGTGAAGAGTGGCCAGACGAACAGCAAAAATGCCGCGCCGCTGGCGATGTTTTCCCATAGCGGCCGCGGCGAGGGTTTGAATTTTCGCCACAGCAGAACCAGCGCGATTGCGATCACAATTCCTGTGAACCAAAGGATCGCTCCGTGATCAGCGGCGCGCGCGAGCAGAGTTCCCGTCTCCATCGGCCGGCTCAGCATCCAGGGAAACACGACGATCGCCGCGCCCAGGCAACAGCCGGCCATCCAGCGCACCGCGCCGAGAAGATTGCCCGACAAGATCGGCCACAAAATGAAGACCGGCGCAACCAGCATCTCCTGGCCTTTGAACATTGACCCCACCGCCAGCACCGCCCCGCTGGCCAGCCATTGATCTTTCGACGCCAGCAGAACGGCATACAGATAAAATGGCACCAGCCAGACTTCCCACGCCGGCCGGCCCCAGGAACTGATCAGCAGTTGCGGATTGAACCAGAGAAACATTGCTGCCAGCACCCCCAGCAGCGCGCCGTGCGCCAGGCCGGCGCGATTTCGGCAATCGCGCACCAGAAAGAAAACCAGAACCGCCGAGGCGACTTCCATCACCACATTCAAAAGCAGCACCGGCCGATTGAGGATGTAATCAGGCCGCCAAGTGAAGGTATTTGGATGATATCGATTCAGCCACTGCGCCCAGAACGTGAACACCAGCAATCGCAGAGGCGGATAATCCAGCCCGTATTTTCCCGATGGCGTGAAATGAACGACATTGGAATAAACCCCCAGATATCCCATCTGGGCGCTGGTCTGGCCCCAGTGCAAAGCGTTTTGCATGTCGCCCACGAAATGGATCGGCCGCGACATCTCCCAGTGCCACCGGCGGAATTTCATGCCGAGCCAAAACGATGCGATGCAGATCAGAAACAGAAAAATATTAAAAGAAATGCGACGGAAAACTTGCCCGCTTGGCCGCCGAAGCGGCGACGGCGCGGCGCGCTCATCTGCCGGCGGCGATTCCGCAGTCTGCAAATCCACGGGGAGACATTATGAATGCCATCCCGCGGAACACAACTCATGAACTCTTGCGTCGTCTCCGCCGGGCGAGCAATCCCGCGCCGCCGATGGCCAGCAGGCTGAGGGATCCCGGTTCGGGAAGGCCGATGGCGACCACCGTGTAATCCGCATCGGGAGCGTCATCCACGGCCCAGGCAACATCGTTCACCGGGTCCACGCCAAAGGAACCGTCCAGCATGTCCCATTGATCGGTGGTTAATTGGCTGGGGCTTGTGTCGCCGAAGTCTGACTGGATGAGGCTCAGGAATGATCCCTGATAATTGTCCACCGCATCTTCGCCGTAGGTATCGCTGCCGGTGCCGTCCAGGCCCGAGAGGGTGTCATCGGAGATGGCAGGTTCAAGGGTGCCGTTCTCATCCAGCGCGAGGTAGGGGGCCAGATCGCCGTTGGGATTGGCGAAGGTTTCGCCGTAATAAGTGGGCGTGGGTGTCGCCGGTGGATCGGTGACGATGATCAATGGCGCCAGCGTGTACGCGGGCAGCCAGACATTGCCGGCGATCGGTCCGACTTGTGCCGCGGGATACGCCGCCGGCGGGCCGACGTTGAACGGCGCAAAGGGATCGTGGGCATCGGCAAGTCCGTACGGAATTCCCGTGTCCGGCAATCCGGCATTGGGTCCCAGGCCGCTGTTGAGCGCCCCGCCGAGCGCCGTGCCCGGAGGCTGCAATCCGGCGTACGCCCATCCGCCCAGGTTCGCGCCGCCGGCAGCGGTGTTGGGATCGGGAGTAGTCTGCGTCGCGCTGAGCGTGGAGATATTGAAGTATGGCGTTCCCGCCGGAATCGCCGCAATCACCGGCACCCAGCCGAAGCTGAAGCCCTTGGGCGCGGGATTGCCGCCGACGAAATATCCGCCGTTGGCCATGTAGAAATTGAACGTGTTGTTGTTCCCGCCATTGCCGCCGTTGCCGCCGATGTTGCCGTTCTTGACCGGGGCTTTGATGGAGATGATCGGATTGTTGATGTTGGCATTGTTGATTTTATAGCCGGCGGGGAAAACCACCGTCGTCGATGTCGAGTTGGTGGTCAGCGTGGGCGCGTTGGTGGTGCCGGTGCTGGTGACGATCAGGTCGATGTTATCGCCGGTGTAATTGTTGCTGAACCCCATGTTGTAATAGACACCGGGGGTGAAGCTGGTGGTGTTGTTGGAGAGGTTGGCGGTCCAGCCGGTGAAGTTGGAGCTGTTGTCGGTGAGCGAGCCATACTGGATCAGGGAATAGATTCCCGTACCGAAGCTGTTAGTGGGGTTGATGGTGACGGGAATGTTGGTGGCGATGGTGACATTGCCGGTGGAGGTGATCAGATCGTTTCCGCCGGGAGGCCCGGCATTGGCCAATCCCTGATTGTTCAGGGTGTAGGTCAGACCCGCGCCGGGGTTGAGTGTCAGGCCATTCTCGAAAATCATGTTGGTTGGATCGCCAGGGACCAGCGAGCCGCCGCCGTTGACGGTGGTTGCGCCGGTGAAGTAGCTATTGGTGGATGGGCCGTTGCCGCCGAGTGTGCCGGTGTTGTTGACGGTGATTGGGCCGACGCCCAAAGCGGATGAGCCGGGCGTGTAGCTGGGGTCATTCGTTTTCAGTACGCCGCCATTGATGATGGTGCCGCCGGAATAGGTGTTGCTGTTATTGCCGACGAACCATGTTCCGGGGCCGGATTTGACGAGGGTGGTTTTGTTTAGGCCGGGAGCATCGGGATCATTCAATAGTGAGTTGAAAACGTTGTAAGTGGATGTCCCGTTGCCGTAGGTACCGGTGAGCGTAAGGGAGGTCGGCGCATCATTAGAGAAGGCGACAAGACCTGTGTTCGTGAAGTTCAATGCGCTGCCAGTCGCAGAGCCATCCAGCGTTCCGCCATTTGGACCGAGAGTGAACTGGCGATTGGTAATTCCGGTACCGGCTCCCCCGGTAAATTGGAGCGTTCCGCCGTTGAGCACCAGATTTCCGGCGGCGTTGGAAGATGCCCCAATGCTGCTGTTGGTGCCGCCGTTGGCCAATGCAAGCGCATCCAGCACACCGCCATTTATAGTGGTCGGCCCCGTGTATGTGTTGCCGTTATCGACGAGGGAAGCTCCAGGTCCGGATTCTGTCAGCCCCGTGGCGTTGGCGCCGTTGTTTACGAGGGTCGACGCCATGACCAGAATTCCCTGGGTGTCATACTGGTTAATGATCAGATCGTTCTGGCTATCCAGGGATGTGAGTGTCCCGCCCACGATGATGGGGTTATTGGCCCCAACGCCCGAAGTTACAAGTATACCGCCGCTGAGGATGCTTGCTCCGTTATTCAACGTGACCTGATCGGTGCCAGGGGTGTTGAACCGTAGGCTTTGAGTGATGCCGGAGGCGGCATTAGTTATGGATGAAGTGATGTTGGTGTTGACGACCGGACTCCAAATGTTGTTGGTGTACCCAGACGGGGAGAGGGCAACGATATCGCTGCTGCCGTTGACCGTGGCCCAACCCGACCCACTCACGATAGCGTAGCCGCCCAGAATCGCAGGAGCGGAACTATATCCATTGCCGCTGGTAGTAGTGATCGCGCCCGTGGCCGGCAGGGTAAAATTGACGGTTGAACCCTGGTTTCGAGTGATGAAGTTCAGAGCGATCGTGGTGCTGGCCGCCCCACTCGCAGTGATTGACGAACCTCCGCCTTCCAGATTGGTTGGGTTAAACGTTTGTAAGGACGTCGTGCTTCCTCCGATCACGTCGAGCGATCCGCCATACATTAAGAGGGGCGAGCTACTGTTGATAAGATTGGTCGGCACGGAGAGATTGCCGAGATTCACGTTCAGCAGTCCGGAGAGCACGGCCGTCATCCCGGTGTAGGTGTTGGTTGTGGAGTTGGCAAGATTGAGGGTTCCCGCGCCGGATTTAGTGAGGCTGGCGCTGTTGCCGTTGGCGATGAAGCCATTGCCATAGAAGCTGTAGTTCAACGTAGGGTCGGCGACGGTGACGGAAGCGGGGTTGAGCGTGCCGATGAGATCGACGCTCGTGTTTCCGCTGCCGGCGGAATCGCTGAAGATCACGCTGTCGCCATCCGTGTACGCGCTCTGGATGCCGCCGATCGACCAATTCTTATCCGAAGGGCTGGTGCTCCAATTGCCGGTGCCAGCCTGGTTGGTCCAAATATCGGTTGCCGCTCGCGATGCCGCCGGAAAGCACGCCGCCGAAGCGAGTACCGCGGCTGCGGAAAGTGCGGCGCTGCGGGCGAGCGATTTGGAACGTGAAGAGCGAACGGCACCACAGCGCCCGGATGAATTTGCACCGGATCGATTCCGACGAGAGATCATATTCTCCTCCTCACGGCGTTTAGATATGGACCAACTTCTCCAACAACAGCGGCAAAGGATTCCAGGAGAATCCCGCAACTGCCAAGCCCTGCGATTTGAAAACAGCGTTATGTGCGCCTAACGAAATGGACAACGGCACACATTGACCGTCGTCATTATGCCCCGCGGGAAATCCGGATGCAACAAAAAAATGCGATATGATTACGTTAATGATCGCCCGCTCCCTGCCTATCCTTGCTTTCCCCTTCCTGCACCGCTAAAAGACGTAAGAAATTGCGGTCGGCGGCGAGAGTCTGTCTCAAAGGGCAAACGCCGGCTTTTGCGGGAGGGTTTGCCCCCTTCCGCAGGCAGGGATGCGTGAAATTTAACCTGATCGACAAGATCGAATCCATCTCCGACGACCGGTTGGTCGCCGTCAAGTTCGTGACCCTCGCCGAAGAGTATCTGGCCGACCATTTTCCTACCTTTCCGGTCCTCCCGGGTGTGCTCATGCTGGAGGCGATCGTGCAGTCGGCCGGGTGGCTTTTGCATCGCCGGCGGGAGTTTGCCTGCTCGATGGCGGTGCTGAAGGAAGCGCGCAACGTCAAATATGGAACCTTCGTCGCGCCGGGGGATGCGCTGCGGGTCGAAATTGAGCTTGCCAAGCTGACCGACACCGGCGGCACATTCAAAGCGATTGGGCAGGTGAATCAGCAGCAGGCGGTTTCCGCGCGGGTGGAGCTGGCGTATTTTAATCTGGCCGACCGACAGCCGGAGCTTGCCTCTACCGATATCGCTCTCACACAATACAATCGAAATCGCTGGGCCGTGCTGCAGCAGCCGCCGGCGGCACTCTGAAAAGGAATGGATATGCCCACGTCTGAAACTCAGTTGTCGCGCGATGAGATTTACAAAAAGGTTCAGGGCGTTCTGACCGATGCCCTGGGAGTGGACGAGGAAGAAGTCACGCCGACGGCGTCCCTCCGCAGCGACCTTGGGGCCGAGAGCATCGACTTTCTGGACATCTCCTTCCGACTGGAAAAGGTTTTCACCGTCGATCCGGCCAAGCCCTTCAAAATCCCCCGCGGCGAATTATTTCCCGAAGGCCTGGACCCGCAGTTTGTGCAGGATAACAAACTGACCGACGCCGGCTTGGCTCAGGTGCGACAGCGCCTCCCGCATGCGGATTTGAGTCAGGTCGAAGCCACCCGCGACCCGGCCCTGATCCCCGATCTTTTCGCGGTGCAGGATATTGTGGATTATCTGCAGAAGAAACTGGCTTGAATCAGAAAGAATTTCCACCACGGAGACACGGAGAGCACGGAGAGAATACAGATCAAAAAACTAAAGCAAAATTAGCCACCGATGAACACCGATTGGCACCGATGGGAAAATACCGGGATTTATGTTTTTGTTTTATCCGTGCTCATCGGTGTTCATCGGTGGCTAATTTTGATTTGATTTTTTCTCCGTGTTCTCCGTGTCTCCGTGGTGGAATCTGAATTTTCCGAATTAAACAATGCGATGGATTTGGATCGACAGGTTCATTGAATTCAACCCCCGGCAAAATGCGGTGGCGGTGAAGAACGTCTCGCTGGCCGAAGAACATCTGCACGATTTGCATCCCGGGTTTCCGATCATGCCGCACAGTTTGATCATCGAGGGAATGGCCCAAACGGCGGGCATTCTGGTGGGTGAAGCGCGGAATTTTTCCGAGAAAGTGATTCTCGCCAAGATCGGCCGGGCGACGTTTCATCAACTGGTTCGGCCGGGTGACACACTCACCTATTGGGCGACTCTCGAGCAACTCTCCGAGGACGGCGCTTCGGTGCGCGGCATCGTCCGCTGCGGACTTGATGCCAGCGCGCCGGTCGTCGCCGAAATCGAGCTGATGTTCAGCCATATTGACAAGAATCTCGCGGGCCGCGCGTTCCCCGAGCATAATTTCGTTTTCACCGAGCAATTCACCCAGCTCTTGAAGAGCTACCGCAGCGCTGCGAACATCCCGATTTAGATGTCTAAGATGCCTAAGATGTCCAACATGCGGCGAGTCGTCGTCACCGGAATCGGCATCGTTTCCCCCATCGGCATCGGTGTGCGCGTCTTCTGGGACGCGCTTCTGGCCGGCAAATGCGGGATCAATCGCATCAGTTCCTTCGACCCCGGCGGATTCTCCTGCCAGATCGCCGGCGAGGCGCCGCCGTTCAAGATCGGGGATTTCGTCCCCAAGACCTACCGCAAGGCCACCAAGGTGATGGCCCGCGACATCGAATTGGCGGTCATCGCTGCGGATGATGCGTTCAAGGATTCCGGGCTTCAATCCAGCGCGCATACCGAGCACCCCAATTTCGACGGCCGGCGTTTCGGCTGCAACATCGGCGCGGGACTGATTAGCGCCGAGCTCAACGAACTGACCAGCGCCATGAACACCTCGCGGCTGGCGGATGATTCCAATCATCTCGATCTGGCTCAATGGGGCCGGGATGGGATGACGCATCTGACGCCCCTGTGGCTTTTAAAATATTTGCCCAACATGCTGGCCTGCCATGTGACGATCATTCACCAGCTCAAAGGCCCCAGCAACACCATCACCTGTTCGGATGCGAGTAGTCATCTCGCCATCGGCGAAGCCTTCCGCACCATCCAGCGCGGCAGTGCCGATCTGGCGATTTGCGGCGGGGCCGAGAGCAAGGTGAATCACATGGGCCTGCTGCGGCACACGCTTCTGAAGCGACTCAACGAATCGCACAACGAATCCCCGCAGTCGGCCGTGCGGCCGTTTGATACCGACGCCGCCGGCACCGTGCTGGCCGAGGGCGGGGGATTGCTGATTCTCGAAGAATTTGAACATGCCAAAAAACGCGGCGCGCGAATCTACGCGGAATTGGTCGGGTATGCCGCGACGCAGGATGCGTATCGTGTGACGGAGCCCGACCCCACCGGCCGAAGTTATGGGAATGCGATCAAAAACGCGCTGCGCGATGCCGACGCATCGCCGGAGGATGTCGATCTGCTCATACCCTGCGGATTGGGTATCCCCACGCACGACCGCGCCGAACTCGCCGGCCTGAAATCCGCCTTCGGCACAAAACTGGCGGAATTACCGATCTCCCCAATCAAGGCCCAAATCGGCAGCCTCGCCGCCGGCAGTGGCGTCGAAGTCGCGGCCGCCGCATTGGCTGTTCATCACAATAAGATTCCCCCGGCGCAGAACACGCGAAAACCGCCGGAGAACACAAAATTGAATGCCGCTCCAGAAACACGAGATGCCAACTTGAATCTGTCAGTGACCAGCGTCTACAGTCTCGGCGGCCAGAATTCGGCACTGGTGTTTAGAAAGGTCGGAGCAAGCCATGAGTAAACCAAAGCTGCGACGGAAAAAAAGCGACCCAAATCTCTATCCACCGGGCTGGAATTACAAGCGCGCCAAAGCGATCGCGGATTACTACGACGCGCGAAAATCCGAGCCGCTGTTGGGCGAAATAATGAAAAAGAATACCGTGCTGGTGCAGGTACCCCGCAAGCTTTTGCCCGCAGTCCTCAAGCTGATCGATAAACGAAAGAAATCCGCATGAACCGCGTCGTCATCACTGGCATGGGCTGGATCACCCCGATGGGAAATTCCATCGAGACGGCGTGGAAGCGCCTGCTCGCCGGCGAATCCGGGATTTCGCGCACCACCATTTTCGACGCCGGCACGTTCCCCACGAGCATCTCCGCCGAGGTCAAGGATTTCGATCTGGCGGATTTTCTGGCCGATATCGGTCCTCACGGTGGATGTGGGCGAAATTCCCGATTTGCCCTGGCCGCCTGCGCCCAGGCCTGGAAAGATGCCGGGCTGGATTCGGACAAGCTCGATCTGGATCGCGTCGGCATTTATCTCGGCAGCGGCGAAGGGTCGCTCGATTTTGACGCCTACACCACCGCCGCCCTCTCGGCCTGGAAACCGGATTCCACCAACCTCAATTCCGTCAAATGGGCCGAGGTGGCGTTTGAACACATGAACGCGGTGTACGAACTGGAGCAGGAACCCAACATGCCCCTGTCGCATCTGGCCCTGCTCACCGGCGCGCGCGGCCCGGCGATGAATTGCCTCACAGCCTGTGCCGCCAGCACGCAGGCCATCGGCGAGGCGACCGAAATCCTCCGCCGGGGCGATGCGGATGTCATGATCGGCGGCGGCGCGCACAGCATGATCCATCCCTTCGGCGTTACCGGCTTCAACCGCTTGACCGCCCTCTCCACCGCTAACGAAAACCCCCCGCGCGCCAGCCGGCCGTTCGACCTCCAGCGCGGCGGGTTCGTCCTGGGCGAAGGGGCGGGGATGGTCATCCTGGAAACGCTCGACCACGCCAAAAATCGCGGGGCGAGAATTCTGGCCGAGATCGTCGGTTACGGCTCGACGGCCGATGCCTTCCGCATCACCGATCAACACCCCGAAGGCGAAGGCGCCATCGCCGCCATGAAGGAAGCCCTCGCCGATGCCGGCCTGAGTCCCAAAGACATTCAATACATCAACGCCCACGGCACCGGCACGCGTGAAAATGACGGCAACGAAACAGGGGCGATCAAAGCCATTTTCCGAGAGTGCGGCAAACCCTGCCCAGTCAGCAGCATCAAGAGCATGATGGGCCACCTCATTGCCGCCGCCGGCGCGGTGGAGCTGATCTGCTGTGTCCTGTCGATCCGCGACAACGTACTGCCCCCCACCATGAACCTGGAGCACGCCGACCCCGAATGTGATCTGGATTACGTTCCCAACGTAGCCAGAAAGGCGACCGTGGACGTGGCCATGTCCAACAGCTTCGGCTTCGGCGGCCAGAACGACACACTGATCCTGCGGCGCTACCAGCAATAGATTTCAAAATTCTCCCAAAATCCAGGGAATATTTTGATCCGATGTTCGTACTATGTATGGTTAAGATGCGCCACGGATCAATCGCACATATGTCATGGCGTACATGTTACGCAATGTTACTGAATGTTACGTTTTACCCCCCCCCATCCGTTTAGCGTCGCCGGCCTCGGCGACAGGATTTGGAAAATGCAACGAATTGCAACAGAATGCAACACTTAGGGGGGAGGGGGCATCCCCAACAACTCTGGTAGGAAATGTTGCATTACACCCGTTATGTTCTATTATGAAGCCCATGAAGCCGCGCTTCGCACTTTTCCTGCTTTTGGCCCTTTGGGGATGCGATAAATCGCCCCCGCCGGCAGCCACGACTGCGGCTCAAGCCGCCCCGCCGCCGTTGGCGGAACTGCGGCTGGGGTATTTTCCAAATGTGACGCATGCCCAGGCCGTGCTTGAAGTTGCATCAGGCGAACTTCAGCAGGCGCTGGGTTCGACGCATCTCAAAGCCATCACCTTCAACGCCGGTCCGGGACTCATCGGAGCACTCAACGGCGGATCGCTGGACATCGCCTACGTCGGCCCCGGCCCTGTTCTCAGCACCAATCAATCCAGCGGCGGGCAATCCGTGCGCGTCATCGCCGGCGCGGCCGCCGACGGCGTCTGCATTGTTGCCCGCAAGGATTCGGGAATCACCAGCATGGCCGATCTGGCCGGCAAAAAAATCGCCACCCCGGAACTGGGCAACACCCAGGACACCGCCGCCCGGCATTACATGACCGCCGTCCTCGGCCAATCTAATGCCGACAATGTCGTGCCCGTCCGCAATGCCCAGCAGGAAACGTTGATGGCGGAGGGCAAGCTCGACGCCGCCTGGGACCCCGAGCCCTGGGCCTCCCGCCTGATCGCCGACACCGGCGCGACCCTGATCGCGCAGGAAAAAGATCTCTGGCCGCAAAAACGCTTCGCCCTGACGGTCGTCATCACGACTCCCAAATTCCTGGCTGATCATCCCGATATCGTGAAAAAGGTTTTGGCGGTGCATCACCAATGGACCCTGCGTCTGGCGCAAGACCCGCTGGCGTATGCCGACCAGCTCAACGCAGCTCTGGGCGATCTCACCAAAACGCAATTGCCGCCGCAGGTGATTCGCGATGCACTGTCGCACACGGTTTTCACGGACGATCCAATGGCCGATACGTTCGCCACCATGGGGCAATGGAAATTCAATTCCGCGCCGGACCTTACGGCGCTGTTCCAAACGGATATCATCAATGGCTTGTTGGCCCAAACGCCGGCGACGACGATGCCGTCCGTCGGGGACGCAAAGTAAATCGTGCCTGAGCCTGTTGAGGCAACCGCATGGGAAGAGCTGAATTAACCATGGGCGTCCCCGTTCCGCTCGCAGATGCAGCGGCCATGCAAACGGCGAGCGATGCCGGCACATCCGCGCGCCGCGGTAAGCTGGAGATGACAGGGATCAACAAGCGGTTCGGTAAATCGGATGTGGCAACTATCACCGACATCCATTTCTCCTGCGAACCGGGTGAATTCGTCGTTGTCGTCGGACCCAGCGGATGCGGCAAGACCACGCTACTGAACATCGTCGCCGGAATGACCCGCCCCGACAGCGGCACCGTTACCCTCGACGGCAAACCAATCCACGGCCCCGGCCCGGATCGCGCGATGGTCTTTCAGGATCACGGACTTTTCCCCTGGCTGACGGCGGCACAAAATGTCGAGTTCGGATTGAAAATGGCCGGCGTCCCGGCGAAGCAACGGCGAGATCAGGTGCAGGACGCACTGAAAATGGTGCGCATGCACACGCATGCGGCGAAGCTCGTGCACGAACTGTCCGGCGGAATGAAACAACGCATCGCCATCGCCCGGGCGCTGGTGATGGACCCGGCGGTTTTGCTGATGGACGAACCCTTCGCCGCCCTGGATGCCCAGACCCGCACCGTGATGCACCAGGAATTGCAGAACATCTGGTATCAGACGCGCAAGACGATTTTTTTCGTCACGCACTCCGTCGGCGAAGCGGTGCGATTGGCGGACCGGATCATCGTGATGCACGCCCATCCCGGCCGGATTCGCAAGGAGATCGCCGTGCAGCTCGCCCATCCGCGGCAGTTCGACAGTCCCGACATCAATGCCCTGGCGCGCCAGGTGCGCAAGGAAATCGAAGATGAAGTCACACGCCTCCACACCCTCGAATCGGCGGATTCCGACCTGGCTGAGAAACCTTCTCCTCTGGGTCATTTTGTTGACGATCTGGGAGGCAGCATTTAGGCATTTCCAATGGCGCTCGTTCATCTTCCCCGCTCCCAGTGGCGTGCTGGATGCCATGCTGAACCTGCTGGGCATCAACAGCGGCTTTGCCCTACCGCTACACGCCGGCTGGCCGGCCGCGCCGGCGACGAACATGAATCAGGGCCCGCTGTTTCATCGTGTGCTGCACAGCGAATTGCTTGAGGCGAACCTGGTCAGCGGGATTCGGCTGGCCGTGGGATTTTCCATCAGCATTCTTCTGGGCGCGTTCCTTGGGATTGCGATGTGGCGATTTGCGCCGCTCGATGAATTCCTCGGCCCGCTGTTTCTCGGATTGCAAACGCTGCCGAGTGTCTGCTGGGTACCGCTGGCGGTGTTGCTCTTTGGCCTCAGTGAACAGGGGATTTTATTCGTGCTCGTGCTCGGCAGCGCGTTTGGCATCGCCATCTCATTGCGCGATGGTTTGCGCACGATTCCCCCGCTTTATCGCCGCGCTGGCCTGATGCTCGGCGCCGACGGCTGGCGGCTTTATCGTCATGTGATTCTCCCCGCTTCCATGCCCGCGCTGGCCAGCAGTTTGCGGCAGGGATTCAGTTTCGCCTGGCGATCCCTCATGGGCGCGGAATTGATTCTCATGGCCGATCGACACGGGCTGGGATGGATTTTGGCTGACGGGCAGAATGAAGGAACCGTCGCCGAGGTGGTCGCCATCATGATCATTATGGTAGTAATCGGCATGCTGGCGGACCGACTAATTTTTGGCCCATTTGAACGGCGCGTGCACGCGCGATTCGGATTGCTGGCGATCGCGTGATTTCAAAAGAAAAAATTTAGCCACCGATGAACACCGATTAAAAACTGATTGAAATTATTCTTCATCGGTGCCCATCGGTGTTCATCGGTGGCTAAATTTGTATTTCAGAGAATCAAATGAATCCCGCAACATTAAACCAGACCTTCGCCACCGCGATGCAGTTGCAGAATGCCGGTCGGCTAGCGGAAGCAGAGTCGGTTTACCGTCAGATTCTCCGCGACAGCCCGGATCAGCCAGAGACGCTTTGCGCGCTGGGCGTGCTGACATTTCAGTTTGGCCAGCGTGATGCGGGAATCGAATTAGTGCGGCGGGCGATCACCCTGCGGCCGGACAATGCGGATTTTTTTGCCAACCTCGGCGGATTGCTCTCGGCCACCCACCAGCGCGACGCCGCTATCGACGCGCTGAAGCACGCGCTTGAACTGCGACCGAATTTTCCCGAAGTTCTCGCTCCCCTGGCCGCCCTGCTCTATCGTCGCCAACGCCGGCAGGAAGCGATTGCCATGGCCAACGCCGCCCTCGCCCAGCAGCCGATCAATCCGCAGGTTTATTGTGTTCTGGGCGATTGCTATTTCGACGAAAACAATCTGGCCCAGGCGGCCGCTTGTTACAAGAAGGCGCTGGCGCAGCAGTTCAACGTCCGCGCGCCGGTCCATTCGGCGATTGCCCCGGCGATGGCGCGGGCCATCGGTCCGTCGCTCTGGCCGGATTATCATGGGCCGCCAATCGATCCCGGCTCGGCAGTTGCCAAGGCGCTTTGGATCGAGGAGAACGATTGTCCGCCGCCTAACGAATCGCCGGACTTGACGTTTTTGAAAGAAGCCGCCAGTCGTTCCGATCTGCCGAGCAGCGAGGAAATATTTTCCGCCGAAGGAGTAATGCTGCCGTGTTGGAATGTGGGCCAGGAATCCTGGATGACGTCGCCGGATTGTTTCCCTAAATATTTCGCCATCTTTCAGGCACTGGGAAAACGCCGGATGCTGGATATCGGCGCGGGAGATGGATTCATCGCCGCCACGTTCGCTAAGGCGATTACCGCGCCGCGATTTTATTTTGGCATCGAAGCGGATTGTGCCAAGCCTGCGCCGACGTTGAAGAAACTTCGCTCGTTCCATACGGATTTTGACTTTGCTCTGATCGAGGGATTTTCCTGGGGCCGGGCGGAGCAGAATGCGTTGATCGGCAGCGGGCCGTTTGATCTGGTTCACGTCAATGGGGATGTGAGTCTGCCGGCGAGGCTCTCGGATTTGGAATTGGCGCGGCGATTGTGTGCGCCGGGGGAATTTGTGTTGGCGAACAATTTTGGGTTGCCGAGCGTGGAGCAGGCGGTGGCGCGGGCGATGCGGGCGGGGATGTTTGAGAAGTTTATTTCGGTTCCGGTGTTGGGGGGGCTGGCGGTGATGCAGGTCGCGGGGTGATTGGGAGCGTCGAACGCCGTTTGGCTAACCACTGAAGTGGTTAGCCCGGTGAGTCGTGGGGTTCAATGATCGGTGATCTTCTTTTTCATTCGACGCAGGGTTTCCAGGGCGTCTTTTTCGCTCAAATTGTCGGTGTCCAGGCCCGCGAGTTCCGTGGCGATTTCTCTGGCGGGATCGGCGAAGAGCTGGAGTTGATTGGCATCGATGTTTTTTCCGCGGCGGGAAAGTTTGGGGGATGCGACGTGCTGGACCGCCAATTCGGAGAGCAACTGCTTGGCGCGGCCGAGCACCTCGGGGGGAATACCGGCGAGTCTTGCGACGTGTATGCCGTAACTGCGATCGGTCCGGCCTTCGACGATCCGGTGCAGAAAAACCACCTGATCTTCCCACTCGCGCACGGCGACGTTGAGATTGAAGATGCCCCCGATGCGCGCGGCCAGTTCGGTCAACTCATGATAATGCGTCGCAAACAGCGTGCGGCAGCGGACATCGACGGCAATCTGTTCGGCAATCGCCCACGCCAGGCTCAGACCGTCCAGCGTGCTGGTGCCGCGGCCGATCTCGTCGAGCACTACGAGACTCCGGTCGGTGGCATTGTTGAGAATGTTGGCGGTCTCGATCATCTCGACCATGAACGTCGATTGCCCGCCATGAATCTCATCGCTGGCGCCGATGCGGGCGAACAAACGGTCGGCCATGCCGATGGTTGCGCTTTTGGCCGGAACGTAACTGCCGATCTGTGCCAGCAGCGTGATGAGCGCGACCTGGCGGATGTATGTCGATTTGCCCGCCATGTTCGGGCCGGTGATCAGCGCCAGGCTCTGGTCCTCGCCGATGCGGGTGTCGTTGGAGACGAACTGGCTGGAAAGTTGCTGTTCCAAAACCGGATGCCGGCCGTCGATGATTTCGATGGCGCGATCCTCGTTGATCTCGGGCCGGCAATATCGCCGGTCCCGCGCCAGCATCGCCAGCGACGAGAGCACGTCCAGCCGCGCGATGCCCTGGGCGAGTTCAGCAAAGATCGGAATATGCAACAGCAATTCCTGGCGGACGCGCTCGTACAATTCCTGCTCCAATGCGATCGATTTTTCCTGTGCGCCAAGCGCTTCGTTTTCGAGATTCTTCAGTTCCTCAGTGATATATCGCTCGGCATTTTTGACGGTTTGTTTTCGCGTCCAGGCCGATGGGACTTTGGGGCGATGGGCATCGGTGACTTCGATGTAGTAGCCGAAGACTTTGTTGAAGCCGACCTTGAGCGTCGGGATGCCGCTCTCACTGCTGAGGCGGGCCTGGTAGCTGGCGAGCCACTGGGCGCTGTTGGCGCCGATGAGGCGGAGGCGATCCAGTTCGTCATCGAATCCCGGCGCGATCACGCCGCCCTCGCGCAGATGCGGGGCGGGATCAGACTGGATGGCATCGGTGAGATATTTGCGGCGCAGCACGCAGAAATCCCGCAGCTTGGGCAATTCCGGGGCAACGTCATCTCGCGCCGGCAGCGCGGCCAGACGATCCAACAGCGCCGGCATGGATTTGAGACAACGGCAAAGGGCGGCCAGATCGCGCGGCGGAACCCGACCCAAGGACACCCGCGCGATGATTCGCTCGATGTCGCACACATCATCCAGCGCATCGGACAAAGCCGAGAGATGCTCCGGCGCCGCCAGCAGCGCGGCAATGGCCGCCTGGCGGGCGCGGATGTGCTCGACATCCGCCAGCGGCGTGCGAATCCATTGCCGCAGCAGCCGCGCGCCCATGCTGGTGCGCGTGCGGTCGATGGCCGAGAGGAGCGAACCCTCGATGGTTCCGGCGCGAACGGTGCGGTCGATTTCCAGACTTCGCCAGGTGGCCGGGTCTATGGAAAGATGTTTTTCGACCAGATGCTTTTTCGGCGGGCGAATGTGGGCGAGCGAGGTTCGTTGGGTCTCGCCCAGATAACTCAAGAGCGCCGCGGCGGCGATGACGGCGGGATCATCGGGAGTAAATCCCAGTCCCTCCGTCGTTGCCAGTTGCCATTGTTTTTGGAATTGCTCGCGCGCATGGTGCGGAGAGAATTGCCAATCGGGGCGCGAGGTAATCGTCATATCGCCCAGAGGCTGGATATCGCGGGACAATTCGTGCGGTTGGCCGCTGGCCAATTCCGGGACGAGCACTTCCGCCGGGCGCAGCCGGGCGATTTCGTCCAGCACCTGTCCCTCGGTGCCGCTCATGGCGGCGCATTGGCCGGTGGAGAGTTCCACCCATGCCAGCGCGGCTTTGTAGCCGTCGGATTTGCTGATCCCGAACGCAACGGCGGCGAGATAATTGTCGGCCCGGCCGTCCAGCAGCGGATCATCGGTGATCGTGCCCGGCGTCATGAGCCGAACGACATCGCGGCGAATCACGCCTTTGGCTTCAGATGGATTCTCCATCTGCTCGCAAATCGCCACTTTGTGCCCCGCGGCGATCATCTTCCGCAGATATCCATCCACCGCATGAAACGGCACGCCGGCCATGGGAATGGCGTCCTCGGCATCGAGCCCCCCGCGGCTGCGGCTGGTCAGTGCGACCCCGAGCACGCGCGCGGCGAGTTTGGCGTCGTCCCAGAACATCTCGTAAAAATCGCCCATTCGGAAGAAGAGGACGTAGCCGGGATATTGGGATTTGAACTGCTGGTATTGCCGCATCGCCGGGGAGAGTGCGGGTTTGGACTCGGCGGGAGCGGTGGAATCTTTGGTGGTTATTTCCGACATGGCGATGAGAACGAGTTTAGCCGCCGCGGCCTCGCGGCGGTAGCGCAAACCGCCGCGAGGCCGCGCTTCGGCGAAGCTCAGCGAAGCCGGCGGCTAAATTTTTGGGATTACGAACCATCAAAAAAACACCCCGGGACTCACCTTAAATCGTGCGGCCAGCCGGCGGATGTGGGATTTGCTCAGCTCTCGCTTGCCGTTGAGAACGAGCGAAGCGGCGGTTTTGTTGCCGAGCACCTTTCCCAGTGCTTCGGAATTCATTCCATTTTCTCGCATCAGAAATCGCAACATTTCCAGCGGCGTGAACTTCTCGCGGGAAAACGGATGCTTTTTGTCTCCGAAGTCATCGATCAGGCGTCCGAGGACATCGGCGTAATCGCGCTCGCCGTCGCTCATTTGACCGTTCGGCCGAGCCAGAAGTCGAGTGAGAATCCTTATCGCCTCTGCGTGCTCGGCGTCCGATCGCAAAGTCCGCAAGGGAAACATGCGAATCAATTGAAGGTAATCATCCGCCACTGGCGAGTGACTCGGTCGCAATGTGCTTTTCATATTCGATCCTTCCACTGGCCTTTGTCGTATTCCGCATGGGTCAGGATTTCCAGCACCAGAACCGTCGCGGCGGAGTAGTTGATCGCGGTGATCAGACGATACTCATTGCCCTTGATGTTAAATACGGTCGCGACGATCTGAATGCTCCCGGAAGATTTTATGACGACACCGTCGGCTGAAGGAAACGTTCTGCGGACGTCCATAAGGTTGGTCCATGACGCGGACTCGGTCACATGAAGCCATTGGTCCAAGGCTTTGCGTAGCGGCACGTTTTTGCGTCCCGCCTTGGCCAATTCCGCCGTGTTTCGCACGATCATGGACGATGATTACGTTATGTAAACTTGTCGGGGAAATCAAGCGCTGCCTCGGTATCCGGAGCCAGATGGGGAACACCGATCAGCCACAGGATACCGGCGACGGCCGTCGTCGCGGTGACGACGCCGAACGCCGCGCTCCAGCCGAAGTGGCCGGCGATGTTGCCGAGGATCGGGGCGCTGATGGCGTCGCCGAGCAGGTGGATCAGGAAAATATTGACCGCAAATGCGGAGGCGCGGACCGTGGGGTGCGTGACGTTGGCCAGGATCGTGTTGGATGGGCCGGTGTTGAAGAAGAGCCAGAATTCGGCGAGAAAAATCATGACCCAGGCGGCGGGAAAGGGGACATACAACATGAGCAGAATGAACGGGCAACTGATGAGGATGCCGATCGCGGAGACCAGGAAATAGGAGCCGGGAAATCGCGGGCGGAGTTTGTCGCCGGCGATTCCGCCCAGCAATGTCGCGGCGATGCCGGCGACGACGGTGATGGCGCCGAAGATCAGGTTGGCGGTGCCCAGGTCGGCGGCGTGACGCTCGGATGCGACGTAGCGCGGCATCCAGTAGGAAATGCCGCCCATGGCGAAGGTCATGGCGGTCATGCCAGCGGTGTCGAGCAGGTAGGAGCGATTTCGCAGCAGCGCCAGATAATCCTGCAGATGAGCGCGGCGGGAAGAGACATGACTGGTATCCACAGCGCCGCGCGGCGGATCGCGCATGAAAAAACAGAGGATGCCCAGGAGCAATCCCGGCGGGGTGACGGCGAAGAATGCCCGACGCCAGCCGAAAGCAGAGCCGATGACACCGCCGAGGCCGTAACCCAGCGCGCTGCCGACAGGGATGGCCATGTAAAACCACGCCAGGACCGAGCCGCGGCGTTTGATGGGATAGAGATCGGAGATGATCGTGGGCGCGGCCGGGCCATAACCGGCTTCGCCGATGCCAACGAACAAGCGCATGGCCAGCATGGCGGCGAAGGTGGGCGCGAGGCCCGAACCGCCGGTGGCCAGGCTCCAAATCAATACGCTGATGCCGCACAGCATCCAGCGCGAATATCGATCAGCCAACCAGCCCAAGAGCGGCGCGGCCACCATGTAGGAGACGATGAACGCGGTGCCGAGCAGTCCCATCATGCTCAGGGCGTGCGGATCGTTGGCGGACAGATCGGGGAAAAGGGCCGCCTGAATTTTCGGCTCGACGGCGGCCAGAACGTAGCGATCGACGTAGTTGAAGAGATTGATGCTCAGCAGCAGGACCAGCGAAATGCGCGCGGCGGACAGCGGGGTCGCGGGCGAATCCTCGGTGGCTTGCGTCATCGCGCCGGAATGATGCCGTGGGCCGATGGGAATGACAAACCAGTGGGGGAAAAAAGAAAAACCCCCAGCCGCTGCGGCCGGGGGTTCAAGTTGCTTGCGAGTGAAGAGCGAAATCTACCTGGGGATCTTAGTGTCCTTGCAGCAGAGTCAGCGCTTCGTCAGGGATGGCGTTCGCGGTGGACAACACGGTGGTCGCCGACTGCGACAGAATCTGTGCTCGCGTCAGGTTGCTGGTCTCTTGGGCGAAGTCCGTGTCGGTGATCGCCGACTCGGCCGCCGAGACGTTTTCGTAGGCGACGCCCAGGCTGTTCACCGTCGAACCGATGGTGTAATCCTGAAACGCGCCCAATCGGCCACGCAGGCTGCTGACCTGGTTGATCGCGCTGGTGATGATGTCCTGCGCTGTGGAGAGATTGTCGCTGGACAAATCGTTGGCGCCGCCGCTGCCGATGGAATTGAGATACCCGTTGATAGAGTCGCCCAGGCTGCCGGTGGAAACAGAATCGATGCCGATGGATGCGGTGTTGGCTTCATCCACCTCCGAACCCAGGGCGAAAGTTGCTCCGCCGCCGGTGATGTAGAAGGTGCTGGAGTTCGGCTTATCGAGCAGGGGATTGATGTTGAGATTGACGTCGAGGTTGGAATTGCGATAGCTGACCGCAAGGCCGGCGACGTTGGCCTGGGCGCCGTTGACGGTGACGTCGGCATCCTTGCCGGTGGCCTTGGTGCCGCTCAGTCCGGTAAATGTTCCCGAAATCGCCTGAATGCTGACGAACTGGGCCGAGCCGAATTGCGTGGAATTCACACGCAGATCGGTGCCGCTCACCTGGGCGGATAAGCCCGTCGAGGTTGACACGCCATTGATGGCCGCCGCGATGCCGCTGACAGTGGTGCCCGAGGCGAACGACAACTGTGTGGTGCCCTGGTTGCCGGCCACTTGCAATGTGACCGTGTTTCCGGTGACGGTTCCGCCGGTGTAGGTGAGCGCGGCAGTCTTGCCGGATGCCACAACCTGCACGGCCACCGCAACATGCCCGCCATCAGGAACCAGAGCGCTGTTCACCTGCACATCGGTGATGGCCGATCCCTGCACGCTGCTGGTGGTGTAGGCGAGATTGCCGTTGAGGAGTTGCGTTCCCTCGAATGTGGTGGATTGAGCAATTCGGTTGATGGTGGAAAGAATGGAATCCACCTGAAGCTGGTCAGCGCCGACTTCCTCGGAGCTCAGACCGCCGGTGTTAGCGGCCTGACCGACCAGGCCGTCGAGCTGGGTCAGCAGCGAGCTGACTTCGTTGAGGCCGCCTTCGGCGGTGCCGATGACGTTGCCGGCCAGATTCGCGTTGTTGATCGCGGTCTGAATGCCGGTCTGTTCGGCCTGAAGATTCTGGCTGGCGATCAGGCCGGCCGGATCATCAGCGCCGCTGTTGATCTTGAGGCCCGTGCTCAACCGCTCAAGGCTGGTGCTTAGGGCCTGGTTATTTTGTTGCAATGCTCGCTGTGCGATCAACGAGCTGACGTTGGTATTGATTACGCTCATAGTATTTGTCTCTCCGTGACATTGATAGTCCGCCGCTCATGCAGCGGCACAGATCCTGAATGGTTCATTCGACGCCGGGCCGAAAACACGGGGCGTGCAAATGCAGCGCCGCCTTTTCGGGAAGGGAAAGCCTTTTGCTTTCCAGCATAGCCATCGCCATATGCTCCTTTCTCACGATTCATCACAACCTCGCGGGCGACGGAATGAATGTCGTTTCCGCGTTTGCCTTTCGGGACACTTGATCGTCTGGCAACTTGAGCAATCTTGAGAATGTGATGCGGCAGACAAAGCGGCGATTTATGGGTCTCTCGGTTCGAGACAACTCCGCGCTCAATGCCGGAAAGGCGGTTGATTAGAAGTTTTTTATCGGAACCGCGGCGCGGCTGAATTTCGGGCAAGAACCTGGCAAAAGAAAAGCCCCCGACCGCGATGGTCGGGGGCTCAAATTGCTTGCCTATGAAGAGCGAAATCTACTCGGGGACTTTAGTGTCCTTGCAGCAGAGTCAGCGCTTCGTCGGGGATGGCGTTAGCCGTGGACAACACGGTGGTCGCCGACTGCGACAGAATCTGTGCTCGCGTCAGGTTGCTGGTCTCCTGGGCGAAATCGGTATCGGTCACGGCGGATTCCGCGGCCGAGACGTTTTCGTAAGCGACGCCCAGGCTGTTCACCGTCGAACCGATGGTGTAATCCTGGAACGCACCCAATCGGCCACGAAGACTACTGACCTGGTTGATCGCGCTGGTGATGATATTTTGCGCGGTCTGTAAGTTGTCACTGGACAGGTCGTTGGCTCCGCCACTGCCGATGGAATTGAGATACCCGTTGATGGAGTCGCCGAGACTGCCGGTGGAAACCGATCCGATGCCGATCGACGCGGTGTTGGCCGCGCTGACGGTCGAACCCAGTGCGAAATTGGCTCCGCCGCCGGTGATGTAGAAGGTGCTGGCGTTCGGCTTGTCCAGAATGGGGTTGATGTTGAGGCTGACGTCCAGACTGGCATTGCGGTAGCTGACTGCCAGGCCGGCGACCGTCGCGGCAGCGCCGTTGACGGTGACGTCGGCATCCTTGCCGGTGGCCTTGGTGCCGCTCAGTCCGGTAAATGTTCCCGAAATCGCCTGAATGCTGACGAATTGGGCCGAACCATATTGCGTGGAGTTCACGCGCAGATCGGTGCCGCTCACTTGGGCCGACAGACCGGTTGAGGTCGACACGCCATTGATGGCCGCCGCGATGCCGCTGACAGTGGTGCCCGAGGCGAACGACAACTGCGTCGTGCCCTCGTTGCCACCGACTTGCAGGGTCACGGTATTTCCAGTGACGGTGCCGCCGGTATATGTGATGGCAGCGGTTTTGCCGGAAGCCACGACCTGCACGGCCACCGCGACTTTCCCGCCATCGGGAACCAGAGCGCTATTCACCTGAACGTCGGTGACCGCTGAGGCCTGCACGCTGCTGGTGGTGTAGGCGAGATTGCCGTTGAGGAGTTGCGTTCCCTCGAACGTGGTGGACTGGGAGATGCGATTGATGGTGGACAAAATAGAGTCCACTTGAAGCTGGTCGGCGCCGATTTCCTCGGAGCTCAGACCGCCGGTGTTGGCAGCCTGGCCGACCAGGCCGTCGAGCTGGGTCAGCAGCGAGCTGACTTCGTTGAGGCCGCCTTCGGCGGTGCCGATGACATTGCCGGCCAGATTCGCATTGTTGATCGCGGTCTGGATGCCGGTCTGTTCGGCCTGAAGGTCCTGGCTTGCGATGAGTCCGGCCGGATCATCAGCGCCGCTGTTGATCTTCAGACCCGTGCTCAGTCGCTCAAGGCTGGTGCTCAGAGCTTGGTTGTTCTGCTGCAAAGCCCGTTGAGCGATCAGTGAGCTGACGTTGGTGTTGATAACGCTCATTGTCTCTCCATGACGGATGTCACAATCCCTGTAATATTCATCCGCTGCTGGGTCAGGGGATACCCAGCAGCAGACGGGCCATCGGCAGTCATTCGCCGCACAACAGCGCTTTGGCGCCGTTTTTTGGCCCACACGGGAATCTGTCTTGCGAGCTTCCTTGCCCGTAAGTTGCCTCGCCGGCCTCTGATCAGTAAGCCAGCTTGCGATAGCCTCATCGGTGCCGCCCCATTTTCACTTTAGGTGAGATGGGGTACTTTTCCGGGTTGTGAGGCTTGCCCCATAATGCAGGCTGTGAATAGGCAATGAAATTCAACCCCTCTGCCGAT
>JBEKUH010000055.1:0-25705 GCA_049515255.1 Tepidisphaeraceae bacterium | reverse complement strand
GCCGACGACGACGTCGGCGAAGGAGAGTTGGGATTGCTCACGTTCACGCATGCGAACCTCCGTGTCGATTTTTCGATTCCATCAGTATACTGGACGTGTCAAGGGTTTTTCAGAGGTTCCTAGGCAGTGGGTCAGTATGAAATAATTAATTCTCCGAATGCAATTCGCAAATACCTTCTCCCATGATGAAATTTCGTCCGTCGGTAAATCCTTGAAGCATGTAGATATTTCCGGCAGCATCTTGAAACCACAAATTATTATTATTCTCCTTTTCACCATTGCTGACTCCGACGAAATGCCAGGACTTCGGTATTTGTGGTAAAGGCTTCTTGCCACCCATGCTTTCGTCGAAACGAATTTCGTTTATCGTGAATCCTGTTAATTGAGGTATCTCGACGTTCTGGGCGAACGCCGGGTGGTGATTCCAGAGCGATAGGGCTAAGGTCAAAATTAGAAATACGGCCAACGCGGAAATGTACTTGATACGCTTCACGAAACCTCCTTTGTAGATGGACTCCGACCATAACCTTATGCCAGTAATCACACCAAATCCTCAATGTCCCAAACCGTCTTAACGATTTCCGCCTACATGGCCAGGGTTACGCGGAGGCGATTTCCACTAGCAGCTTGAGGATGGTGTTATTAGCGATGCCTGTCATCCAAGACGTGGAACGGATAGAGCACCCTTCCACCAAAGCCGAAACCACTCGAGCCCGATCAGCAGTGCTTAGCCTGTTCATCCTGGTCATAATGCTTGAGCGATCAAGCATTGCCAAATCATTTTCAATTTTTTTCTTTGGGAAAGCCGATCTCCTTTCATAAAGCGCGGTCGGCGCTAGAGTAGCGCAAAACCATTATTTCCAAACACTTAGTTTGAATTTCTTGTTTCGTATGGCTAAGA
Organism: Tepidisphaeraceae bacterium; assembly: GCA_049515255.1. GTDB lineage: Bacteria > Planctomycetota > Phycisphaerae > Tepidisphaerales > Tepidisphaeraceae > JBEKUH01. The sequence continues at coordinate 24,804 of JBEKUH010000055.1, read as the reverse complement.
TTTTTGAGGCCTTATGGAGATTGTCGAAAAAAAGAAGCCGAAGGCCGATTTTGTAATACGGCTTGTTGGGCCAGGAATGCATCCGTGGCGTGTTCCGATGCGCAGCCTCACGCGCTTGTTAGATGCAGTGCAACGTCTTGTTGAGCAGCGCGAGGAAATAGACGACGAAATCCCGCCGTCCGAACGAGCAGTGGTTGAATACGGCGATAGAGTTCTGAGGTTATTAGATGTTAAGAATGGTTCGGCGACCTATCCCATCGCTGCATTCGATGGAACTTCCGCCCTTGCCGTTCTTAGGGAAACCGCAACGTCAATCAGGTCTCCCGAAAAATCCGAATGGGGGCCGGCGACAATCTCATCAATTCAATCGCTTAGCGATACCGCCAAATCGCTGAATTGCGAAATTGAGTTTAGAAGTACGGCCGATCGCAAGCAATACGGAGATGTTATCGCCAAAATAACACCGTCCACCTTTGCCGAGGTGTCTGGGTCCGCATTTGTCCAAAGCGACACATCGGTCTATGGAAAAATCGAGCGCGTCGGCGGCGCAGTCGAAATGCATTGCGGCCTTCGCCTTCCAGATCATCCGAGAAAAATGATAATCTGTCGAGTAATTGGAGAGGATTTGGTTAGGGAACTTGGGCAATACCTTTATCAAAGTGTTATTGTGACGGGAAGCGCAATTTGGATTAGATCGAATTGGCAACTGAAAAAGATGACAATTACTTCATTCGAGCGCCCCAAAACGGGTTCAATCCGCGAAGCACTGGATCATATTTATAAGGCTGGCGGAAATGCTTGGGACAAAGTGAAAGACCCCGCAGCGATGATCGGTGGAATGCATGGGGAGAATTGATGGCGTCCGATTCTCTAGTGGCCATAGATTGCATGACGCTGGTTTGGGGAGTTCGGAAGGAAGGCCCTAAAGAATCGTTGGAGCGGGCTAAGATTTTGTTTCAAAACTTCGAGCGAGACAAATCGCAAATCATCGTCCCTTCGATCGTGGTTGCCGAGTATTTGACAGCGGTGGACGTCAATAAACGGTTTGATGTGGCCGCTGCGATAGGCGCTAGATTCCTCGTAATGCCTTTCGACATTAAATGCACAGCGCTGGCTGCGAACCTGTTCAGTGACGGAAAATCAGGACGCCCCATGTCTCAACCCAACGCGCGGGTATGCTTGCGAGCCGACTCTATGATTGTCGCTACGGCCAAGATTCATGGTGCCAAAGTATTCTACTCGCATGATAAGAACTGCCGTTCAATGGCGAAAAATGCCGGCATGGATCCGTGGGATTTGCCAACTCATGTCGAAAACCTATTTCCGTCGCCCGATCCATCTGAGGAATAGAATAAGCAACGGCCCCGGTCGTCTAGTGGTTTAGGACAGCGGCCTTTTGAACGCGCTTGCGAGCGCTCTCAAGTAAGCCGCCTACGCGGGTTCAAATCCCGTCTGGGGCATTTAGGGCTTGTTTCCCCAACGCTTCGCCGCCGCTTTTTTGGCGATCTCTTTCCGACGTTTGGGAGATAGCGCTGCTGCCCTTGCCTTACCGCCCTTTGGGCCACCCAGCTTGCCCAGCGCAACCGCCGCCGGGTTCTTTGCTGGGCCGGACGATTCCGACGGGGCGTCGCCCGTGGCCAGATCGACGATCATCGTGGCAAGCTGATTCCCGTCCCATGGCATCTTTGATCGCTTAAGCATGGTCTAATTCTCGCGTGAATTTGAGCGGCATGCAAAAGAATAAAAGTTCAGACCGACTCACTACCGTAAACTCGGCCCGTTGGCATTTCCACTCATCATTTTCTAACATCCGGCGATTACAGGGTCGTCCGTATGAAAACCGCATATTCCTGCCTTTGGGGATTGATCGTCATTGCCATCGCACTCTCGACGGCGATCGCGCGAGCGAAAACTCCGGCCACCCAGCCGACCGTGAGCCTCCTTGCCATGGGCGACTGGGGCAATGGCACCCAGGACCAGAAAACCGTCGCCGATCGGTTGGCGGATGTGGCGTCGAAGCAGACGATCCCCGTCAACGCCATGCTGTTGGCCGGGGATAATTTCTATGTCCCGCTTTCCGGCATCGACGATCCGACCTGGCAAACATTGTTTGAAAAAATGTACGATCCGGTGCGGATGCCCATGCCGTTTTACGTGGCCTTGGGCAATCACGATTACGAAGATCACAAGGCCCAGACTGAATTGGAATACGCCAAGGTGCATCCCGAATCGCGCTGGAAATTGCCGGACCATTGGTATCGCGTTGATTTTCCGGCCGATCATCCGCTGGTGAGTTTGCTCGTGTTGGATTCCAACAAGGACAATCTTTCGGCCGATCAGTGGAGCCAGCAATTAACCTGGCTCGAGACCCAACTCGCCAAGCCGCGCAACGGGGCGTGGATGATGGCCATGGCCCACCACACGATCTTCAGCAACGGCGCCCATGGCGACAACGGTGTACTGATGACCGACTGGGGAACGCTGTTCAAGAAATACAATCTCGACATTTATCTCTGCGGCCACGACCATGACCTGCAACATCTGGAAATCCCCGGCTGGTACACAAGCTTCATGCTGGTCGGCGGCGGCGGGGCGGGCCGACGGCCCATGCGCGTCGACAATCGCGGCCCCTTCTCCCGCGCAATTCTCGGATTCGCCAATCTGGTTTTCACTCCCGACACGATGACCGCCCACTACATCAGCGGCGCCGACGGCAGCGAAGTGCATCGCTTCGTCCGACATCGGGATGGCACGGTCGAGGTGCAATTCACCACGCCCAGCGACAAAGCCACCACGCAGCAACTGCGGGTGTTTCAGGGGTTGGGGAATTAATTCAAAAATCAATCTCCACCACGGAGGCACGGAGGGCACGGAGAGCAATTAAAAAAGAATTAGCCACCGATGGGGCGCCGATTTGCACCGATAAAAACAGATGCTGAATCAAATTATCCTTCTTAATCGGTGCTCATTGGTGCCCCATCGGTGGCTAGTTTTGATTGATTATTTTCACTCCGTGATCTCCGTGTCTCGGTGGTGGAATCTGGATTTCCAGAATTGCAAAAGTTCATTTTGACATCAAATCCACGCTCGCTCGGCTCAATCCCGGGCTGGCGGCGGTGATGTGAATCGCTCCGGCATTTTGCGTGGTTTGCACGATCGCCAGGGCCAGGCCGTTGAATGTTTTGCGATGGTCAGCCTTGTAGCTTTCGTGGCTGGCGGGGTCGCCGTTGTCCACGCCGATGATTTTCCCTTCGCCCTGAATGGTAAACGTGACATCGTTGTCGGCCGTCGGGACGATGTTGCCCTTGTCATCCACAATCTGCACGGTCATATGCGACACATCCCGGCCATCGGCGGCGAGCGTGGATTTGTCGGCCGTCAGAACAATCGCAGCGGGTTCGCCGGCGGTGACGACGTCCTCAGTGACGACCGTTTTTCCACCGGTTGTGCCGACGAAATGCAGAGTGCCCGGTTCATACGGAACATCCCACGAGAGATGTAGATCCGAAGTGGTGCGAATGGCCAACGCGCGTGGCGGCTCGTTGCCATATCGGCCTTCCATTCCCTCGCGGGGAAATTCGTATCCCTTAACGCCGTAGGATTTGCCGTTGACGAACAACTCCACCGTATCGCAATTCGTATAACAGGTGACAGGAATAATCTGCCCTTCCTTGCCCGGCCAGTTCCAATGTGGAAACGCATGCAGCACCGGCTTGGTCGTCCATTGGCTCTGGTAAAAATAATATCCATCCTTGGGAAATCCGCAGGTGTCCAGAATTCCGGAGGTCGCATTCTTGGTGGGCCAAAATGCTTCGCCGATGTAGTCGATGCCGGTCCACATGAAATCGCCGGAGACGTAATCGTGTGAGGCGACGAATTCCCAAAGCTGCTCGACATCCACACGCCGATTGGTGGAAGCGCGGCCAAATGCGCCGGCCCCGCCACCGCGCCGGCCAAATCGGCCGGTGGGGAATGTGGTTGGCAATACGGCGGGCACAGTGGTGGGGCGTTGGAAAAGATAGGAATAATCCCCGCGGGTCCCGCCCATCGAAACGCTCTCGGTGCCGACGAACAGCCGCTTGGGATAAGCCGCCCGATCGTCCTCATAATAGGTTTGCGCCCGATCGCGCCAGCGATCCGCATAGTTGTATCCAACCACATCGAGCAGCGCCAGAAAATCCGGCAACGCCCGGCGCGGCTCCGCATACGCATCATCACACGCTGCCGTCACCGGACGCGTCGGGTCCAGCCGATGGGTCGTATCCACCAGCGGCTTAAGCACTGTCGGGCCGGTGCGGGAAATCTGCTCGCCGATCTCATTGCCAACACTCCAGAGGACTACGCAGGGATGATTGCGATCGCGCGTGATGAAATCCGTGAGATCGCGCTGCGACCACTGGTCGAAGAAATGCTGATATCCCTCCGGCGCGGATGGCTTGGCGATCTCCCACACATCGAACGCCTCGTCCATCACGCAGAATCCCATGCGATCGCACAAATCCAGCAACTCCGGCGTCGGCGGATTATGGCTGGTGCGGATGGCGTTGCAGCCCATGTCCTTGAGCAGTTGCAATCGCCGCTGCCACACGCCTTCGGGAACCGCCGCGCCGACGCTGCCGCCGTCGTTGTGCAGGCAGACGCCGTTTAGTTTTACATGCTGGCCATTGAGCAGAAATCCCTTGTCCACATCGAATGCAATGGTGCGGATTCCCACCGTCGTGTCATATTGATCGACAACATTGCTGCCCTCACGAACCTGCGTGCGCACGGTGTAGAGATACGGATTATCCAGCGACCAAAGCGTCGGATTGGACACTTTGATTGCTTGTGTCAATTCGGTATTGCCATTCGCATTCGCGCTGCCGTCGATATCCGCGCTTTGAATTTCCTTTCCGTCCCGATCCAGAATGCTGGTATGCAGTGTGAAGTTCGCCGCGGCGCTGCGGTCGTTGGCGACCGTCGTGACCACATTTACCGTTGCTGTATCCGCTGTGACCGTCGGCGTCGTGACATACGTTCCCCACTGCGGAATGTGCAGCGGATCGGTGACGATCAGCCAGGTATGCCGGTCGATGCCCGATCCGCTGTACCAGCGCGAATTGGGCTGATGCGAATTGTCCGCTCGGACCGCCAGGATGTTGTCCTTGCCGAAATTCAGATAGGGAGTCAAGTTGTAGATCAGGCTGATGTATCCCGATGGCCGTTGCCCGAGTGAGTGGCCGTTGATCCAGACTTCGCTGCGCTGATAAATGCCGTCAAATTCAATGAAGACTTCTTTGTTGCGGTATGAATCGGCAACCGGAAATGTTTTGCGATACCAGCCGATGCCGGTTGGGAGATATCCACCGGAGCCGCCGGCCGGTGCGTTTTGGTCGAATGGCAGGCTGATGCTCCAATCGTGCGGCAGATCGACTTTTTGCCACGCCCCATCATCGAACCCCACCGCCTGTGCCCCGGCCGGATCGCCGAGGAAAAACCGCCAATCCCAATCCATCGTTTCCCGCACGCGCGGCTGATCGGCTGCAAAAACGCTGCCGGCAATTGCCAACACCACCGCGAAAGCTAACCCTCTCATGTGTTTCTCTCCGGATATGAAACTATTCTCCCGCCGTCCGCAGTTTCCCCCTCCCCGGAGTACTAGGGGAGGGGAAAAGGCGCGCGTCACGAGAATGTATAATGTCTCCGAATCTCAAACTCCCGCCGCCCAGCGGTCCACGATGTCGCAAAGAACGTGGACGATAACGACATGCATTTCCTGAATGTGTGCCGTGACATTGGACGGCACGATGATCGCGTGATCCGCCAGCGGCGCGATTTTGCCGCCGTCGCGGCCGAGCATGGCGACGGTGACGGCTGACTGTTGCTTCGCCGCCTGCATCGCCCGCAACACATTTTCCGAATTGCCGGAAGTGCTGAATCCGACCACTACATCCCCGGCCTTGGCCAATCCCTGCACCTGGCGCGAGAAGACTTCGGGGTATCCGAAATCGTTGGCGATGCACGTCATTGCCGTGCCGTCACTCGTCAGCGAGATGGCCGCCAGGGGCCGGCGATTGCGCAGGAATCGGCCGAGCAATTCCTCGGCGAAATGCTGCGAATCGGCCGCGCTTCCGCCGTTGCCGCAGGTCAGCATTTTCCCGCCGCCGGCGTAGGTTTTGATCAGCAATTGCCCGACCTGCTCGATGCGCGGCGTCAATTGCGACACCACGCGATCCGCCACTTTTGCGTGTTCCTCGAACCACCCTCGAATCATGTCCGACATGCCCGAATTGTCGGCTCGCTCCCGCCGAAATGCAAAACCGCGGCAACTTGGTAACCTTGATGGGCCACATGGTTTCCATCGTCGTTCCGATCTTCAACGAGCAGGAAAATCTCCCGGCCCTTCGCCAGCGGCTGACGGCGGCGGGGGATGCGTGCGGGGAACCGTGGGAGGTCATTTTCGTTGATGATGGCAGCCGGGATGATTCGCCTGAAATTCTCCGAAAATTCAATCAGGAAGATCTCCGGTTCAAAGTGCTGACGCTGTCGCGCAACTTCGGACATCAGCCGGCCGTCACTGCTGGAATCCATCATGCGCATGGTGATTGCGTGATCCTGATCGACGGCGATCTGCAGGACCCGCCGGAAGTGATTCCGGAAATGGTCAAGCGGTGGAAAGAGGGGTTTCAGGTGGTGCTGGGGGAACGATCGGGCCGAACCGAGCGCGGGGCGCGCGGCTTGGGGATGCGATTGTTTTATCCCATTCTTCGCAGCATCACCGATCTTCCCAGCGCTCCGGATGCGGGAATTTTCGGATTGATGGATCGGCGGGTGATCGAGGAATTCAACAAGTTGCCGGAAAGAAATCGTTTTATTCCCGGTTTGCGAAGCTGGTTGGGATTTCGCCAGACCAGCGTGATTTATCACCGCGAAATCCGCGCGGCCGGCAAGCCCAAGCAGACATTCCGCAAGCTGTTGCATTACGCCGCCGATGCGATGGTGAGTTTCAGCTACAAACCGCTGCGTGCGGCGACCTGGCTCGGTTTCGTCGCCGCGTTTGCCGCATTTGTGCTGGCGATCTTCTACTTCATCACGTTCTTCGCTCTGCGCAAACAGGCCGGTGGCGGGTTCACGACGATCATTATCTGCGTGCTGTTCCTCGGCGGGGTGCAACTGATTTCCATCGGAATTCTCGGGGAATATATCGGTCGGATTTATGAGGAAGTGAAACAGCGCCCGCTTTATATTGTGCGGGACCGTCTTGGCTTCGGTGCTCATCCATGACCAAGCTCGACATCGACCAAACGATGCAAGCCGCGTTCCGCCAATTCCAGGCGGGTAAGCTTTCCGAAGCCGAGGCGTTGTGCCAGCGCGTGCTGGGCGCGCGGCCGGATCACGATGCGGCGTTGAATTTGCTCGGGCTCATCGCCAACCAGGCCGGGCGCGAATCCGCCGCCGTTGAATTGATCGGCCGAGCGATTTTCATCCGACCGCAAGCCGCCGTGTATCACGCCAATTTATCCGACGTCCTTCGCCGGCTGGGAAAATTCAACGAAGCGTTGTCGGCTGCGACCACAGCGGCGCATCTCAGTCCCGATTCAGCCGAGGCGCAAATCAACCTGGCATGTGCATATTCGTCGCTCCAGCGGCACGACGAAGCCGTCGCCGCTTGCATGCGGGCCGTAAAACTTCAGCCCAAAGACCCACGAGCATACTTCAATTTGGGAAATATTTTTGCAGCCCGCGGAAACTACACCGAGGCGATTGACGCATTCCACGGCGCCATCCAACTCGAGCCTGACTACGTGCAGGCCATCAGCAATCTCGGCGGGGCGCTGTTCGATGCCGGGGATATTGAGCAGGCCATCACCGTCTGCTTGGCAGCGCTGAAACTCGATCCCAGACTCGCCTCGGCACATTTTAATCTGGCCAATGCACTGCGAAATAAAGGGCAAGTCGATCCCGCGATTGCCTCATACACCACGGCGATCCAACTGAATCCTTCTCATGCTGACGCTTGGGGAAATCTTGCCAATGTATTGCGGGAAACGGGTCGAATCGATCAGGCACTGGGGCATTACGACCGAGCCATGGCGATCAATCCCAAGAACCCGATGTTTCTCAGTAATCGTCTGCAGGCCATTCATCTCCATCCGGATTTCGATGCCCAAAAGATTCTCGCCGAGCATCGACAATGGGATGTCCGGCATGCGGCCCATCTTCCTCGGGCGGCCAATTATCCCAACGACCCCGCGACGGATCGGCGGTTGCGCATTGGATATGTATCGCCGGATTTTTCCGCCAATCCGATTGGGCGGTTTATGTTGCCGCTGCTGTCCGAGCATGACCGATCGAAGTTTGAGGTGGTCTGCTATTCCGATCTGCGTAACCCTGATGTGATGACCCGGCGGTTGCAGGGCCTGGCAGACCTATGGCGGGAAACTCGCCGGCTCTCTGATGAGCAACTGGCTGCCCAGATCGCGCAGGATCAAATCGATATCCTTGTCGATCTGACCATGCACACCGCCGACAACCGCCTGCTCGTATTCGCCCGCAAGCCGGTGCCAATTCAGGTGACGTATTTGGCGTACGCATCCACTACCGGCCTGTCCGCAATCGACTACCGCCTGACCGATCCCTACCTTGATCCGCCGGGCCAGGGCGATGCGAATTATTCCGAGAAATCCTTTCGTCTTCCGCGTACTTTCTATTGCTATCAACTCGATGTCTTCGACGTGCATCCCAATCCCTTGCCGGCGGCCACAACTGGGCGTGTCACGTTTGGCTGCCTCAACAATTTCGGCAAGATGAGTTTGCCCGCGATGGCGTTGTGGGGGCAGATATTAAAATCGGTGCCTAATTCCCGGCTGATTCTCCATGCTCGCGAGGGAAGCCATCGGCAAGCGGCGCTGGGGTTTTTCGCCGCTCAGGGCATCGACCCCGCTCGGATCAGCTTCATGGGCTATCTCCGCAACGTGGATTATTTCCTCGCATACCACCAGATCGACATTGCCCTGGACCCCTTCCCATGCGCCGGCGGCACGACGACTTGCGATGCACTTTGGATGGGTGTGCCGGTTGTCTCCCTCATCGGTAAAACCGCCATCGGCCGCACCGGCTTGAGCATCCTTTCCAACATCGGGCTGCCCGAATTGGCGGCGGAGTCGAAAGAGCGCTACCACCAGATCGCCTTTGAACTGGCAAGCGATCTCAATCGTCTTGCCGCATTGCGATCCACCCTGCGGCAAAAAATTCAGCAATCGCCCCTCGGCGATGCCAAGTCTTTTGCCCGCGATGTCGAGGCGGCATACCGGCAAATGTGGGCCGCATGGACAGAACAATCGCGCTAAGGCCTGGTAGCGGGCGACAGGTGTGATTGAATCTGGCTCAATATCAGCTTTGCTGTCGGTTCCGAGCCGAAGAGGCCGACATCAATTCGGCATCGGCAGAGGTTGGCCGCTCGGCTTTCCACGGTGATTTCGATTTTGGATTGCAGATCGTCCTGAAGTTGGAAATCCCAGATGGCTTCGTGCTTGCTGGCCTTTCGATCACGAACCTTGTGGAGGCCCAAATCCTCCGCGGACAGCCGGACGGCTATTTGGACGCTCACGAAGTCGGCCATGAGGGCGGTGTCCAATTTCCCTTGCTGATAGATTTCTGGGCCGGTGGAAGCGGCGGTGCCGGCGATCCCGAAGATCGTGCCCAACGTCGCCAGCGGGATCAATGCGCAGCCGCCGCAAAACAGCGGAAGGGCGATTGTAATGCCGGCAATCAACAGGTTAGAAAATCTGAGTGGCCGCTTCATTGGCAGCCATGGAATTTATGGAGAATCGGCGAATCTGGCAGCGGCGGAAAATTTAGGAGTCCCCAGCAATCCTGTTTGTTATTCCGCCGGTTCGACGCTCACTGTCAGGCTCTTGGATTCAAACTGATCCTTGTATAGCTCGGCCCGCTCCTTGTGCGTGACCAGCAGTAGCGCCACGCCGGTTTCGTGGGCTTCGAGCATTCGCAGTTTTGCATCCTGTTCGGTGAGAGTGGTGAGTTCCATGATCGTGAGGATGACGTAATTCTGGTTGTTTTTGTCGTCGTTGTGCAGCAGAACCTTCCATGGCGGCAGCATTCCCGGCGGCTTGCGCGCGGGCTTGGCGGCACGCGACTTTTTGGGCTTCACGGCCGTCGCCGCTCCGCCGCCATCGGGTAACAAGGGTTCGTTCCTGGAATTACCACTGTCCTGATCGGCCATGATCGTTACTCCTACACCTCGTTCGGTCCTGAACGCCGGAGGGTCAGTGTAACGGAATCCAAATAAATGATAAACGCGCCAATTTTAAAAGATTGTTCGTTGATTTCGTCACGTTTTTCGTTTTTCTTGGCAACAATTTTAGGGCTCGCTTCAATTCCCGACAGACGATTAGAAACACGAGTTATATCGGTTTCGGTTCTCGTGCCGACGAACAGGCGCGGGCTCGAATATGAAAAACCGCCACCGATGCACATCCCTCTGGCTTGCCCGGCGACGTTCTTGGCGGCGGCATTTTCGATGGGACGGAGGAGCCAGAACCCTCTTCTGTCACATCGAGAAGGATTGCTCGAGCGTCTCCAGGCCAGCCGTTGGGATTCGCAGCGGAAACGCGCGTCCATATTCGAGCCAACGCATGTCCCCCGGCGCGGATACCGTAACCGATAAAAATATTCATCCCCCAATTACAATGGTCGTTGGATTATTTGAACTCATCCCGCAAAAAATTATCTTCCCCCGGCTGCCAGAAGCGATGTTTGGGTTGGGGTCCGCTTAACATGCCGGGCAATCGAATCAGAATGAATCCCACCGCCGCGCCGCCGAGATGGGCCGCTTGGCCGCCGGCATTGGCGCCGGAAGTGAGCACCGCAAAGACCGCCATGCCGATAAACAGCCACGCCATCGTTATCAATCGCATTGGTAGCGGGAAAAAATAGAGAAAAATGATCACTCGTTGATTGGGCGCGATCCGCGCCGCGGCGATCACGATGCCGAAAATCCCCGCCGATGCCCCGACCAATGTCGATTCGGCATCCACCTGCAACAGATGCAATTTCCCCAGCAGCATCAGCGCGCACGGCCCGGCACAACCGCAGACCAGATAGAACCACAGATATCGCCATCGACCCAGCACCCGCTCCACGAGCGGCCCAAAGAAAAACAGGGCGATCATGTTGAACAGAATGTGCAGCCACCCGCCGTGGAGGAATTGGAATGTGATGAATCGCCAGAGCTGCAGGCGATGAATGGCATCATGGATGGTGAACGCCCCAAATTGGGTGAGTTTCCAGCCGGAATAATCATCGATCAGGAAAATCACCACGTTGATGAGGATCAGCCACCCCGTCACTGAATCGATCCGCCACCGCCGCGGCGGGCCTGGGGGCTGCCAATCCCAATCGGATTGCGATGACGGCTGAGGGAAGCTCATTGAGCCGATGCTATCCGTGCAATGCACGGAAGAGAAATGCGGATGAACCGCCAAGTCGCCAAGACGCCAAGGTTGGAAAATACGCTGAGAATAAAAAATTCTCGCTTGGGGCGTCGAGAGCGCCTACGGATGATTCCCCGTGGCACCGGCAGGTTGGCCGGTTCCGGGCAATGCGAAATGCCCACGAGTCGTTATGAAACGTTCCTGAAAACTGTGATTAGTTTTGTTCATCTCCGACCATGCCATTTGTCCGGAGAAGAATCCCTTCACCAAACCCGGCGGATCATTTGCGTCAGGCTTTAATATTGTCGTCGATCCTACGAGCGTCCCTGAGCTGCCATTCATTCGATGCGACACGTATTCTGAGGGAGCAAACGAGCATGCGATGTCCGCGCCGACGTAGGGCTGGCCAACATGCCACTCGTAAGTGCCTGGTTGTCCAAATGGCCCGAGATCCACGCCAACATTCACATCGGACTTCGGGTCACCCTTCACGTTGCCGTGAATTTGGACAATAAAATGGCCTTTCAGCATCGTGAATGGGCCCGCATACATTCCAGCATTTGAAGGGATGAGAGAGCCGAGTTGAATGCTTACTTCCTTGCGACCGATTCCGGTGTCCCCATCAATTAAAAACCAGTTGGGTTCGTCGATGAGGACGATGTCTCCCTTCAACGTCACAGGCGTGCCGGAATCGGAAAAGGTGGCCGTGAAATCGATTGTTTTTTCGAAGGGCAATTTATCCGGTGCTTTATAAACGACCGAGCCGGTCGAGTCGCCACCAGCTGGTACGAGCGTACCCATCGCGGCATCAAGCTGACCAATGGCCTGCCCATTGACCGTCCATGTAATCGTTGCCGGGTCCACCACCTTTTGGACGCGATTATCAAATACACCCAACTCGGTTTGTTCCCCAAGTTCCAATGTAATGTGCGGTCCGGGAGCCAGAACCAGATCGGCGGGCGCGTCCGGCGTCTGCGCAGGCGGAGCATCATCCGCGTGTAATACCGAGAACCCAAGAAAACAAAACGCGAGAGCGATAGCGAATGATGCGCGATTCAAAAGCAAGAGTGTAAGTAAGTGGTCCGGGAACGCCAAATAATTTTGCGGCTACAACACGCCCGCAAGAACTACTGAAATCCCGGCCCCCAAAATTCCTCGGAGCAAAATAGAAAGGACGGGAACAGTCCCTCCGAACCATTCCCGTCCTCGTAGCGCGTTGTACGTTGCGCTCCGCTATGGAGTGATATGGGGACATCACTCATTATTAATCAGTGATGTCCCCTTTTTTCAGGTGCCCACGGGCAACGGCATATCCGAACCGGCGGTGGTGCCGTCGATCGTCACGTCATAGGTTTCCGTGAGCGTCACGTTCGAGTACTGATCGCCGGTCGGCACGCCGGTGGCTTCCCATTCGGCGGGGGTCAGATACCCCGCATTCACATCAAGACCCGGGCTCATGTAGAAGTACCCGCCATTGGTATTGCTTTCGGTCTGGGGCACGTCCCAGATATTGTTCTGAATCTGGGAGAAACTTTCGAGGCTGGAGTCATCGACATAGACGATGGCGCCGCCGGCATCGCCCACGATGAAATTGGGATCAACGAAGAGGTTGTTATCCATGACGATGTTCTGCGCCACGCCGTTGGACATTTTCAGGAACCCGCCGTATGCCGATCCGGGACCCGAATCGACGACGGTGTTGTTGAGAATATAGACATTCTTCACAACGCGTCCGAAGACGGATTCCTGGGCGTCGATCGTAATGGCGACATTGCCGTCCTTGAGGAACGTGTTGTTGCGAATCATCAGGCCGTCAGTTCCCGGCGTGATCGTCAGGGCGTCGTAGATCGTATTGCTGTCAATGACAATATTGTCGTACGCCGCTTCAGGGTGCGCCAGCGAACTGGGTAAAGTTGCGCTTAGTGGGCCGGTTTGAATGTCGCCGATGGGCAGGTAGTTGTCGTACACATACGCATAGGCGCCGGATTGGATGTTGATCGCGGCCTTGTGAGCGGTGACGTTGGAGAGGCTGTTGTAAGCGATAAGGATGTCCGAACCGCTGCCAATTCGGATGACGTGTTCGCCATAAGAGTCAGCGACGGTGTTGCCCAGGATCACGTCATTGCTGCCCGAATCCCACACGAAATAAGCACGAAGGTCTTTCAAGGCGGGCGACGTATTGTTCTGGATTAGCACGTTGTTCGGACCGGTGCCCAGATCGATATCCTCCTCGACATTGTAAAACGTGTTGTTGAGGATAGTGATATCGCTGCCATTGCCCTGAATGGCATTGGGCAAAGCGTTTCCGTCGGCCGGGTTGGTGTAAATTGAATTGAATGTCAGGCCCTGGATGGTCACATCTTCAGCGCCCGGCGCGATGGCGATAAACTCGCCGGAGGTTTCCGCACCGGTGTACATGATGATGGGCTGCGCGCCGGTGCCATAGGACCCGACGTACACATTGCTGTGGTCGCCAACCTGTAGCGAGCCGGTGATGTCATAGGTGCCGCCGGCCTGGAACAGGACGTTGGTGTTGTTGCCCATCAGTTGGTTCACCCGCGCGATGCTCTGCACGGGAGCGTCAGCGGACAAGCCGTTGTTGGCATCGCTGCCGGTGGGCGAAACGTAGATGGTGGTCCGATTGCTCGGCAGGACATTGATCTGCGTCGTCGCGGTGCTGGTGCCGCCATCGGGATTGGTGATAGTCAAAGTGACCGTATAGGTGCCGGGGGTTTCGTACACATGCGCGGCATTAAAGCCGGGCAGAACGTTGTAAGCCGCATTGGGGTCGCCAAAATTCCATTCCATCTTGGCATGCAGCACATCGCTGTCGCCAAAGGTGCTGTTCGTCCCGTTCACAAATGCTGACTGTCCGACCTGGATGGTCGCGCCATCGGTGACGTTGATGACCGCGGTGGGCGAATCAGCGCTGCTGATCGAGCTGGAGGTGCTATTGGAAGTCGAAGGGCCCGAAGCGCTCGACGCGCCTGAGCCGCTGGAGGCGCCCGAGCCGCTGGAGGCACCGGTGCTGGCGGTGGTGGAATTACCAGTGGAAGAGCTGCTGGATGTACCAGAGCTGGCCCCACTGCCTGAACTTGCGCCACTGCCTGAGCTGGCGCCGGTATTTCCCTGGGCCGGCGGATCATTGTTGGTCACGCTGAGATTCGAACTCGAATTCGAAGATGACGGTGGGGTGATGGTAGCAGTTTGCCCTGGCTGGATCATTTGCGTCGATCCATCGGGACGAACCACTTCGACCGGAACGGTCACATTCGACGCCACATTCACGGTGTCAGTCTGGCTGCCCGTCTGAATGACGACTTCGGTCAGACCGCTGTTGCCCACCAACTGGCCGCAGGCGTCGGCATAGCCGAGCGTTTGGTGGTCGGCGGTGGTGGACACACTATATGTGTTGGCTGAGGCGGTATTGCCCGTCAGCGTCAGGACACCAGCGGTGAACGACGTGGCGGACATAAGGACACGGTTTTCCAAAAGTTCAAATCCCGATTTCGCGGGCCGGCTTTGATTGTTCTTCTTCATACCCCTCGCATCGGGGCTGCGATGGAGAGACTGTGCCTTCCTTCACATGTTTAGGGCCAATATTTGCCTCTATGGTGATGCTACAAAACGTGATACTGGTGAGACTCCTACAGCTTCACGTCCGAGAACTGTTTTAGGGGTTATGGGACGACAACACGATTTGACTTTCCGGAATTCGTTATTGCCCCCCGGAGGCTATTTCACTTCCTGCCAGTTCTTACCCCAGCCGATGTCCACTTTCAGCGGAACCTTCAGTTGCATCGCGCCGGCCATCTCCTGGCGGATCATCGCGGATTCGGATTCGACGGCAGAGACCGGTGTCTCGAATACCAGCTCATCATGCACCTGCAGCAGAATCCGGCTGGGCCGCCCTTCGTCCCTGATCCGGCGATAGACGCGGTTCATGGCGATCTTCATCAAATCCGCCGCCGAGCCCTGCACGACACTATTAATAGCCATCCGCTCCCCGGCGTTGCGCGTGGCCAGCACGTGGCTGCGGATGTCGGGAATGGCTCTCCTGCGGCCGGTGATGGTTTCCACGTATCCCTGCGATTGGGCTTCCATCACGCATTTGTCCAGGAAGCGCTGAATGCTCGGAAAGCGCCGGTTGTAGGAGTTGATCAGCTCCTGGGCCGAGGAAACGGTCAGCCCGTCAATCCGTCGCGCCAGGCCGAAGGCGCTGACGCCGTAGATGATGCCGAAGTTGATCGTCTTGGCCTGATCGCGCTGGGCGCGCGAGACTTGTTCCAGCGGAACGCCGAATACCTCGGCCGCCACGGCGCGGTGGATGTCCTCATCCGCCGCGAATGCCTTCATCAGCGCCGGCTCCTCCGTGAAATGAGCGAAGACGCGCAATTCCATCTGGCTGTAATCCGCGGTCAGCAGCATGTTCTCCGATTTATTCCCTGGCACAAACGCCATGCGAATTCGCCGACCCTCATCGGTGCGGATAGGGATGTTCTGCAAATTGGGATCGCTGCAACTGAGCCGGCCCGTCGCCGCGCCGATCTGATTAAAGCTGGCATGAATCCGACCTGTCCGCGCGTTCTGGTAATCGGTGAGATTGTCCAGATAGGTGTTCTTCAGTTTCACCAGACTGCGGTAATCCAAAATCATTTGCGGAATCGGATGTTTGTCGCACAGTTTTTCCAGCACCTCGACATCCGTGCTCGGCCCGGTCTTGGTGCGCTTCACCACGGTCAACCCGAGCCGGTTGAAGAGCACATCCTGCAACTGCTTGGGAGAATCCGGATTGAATTCAAACTGGGCGCACTCGAAAATTTTCTTCCGCAACTCGTCAATTCGCTCGCCAAGCACTTCGCTTTGGGATTTGAGAATACTCGGGTCGATGGCAATCCCGTTGAATTCCATTTCCGCCAATACATCTATCAGCGGCGTTTCGATTTGATCGCAGAGTTTGCGGATATCCGGCAGCTCATCGAGCTTCTTCTCCAGCAATTCCGCCAATCGCCAGGCGATATCCGCATCCTCGGCCGCATAAGCCGCGACGGTTTTCAGGTCCACCTTCTCCATCGAGATTTGCGATTTGCCCGAACCGATCAGCGCGCTGGTGGGGACTTTTTTGAAATTCAACATCTCCATCGCCAGCCGGTCGATCCCATATTGCATCCGGCTGGAATCCAGCAAAAATGCGGCGATCATCGTGTCCAGCGCGATCCCGCGCAACGTCACGCCCGCCTGCCGCATGACCAGCAGATCGTATTTAATGTTGTGGCCAATCTTTTTGATGTCCGGGTTTTCCAGAATCGGCCGCAAGGCTTCTAGCACATATTTCTCGTCCAGATGTTCCGAACCGGTCGGTCCACGAACGGGGATGTACCATCCAGTGCGCGCCTGCCAACTGAAACTCATTCCTATCATGTTGGACGCGATCGCGCCCAGGGCATCGGTTTCGGTGTCGAAGGCAAATCGCTTCTGCTGTCGCAGTTCGTCCAGGAAATATTGAAATTGAGATTCGGTATTAACCAGCCGATAGTCCGAGCCATCCGCTGTCTCCGCCGGCGGCGCCATCGCCAGCGGCGTTTCCTCCGAACCGAACAGGGAGCCCTGCGTCATCGGCTTGGCCGCCGGCGCCGCGGGCGCCTCACCCAATCGCTTGAGCAGGCTGGAAAGTCCCAGCGTCTGCAGATGCGCCCGCACGGCCGGGGAATTGATCTCCCGTTTGCCGCAGAGTTCCAGGTCGAATTCCATTTCGACATCGTCTTTGAGTGTCACCAATTGCCGGGAGAGCGCCAGAGCCGGGGCGTGTTTTTCGACATTCTCACGCAGTTTGGGCGTGAGCTTTTCCACATTTTTCAAAATGCCCGCGATGTCGCCGTATGTGGATATGAGTTTAGCCGCCGTCTTTTCGCCAACGCCCGGAATTCCCGGCACGTTATCCACCGCATCCCCCATCAGCGTCTGCACCTCGATCGCCTGCTGCGGCGTGTATCCGAGCTCGCTGGCCATCCGCGCGGCGTCCATCACGCTGTCGGCCTGCACATCGTACATCCGCACCCGCGGGGCGATCAGTTGCCTCAGGTCTTTGTCCTTGGACACAATGAACACATCGAGGTCCTGCTCCCGCACTTTACGAACGACAGTGGCGATCAGATCATCCGCCTCGAATCCCGGCTTAATGAAAATCGGAATCCCCGCATCGTGCACGATCTTCATGATCCGCTGTTCCTGCGGAAAAAAATCCTCCGGCGGCGATTCGCGGTGGGCTTTGTATTCCGGATAAATCGTCCGGCGAAAAACCGATTCATCGCCGCTGTCCGCCGCCATCGCCAGATAATCCGGCTTGCGGGTCTCGATCAGATTGATCAACCATTGCGTGAAAACATAAGTCGCCTTCGTCGGCTCCCCGCCGGGGCTGGAAAGATCCCGAAATGGCGCAAAATAAGCCCGGAAAATCTGGGCATGGCCGTCGATGATGTAAAACGTCTTGGGCATTCTAAAAGCTCTCCCCCTCGCCCGGTACTCCGGGAGAGGGCAGGGGTGAGGGTCTGGATCGGCATTTCGAGGCGCTTTCCACGTCGCCGACAAAGCCCTCACCCTATCCCTCTCCCAGAGTACCGGGAGAGGGGAAATTGCGCGGCGCTGCGGGGCGTCCGCGTCACGTCATCAATAATGGTAGAGACGTGCGAGGGGTTTGTCCCGCTGCTATGATTGACCGCAAGGAGAAGCAACCATGAGGCACATTTTATATGTGGTATTTTTCGCGCTGGGAGTGGCTGTGGGAATTATGTGGAGTGCCCATCACACCACTGCCGCCCAGACGGATGCGAATAAAATGCAGATCGAAATCTCCAAGGCTAAAATCGAGCTCCTCGAAAAGTTCCGCGGCAACGGCAAGGTCGATGTCGATCCCCTGATTCAGGCGGAACAACAGAAACTCGACGCGGCCACCCAACAGTCGAGCCAGCAATGATTCGAGTCGGCATCATCGGCGTGAGCGGCTACGGGGGCGGGGAAGTCCTGCGCCTGTGCGCGGGGCATCCGGAATTTCAGGTGGTTTATGCCTCCGGCGAATCGACGGCTGGGCAAAAGCTGTTGGAACGATTCCCCGGCGTCCCGGCGAAATTGGCCGATCTCATGATCGATCCCTGGATGCCGGGAAAACTTCCGAAATTGGATCTGATGTTCGCGTCCGTGCCGACCGGCAATTCGGCAGGAATGCTGGCGGCGGTGCCGAGCGGCACAAAGCTCGTGGATATCGGCGGGGATCACCGATATGTCCCGGGCTGGACGTATGGCCTGGCGGATGTGTGGCCGGACAAGATCAAGGGAGCGAGCAAAATCGCCAATCCCGGCTGTTATCCCTCGGCAGCCTTGGCCGCCATCGCGCCGCTGGTGGGGCACAAGGGGATCAACCCCGAATCGCCCATCATCATTGACGCCAAGAGCGGAGTCAGTGGCGCGGGGCGCGGCGGCTCCGATTCCAAATTCACTTTCGCCGAGATCAATGAAGATTTGAGTGCTTACGGATTAACCAAGCCGCACACCCACGTTCCCGAAATCGAAGCGACCATCAGCCAACTTTCCGGCGGGAAGCGCGCCCCGATTTCGTTCACCCCGCATCTGATTCCGATGACGCGCGGGATTCTGGCGACGTGCTATCTCACCGGCGACGCAACCGCCGAAGAATGCCGGCAAGCCGCCCGAAAATTCTATGCCGGCCGGCCCTTCGTGCGGGTCGTCGATCAATCCCCGCACACCAAATGGGCGACGGGATCGAACTACACGTTCGTTTCCTACTTCCACATCCCCGGCGGCCCGATCGTTGCCCTATCCGCCATCGACAATCTCGGCAAAGGCGCCGCCGGCCAGGCGGTGCAGAACGCCAATTTGATGTGCGGATTGCCGGAGACCGCGGGTTTGGAAGCAACGCCGCTCTGGCCGTAGATCTCAACCCCGCATCAGAACAAAACGAACGGAATTCAATACGCTCTGCAACAATACGGCGAGAATGGCAAGATTGACGATTCCCAATCCCAGGCCCAGGCCCGTTCCGTGCGGATGAACTGCGAGCCTCAGATAGATCGTTACGGTAACGGCATAGACAGCCAGGGCGGCGATCACTGCCAGCTTTTCCCGGCCTTTCGCAAATGCAGCCAGTGCGAACAATGTGACGGCGGAGACTAGCGTCACGATTGCCTCGACATCATGCCCAATTGCTAAGAAGCGGGAAGAATTCGAAAGTGGCTGAAAAAAATGAACGGCCAGCATAATGGCAGCGATGACGGCTTGCGTCACAGCGACGGCAAAAAGTGAACCTTGCGATGCGTTTTTCATGCTATTCCGAAACATTCCCCGGCAAAACCGCGTCCGCATTTTGCGGCCGCATCCGGGCCTGCATTTGATGGATCACCATCGGCAGCAGGGAGATAGCGACGATGGCCAGGACGACGATCTCGAAGTGGCCGCGGATGAAGGCGAACTGGTTGAGGAAATAACCGGCCAGCGTCAGCAGAACGACCCACAGCGCTCCGCCGCCGACGCTGAATCCGACGAAGCGGGCGAAGGGCATTTTGCCAATCCCGGCAACGAACGGGGCGAAAGTGCGGATGATCGGGACGAATCGGGCCATGATGATGGTCTTACGGCCATGACGGTCGTAAAAGCGGTGGGCTTCATCCAAATGCTTTTGGTTCAGGAGCCAGGAAGATCGCTGGCTGAAAACTTTGGGCCCGAGGTGGAACCCAATGGCGTAATTCAGCAGATCCCCGCAGTTGGCGCTGAGGCACAGCAGCACAATTACCAGCGGCAAGCTGATGGGCGACCCGCTCGCCGCCGCCAGCGCCCCGACCGCAAAAAGCAATGAATCGCCGGGAAGGAACGGCCAGACCACCAGCCCCGTCTCACAGAAGATAATCCCCGCCAGCAATCCGTAAACGCCGACCGGATGAGCGGACGCGAAGCCGTTCAGATGCACGTCAAGATGACGGAACAGGTCCCAGGCTTGATGCAATAACGGCATTGAATCCCTTCTCCGGGCTATTTATCCGAAATTAGCATCGGTTCGGCAAGCGGGGGTGCTAGAATGTTCGTCCATGTATGAGCGATTTACGGATCGGGCTCGGAAAGTGATGGCCATTGCCAACCAACAGGCCAATGAACTCAACCACGAATATATCGGCACCGAGCATCTATTGCTCGGGTTGGTCATTGAGGGGAGCGGTGCGGCGGCGGAAGTGTTTAAGAATCTGAAAATCGATCCACGCAGCGTAAGGGCCCAAGTCGAGAGACTGGTCGGGCCGGGCAAAGGCAACGACCACAGCGGCAGTTTGGCCGAAACGCCGAGGGCCAAGAGCGTCATTAAATATGCCATTGAGGAGGCCCGCGCCCTGCATCACAATTACATTGGAACTGAACACATTCTGCTCGGATTACTTCGGGAAGGGAATGGCGTCGCGGCCCAGGTGCTGATGAACCTGGAACTGAACTTGAATCTGGTGCGGGCCGAGGTTTTGAAGGTGTCGGGGGTGCAGGATGATCCGGCGCAGCAAGGCAAAGTGGGAGAGTTGCCATATAAAACCGGATTTCCCGACATATCTCCCGCCTACCGCCTGCGCATGTTATTGCGCTGGATCGACGAGGCAAACGATCCCGTGACCGGGCTGCTGGCGTCGATGGGAGTCGATTTGGAGGAACTCCGCCGCCGGGCGAAGAAAAAGCTCGAGGACCCCCCGCCAGAAACCTGACCCTCCGCACCTCCCTCCCTTTTCATCGTATGTTAACTTTGAGCCGATATAGCGAGGTGTTGCTTGGCGCGCTGTGCCGGCAGGTGTTTTCCGCGAAGTTTCCCGCTCGGGGGGCTTAGCGGACTTGGATTATCGGAATTGCCGCCATAGAATCGGCTGCAATCTCGTTGCTAATTCCGATTTGTCGGACGTGACGGGAGGCGGCTTTGTTGTTCGCTGAGGGGTCGGCACTCAAGACTGTCGGCCAATTAGGAGATGGACATGTTTGAACGTTTTACCGACCGCGCCCGAAAAGTGATGGCCCTTGCCAACCAGGAAGCACAGCGCTTCAATCACGAGTACATCGGCACCGAGCACATCCTTCTGGGCCTGGTCAAAGAGGGCAGCGGCGTTGGCGCCAATGTCCTGAAAAACCTTGATGTCGATTTGCGCAAAGTACGACTTGAAGTTGAAAAATTGGTCAAGAGCGGCCCGGACATGGTCACCATGGGCAAGTTGCCGCAGACCCCGCGGGCCAAAAAAGTCATTGAATATGCCATCGAGGAAGCGCGAAATCTGAACCATAATTATGTAGGTACCGAGCATCTGTTGCTCGGCCTGTTGCGCGAACACGACGGCGTCGCGGCACAGGTTTTGATGAACCTTGGCTTGAAACTCGAAGAAGTGAGAGAGGAAGTACTCAATCTTTTGGGAGCAGGCGTGGAAAGCGAAGAACCACAAACTCAGGAAAAACAGGGACAGAAGAATCGAAGCAAAACCCCGGCTCTGGACAGCTTTGGCCGCGACCTCACGGAACTGGCCAAAGAAGGACAGCTCGATCCGGTCATCGGACGCAAAAACGAAATCGAGCGCGTCATTCAGATTCTCTGCCGACGGCAGAAAAACAATCCGGTCCTCCTCGGCGAAGCGGGCGTCGGCAAGACGGCCATCGTCGAAGGTTTGGCCCAGATGGTCATCTCCAGCAACGTGCCGGAAATCCTGCACGATCGCCGGATTGTCGTGCTCGATTTGGCCATGATGGTCGCCGGCACAAAATACCGTGGACAGTTCGAGGAGCGCATCAAGGCCGTGATGAACGAAGTCCGTCGGGCTAAGAATGTGATCCTGTTCATTGATGAATTGCACACCCTCGTCGGCGCCGGCGGCGCTGAAGGCGCTATCGATGCCAGCAATGTTCTCAAGCCCGCGCTCTCGCGCGGCGAGATTCAATGCATCGGCGCGACGACGTTCGATGAATATCGAAAATACATCGAGAAAGACGCGGCCTTGGCTCGGCGATTCCAGCCGATCACGGTCGATCCGCCCAGCACTGAAGACACGCTGGAAATTCTCAAAGGCCTGCGCGACCGCTACGAAGCCCACCACCGCGTGCAGATTCTGGATTCGGCGCTGGAGGCGGCGGTGGAAATGGCGGATCGCTACATCACCGGCCGCTGCCTGCCGGACAAGGCCATCGACGTGCTGGACGAAGCCGGCGCGCGGATTCGCCTCCGCAGCATGACAAAGCCGCCGAATTTGGCGGAACTGGAAGAGCAGATCGAACGGCTCAGTATCCAGAAGGATGAAGCGGTTCGGAATGCCGAATATGAAGAGGCGGCCAAGTTGCGAGACCAGGCCGAAACCCTCCGCGCCAAGAAAGAAGACATGCAGCGCAAGTGGCGCGAGCGGTCCAAGGAAGTCGATGGCGTGGTGGATGAGGAAGTGATTGCCGAGGTCGTCAGCAAAATGACCGGCGTTCCGCTCACTCGTCTGGAAAAAGAAGAAGCCCAGCGATTGCTCGAACTCGAGAACGAACTGCACAAGCGGGTTGTCTCGCAGGATGAGGCGATCCGGGCGATCAGCAAGACCATTCGCCGGGCTCGGTCGGGCCTCAAAGACCCGCATCGGCCCATGGGATCGTTTTTGTTCCTTGGCCCCTCCGGCGTCGGCAAGACGCTGCTGTCCAAGGCATTGGCGGAATTTATGTTCGGCGATGCCGATGCGCTCGTGCAGATCGACATGAGCGAGTACATGGAGAAGCACAACGTCAGCCGACTGATCGGCGCTCCGCCGGGATATGTCGGTTACGAGGAAGGCGGCCAGCTCACCGAGCGCATCCGTCGCCGGCCATACAGTGTGGTGCTGCTCGATGAAGTCGAGAAGGCGCATCCCGATGTGTTCAACATGCTGTTGCAGATCATGGAAGAAGGCCGGCTCACCGACAGCTTTGGCCGGCATGTCGATTTCCGCAATGTGGTCATGATCATGACCAGCAACATCGGCGCGGAACTGATTAAAGACGGCGGCCCTCAGTTCGGCCTCCAGCCCAAAGCCAAGGGCGAACGCGAGGAACGCACCTATCAGACGATCAAGACGACGCTGATGAAGGAAATCGAGCGCTACTTCCGGCCCGAATTCATCGGACGATTGGACGATGTCATCGTCTTCCGGCCGCTGAGCCGGGCGAATCTGGAGAGCATTGTCGAGTTCGAACTCCGCAAAGTGACCAAGCGCCTGACCGATCACGGCCTGCGAATCGAATTGGCCCAGGAAGCCAAGGATTTCCTGATCGACAAGGGAACCAACAATGATTTCGGCGCGCGTCCATTGCGGCGGGCGATCGAGCAATTTGTGGAAGACCCGCTCAGCGAGGAAATCCTCCGCGGCAACTTCAAGGGCAAGGACTTGGTGCGCATCACCGTCAAAACCGAAGACGGCGGCGAGAAGCACCTGTATTTCGAGTCGGTCAACTCGGCCGACGAGAAGAACACCGAATCCCAAACCGCCCCCGCGGCCGCGTCGGATGCGACGTGAAGAATTGACAATTTCGCGGTTGATCAACCAAAGCCCACGGATAGCTATCCGTGGGCTTTTTGTTTGCACTGTGCTCCTCGCCGCCGCCTGCGGCCCCTCACAATTCGAATTGCTCTCACCCGCCGCCACTCCCTCCATCATCACCCCCACCCAATCCCTCGATTTCCGCGCCGATCCGCTCGAATACCATCTGCTGGCCGACGATCACCGCCTCATCATGGAGATTCACAACGAATCAAAGGATTGGATCGCCCTGACCGGCGGGTCGGTCGTCGATCCGGCTGGCAATAGCCACCCGATCCTCTCCAACGTCATCGCTCCAGACGGCGTCATCAAAGAAATCTTCCCGCCGCCGACTGATGATCAGGGTGGGCAGTCGGATGTTCCCAATCTGCCTCCAACCGTCGGCCCGGTCGATAAGCCCGGATATGTTCCCCCGCCCGGCTACAATCCCGCCGATTCCCAAGAGCCCGATCAATCCGCAATCAACTGGCAATGGAACGGCCCCGGCGATGTCCGCATCACTCTGTTTTTCGAGCGCGATGGCAAAGACTTCCCGCAGCAATTCGTTTTTCGCGGCATTGGCCATTAGCGTGACGCGGCACACTGATATAATCTTGAGAGACGAATGAGCAGTGAATCGCACCATCCCATCGCCCTGATCACCGGCGCATCGCGCGGCATCGGGCGCGGGATCACTTTGGCGCTGGCGAAGGAAAAATTCGATGTGGTCATCAATTACCACAGCAATCTCCCAGCCGCCCAGGAAGTGGAGCAGCATTGCCGGGCCTTCGGCGTGCGAACGCATCTCGTGCAGGCGGACATCGCTTCGG
>JBEKUH010000054.1:0-25842 GCA_049515255.1 Tepidisphaeraceae bacterium | reverse complement strand
ACGACGACGTCGGCGAAGGAGAGTTGGGATTGCTCACGTTCACGCATGCGAACCTCCGTGTCGATTTTTCGATTCCATCAGTATACTGGACGTGTCAAGGGTTTTTCAGAGGTTCCTTTAGTTGCTGGATCGATCTCATCTCCGATGTAGTAGGCATCCAACTCGGCTAGAGCGCGGAGCAATGCCTGCTCGGCTTGCGTCGAGCGAAGCCAAACGACATCGGTATCTTCAGTAACTCGTCCAAATCCGTGAATATTTACCGCAAGGCCGCCAATCACGACAAACGGGACGCCATAACGTCGAAGCACGTCGAGGATTTTTTCTTCATTTCCCATCGGTCTTCGGAATGTGAATAGCCCGCTTCTTGTAGTTCCGCCGCAGAAACCACGCATATCCCTCGGGGTTTTGGCGCATGCGTTCGGCCGCCCGCGCCTGCCGCTCGAAAAATTCGGTCATCCTCTGCTCGGGCGTTTTTGCCCATGCCAGCTTCCGCCGATATCGGTCGCGGCGGGCGAATTGTTCGGCCATGTCTTCCATTGCGGCGGGATTGTACATCAAGTTGATCGACCAGCGGAATTTTCGACGTTCCTGAGTTCGCTGCCAGGCATTAAAGTCCGGTACGGAGAAATTTCATATTCCGGCGACGCATGGAATGAGGCGTGAGAAGGCATGGAAAAGAAAAGTCCCGAGCCGATCGTCATTTCGCTCTTGGCCCCATACAACGAAGAGGTCGCGCTGATCTCCAGTTGGAATGGGTGGAAACGCGAGAAAATGACCAAGGGGGATGATGGCTGGTGGCGCATCAGCGTTCCCCTCAAAGACGGCAGGCATTTTTACAAATTCGCCGTCAAGTCCAACAGTTATTTCGCGCGCGGAAAATGGGTGGAGGTTTTTGATCCGTATGCGCTTTCGATCACCGATGACCAGGACGAGCGCACCATTCTGGACATCAAGGACGGCAAGCGCGTCTGGGTGACTTATCATTGGAAACACGATGACAAGCCGCTGCCGACCAACGAGCAACTCATCATTTACGAACTGCACGTGGGCGATTTCAGCGGAGGGCTGGGCGACAAGGGTTCGCCGCGCGTCAAAGGGCATTTTAAGGGTGTGTTGGAAAAGCTGGATTATCTGGTGGATTTGGGGATCAACGCGCTGGAGCTGATGCCGGTGAAGGAATTTCCGGGAAAATCCTGGGGATACAATCTGCGCAGTCTTTTTGCGGTGGAAAGCGGTTACGGCACGCCGGACGATTTGTGCGAACTGATTGATGAATGCCACGGCAAGGGAATTCGCGTGATCATCGACGGCGTTTATAACCAGGCCGAGGCGGAAGCGCCGATGGCGCAGATCGACTATGAGTATTGGTTTTACAAAGACAATCCCGATCCGCCGGAATGGCACTGGGGACCGAAGTATAATTACGCCCATTACGATGAGAATCTGAAAATTTTCCCCGCGCGAAAATATGTGATCGAATCCATCCGCGATTGGGTGGAGCATTTTCACATCGACGGCATCCGCTTCGACGCCAGCCGCGCGATCGGGGATTTTGCGGTCATGCACGAATTCACGGACATGGCGTTCAGCAAAGTGGACGGGCGCAAGCCGTTCCTCGCGGTGGCCGAGCATGTGCCGGAAGACCCGGCGATTGTGGGATATCCCAAGGGCCCGATGGTGGCGGCATGGCACGATGTGTTCGCCAAGCAACTGCAAGCCATCGCCACCCGCCACGAGAAGGACGGCGAACAGCCCTGGGACCTGGACGCAATCGAGCAAAAAATGAACCCCGCGACCAACGGCTACGAAACGGGGAATCACATCGTGAATTACGTCTCCAGCCACGACCATGAGCGGATTCTCAGGCAGATTGGCGAGGTGTCGCAGACATTTGGCGAAGCGGCATTTCGGCGCGTCAAGCTGGCGACGGCGCTTCTGCTGACGACGCCGGGTTTGCCGATGATCTGGATGGGACAGGAATTGGGAGCATCCAACCCCAAGTCGATGGATTCGCATCCGATCGACTGGGCGCTGCTGGCGAACAAGGACAACAAGGACCTTCAGCTATATACGGCCGGGCTGATCAAGTTTCGCCGCAATACCCCGGCGCTGTGCGGAGATCAATTTCAGACAGTTCTCAAAGACAAGGAGCGATTTCTGCTCGGATACAAACGCTGGAACGACGCCGGCGGGGTCGTGGTGGTTGTCGCCAATCTCAGGGACAAACCGGCCGGAGAATTCATCATCGAAAACGCCGGCCTTGAGGACGGCGACTGGCACGAGCATGTTTTCAATTTCGATACGAAAGTTGAGGGTGGCAAATTGAAAGGCGATCTGGGGCCCAGCGAAGTGAAGATATTTTTTAAGAAGTGAACGATGCTCCTCCAAGTCTTATCCCCTCTCCCGGTACACCGGGAGAGGGTAAGGGTGAGGGTTTTGCCGGAAAAGCGCTCAGCCCCCAACTGAAAATCGGCCCTCACCCCGTCCCTCTCCCAGAGTACCAGGCGAGGGGGGAATGCGGCCCATCGCGGCTGAGGATGCCTTCCCAATCAATCATTCGCTGAAACTCCCGCCGGCACATTCGCCGGCGAAAGTGTAGTCGATGCGGGTGGGTTGTTTATTACAGGAAAATTTCCGGGCGGGTAATGTATTCGCCGGTTGGGAATACGTAACGGAGAGCTGAATATGAACTTTGTGGACCTTTCCGGCAGTTCGCGCATGGCGGCGCTGATGGACCTGACACGGCAACTGCGGGGGTGTCAGAGCCCGTACGAGGCGCTGATGATGTACACCCGATATCTACGCGATGCCAATCCCGGCCGGGCGCATGTGGTATTATCCACGGTGGGACTGGCGCCGGGCGAATATCGGATGTGGCGGTTGCTGCTGGATGATGGAACCGAGTATCTGGAGATGCGAAATCCCTGGGAGGATATGGAGCTTCCGATCTATACAGGTGGCGTCCTTTCCGAGATCATTGAAAATCCAACTCCGCATGTCGCGCACAACATCGACTGGAGCGACGACCCGCATTTCGCCCAGTTGCTTGGGAAATATCGGTCGATGCTCGCGGTTCCATTGTTTAACGAAGGATTGCCGCTGAACTGGTCGATTGGCTTGACGCGTGAGCCGACTTATTTCACGCCGAGCCATCTGGAAGAATCGGTGATGCGAGCGACGCTGGTGGGCTCGCTGCTGGGAAGTTTGCATGTGAGCCGCGAATTATCTATCGCAAGCACCCACATCGAATCCGAACTTCAGCGAATGGCCCGGATTCAGCGCGCCCTTCTGCCGGAGCCGATTCCGGAAATCCCCGGAATAAAATTAGCCGCCAGCTACGAAACCTTCGGCCAGGTCGGGGGCGATTTGTACGACTTCATTCCGCTGGACGAGAATTCAAATCAATGGTGCATTTTCATCGGCGACGCATCCGGCCATGGCCCATCGGCGGCCGTTGTCGCAGCCATGGTGCAGGCAACTTTGACCGATTGCGCGCCATTTTCGTCAGGCCCGGCCGATTTGTTTCACATGCTCAACCGCCGGCTCTGCAAGAAACCGATCGAAGGTTCGTTCGTCACCGCATTCATCGGATTCTATGAACCATCCACCCGGCGATTGCGTTACGCCTCGGCCGGACATCCGGGCCCATTGCTGCCGTCATTGATAGGACATGCGACGAAATTCCTCGACGCCGCCGGCGGGCTCCCGCTCGGCATCGACGATGGCGCTTCGTTTAACGATGAGACGATCCATCTTCGCCCCGGTCAGACGGTTTTGCTCTACACCGATGGCATCTCAGAATCCCGCGCCCCAGATGGCAATATGTTCGGCATTGAAGGAATCGAACGATCGCTGCAAGAATCGTCCGACGACGCCGATGCCGTGATTCATCGGCTGCGTGCGTCACTGCTCGCCCACCAGCGCGGCCGACGCCCCGACGACGACCAAACCGCCGTGGCGATTCGGGTACATTGACTCTATAGAATGAGCCAGGAAAAAGAACATCTTCAAATCGAACCGGCGATGCCCGCTGATGCGGAAGCGATCGTGATCGTGCATTTTGCCGCCGTGCATGTCACTGGCGCATCGGCCTATCCAATCGAAATCCTCGATCGCTGGTCCGCGCCGGTGACGCCTGAACGAATCGCGCGGATGGAACGCATTATCCGCACCGACCCCGACGAACTCGTCTTGGTGGCGAGGCAATCCGGCAGAGCCATTGGATTCGGAGTCATCGTTCCCAAGAACGAGGAACTGCGAGCCGTGTATGTCCATCCGGAATCCCAGCGGCTTGGAGTGGGGACGGCATTGCTGAAATCTTTGGAAGACCTCGCCCGTCAACACAGCGTAAAAACGCTGAATCTCAGCAGCGCGATCAATGTCGAATCCTTCTATTTGCAACACGGCTATGAATCGCTGGAACGCGGAATGCATCCCATTGGCGGCGGGATTGAAATGGCCTGCATCAAAATGCAAAAAACACTTGCAATTTAAGTTTATGAACACTAACATGTGGCGATGAGATACCTGCCATGTCTTGCAATCGTGGGGTTATTGCTCTCAGGCTGCGCAACGTCACCGGACAATCCCTCGTTTCCCGTCTCGACATCCGAAGCCCACGACGACATCGCCCGCATGCAAAAGCATCCGGTTCCGTTTCAGCGGCCGCTGGTGGTGATCGGCGGGTTTCTCGATCCGGACGTCTCGCCGCCGATTTTTGCGGATTATTTCCAAAGCATCAGTTGCGGAGCGAAGATCATTCCAGTTTCACTGCTCTTGTGCGGAAACATGGAAGATTGCCGACAGACCGTGATCGAGGCGGTGGACAAGGCGTGTCCGGATTCTGATCCGATCTGGACGACGGAAGTGGATGTGGTGGGCGCTTCGCTCGGCGGACTGGCCGGCCGATATGCCGCCGCCCCTTCGCAGGATTCGAATCATCTCCGCCGATTGAAAATCGCTCATCTCTTCACGATCAGCAGCCCGCATTCAGGCGCGAAGATCGCCGGGGTAATCCCCCTGACCGGTTTCGGCCCGGAACTTTCACCCGGATCGGATTTTCTGAAATATGTCGCCCAATTCGACGGAACAGCGAGCTACGAGATTTACCCGTATGTTCATCTCGACGATGAAATTGTCGGCGACCGCAACGCCGCCCCGCCGGGGCAAAATCCCTATTGGCTCCCCAGCAACGCCCCACTTCCGCCGCATATGGGAGCCGTGCTGGATGAGCGAATCCTGGCCGACATCTCCCGGCGGCTGCGTGGTGAAACGCCCTACACAATCCCCCCACCCGAACCATTGCCGGAATATGAGGGGTTTCAGTAGACGCTGCGCGAGTGTGCGCTTCGATTCCCGACAACACTTTAGAAAGACGAATTGGATCGATTACGATTTCCGCGCCGACGAGGGTGCTCTGGCTCGAATGGGTGAGAGGGTTGCCGCCGCGAAACCCGCTGGCTGGCCCGGCGACGTTCGCCGCGGCATTTTCGATGGGACGAGGAAGAGGGAGTATTCCGCCTGCGGCGGCGGGATGCGGAGGAGTTTCGCGCCCAAGCGCGACCTCAACCGTCCAATACAGCCCCGCTTGTCCGACCTGCCCTGGGGATTTCCAAGGAATGCTGGTCTTGCTCTTCCAGCCAGAGGTCGGACTTGGGGCGTGACGGACGGTTGAGGGTCGCGCCTGAGCGCGAAACTCCGCGGCATCGGTCGCCGCAGGCGAGAGCTCCATTCTGCCGCATCGAGAAGGAGCGCACGACCGTCGCCGGGCAAGCCGGCGGGTTCCGACGCGGCGGCGCGTGTCCATATGCGAGCCAACGCGTCATCGTCGGCGCGGAAACTAAAACCGATAAAAATATTCTGTCGCCCTATTCCAACCTGTTGCCCGTCCCTTGGATTGCGGACTAAATTGGCCGTGGGCACCCTTCACCTCTTTCCCAATTTCCTCGCAGTGCGGCGGTATGATTCCCCCTTTCGCAACCTACAATATGGAACCCCTATGTCCGCAGGTTTGCTTAGTTCCGACGATGTCCAGCAACTGCTCCAGCTCGCCCGCGCCGGCGATGAAGCGGCCACCGGCAAACTGCTCGAATCCTACGCCAAATACCTGAATCTCCTCGCCGGCGTGCAGATCGGCCGGCGGCTTCAGGGGAAGATGGATGCGTCCGATATCGTTCAGGAGACCTTCCTCGAAGCCCATCGCCAGATCGCCAATTTTCGCGGCCACAGCGAAGGCGAACTACTCGCCTGGCTTCGCCGGATTCTCGCCGGGCAGATCGCGCTGATGTGCCGCAGATTCCTTGGCACCAAGGGCCGGGATGTGAAACTCGAGCGTGAACTGATGGTGCAAATTGACGAATCCTCGCAGGCACTGGACCGCAATCTCGCACAGTCTGGCAGCACGCCGAGCCAGCACGTTTCCCGCCGCGAGCAGGCCGTCTTGCTGGCCGAAGCACTTTCGAAATTGCCCGAGGATTATCGACAGGTGATTATCCTCCGGCACATCGAAGCCCTTAGCTTTCCCAAAGTAGCCGAGGAAATGAATCGCAGCGAAGACAGCGTGCAGAAATTGTGGGTGCGGGCGCTGGCGAGTTTGCGGAAAAGTCTGGGGGAATCGCAGTGAGCGACGAATCGACCAAAGATCCCAACGACGACCCCCGGCTCGTGGATGCGATGCGCGAGTACATGTCCGCCGTCGATGCCGGCAAACGGCCCAACCGCCAGGAATTTCTTGGCCGACACTCCGAAATCGCCACGGAATTGTCGGCCTGTTTGCAGGGATTGGCATTCCTGGATTCAGCCGTTGGGCAGATGCGCAGCGGGATTGATCGGCAATTAAGTTCCGCTCGCGCATCGGATGCGGGCGTGCCGACTTCGCAACCGCTCGGCGATTTTCAATTGATCCGCGAAATTGGCCGCGGGGGAATGGGCGTGGTTTACGAAGCCACGCAACTTTCGCTCAATCGTCGGGTGGCCGTGAAAGTCCTGCCGCTGGCGGCCGCGCTTGATGAAAAGCATTTGCAGCGGTTCAAAAATGAAGCCCAGGCGGCCGCGCAATTGCATCACACCAACATCGTGCCGGTGTACGCCGTCGGATGCGAGCGATCCGTGCATTTCTACGCCATGCAACTGATCGAGGGACAAAGTCTCGCGGAGATCATCAAGCAAATGCGGCCCGGCGATTCGGATGTTCATGGCGCGACCAAAACCATGGCCGATAAAGACGCTTCATGGACCAACAGTTCCGCGCTGGCCGCCGGACCGAGCATTGCAGCGGCCATCGAACCGACCAATAGTTTCTCCACGATGCGCGCCGGCAAAAAAGGCGATTGGCACCGGCTGGCCGCGCGACTTGGAGTCCAGGCCGCCGAAGCATTGGATTACGCACATCAACTCGGTGTGGTTCACCGCGACATCAAGCCCGCCAATCTGCTGATCGATCAGCGCGGAATTCTCTGGATCACCGATTTCGGCCTCGCCCAATTTTACGGCGAGAGCAATCTCACCCACACCGGCGATCTGGTCGGCACGTTCCGCTACATGAGCCCCGAGCAGGCGTCCGGCCGCGCGGCCGTGCTCGATCAGCGCACCGATGTCTATTCCCTGGGCATCACGCTCTATGAATTGATCACGCTGGAACGCGCCATCCCCGGCGAGTTGCGCGAGGAAATTCTTCACAACATCGTCATCGTCGATCCCAAACCGCTGCGGGCGCTGGACAAATCTGCCCCGGTGGAACTGCAGACCATCATCGCCAAAGCCATCGCCAAAGACCCAGCCGATCGCTACGCCTCAGCCCGCGCCATGGCTGAAGATTTGGGCCGATTTTTGCGAGACGAACCGATCCAGGCGCGACCCCCATCGCTCTGGGACAAAGGCGTGAAATGGACCCGCCGGCACAAGGCATTGGCGAGTTCCGCCATCGTTGTTCTCTTCCTGGCGACCATCGGCTTGCTCATCGCCAATTTCATGATTGCCCGTGAAGAGGCAAAAGAAAAAGCCCGTTCCATCGAGGCCAATCAAAATTTCCAGGAAGCCCGGCAGGCGGTTGATTTGATGGTGAAGATCGCCGACCAGGAAATGCCGCGCGATCCGCGCTCGGTCGTGGCCCGCACCGAATTGCTGGAAAGCGCTTTGTACTATTACAAGAGCTTCATCGCCCAGCACAGTCAGGATGCATCGCTCGACGCCCAACTCACGGCCGCGCAGGATCATGTCCAGGAATTGCTGGATGACATTCATGCGATGGACGACAATCAGCGCGTGGCCCAGGGAGTTTGGCTACTCACGGTCCCATCCGTCCAGGATGAATTGAATCTCACGCCGGCCCAACTCGACAAAGTCAACGATCTGCCCACCGGCTTTGACTCCGGCCCACCAGGCGGTTGGCAGGATTCGCAGCAACTCACGCCCGAGCAGATGCATGCAAAAATGGTTGCCAACACGCTGCAGGCCCAGACCGCCATGCAATCGCTGCTCACGGGCGCCCAGTGGAATCGGCTGCAACAAATTCTCCGCCAGCACCGATTCCTCCGCACCTTCAGCGACCCCGATGTCGTCGCCGCGCTTGGCCTGACACCCCAACAGCAGGATGCGATTCTGGAATTGCAAATTTCCCACGACGCCCCACCCGGCATGCCGCCGCCGCAATTCAGAGGTTTTCAACGTTTCGACCGCGGCCCCGATCCCAATCAACCCGCCCGCGACGCCGATGCCGTCAAACGCGCGCTGGATCAACTCACGCCGGCGCAAAAAGAAATCTGGAACCAATTGATCGGTCCACCGTTCAACGGCGAAATCCCGCGCGGACCCGGCGGACCCAATGGACCGGGCGGGCCTGGTGGACCCGATGGTCCCCGCCCGTTTTAATCGTGTCACGCGCTTACCTCACGACGAACCGAACTGTTTAGCCGCGACCCGAAGGGGAGCGCGTCCGTGCCCGCCCAACAACGCGCTCCCCTTCGGGTCGCGGCTAAACGGTTTTGCATATCGAGCCCTTCGATGTGCCGATATCCATTGCTCATTCTTTCACAAGCAACCGAATTTTTTGATCGAAATGAGCTTCAACCGCACAGTACAATTCGACGCCATGAAACGCCCGCTCATTCGGCTCTTCAATGGGCTTAGCGCCATGTCACTGTTGTTACTAATCGTTGTGCTGATCCTTCGGTTCGATTCCGATCAAACGTCGCCCCCAACGATGCAAATGACGCAGTCTGCGGATAAGGTCTGGACCTTTTACTACTACGATCCCCCGAACCAACTGCGGGCGTGGATTGCGCCCGCAGCCTTATCCGTGCTGCCGATCATCTGGGCCGCGAGGTTCATGCTTCGAAATAAAGCCATTTCGGGCTAACCCGTCACGCGCGTCCCTGCGACAGTTCCCACGAAATTTGTTAGGATCAACGCATGGGCGCTCTCTCCTATCGCACCGCCGGTGAATCGCATGGGAAGGGGATGATTGCGCTGGTCGAGGGCATGCCCGCCGGCGTCACGATTGATTCGGAATTCATCGACACCGAACTCCGCCGCCGACAGGGTGGATATGGCCGGGGTGGGCGGCAGAAGATTGAGACGGATCATGCGGAGTTTCTCAGCGGGGTGCGGATGGGGAAAACCATCGGGTCGCCGATCGCGATGCTGGTGCCCAACAAGGATTCCCGGCTGGACGATCCCGCCGCCACCCCGCCGCTGTATCGGCCGCGCCCGGGACACGCGGATTTGGCGGGCTCCGTGAAATGGCTGACCACCGATTGCCGCACGACGCTGGAGCGCGCCAGCGCGCGGGAAACCGCAGCGCGTGTGTCCGCTGGGGCATTGTCGCGCTGTCTACTTCTGGAATTCGGCATAGAAGTTTTCGGATTCGTCCGCGCCGTTGGCCCGGCCGAGGGGAAATTCGATGTTACGCCGCAGAATTGGAAGGATTTGCGAAAGGCGCGCGACATATCGGAAGTGTATTGCCCCGATCCCGCGACCGACGCCGCCATGCGGGAATTTATCAATCAGCAGAAAATGGCCAAGGACACCGCTGGTGGAATCGTCGAATCGCATGTCTTCGGTTGCCCCATCGGACTTGGGAGCTGCATGACCATCGACGGCCGATTGGATGGCCGCATCGCCGCCGCGGTGGCCAGCATCCAGGCGTTCAAGGGCGTCGAATTCGGCATGGGATTCGCCGCCGCCCGACTGCCGGGATCACAGGTGCATGATGAGATTCAGTTTGATCCATCGCTCAAGGACACCCCCGGCCTGGGATTCACGCGCGGCAGCAACAACGCCGGCGGACTCGAAGGCGGCATGACCAATGGCAATCCGGTCGTTGTCCGCGGCGCGATGAAACCGATCAGCACCCTCGGCAAGCCGCTGCGAAGCGTGGATCTCAACACCAAGCAGCCGTCCGAAGCCGGGTGGGAACGATCCGATATTTCCGCAATCTCCGCCGCATCGGTCATCATGGAAAATGTCGTGGCGTTCGAGATCGCGCGCGTGTTCCTCGAAAAATTCGGCGGCGATTCGATTCTGGAGATTCGCGCCAATTACGAAAATTTCCTGGCCATCGCCCGAAAACTTCCGCTCTAAAAGCAATCATGCCCGAACCGGTTTTCGCTTTTCTCGCCTTCACCAGCGGTTCTTACGAAGGCGCGATCATCCGCGACATGCGGCTGGCCAACGCCCTGCATCGCCGCAAATTCAAGGTGCTGATTTACTGGATGATGGAGACGAACTCCGAACTCGTCGATCCGGGGATTGAGCAACATGTTCTGGTGCGCGGGCTGCGATTTTATTCCCGCAAGCCCAGCCCCCTGCTCGACCAGACCGCCAGGATTTTCAACATCACGCCACTTGCCCGACGGCGGCGATTCATGCAGGAACATCCGGGAGTCGTCGCGCGCGGCTTGGAAAATTTCGTCCGCAGCATGTGCGATGGCGGCGATCCGGGATTGATCCAGCGATTGGAAAATTTTCTCATTCGGGATCATGTCACGCATCTGCTGCCGACATTTGCTATGTGCTGCCCCCTGGCTTTGGCGGTGAAAGAGCGGAAGAAGCATGAGTTTGAATATCTACCGACGTTTCAAGGAGAGGAGATTTTTGCCAATTACGCCGAGATGGCCGGGCGATTGGAGGATTATTTCGCGCAGCTCCGCCGGGTGATGGCGGGAAGCCCGTGGCCGTCGGTGGTGGTCAGCGATGATTACGCCGCGCGGCTCCAACAGGAAATGAACCTTGACCGGTCTCGCATGACGACGATTTATCCCGGCATCGAATTGCCCGGCGATCGCGCCAAGCCGCCGTTCTCGGTCTTCGCGGAAAAACTTCCGGGGTTGGACCCCACCATTCCCATCGTCACCTATTTCGGCCGGCAGGATACGGAGAAGGGAATCGATCTGCTGCTCTATGCCGCCAGACTGGTGCGCGAAACCGGTTTGAAATTTCAGCTCGTCATCTGCGGCGGATCAAGTTTCGGCTGGGGATATCAGGACGCCTGCAAGCAGATTGCCCACCACCTGCGATTGCCGATCCACTGGAAACGCCGGATCAGCGATGAGATGCGCGCCGGGTTGTACGCCTACAGCCGATTCATCGTCTATCCCTCCATTCATCGCGAACCCTTCGGCATGGTGGCGGCGGAAACGATGAGTTGGGGAACGCCGGTGATTATTCCCGATCATGGCGGCGTGACCGAAGCCATCCGCGCCGGCGATTGCGTGGGTGGATTGATGTTCAAAGTCTGGGACACGCGCGATCTGGCCGAGCAAATGATTCGACTGCTGAAGGATGATGCGTTGCATGCGTCCCTCTCGGCCGACACTCGCAAAATCGCCGCGACCTTCAGTGTCGAGGCGATGACGGATCGTGTGCTGGCGCACATGGGCATTAGCACCTTTTCCCCCTCGCCCGGTAATCCGGGAGAGGGCAGGGGTGAGGGCGGGATTTAGAATTGGCCGCGAGGTTTTAAGAAGTCGACCCTCACCCTAACCCTCTCCCGGATTACCGGGCGAGGGGACAAGATAGGCCGGCTTGGCGAGCGCTCGGAACTTCCGTTATCCTCCCGACATGCCCGTTCCCGTCATAATCCCGTTCTACAAAGACCAGCGCCAGCTCGATCTGTGCCTCGCTGCCCTCGCCAAGCAGGACACGCCGGTCGATCCCTGGGTCTACGACAATTCCATCAACAATCTCTATTACACCAAGGCACAGAATTTAGGATTGAAACGGGCCATCAAAGAGGGCCACGAATTCGCCGTCTGCTGCACGCAGGATGTGTACATGCGTCCGGATGCGGTGAGCAAGGCGATCGCGTTCTTCAAGGAGCATCCGCGCTGTGCCCTCAGCGGACCCAAGCAATTCCTGGCGGCCGATGAGGATTTCATTCTCCACGCCGGCTGCACCATCGCCTACCCCGCCGGCCGGCATCATGCCGGTCGAAAATCCAGGGGCCAATGCGCCTACAGCGCCAAAATGCCCTGGGTCAACGGAGCCTGCATCTTTGCCCGATTGGATGCCGTGATCGAATTCGGAATTATGGACGAAAACATGCTCATGCTCGGCTCCGATTCCGACTGGTGCTACACCGCCCGAGCGCGCGGCTGGGAAGTCTGGTATTGTGCCGATTGCGAGGTCGTCCACGAGGCCGGCGTCTCCAGCAAACCCAATTCGGTCCTCGCCCCCCTCTTCGCCGCCGACATGAACTATTGGCGCGACAAATGGATCGGCAGCGCCCTGCACAAACGGCTGGAAATGGAATTCGGCCTGTACCAACAAAAGGCGGGATTCTTCGTGACGCCGTAAAAATTTGGATTTTCCCCTTGCAAACCGGCATTTGTTCAGGTAAAGTTAGGTTATGGCCTGCGGGTTCAATCGTCGATTTCGCAAGGTTTTAATAGGCGCTGTTACACAATGTTACAGATTGTTACGGTTACACCCCCCTCCCCCCCCGGAAAATCCAAGAATATGAACCACCAAGACACAAAGACACGAAGCAGCTTTCGACGTTCCGATGGACCCGCGCTAGGCAACCATTTAATTCAATTTCAAAACATAAAATGAAAAGCTCATTCAAAGCCCGTTCGAGCAACGAAAACCGCTTCGTGTCTTCGTGCCTTCGTGGTTCAATCTCTTCCGATTTAACCCCCAAAAGCCCAACTTGTTTTGCGAACCAAACTCGGCGATGCTGCCCCAATGCGTAAGCTGCTTGTTGCCAATCGTAGTGAAATAGCGATTCGGGTCTTCCGTGCCGCCACCGAACTCGGACTCGGCACCGTCGCCATTTACAGTTATGAAGATCGGTTTTCCCTCCACCGATTCAAAGCCGATGAATCTTATCTGATCGGACCGCTCGAGGGCGGCGAGCCGGTCAAATCGTATCTCAACATCCCGGCATTGATGGAGATCGCCAAGGTTCACGGTGTCGATGCCATCCATCCCGGCTACGGATTCCTCTCCGAAAACGCTGCCCTTTCCCAGGCGTGCATCGATGCCGGAATCACTTTCGTCGGACCAACGCCAGAATTGCTGCGAACATTCGGCGACAAAACCGAAGCAAAAAAACTCGCCAGACAAACCAATGTCCCCACCATCCCCGGAACGGACGAGGCCCTTGCCGAGCCGGCAAAAATCAAAGCAGCCGCCAAGGAAATCGGCTTCCCGCTGATCATCAAAGCCAGCTTCGGCGGCGGCGGGCGCGGGATGCGCGTTGTCCTAAAACCCGAAGAACTCATCGGCAAACTCGAAGAAGCCCAGCGCGAAGCCGGCGCCGCTTTCGGCCGCGCCGAGGTTTTCCTCGAGCGCTACATCCCCCGCGCCAAGCATATCGAGGTCCAAATCCTCGGCGATCAACATGGAAATCTCGTCCATCTCTGGGAACGCGATTGCTCCGTCCAACGCCGGCATCAGAAAGTCGTCGAAGTCGCCCCCAGCATCAATCTCCCCCGTGAATTACGGGTGGAAATCTGCGAAGCCGCTCGCCGACTTTGTGCCGGAGCCAACTATCGCAACGCCGGCACCGTTGAATTTCTTCTCGATCTCGACAAACACGAATTCTTCTTCATCGAGGTCAATCCCCGCGTGCAGGTGGAGCATACCGTCACTGAAGTCGTGACCGGATTCGATATCGTCAAGAGCCAGATTCTCATCGCCCAGGGCCACAAACTGCACGATCCGCCCATCAACATTCCGCCGCAGGAAGAGATCGAACCGCGCGGGTATGCGATGCAGTGCCGGATCACCACCGAGGACCCGGAGAATCATTTCATTCCGGATTATGGAAGATTGACCACGTACCGATCCGCCGCGGGTTTTGGCATTCGTCTCGACGGCGGCACGGCGTTCGGCGGCGCGGTCATCACTCCTTACTTCGATTCGCTGCTCGTCAAAGTCATCGCTTCGGGAAACAGCTTCGACGAAGCCATCCATCGCATGGAACGCTCGCTCAGCGAGTTTCGCATTCGTGGCGTCAAAACCAACATCCCATTCCTGGAAAATCTGATTCGCCACCCAACCTTCGTCGCTGGCGATGCGACCACGACATTTATCGACAGCACGCCCGAACTTTTCCGCTTCCGCGCCAAGCGCGACCGGGCCACGAAGATTCTGTCGTATCTCGGCGATGTGATCATCAACGGCCGATCCGATGTGAAAGGCAAGATCGACCCCAAACGCCATTTCGTCGATCCGCCGATCCCCGATTTTAAGCGCGGCGTTCCGCCAACGCCGGGCACGCGCGATCTGCTCCTCAAACTCGGCCCTGAGAAATTCGCCGAGTGGGTTCGCAAGCAGAAGCGGCTGATGTTCACCGACACCACCTTCCGCGACGCCCACCAATCCCTGCTGGCGACGCGCGTCCGCACTTTCGATCTGCTGGCCATCGCCGATGTCGTCGCCAACACCGCTCCGAATCTTTTCAGCGTCGAAATGTGGGGCGGTGCGACCTTCGACACCGCGATGCGATTCCTCCAGGAAGATCCCTGGGACCGGCTCGATGCCCTTCGCACCCGCATCCCCAACATTCTCTTCCAGATGCTGCTGCGCGCCAGCAACGCCGTGGGTTACACCAATTATCCCGACAATGTCGTGCAGGAATTTGTAGTTCGTTCAGCCGAGCATGGCATCGATGTTTTCCGCGTGTTCGATTCGCTCAACTGGACGGAAAACATGAAGGTGGCGATGGAAGCCGTGCGCGAAAAGACCACCGCCATCTGTGAAGCCGCCATCTGCTACACCGGCGACATTCTCGACCCCAAGCGCACCAAATACAGCTTGAAATATTACGTGAAGATGGCCAAGGAACTCGTGAAGATGGGCACGCATATCCTCGGCATCAAGGATATGGCCGGCCTGTGCAAACCCTACGCCGCTTATGCACTGGTTAAAGCCCTGCGAGACGAAGTTGGCGTGCCGATTCATTTCCACACGCACGACACCAGCGGCATCAACGCCGGCAGCATTCTGCGAGCTAGTGACGCACAGGTGGATATCGCCGACGCCGCCATCGCATCCATGAGCGGCATGACCAGCCAGCCGAATCTCAATTCATTGGTCGCCGCGCTGAAGAATACGCCGCGCGATACGGAACTCGATCTCGATGCTCTCAATCGTCTCTCCGATTATTGGGAAGTCGTCCGCGAGCAATATTATCCGTTCGAGGAAAACATGAAGGCCGGCACCGCCGAGGTGTATCACCACGAAATGCCCGGCGGCCAATACACGAATCTTCGCCAGCAGGCCAAGAGCCTGGGCCTGGAAGACCGCTGGCACGAAATCGCCGATATGTACGCCGAGGTCAATCGCATCTTCGGCGACATTGTAAAAGTCACGCCCTCCAGCAAAGTCGTCGGCGACATGGCGCTGTTCATGGTGACCAATGGCCTGACCCCGATGGACGTGCTCACGCCTGGCAAACAACTGAATTTCCCCAAGAGCGTGGTCGAGTTGATGCAAGGCGCGATCGGCGTTCCCGAAGGCGGCTGGCCGAAAGTGTTGCAGAAAATCATTCTCACCTCCGCCGGCGCTGAAGCGATTCGTGGCCGGCCCGGGGCCAAATTGCCCAAGGCAGATTTTCAGAAGGTGCGAAAGGATTTGTCGCGAACCCTCAGCGATGTGCGCGATGTGGATGTGATGTCCTACATTCTCTATCCACAGGTGTTCACCGACTATCAGAAATTCGTCAAGCAATACGACAACACCTCGGTTTTACCGACGCCGGCGTTCTTTTATGGATTACAGAGCGGCGAGGAAATTTCCGTCGAAATCGAACCGGGAAAAACGCTGATCATCCGATTTCTCACCACAGGCGAAGCGCGCGAGGATGGCACGCGCACGGTATTTTTCGAGCTTAATGGTCAACCGCGCGAAGTCGTGGTGGTGGATCGCTCGCGCGAGGCGACATTGCATCGCCATCCCAAGGCGGATGCGGATAATCTGAATCATGTCGCCGCCCCCATGCCGGGCAAAGTTGCCAGCGTCGCCGCGGCGAAAGGCCAGGCGGTGAAAGCCGGCGAGCGGCTGCTGTCGATCGAAGCGATGAAAATGGAAACAGCGGTTTACTGCCCGCGCGATGCATCCGTGGGCGATGTGCTGGTCAAAGCGGGTTCGGTGGTAACGGCGGGAGATTTGCTGATCGTTTTGGAAGGGTAAGTAGTGAAACTACGCAAGGCCACACGCCGCACGAAAAACGGTTTCGATCTTGCGCGCCTCCGCGCGGGGATGAAACCGTTTCGTCTGCTTTGGTTCGCCAGTCTGCGCAGCACCAGCGATCACGCCGCGCGGTTGCGGAAAATGGGAAAACTTTTCGCGCCCGCCGTCGTCGTGTGCGGGCGACAAACGGCAGGTCGTGGCCGTGGGAAAAACACGTGGTGGTCCAATTCCGATTCGATTGCCGCGACGTTCGTGCTGCCGATTCACGATCGTTTGCCCCCGCAGCAATTGCCGTTGCTCGCTGGTTTGGCGTTGCGCGAGGCGGCCGTCGCGCTCACGGGTGTGCGGGAAATTCAACTAAAATGGCCCAACGATCTCATGCATGATGGCCGCAAACTCGCCGGGCTTTTGTGCGAGCGCGTGGGAAAGGCGGATCTCGTGGGAATCGGATTGAACGTGAATGTCGATCCGCAAAAAGCGCCGGCAGCGTTGCGCGGCCAGATCACGTCGCTGCTTACCATTGGTGGAAAAGCAATTGATCTGACCAATTCGCTCATCGCTATCGGCGAACAATTGAATGCGATCATTCGGCGGCGCGCTGAACAACCTTTCTCTGTCTTCGTCAAAGAATTCAATCGCCACGATGCTCTTGTCGGCAAAACAGTCACAATCATCGGTCACGGCGACGATCCCGCGATCGTCGGGAAATGCGAGGGCGTTGACGATTTCGGCCGGCTGCTCGTTCGCTGCCTCGGAACGCTTCATCGCATTCTGGCGGGCCAGGTTTCGGTTCGTCCGGCGGCGCGTTCCGCATCGCGGAGGGTTTGATGGTCCGGCATTATCCGGCACTGATTATTGGCGTGCTGATCGCATTGTACTGGGCACGCGTGTTTCAACTGCTGCGCAAGGCCCGCCGAAAAGTCGGGCGATTTGCCAACATCATTCCCGGTGAAATTGTTGGCCGAATCACGCGAACCATCTGGTTTCCGGTCGTTGGTTTGTGGATAGTCCTGCCGATCCTCGGTGGATTCGGCATCGAAGGATACTGGTTGATGACGCCGCTGTTTAATGAATCGTGGATGCAATGGATCGCCGTTGCCATCGCAGTGATCGCCTGGGCGCTGACCCTGGAATGCTGGCGAAATATGGGAAAAAGCTGGCGAATCGGAATTGATCCGGCGGAAAAAACCAAGCTGATCGTGACCGGCGCTTATTCGTACATTCGCCATCCGATCTATGCGCTGTCATCGGTGCTCATGCTCGCCTCGGCTGCCG
This sequence comes from Tepidisphaeraceae bacterium, assembly GCA_049515255.1. Classification (GTDB taxonomy): domain Bacteria; phylum Planctomycetota; class Phycisphaerae; order Tepidisphaerales; family Tepidisphaeraceae; genus JBEKUH01. The sequence goes on along the minus strand of JBEKUH010000054.1, from coordinate 7,932 downwards.
CGTGGCCGACGCCCGCCATGATCGCCCTCGCTACCGTGCATCTGATTCTCTTGCAGATCGAAGCGCGGCGAGAGGAAATCCATCTGATCCGTGTCCATGGACAGATTTATAAGGATTACTGCCGAAAAACCGGTGGATTTTTTCCCAAGATGCTCGGTCCCAAATCGCCAAATTGATACTCAACATGGCGAAATGTCGGCATTGGCGGCGAACTCGACGTATAGGCGAGACATTCCGTCGCAGTGAATGCGCAAACCGGGGTCAAGCGCAATGGATTCGCATTGGCATGCTTTTTGTTTCACGTGATGGGAATCGAGTTTGTGGCCGCACACGCAGCCGGACTCGCCGTGCCCAATCGGCCGAGGCGCGGATTAGAACGAAGATATTAGAAAGGAGCATTCCCATGCGAACTCTCTTGGCACTTTCAGCGGTCATGTCCCTGTGCTGGCTGCTGACACTGACGACCGGTTGCTCGACCAACGAGCCGGGATCGACGTATACCATCAATACCTACAACGCCAACCTCGACGCGGCGCCCGATTCCGTCACCACCGCGGCGCAAAAAGCCTGCGAGGATTTGAAGATGAATAACATCGTCGGCAACGGCACGAAGGTCGATGGCCATGTGACTGCACAGACCGCTGACGGCCGTACGGTCACGATCAACATCGAACAGGCCGGCGACAATGTGAGCAAGATGTCGGTTCAGGTCGGCGACACTGGCGATCAAGCGATCAGCCAACAGATTGTTGACCGCACCAAATCGCATTTGAGCTGGTTCTAACCCGCGCTTCAGTGCGACGGGTTGCGAGTTGCGAGAGCAAAGCCGATCTCTCGCCAGCAACCCGTCGCTTTTATGCGCTGCCAAGTTGCGCGGCATATTTGCGAGTGAGTGACGAAAGCTCGGCACAAACGGAACCATATTGACGATCATTCGCCAAGTTCTGCATTTCCAGCGGATCTTTTTTCGGATCAAACAGCATCGCGCCATGAGTCCCGTTGGGACCATATTCCGCGTACCGCCACTTCTCGGTGCGAACGGCAACCCCCCAAAGCGTGCTGCCATCTTCGCTCCAGACGCTGTAACCGGGCTGATTCCAATTCGATGTTGGATCGGCCAGCAGCGGCGCCAGGCTCGTGCCTTCCAATCCACCCGGATTCGGCAACCCGCACAATTCCACCAAGGTCGGATAAATATCCAGCGACTGCACGATGCGATAGCACGATTGCCCGTTCCCTTTCGCGCCCGGCACCAGCATCATCAGCGGCACGCGCGTGCCCATCTCAAACAGCGAACCGGCTTTGGACCATTTGCCTTTTTCACCCAGTTGATATCCATGATCCACGGCGAAAACGATAATCGTGTTGTCGCGCAAATTCAGTCGATCCACCTCGGCCATCACGCGTCCCAAATTCCAATCGGCCCACGAAATCGAGGCGATGTACGCGCGAATCACTTGCTTGGCTTCGGCTTCGGTCGCGCCGCGGCCGATGAACAGATCGGCATTTCGCTTGCGGATGGCATCGCTGGGAAATCCCGGTGGAACCGTCGGCCAGGGCGCGAAATCCGGCGTCAGTTGGATTTTTTCCACATCATACAAATCCAAAAATTTCTGTGGCGCGCAAGGCGGACTATGCGGCTTGACGAATCCGCAGCCGATGAAGAACGGCTGGTCTTTGTATTGGTTCAAATATCCGATGGCCGTGTCGGCCGTGTGATAATCCGGATGTCCTTCGCCCATGCCATCGAGCACGATGATCTGGTCGGAATGAGCCGCCTGGGCATTGTCCTGTGGAAGCGGCGGCAGAACATCGCCGGGTTTGTCGGGGACCTGCACGCGCGGGATGTCCAGCCTGTGTCCTCCCGCGCCGCCGTCGCCTTCCGGCGCGCCGCCGCCGATGGTCCAGGCTTTGGGGTCGTCGATCCCGCCGTGAAATATTTTTCCCGTGCGAGCAGTGATGTAACCATTTTCCTTGAAAAGTTGCTGAAGGCTGACCCAATCGGGATGCAGCGCGCGGAAGGCGGTGCGATTGCCCAGCACGCCGGTCTTGGTGGGATTTCTTCCCGTGAACATCGACGAGCGCGAGGGATTGCACAGCGGAAATTGGCAATAGTTGCGGTCGAATCGCACGCCGGATTTGGCCAGCGCGTCGAGGTTGGGCGTGATAGCGCCGAACATGCTGTTGTAGCAGCCGATTTCGACGCGCATGTCATCGGACATGAAAAAGAGCACATTGAGCTTGCGAGCCGGCGGCGTGGTTTGCGCGGCCAGCCGTCTCGGCATCGACGCGGCTACCGCCGATACCGCCGCTGTTGCCGCAACCTGTCCCAAAAACTTGCGGCGTGTGATCTTTTTCATGTCGATCCTCCTGGACACTCTCCGCAGGAACAAATTGTATTGCGCCGCTGGAACGGAACAAGGTATATTGGTCCTCCAATGCCGACCGTCGCCGCACGTCCGTTTCATGTTTTGACCAAACCCATCGGCCCGATCTGCAATCTCGACTGCAAATATTGCTTCTATCTGGAGAAGGAAGCGCTCTATCCCGACGAGCGGAAATGGCGGATGAGCGACGATGTGCTCGACCGTTACATCCATCAATACATCCACGATCAGCCGGGCAACGAGATTCATTTTGCATGGCAAGGCGGCGAGCCCACGCTGCTGGGTGTTGGGTTTTTTCGGAAAGTTGTCGAGCTGCAGCGCAAACACGCCGGGGGAAAGGTGATCGACAACGCGCTGCAAACCAACGGAACTTTGCTGGATGATGAATGGTGCGGATTCCTTGCGGCGGAGAAATTTCTAATCGGCCTGTCGATCGACGGACCGCGGGAATTACACGATCGGTATCGTGTCGACAAGCGGCAGAAGCCGACGTTTGATGCGGTGATGCGCGGGTTGGGATTGCTCAAAAAGCACGGCGTCGATTTCAACACGCTGACCGTCGTCAACGCCGAAAATTCCCGGCATCCGCGAATGGTGTACGATTTTCTCAAATCCATCGGCAGCACGTTCATGCAGTTTATTCCGCTGGTGGAACGCAAGGGGATGGTGCAACTGAGCATCGGCGGGCTGGGGTTCGCCGAGCCGCCCTCTCCGGACAAATCCGCGCCGGAATCGTCGCCGGTGACGGAATGGAGTGTTGAGTCCGTGCAGTACGGAAAATTTCTCTGCTCGATTTTTGACCGATGGGTTCGCGCGGATGTGGGAACGATTTTTGTCCAACTCTTCGATGTCGCCCTGGGCAACTGGATGGGCATGGGCTCCGGCCTGTGCGTGTTTGCCGAGAAATGCGGAGCGGCGCTGGCCATCGAACACAACGGCGATCTGTATAGTTGCGATCATTACGTTTACCCGAAATATCGCCTGGGCAACATCATGAACCAAAGCCTGGGCGAAATGGTCGGTTCGCCCAAACAAATCAAGTTTGGTAACGATAAATCCGACAGCCTGCCGCAGTATTGCCGCCAGTGCGATGTGCGCTTCGCCTGCAACGGCGAATGCCCCAAGCACCGCTTCATCAAAACCCCGGATGGCGAAAGCGGATTGAATTATCTCTGCGCGGCGTACAAGCAATTCTTCCACCATATCAACCCGTACATGCGCGCCATGGCCGCATTGCTGGAAAACGGGCATGCACCGGCGAGGATTATGGAGATGGTGAACTCGCAGGCGGATTTGCATTCGATGAAGGAATAGAATTCTACCACGGAGGCACGGAGAACACGGAGGGAGTTTTAGATAAAAGCTCGTGCTAGTGGATTAAAATCGTGGGGAACAAGACACTAGGGAACGCGACGATCCTTGCATGGTTCATAGCCCAGAAAATATGGAATGGGAAACGGAATAGATTCGCATCTCGATCGACTCGGTCGCGTTCAACGAACCCGTCAGTGACGCGATCACGCCGGCCGGCGTCGTGATCCCCCCTTCGAGTGGCACCTCCACCGTTCCGCTCCCCTCAGCCGTCTGGTCGGCGCTCCCTTTCCTCGCCGGACTGGGCATCTTCCGCTGGCTGCGGCGATCGAAGCTGGAAAACTAAATCCCGCCGATGTGAGTGGTGTTCCGTCGAAGTATTTACGGCGTGTCGATTTTTTCTCGGCGTCCTTCCGCGGTTAAAGTCTGACCACCAAAATGATGATCGACGTAAATCTTGGATGCTCATTTTTCTTGACCGGCCCTTTGTGCAATTGACCGAAGTTAGTCTCGAGATTGTGTTATGCCTTTCTCGTTGCATTGAATTTTCCTCTTCTCTGTGATCTTCGTGTCTCCGTGGTGGAAATGTATTTTCCCTTTGTGGTTTGCGAATTGGAGGGCGAACTCTACTTCGAAGCCGTGTACGGCTAGCCACTGAAGTGGCTAGCCCGGTGGGGATGGAGATTGTTGGTCATGGCATCGTCGCGGGTGTTGTCGTGGGCATGCTGGCGGGTTGCGTGGTGGCGTTGAGCCAATGCTCGGGGGTGCGGGGGTTCAGGTCGCCGGTGCTTCTTAGGAGATCTAAATAGAAGACGGTGCGGTCGAAGCTGGCGCTGGTGTAGTTGAGTTGGGCGTCGAGCAGGGTTTGCTGCGCTGTTAATACGTCCAGGGGAATCGCCAGGCCATTCTTCAATAACTCTTCTGATTGTCGCAGGGCATCCGCGCCGGCCTGGACTTCGGTGTTCAGGTCCATGATCTCCTGCTGCGAGGTCAAGAGAGTGTCATAACCATTCTGCACATCCTGATCGATCTGGCGGCGGAGATAGGATTGATACAGCGCGGCCTGACGCAGGCGCGACCAGGCGGTGCGGACATCGGCTTCGATCACACCCGCGGAGAAGAGCGGTAGATTGCCGATCAAGAGCGCGTCCCATTTGCTGGCATCGGTGTAATATTGGCGATAGAGAAACCCCGACACATCGATGCTGACGGACGGATAATACTGGGCGAAGGCGGTGTCCACATCATCCCGGGCGGCGCGGAGGGCGGCGTCGGCGGCGAGCAAATCCTGGCGATGGGCGGCGGCAAGCTGGCGAAATTCATCCACCGGCGGCAATTGGCCGGGAATGATTACGTCATCGACTAGCGGGCCATCGACTGCGGGAACACCAATCAGAAACGCCAGCGTTCGCCGGCCATTTCGGACATCATTTTCAGCCTGCGTGAGATCGACCTGAGTGGACGCGACCTGCGCGCGGGTTTGCGAAACTTCCAGAGCCAAAGCGAGTTTGTTGTTGAATCGGTTCTGGGCATCCTGCAGGCGGGCCTGCTGAACTTGCAGCGATTGCTCCAGCACCTCGACCTGCGCCTCGGAGCGAAGCACCTGGTAATACGCCTGGGCGACATTCAGCAGAATCGTCGCCTGGGCATCCAGCAGCAATTGCTTTTGCTGCTCGATAATCTGGTCGGCGGAAAGAACCGTCGGATAGGAAGCGACGGAAAGATTCATCGCGCCGACAACGGGAACCTCAGTGCGTTGCCAGGTGCTGCCGCGCACGACATATCCGCCGGAGCTTGCAGCGACGGACTCCGCTGCGGGCGTTACGGGACCGGCGCTGGTCGTGCCGTTGCGCGGGGCTTGTTCGATGGTGTAATCGGGAGAAAGAGTGACGGTTGGAATAAACGCGGCCAGCGCGCGATTTTTGGCCAGCAATGCCTGAAGGTAATTTTCACCATTGAGGCCGATCTGTTCGTTGTCTTCATTGGCCAGCGCCAGCGCGCGGGAAAGCGAGAGAGTTTCGCCCAACTGGTACGACTTGGGCCGTGGGAGGCCGGCGTCAACGATGTTGCGGTAGCTGCCGACGTCTTTCTGTTGATTGACGCAGGCGCCGAGCGTGAGGAGCGCGGCGAGAAATCCGCAGCTCAACGTGAGCCGAAAATTCGCCGCCATTCATTTTCCCCCGGCCGCCGGCGTTTGGGCAGCCAAGTCGGTTTGTGCCACGCCCGACGGCTGGGTCGAGGCGGCGGTCTGATTGGGTTTTGAATTGTCTGCGGAGACACGAACGGCAACTCCCTCGGCGATTCTTTCACCGGGATTGGCGACCACCTGCTCGCTGCCGTCGAGGCCCTGGGTGATTTCGATTTCGGTGCCGAAATCGCGTCCGACCACGACTTTGCGGAAGTGGAGCTTGTCGTCCTGAACGACGGCCAGTTGCGTGCCCTCGGCCTCGAACATGAGGGCGGTGGTGGGCACGGTGTAAACGGGTTTGTCACGCTGAATGTTGAAGATAATCTCGCCATACATACCGGCGAAAAGTTTTCCGGCGGAGTTGTCGTAGTCGATCTCGGTCTGGAGGGTGCGGGTGGAGGTATCGAGCACGCCGGCCGTACGCGCGACCTTGCCGGTGAATTTTTCGCCGGGATAATTTCGGCAAGTGAAATCGGCATCCTGCCCGACGACGATTTGCGTGGCGAAGGACTGGGGCACGTTGACATACATACGGAGTTTGTCAGTTTCAGCGACGCGGAAGAGTTCGTGACCGGCGGCGGTGTCGTTGGGGGAAATCAGCGCGCCGACATCGTAGGGACGATAGGTGATCGTGCCGGCAAATGGAGCGACGATTTTCTCGAACCCCGTTTGCGCGGTGAGCTGCTCGACGTTTGCCTGGGCGCTTTTCACGGACGCCTGGGCGGCGATGTAAGCGGCTTGGGCCTGATTGGCGTTGGTCTGACGGGTGTCCAAATCCTCTTGTGTGACCGAACCGCTGGGAACCAGGCCCTGATAGCGGACCAATGTGGCTTGTGCCAGATCGTTATTGTTCTTGGCGCTGACTTCGTTGGCCTGGGCCTGATCGAGCGCGGCCCTGGCTTGATCGAGCTGGGCGTCGAGATCGGGAGCGGAAATCTCGGCGAGCAATTCGCCGGCTTCGACGTGATCCTGAATATCGTGCGTCCACCGCTTCAGATATCCGTTGACTCTTGCATACAGCGCGGTTTCCTGCATGGCGGTAACGGTTGCCGGGAGAGTCAGTTGGACCACCTGCGGATTGGGCTTGGGCGCGACGACGTTGACGATGGGCGGCGCATCGGCCGATTCCTGGGCGCGGGAGTTAATTTCGTCCAGATTCTGCTTGTGGGTCATGTATCCAAACGCAAACAGGCCCACGAAGAAAATCGCGATGAGAACGACGAACACGATCACCGTGGCCACGCTGAATTTCGGCAAATCCTGTGGAGATTGCTCGTTTGATTCCATAATCTGAACCACTCCTACCTGAGTTCCTCTTCAACCTGAAGGATAGGCGCGCTTTCGCGGAGCTTGCTGTAAACAATCGGGACGAAAAAGAGCGTTGCGAACGTGGCCAGCAGCAGGCCGCCGATGACCGCGCGACCCAGCGGGGCATTTTGCTCGCCGCCTTCGCCAAGGCCCAGGGACATTGGCAACATGCCGATGATCATCGCCAAGGCGGTCATGATGACGGGCCGAAGTCGTGTGATCCCGGCGGCCAGGGCGGCGTCGTGGGCGTTTTTGCCTTCTTTGCGCTGATCGTTGGCGAAGGTGATCATGAGGATGCTGTTGGAGGTCGCCACGCCGATGCTCATGATCGCGCCCATCAAGGCTGGGACGGAGATGGTGGTGCCGGTGACGTAGAGCATCCAGAGAATTCCGGACAGTGCGCCCGGCAACGCCATCAGAATGATCAGCGGATCGAGCCAGGATTGGAAATTAATCACCATCAGCAGATAGACGAGAATGACGGCGAAGATCAGGCCGTAAGACAGGCCGGTGAAAGAAGCGGTCATGCTCTGCACCTGGCCACGAATGTTGATGTTGGTCCCGCGCGGGAGCGACTTGGAATGCTGGGCCACGATTTTGCTGACGGCATCGGCGACGGAGCCGAGATCGACATCGCGATTCCCCGCCAGAACATCGTAGGTGGGCTTGATGTTGTAGTGGGTGATGTTGGTGGCATTTGATCCCGGGGTAATTTCGGCGAGATTGGTGATGAGCTGG
>JBEKUH010000053.1:0-26742 GCA_049515255.1 Tepidisphaeraceae bacterium | reverse complement strand
ATCGCTTCGGGGGAGGATCGGCGGCGGCTGGTGGACGAAACTTACAAAGTTTTTGGCCGGGTCGATCTGCTGGTGAACAATGCCGGCATCGCCCCATCCATCCGCGCGGATTTGCTGGAGGCTTCGGAGGAAAGTTTCGATCGGCTGATCAATACGAATCTCAAGGGGCCGTATTTCCTCACACAGCTCGTGGCCCGGCGGATGCTCGAAATGCATCCGATCGGCTCGCCTCGCATCGTGAACATCACCAGCATCAGCGCCTACGCCGCCAGCATCAACCGCGGCGATTACTGCGTCGCCAAAGCGGGACTTGCGATGATGACCCAACTGTTTGCCGCACGACTCGCCGAGCATGGGATTAATGTTTACGAAATTCGTCCCGGGATTATCGAGACGGATATGACCGGCCCGGTGAAGGCGAAATATGACAAGCTGATTCTGCAGGAAGGCATCACACCTATCCGCCGCTGGGGCCGGCCTGATGATGTCGCCCGGGCAGTGGTGGCGGTGGCCAGGGATTTGCTGCCGTTCAGCACGGGCGAGGTGATCAATGTTGATGGGGGATTTCATCTTCGCCGATTGTGATTTTTCCATGCGAATCGGAATTCTTAGCGACACGCACGATCGTCTGGACGCCATGATTGCGGGGATGAAAGTGCTGAAACACGCCGGAGCGGAAATGTTCATCCACTGCGGCGATGTGGGCGGGGAAAAAATTCTGGATTGCCTGGCGGGCGAGAATGCGATCGTCGTCTGGGGAAATTGCGATTTCGACCGCGCAGGCATGGCGCGATATGGGGCCGATGTCGGCATCAACTGCCAGGGTGAATTCGCCGAGTTGGAAATTGCCGGCAAGCGAATCGTCGTCACACACGGCGATGATGGCAAATTAATGCGCCGGCTGTTGGCCGGGAATCAACACGATTACCTCTTGCACGGGCACACGCATATGGCCTCTGACGACCGTCTGGGGCGGCTGCGAATTATCAATCCTGGCGCGCTATACCGGGCCTCTGTGAAATCTGTAGCAATCCTCGATCCTGTCGAGGACGTTCTACAAAGTTATCGTGTCGATGTTTGAAAAGATTTCTGTCACTTTCTCGATTCATCGAAGTGCTAGAATAAAGAGGAATATGTCAACCACGGAGTGGTTCATTCGCGACTTCAATCCGCACGACCTGCCGGAGTGCCAGAGGCTGTATAAAGAGGGCCTGCTCGGCGGCAAGATCGCAGAAAACGATACCGGCCTGGACATTGATGACATCGAAGCCGTTTATATGCGCATCAAGGGGAATCATTTCTGGGTGGCCCAGATTCCCGTCGGACGGGTGGTAGGAATGGTTGGCGTGCAGCATCACGAAGAAGGCACCGCCCAGATTCGACGATTGCGGGTGGCCCAGGATCATCGCCGCCGCGGCATCGGCAGCGCGCTGCTCGAGTCCGCTTTGCGATTCTGCCAGCAGCAGCAATACATGAAGGTCACGCTCGACACGTTCATGGAGCGCGAGCCGGCCCTGGCTCTATTCAAAAAATTCCGCTTCATCCACGAGCGAACGCGCACCGTGAACGACAAAGAGCTTCTGTATTTCTATCTGGACCTGTATACCGGCGCTCCTCGGCCGCACAAGGGAGACGCATCGGATTTCGGATCTCCGCTTTCGGGTTTGCGTTAGTTAATTCAACCAAATATCGCGTTCTCGGCGCCTGGACGTATGTTCGACGTCAGAGATCCTCAATTCTTCGCCGGGGATTGGGCGGGCATCGGCTTGATAGCGGGAAGTGAGATTCTGTGAATCACCCGCAGCAGTCGTTCCTTGCCGGCAGGACCGGCGTGGGCGAGCGCGGCATTTGCGGATGGCAGGGCCAGCGGGCCCATTTCGGTAAGTGATTTCTCCGCCTGATCGGCTTCGGTGTCATCGGCTGCGATGGCCAATGTTTCGGCTTGGGCTTTCGCTTCATCGGGGTTGAACTGCGATTCATCGGAGCGCGTGTCGGATATCAGGCTCTTCAAATCCGTGAGATCATCCGGCTGCATCGGTCCGGCGGATGCGATGAACACCAGGGCGTAGGCGGAGGCATTTTTCATGTCAGCGGTTCTCGGGTCGGGATCGGAGGGATCGTCGCTCCAGCGCAGATCGGCCTGCGGCGTCAGTAGCAGTGTCATGGGCGAGCCGATCTGTTTGGTTGTGAGGTCCAGATCACACATCGTATGCTCATCGTCGTCAGAGGCGAGGAAGCGGATGATGCGGATGTGATCGCCGGGCTTGGCCGATCCATCGAGTGTTTGCGCGATTTCAAATTCGCAAATCTGGGATCGCAGATCGGACGGCTCGGTCGTCGCGGCGGACATCGGGGTGGCGGCACCTATGGAGACCAGTTTGGCGACGACGATCAATTTGGACCACTGGACGGCCTGAGTGTCGAGGTTTGAGCTGAAACATCCCAGCGCGTTGGAGCACCCCAGAGCCGCCAGCGCCAGGCCGGTTAAGAATTTGTAAATCATGGCAAACTCCGTATTAGCCGGGAGTAACGTTCCATTCCAGCAACGCTCCGGATAAAAATTTATTGATTTTCACAGGAAATTGGTGATATTTTAGTCTGATCACTTCGATCTAAAGACGACTCGCTGGTCTTCGGCGCCATGACAGAAAAATCTGAAAAAACCGGCGGAGCAACGATGGCGGCTCCAAAATCCGCCAAGACCGCCCAGAAACGCAAGCCCTCGCAGCTTCCGCCTTACCACGTCATCCTGCTCAACGACGACGATCATACCTTCGAATATGTCGTGGAGATGCTTAAGGTATTGTTCGCGTATCCTGAGGAGAAGGGATTCGATTTGGCCAAGGAAGTGGATCAGGAAGGGCGTGTGATCGTTCTCACCACCCACCGCGAAATGGCTGAGCTGAAGCGCGATCAAATTCACTCCTATGGCGTCGACGCGCGCGTGGCGACTTGCAAGGGATCGATGTCCTCGATCATTGAGCCGGCAGAGTAAGTTTTCCGCGAATGAAATTCACTAACTGCTCGGCGTGGTCGTCGTGAAATCGCAGGGAAAGCTCGGCGACGAAAATGGGGGTCGTTAATTTTTGATCGCCAATGATTCGAGCGACCTTCACCCAATCTTTCTGTGTGGTGACGATCACGTCGGCTTTCGCCTGTTGCGCTTTCGATTGGATGTTCAGCCAATCCGCCGGGGTGTAAATGTGATGATCGCCGAAAGCCATTGCGTCACACAGTTCGACGCCTGCCGATTGTATGGATTGGGAAAAACTCTCCGGGCTGGCGATGCCGCTGAAGATAAAAACTCGCCGGGCGCGCAGTGATGCGATTGGATTCATGGCGCCGTCGGTGGATCGAACGGATTCCAGAGCGTGATCCGACAGGTAGATCGGGGCATTGGGATTGAAACGAGAAAGCGTCGCGCGGATTCGGTCGATTGCGGCGGAGTCCACTTCATCGGCGTGGGTCAGCAGAAATGCGTCCGCGCGGGACAAACCTGCCAGCGGCTCGCGCAGCAGGCCATAGGGTAATACCCAGCCATTGCTGAACGGATCGGCGGCGTGAACAAGCACGAGATTCACATCCCGCCGCGCCCGGCGGTGTTGCATCCCATCATCTAAAATGAACGTGTCGATTGGCGGATTTCGGGCAAGGGCATCGGCGGCGCCGGCGATTCGATCGGGATTGGCGATCACCGGAACATCTGGCAAATATCCCGCAAGCAGTTCGCGCTCATCGCTGAAACCGGTTACATCGGATCGATACCCCCGCATGAGAATCGCTGGCCGATACCCATCGCTCAATAATCGCTCCGCCAGCCAGCGCACCACCGGTGTTTTTCCGGTGCCACCGCTGGTGATATTTCCAACGCTGATCGTCGGTTTGCCGAGCGAATGGCTTTTGAGAACTCCGCCATCATACATTGCATTTCGACAGCGCATGATTGCGCTATAAATGCAGGACATCCCCATGGTCAGCGGGAAGAGTGGTTTCATCCAGGATGGAACGGGAGATTCGCTCATGTTTTCCGGCCGTGAAGATATGCGTCGTCAGCGGGTGTGAACATGATCGCATTTTTCGGAAGATTCTGTAGCTGAAAAGTCTCCAGCAATGGCCTCGGATTTGAGATTTCCTCAAATATTCCAAGCCATCGCGCCAAGAGCGTCAGCACGCGCGCCGCTGGCACGCCCAATTCCCGATAGCTTGCAAGCCGCGTATCGCCGTGTCGTTTGGCTAGTCGCAAGCCATCAGTTCCGAGCACAAGCGGAACGTGCGTGTATTTTAAAATTCGATTCGCTGCCCCAAGCGCTTCGTACAATAGAATTTGTCGAGGCGTTGACTCCAGAAGATCATCACCGCGCACGATTTCATCGACTTCGGATACCAGATCGTCCACCACCACTGCCAGTTGATACGCGGCCGTGCCGTCTGACTTAGCGATTACGAAATCGCCGAGTTCCCTGGCCACGTTGAATCGGTGAACTCCCAAAAACCGATCCTCGAACTGAACAATCCGATCCGGCGCGGCAAATCGGATTGCCGGATTCTTCCCCGAAACTCGCCGGGCTTCTTCCATCGATGCAAATTTCCCTCGGCACGTTCCCGGATACACCGTCGCTCCGTCCTGCGCATGCGGGGCGCTGGCGGCCAATTCCACTTCCTTTCGGCTGCAAACGCACGGATACGCCTGGCCCGATTCCAGTAACCGCCGAATTGTCCGTGCATAAATTTCCGCGCGATTTGATTGATACACCGGCTCCTCATCCCAGTCGATTCCGAGCCATCGCAAGTCCTCCAACAGAAGGCGATCCGCGCCCGGCCTGATGCGCGGGCCGTCGAGATCCTCAATGCGGAGAAGAATCTTCCAGCCGTTTTGCCGCGCCAGCAGCCAGTTAATCAGGAAGGTGCGCGCGTTTCCCAGATGCAACGCGCCGGTGGGCGATGGAGCCAGACGCGTCGTGGGCATGGCTTTATATTACGGCAAATTCTGCGATTCATCCCGCTTGATGGTCTGGATGATGCCATCCACGAATGCCGCCTGCGATTGGTAGTCGGATTCGGTCATGCCAAACAAATTGAACGCACAGGGCAAAACATTATCGCCGTCGGGAACCAGAACGGTATAGATCCAATCCACATCCGCCGGGCCGGATGTTGCGGCGTCGCTTTCGGTGGTGGCTCGCGACCGAGTGACATGTTTCCATACTTTCAGGCCATTCACTTCCAGAATCTCGCTGTTGATCGTCCCCGCGCTGGGCTGCGTGGCGGCCGCCAGCCATTCGTTGGTTCGATCAGCGCTTCGGGGCGTCAGGCGGGAGATCAGAATCTGCGCTGTCCCCTCCGACAGCGGGCCTTCCAGCGCGGTCACGCCTTGGACATCGTTCAATTCCCATTCCTTGGGAACGCTCATGGCCAGAGGCACGTTGGCCAAAACAATATCTTTTGACTCTCCGCTCAATTGTGTCGTCGGGGAGGGCGCGCTTGTTGGCGCGGAAGCCTGCGGCTCTGGAGGCGGTTGCGCTTTGTCGCATCCCGCAATGGCAACGCAATAAATCAGAGTGCCAAATAGCAATCGACGCATTACCATTTACCTATTCAATAGCCATTCCAACCATTTTGCGAACCTCTATAGCATCATCCGTAGCTATAATTTGACAGTTGCAATATTCCTATGATTCCCTTACAAGCCAATTCGGCTCTTTTTTCTGAAAGGATATAGCCAATGCCTCGTGGAATATCATTAAATCGGTATAGCATCTCGCAACTTGAGAAATTCATTAAAAGCAAGCGCACCGCCATTAGCAAGCTGGAACGCACCCGCGCGCAACTGGCCAAAAGATTGCGCTCGGTGGAGGCGGAAATCCATTCGCTGGGCGGCAACGGCGTCGTTGGCCGAAGCGGCGTCGGACCCGTGCGCAACAAGATCAGCCTCAACGACAGCATTGTCAACGCCCTGCGCAAGGCCGGCGGGTTTTTGAGCATCAGCGATATCATGCGGAACGTACTGGCATCCGGTTACAAAACCACCAGCCCCAATTTCCGCAGCATCGTCAGCCAGGCGCTGATCAAGGACAAGCGTTTCGCCAAGGCCGGCGCGCGTGGAACATATCAGTTGAAGAAATAGTCATCCGAGATTAGCGCCTTTCTTGCGAGACACCGCGCGTTGCGTGCATACAATGCTGCCAACAGGAGCGCGATCATGGATGGACCTCTCTCGCCGGAAATGTTGCAAAAGATGAACGCCTGGTGGCGGGCGGCGAATTATCTGTCGGTCGGGCAGATATATCTCTTGGACAATCCGTTGCTGCGCCAGCCGCTGGAGTTGCGGCACGTCAAGCCGCGCCTGCTGGGGCATTGGGGCACCACGCCGGGGTTGAACATCATTTATGTCCATCTGAATCGGATCATCAAGCTGCACGATCTGAGCGTGCTATACATCGCCGGCCCTGGTCACGGTGGGCCGGGCATGGTGGCCAACAATTATCTCGATGGAGTTTACAGCGAGCGCTACCCGAACATTTCCTGCGATGCGGAGGGGATGAAACGGCTGTTCAAGCAGTTCTCTTTCCCCGGTGGAATCCCCAGCCATGTCGCGCCTGAGACGCCCGGCTCCATCCACGAAGGCGGCGAACTTGGCTATAGCATGGTCCACGCGTTCGGGGCCGCGTTTGACAACCCCGATCTCCTGGTCGCCTGCGTCATCGGCGATGGCGAAGCCGAGACCGGCGCGCTGGCTACCAGTTGGCATTCCAATAAGTTTCTCAATCCGGTTCATGACGGCGCGGTTCTGCCGATTCTGCATCTCAATGGCTATAAGATTGCCGGCCCCACCGTGCTGGCGCGCATTCCACAGTCTGAATTGGAAGAATTGCTTCGTGGGTATGGATACGAGCCGATTCTTGTGGAAGGCTCCGAACCGGGTTCGGTGCATCAGCAGTTGGCGGCGGCCATGGATCGTTGCTTGGCGCGCATCCAGCGCATCCAACATCAGGCGCGGAAAGAGGGATTCAAAGAACGCCCGAGCTGGCCAATGATTATTCTCCGCACGCTCAAGGGGTGGACGGGACCCAAGGAAGTCGATGGCGTGCAGATCGAGGGAACGTTCCGCGCGCATCAGGTTCCGCTCTCCGAACTGGCCACCAAGCCGGAACATCTAAAGATGTTGGAAAGCTGGATGCGCAGTTACAAACCGGAGGAATTATTCGATGCCAATGGAACATTGAAGCCGGAGATTGCCGAACTGGCACCAGCCGGTGATCGGCGGATGGGGGCGAACCCGGTCGCCAACGGCGGCGAGTTGCTGCACGATCTCCTGATGCCGGATTTTCGGGATTATGCCGTGGCAGTCGCCAAGCCCGGGGAGACCGATGGCGAGGCCACGCGCATCGCCGGCAAATTTCTGCGGGATGTCATGAAGCTGAGCATGACGCGGAGGAATTTCCGTGTCTTCGGAGCCGACGAAACCTCCTCCAACCGGCTCGATGCGCTATTTGAGGTCACAGACCGCACTTCCACTGCGCGAATCATTAAGAATGACGATCATGTCTCGCCGGATGGCCGGGTTATGGAAGTGCTCAGTGAACACATGTGCCAGGGATGGCTCGAAGGATATTTGCTCACGGGCCGGCATGGATTCTTTTCGTGCTATGAGGCGTTCATTCACATTATCGATTCGATGTTCAATCAGCACGCCAAGTGGCTCAAGACAACACATCACATTCCCTGGCGACGGCCCATCGCGTCGCTGAACTATCTTTTGACCAGCCACGTCTGGCGGCAGGACCATAATGGCTTCAGCCACCAGGACCCCGGTTTTATTGATCATGTAATGAACAAAAAGGCGGATGTGATTCGGGTCTATCTAGCCCCGGATGCCAACACGCTGCTGTCTGTGGCCGATCACTGTCTTCGTAGCCGCAATTATGTGAACGTGATTATCGCCGGCAAACAGCCCGCCCCGCAGTGGCTGAACATGGACCAGGCGGTAAAACATTGCACCGCGGGGATCGGCATCTGGGAATTTGCCTGCAATGACAACGGCGGCGAGGCGGATGTGATAATGGCCTGTTGCGGCGATGTGCCGACCCTGGAGACATTGGCCGCCGTCGATTATCTGCGTCGAAACGTCCCCGATCTGAAAATCCGCGTCGTGAATGTCGTCGATCTCATGACGCTTCAGCCCCAGAGCGAACACCCCCACGGCCTGAGCGATGCAGATTTCGACGCCCTGTTCACCCGCGACAAACCCATCCTGTTCGCGTTCCACGGCTACCCTTGGCTGATCCATCGGCTCACCTATCGCCGCACAAATCACGACAACATTCATGTTCGGGGATACAAGGAAGAGGGCACCACAACCACGCCGTTTGATATGGTGGTGCTCAACGATCTGGACCGATTCCATCTGATTTGCGATGTCTTCGACCGTGTTCCCAAGCTAAGCGAGCGCTCCGGTCATTTCAAACAAGCGATGCGCGACAAGCTGTTCGAGCACAAACAGTACATCTGTGCCCACGGCGAGGACATGCCGGAGATCCGTGATTGGAAATGGGGACAATGAACGTTGTTGCTCAAGCCACGGCTGCGATGGAAACCTGCGTTTTGCCTTCCTTGATGCGTTCGATATCCGCGCCGACGGCGGCGAGCTTTTGCTCGATTTTCTCGTAGCCGCGGTCGATGTGATATACCCGGTCTATGCGCGTGGTGCCCTTAGCCACCAGCGCGGCCAGAACCAGCGCGGCGCTGGCGCGCAAGTCGCTTGCCATCACGCTCGCCCCCTGCAATTCCTTGACGCCCTGGATGATCGCTGTCGGCCCTTCCTTACGGATGCGGGCGCCCATGCGATTCAGCTCGCCGACGTGGAGGAAGCGATCGGGGAAGATGCGCTCCGTCACGACGCTGATGCCATCGGCCAGGCACAATAGCGCCATCAATTGCGCTTGGAGGTCTGTTGGGAATCCGGGATATGGCTGCGTCGTCATCTCCACGGGATTTAACAGCCGCGAGCTGCTGACGAAGATCGTCCCGTTCTCCCGGCTGATACGAACGCCCACTTCATCCAGACGGTCGATCACGGCGATCAGGTGATCCATGTTGCAATGTTTCAATTGCAATTCGCCATTGGTGATGGCGGCAGCGATGATGAAAGTGCCGCATTCGATGCGATCGGGGATCACTCGATGCTCGGAGCCGTTCAGCTTATCCACGCCATTGATGCGAATCTCCGGCGTGCCATGGCCCTTGATCTTCGCCCCCATCTTATTGAGGAAGTCCGCGCAATCGGAAACTTCGGGTTCACAAGCAGCGCCCACGAGGACGGTCTCCCCCTCGGCCAGCGCTGCGGCGCACATCACATTGATCGTGCCCAGAACCGTCGGCCCCAGCGCGCCGCCAAGATACATCCGGCATCCCTTCAGCCGGCCGCGCACCTCGGCGATGATGTTGCCGTTTTCAGTCCGGAATTCCGCCCCCAATTTTTGCAGGCCGCGAACGTGCAGATCGACCGGCCGATCGCCGATCGCGCAGCCGCCGGGGATGCTGACGATCGCCTTACCGCGCTTGGCCAACAGTGGCCCCAGCACGCAGATGCTGGCGCGCATGGTTTTGACGATGTCGTAGCGAGCTTCGCACTGCTTTTCGTCGTGAACTTCGATATCCAGCGTGCCGTTGAGCGCGGGCCCGGCGTCGGTGGCGGCGGATTCGTGCCGCCAGACGTGGCAGCCCAATTCGCCCAGCAATTTGCACATGGAATCGATGTCGGAAAGACGCGGGACGCCTTTGAGGGTGGTCTTGCCATCGGCCATGAGCGCCGCGGCCATGATTGGCAACGCGGAATTCTTGCTGCCGCTGATTTCGATTTTGCCCTTGAGCCGGCGTCCGCCGTGAATGAGGAAGCTATCCATTTGCCCGTCCTTGGGGTCGAAGAACCGGATTTCGGCGAGGTTCTTCGTTGCCCGAAACGTTGCGACGCGCTTCGTCGCACAAACCGTTGGGTCTATCGGCCAGTCCATTGGCCGACAATCAGTATCAATACTGGCTCATCGCCAGCGGCCGGTTATCGGTCAGAATAATCCGGCTCCGTGCCTATCTTGACCGGGAATGCTCGAAATTCAAGAACGAATCCGCAAAAATCCCCGGAAGATTTTTTAAATTTTCGAAATGGCGAAATGTCGGACCATCATCAGAAGGTCGCAGTGTGGTTCTACTTTCATGGTCCTTCGACCGGCGATTGAAATACAGATCAAATGCAATGCGGGGGCGGGAGAGAACCATCAAGCCCTCAAGTTTCTCTCCCGCCCCCGCACCCCCACCCACTCTCCTTCTCCCTAACCGTCCACGCGCAGAATTGCCCTGCGCCTGTTGCATGGTGGGGCCCTCGGACGTTCGCTCGACGCAGATCACCCAATGATTTCCGCATTTTCTTCTGCGCCTTGGACGGTTAGGGGAAGGAAAAGAGGGTGGTGGGGGTGCGGGGGAGGCGGGAGAAAAAACTTGGGGCGATGGTTTGGCTCCCGCCTCCCCTGCATTGCATTTGATTTTGAATTCAATCGTTCGGAGCCGTTTCGCAGTCGGATCGCGCAACAATTGCGTGTTGTCACGTCCACACCGGGGGCGGGGTTAGTTCGTCCAACGGTCGATCGCCTGGTGATTGCTGCCCCGTCGTGGACATGCGGCTATCGGCGATGATGCGCATGTCGTGATCGCACATAATCTGGCAACTGAGCCGAAGTCCCGGAAACGCACCCAATCCGCGCGCGGCCAGAATCGTCCGCTCCGCTTGCGTCACTTTGTCCGGTTCCCCCGCGATGAACGTCACCCGGCACGTCGTGCATTTGGCATGTCCCCCGCAGCGGTGCAACTGGTCGATCTTCGCCTCATCCACCAACGCCAGTACCAGCCGCTTTCCCATGGGCACATCGAACGTCCCGACGCCTTCGACCGTTAATTTGGGCATGGCCGGAATGTACCGTCGCCATACCCAGCGATGCAACGGCGTGAATTCCCCGTTATTCTCCGAGAGTGAACATGCGGAGATTATCGCTGGCCATTTGCATGCTGCTGGCATCGGCAATTTTTGCCGCCGCGGCAAGCGATGATTCGATCACGGTCACGTGGGCGCCGATGGAATCCACCACGCGGTTTTACGATCCGCTAGCTCCCGATCCGTTGATGCCCGCGACTTTGCCGGACGAGGCGGGGGTGACTGTTTCGGATTTCGAATGCGTTGCCACGCTGAATGGGGCGATTGTGGATGAAGTCCGAAAAGAGAATTCGACGGTGGCCGTGGTGAGAGTTGAATCGGCCGACATCAAGCTGCGGTTGACCGTCGGCGAATGGATATCGAAATCAGCCGGCATCAAAATCGTGCATCATGAAGACGGCCACCGCATGATCGCCGAACACTTTTATTCCGATGCCGATGTCGTCGCCTCCGCCATCGCGCGGCAAACGATCGGTCGCAATGTCTATGGCTCCGGTGACACCGCCAAGGAAGCGGCAAATGATGCGCTGAACATTGCCGCCAATCATCTGGTCAATGATTACATGGAAGAAGTCCGCGACCGCTCGGATGAGGTGCAGCAGGCGTACGATGACATCACCCAACACGGGACCAACACCGTCGATGAAGTCGACGCCATCGAGCAGGCATTGCGGCAAGTGGCGGCCAGACACGCCCAAACGCGGCCGGATTGACTGTGTTCTCGACGAGATTCCCTTATCATCGTTCCGCGTGATCGTTCCCCTGATTGTTCTCATTCTCGCCGTTCTCGCCGCCGGGTTTCTGGCTTATGGGGTGCATCCGTTCTGGGCCCAATTCCCGCACGGATTTCGGATGATCCTGCTTGCCCGGCGATTGCAGTTTCCGCTGACAGCATTAGTGATCCTGCTCTGCGTCGTCCTGATCCTGATGGTCATCAGCGGGAAAAAACGAGCCTGGTGGCTCGTGGGACTGGGGCCGATCCTGGCGCTGCTGGCCCATCACTTTATGCTCGACCCCAACAGCGTCTTTCTCGTTAACCAGCAGCCGACGTTCGTCTCGGCGGATTTGGCCAGTTTCGTGTCGGATGATGATTGGGTCGTCGGCATCGTCGAAGACGGCCAGGCCACCGCCTATCCCTATGCCGCCCTCTATCCCGCGCCGCTGGTCGCCCAGATGCGCGAGCTTGAGCCGATGCTGCTGATGTGGAGCCCCTTCGCCAATCGCGCACTCGCCGTGCATGTGGATCGTTCGATCAAGCCCGAAGAATTGCAGGTTGTGTCGATGCCCGCCAACACGCTGCTGGTTTACAATTCTCGCATCGGCCAATTCATCAACGGCGTGACCGGCCTAACCCCCGGCGGAGAGCAGCCGACCGGATTTGGATCGGAAATCCCCACCATCAAAACAACCTGGGCACAGTGGCGATCGATGCATCCGCAAACACGGGTTCTCGTCCCGCCACTCCAAGGTGCGATGGCCCCGACAGAGCCCGTGCTGCCGGCGTTTCCGATGCCGCCATCGCCGGAAAGTGGTTCTTCCGGAACCGTGACTCTGATCGAATCCTCCCCGCCGTGCGCGATCCCCGATGACGCTATTGGCCCAGACCCAATCAACCTCGCTAATGGCGACCAGCGGCTGCTGGTTCTGCGCGACGCGGCCAGCGGCCTAGTTCACGTGTACGACCGCCAAGTGGATGTCGATTTGTTCCCGACGTTTCGCCCCCATCGCTTCGCAAAATTTCCCCAGGCGGTGATGATCGACTCTGACAGCGGCGGGCCTTGGACTATCGAGGGCCGTGCGTTGGATGGACCGCTCAAGGACAAGCGATTGAAACCCATGCCGGTGGATGATCAGGTTTATCTGGGCGTGCTGCGGGTATGGTATCCGGACATCAAAATCCTTGGGGAAAAGTGAGATTTTCCGTGACGGGGACAACCAACTTGGTTCCCGCCGCGTCCGCCTGCTAAGATTCTTACCGTCATGGCCAAACGCGATTTCTACGACATTCTCGGCGTCGGCAAAACGGCTTCTGCCGACGAAATCAAAAGCGCCTATCGCAAGCTGGCGCGCAAACTTCACCCCGATGCCACCAAGAACGACCCGAAATCCACCGAAAAATTCAAAGAGGTTCAGGAAGCCTACGATGTGCTTTCCGATCAGGCCAAACGAAAGAATTATGACGAGTTCGGCCACGCCGGCGTGGGTGGAATGCCCGGCGGTGGCGGCGACCCATTCGAAGCCTTCCGCCGCGCCCAGCAGCAAGGTGGTGGGCAAACGCACCAGTGGCAAGCCGGGCCCGGCGTCAGCGTCGAGGATTTCGACTTCGGCGGCGGCGGTGATATGGGCAGCATCTTCGAGCAACTCTTCGGAGCGCGCGGCGCTGGAGGTGGCGCTGGCCGCGGCAGGTCGCGCGGCCGACCCCAGCCCGAGCGCGGCAGCGATGTCGAATATCCTGTTTCCCTCACCTTCGAGCAGGCCGCGCGCGGAACGCATCTCCCGCTGCAGATCAATCGCGAAGGAAAACTGGAAACCATCGACGTGCGAATTCCCTCCGGCGTGAAAAACGGCAGCCGCGTGCGTGTCAAAGGCCGCGGCCAGCACGGCGGCGGCGAGCCGGGCGATCTGTTCATCATCACGTCCATCATGCCCCACGCCTATTTTCGCCGCGAGGGATTGGACGTGTATCTCGATCTTCCCATCAGCCTTTATGAAGCAATGCTGGGCGCCAAAGTGGATGTACCGACGCTGGATGGCACGCGCACCCTGAGTATTCCGCCCGGCACCAGCAGCGGCGCCAAACTTCGCATCAAAGGCCACGGCATCATCCGCGGCGAAGAAAAGGGCGATCAGATCGTCATCGCCAAGGTGATGGTTCCCAAGCAGATCGATGATGAGGACCGCAAGATGATCGATCAAATGGCCAAGAAACATCCGCTGAATCCCCGCGCGGATTTGGGGTGGTGAAAATCAAATGGCCGATTCGCATGGCCCCTCCCGCAAACCCTCTTTTCCCCTCCCCTGGTACTCCGGGGGAGGGACAGGGTGGGGGTCTTGGTGGCGTCTTGCCCGCCGGCGCGGGTTTTCGCCATGGCCGTACATCTGCTTTCTTGTTTTTTTCGCCATCCTGCTCTGGGCGGTTTACGTGTGGTATCTCGTTCCTGCCCTCAAAGCGGCAGCCGTTGCCGACAAACCCGAGCGCCGAATTCTGGCCGCACACGCGCTCCTGCTCATGTCCGTCATCCTCGTAATCCTGATGCTCGCGCTCTTGCTGACATTTCGAATCGGCCGATTCCTTTTTCCAACGCCGACCAAGCGAACCAAAACTCAATACACGGATGCCTGGGCCGAATCCGCCAAGCGAATGCGAACCCCGCCAAAAGAATGAGCCAATCGGAAACAACATCATCGCCGATCCTCCCCGGCAGCGCGATCGGCGTACTGGGAAGCGGGCAACTCGGCCGCATGTTTGCCATCGCCGCCCGGCGAATGGGTTATCGCGTCCACGCCTTCTCACCCGACAGCGATACGCCAACCGGGCAAGTCGCGGACGTGGAAATTACCGCCGATTACGGAGACACCGAAAAGGTCGCCGAATTCGCCCGAGGCGTGAGCGTGGTGACGTTCGAGTTTGAAAACGTCCCCGCCGCCGCCGCGGAAATCGCCGCCCAATTCGCCCCGTTGCGCCCAGGCTGGCATGTGCTGGAGACAACCCAGCATCGTCTCCGGGAAAAATATTTTCTGACCAAACACCAGTTTCCCGTGACGAGTTTTGCCGCCGTGAGATCCGAAAAGGATCTGAACGCCGCCATCGAGAATATTGGCTTGCCCGCCGTCCTGAAAACCGCCGCGTTCGGATATGACGGCAAGGGACAGGCAACCGTCAGCACCGCCGAAGAGGCGCGGACCGCTATTGCCGATTCCCCGGACGTCGAGCGAATTTACGAATCACTGGTGGAATTCGAGCAGGAAATCTCCATCGTCGCCGCGCGCGGATTGGATGGGTCGTTCGAACATTTTCCGGTCGTTGAGAACACCCATCGGAATCACATCCTCGATCTGACAGTTGCGCCCGCGGCTGTGCCACCCGAAATCGCCAAAGAGGCCGCCCACATCACGCGCGGAATTATGGAATCGCTCGATGTCGTTGGCGTTTTATGCGTGGAATTCTTTCTGACAAACACCGGCAAGCTGCTGGTCAACGAACTCGCTCCTCGTCCACACAACAGCGGGCACTGGACCATCGATGCCTGTATCACCGATCAATTCGAGCAGCAGGTCCGCGCCGTCTGCGGATTGCCGCTGGGAAGTCCGACGCAGCGAACGCCGGCCGCGATGGTTAATTTGCTCGGGGATTTATGGACGTGGGGTGAACCCAATTGGCCGGCCGCGCTGAGGGTGCCGGGCGTCAAACTTCATCTCTACGGCAAGTCCGAGCCGCGCCCCGGAAGAAAGATGGGACATCTCACCGCCCTGGCGCCAACCACCGCCGAAGCCACCAAGCGCGCATTGGCCGCGCGCGATGCGCTGCTTCGCAAATAGATTCGAAAAATTATTCCCCCGGCCGTTCCTTCAAATCCGCCAGCAGCGGCGCGGCGGCGTCGCGGTTGGAAAGCGTCGGCGTCGGGCCGTCGTACCAACTGGCCGGCAACTTCAGGGCGGGATCGTTCCAGCGAACGCCATATTCATCCTTGCCCGTATACTCCACATCCACCAGATACATCACCGTTGCCTCTTCCAGAATTTTGTATCCATGCACCACGCCGGGCGGAATGAGTAATCCGGTTGGATCGGCGGCGTCGAGGATCAAACATATTGCGGTTCGAAACGTCGGCGACTTGGCCCGCAGATCGACCAGCGCCACTTGAATCTTCCCGCTCGTCACCAGCCAGTAATCCGTTTGCAATTTGTGGAAGTGCAACCCGCGCACCACATTCCCGGCCGATTTGGAAACATTCCATTGCACCCACCGTTGGCGGTCTGCATTGATCCACGAAGCGCGAAACGCCTCGAAGAACGCGCCGCGCCCGTCGCCGAAAACTTTCGGCTTGAACAGCTTCACTCCGTCGATTTCAACGTCAAGAATGGTGGACATAAGCGCGGTTCCAGAATTTTTATCGGCTCAATACTGGGAGTACTTCACGGATTTCGCCCCACGGATTTCACCTCGGCCGGATGCGGCAACACAATGATCCCGCCGCGAGCGAGAAAAGCGGCCT
Source organism: Tepidisphaeraceae bacterium (assembly GCA_049515255.1). Classification (GTDB taxonomy): domain Bacteria; phylum Planctomycetota; class Phycisphaerae; order Tepidisphaerales; family Tepidisphaeraceae; genus JBEKUH01. The sequence goes on along the minus strand of JBEKUH010000053.1, from coordinate 10,545 downwards.
CGCGGTCCTGAATCTCCTTGGCGTGATTCCAGGCCAACAGCAGCAGTGCATCCGGTTTTTCCGTCGCCATCGCCGTCGGCGGCAGGATCGGCTGATGCGTGCCGGGCACGTGCCAGCCCTGTTTGGCCGGGGTCGAATCGATCACCGACGGCAGCAGATCGGTTCCGATATCGCAATAATTCAGCACCACCGTTCCCTTGGCCGGCGCGCCGTAACCGAGGACTTTTTTGCCGCGTTGTTTCAGATCGCTCAGTTGCTGACGCAGGATCGTGCGCTCCTGAATCACCTTGGTAGCGAACGGCTCGTAGGCGGATTTGCTCGCCAGACCGCGATGATTTTCCCGGTCGATCCAGGTCTTCGCCTCCGGCGAAACGCCGTCGCCGCGCACGGCCGTTACGCGGATGGTTCCGCCGTGGACGGGGAAGAATTTCACCCGTTCCAGTCGCATCCCATGGCGATTAAACAGCGTCGCCAGCGGCCGTACGGCAAAATATGACAGATGCTCATGATAAATCGTGTCATACTCCGCGCGATCCACCAGGTCGAGCAGATAGGGCACCTCAATCACCACCGCGCCGCCGGGCGCGAGGATGGTTTTGACGCCGTCGAAGACATCATCCAGATCGTCGATGTGCCCAATGACATTGCATGCGACGACAAGTTGCGCCGGTCCGGCAACACGGGCGATCTCCCGCGCCAGTGGCTCAGTGAAAAATTCCGAAATCGTCGGCACCCCGCGCGCCGCCGCCATCACCGCGATGTTCCGCGCAGGATCGACGCCCAGCACGCGCACATCCCGCCGGCGGATATTGCTCAAGCTCGTGCCGTCGTTGCTGCCGATTTCAAGCACCAATCCACCAGGCTTCACATATTCCTCGCAGCATTCGGACATGAGCGAGGAAAAATGCTCGCTCATCAATCGACTGCTGGAGGTAAAAAATAGATACGAGCGAAACAAGAGCGGCGCCGGCACGACATGGGCAAGCTGCACCATGCCACATCCTTGGCAAAGCATCAGCGTCAGCGGAAACCGCGCTTCGGGTTGATGCACCTGCTCGGGCTTGAGCAGCGAATTCGCCGGTGGCATGTCGCCGAGATTCAGCACCTCCACGAGTCCCCCCGCTCCACACGCCCGGCACGTTTTTCGCCGCCAGGTTTCCGGATCCTGTGCCCCGATCCCCGCGGCCAACTCCGAATAATCCCCGCGCATGCGCTCCGCCAGCGCCTGCTGCGGCTGAATCACGTTGGATGCGCTGGGCGAAGAGTCGGTCATCGTCATGCTCTGCATGTTACTCGGAGCAACCAAAATTGTTTAGCCGCGACCCGCAGGGGACGCGTTTAAACTTTAATCAGCGCAATTCCACCGACTTCGGTGATTCGGCCTTCCAAATACTCGGCCCGATTCGGATACAACGGCCGAACTTCCGTCCAGAGGCGATCGCCGCCATCGGTCAGCGAGGATTTCATGATGGGGGTGACACCGTCCCATCCGATCAGCCCACCAGCGCGCACTCGGCGGCGCAAGCGGCGAAAATCATTGGAAATATCCTTGTACGTTCGCCGGCCGTTCATGAAAACAAAATCCAATTGCCGGCCATCCAGCGATTTGTCCAGGGCCGATTCCATCGCCTCGACATTCTCCGCCGGCGTCAGCCGATGAATCTCCTGCTTGGGCCGTGGCAGAAACGGCAACATCTGAACCTTCGCCTCCGGCATTGGACGGTCGGCAAGCTGTGCGAGAATGATCCGTGCATTCGGGGCCGCCACGCGCGTCCAGAGGAAAATGATTCCCACATCATTGCTGCCCAAATCCAAAATCGTCTGGGCATTCCATTGCCCCAGGCGCGTCAGCAACCGCGCCAAATCGGTTGGATGATTCACCGGGCCAATCGACTCCAGCACTCCCGCCGGCCCGTGGTAATTCATCACGACACGCGGCCAATTCGCCGGCGAATGCTCGACGGCGGAGAGCCGCTTGATTTGCGTTGCCGCCTGCTCCAACTCGCTCGGTTGGGCCGTCACCGATTCCATCGAATCGGCATCGAGGGGCGCAGCAATGGCGTCGGCCGATGGCGGCTGAATCTCCGGATGCACCATCTCCAGCGTCCCCTTGTGCAGCAAATCCTCCAGCAGTTCCTTGGGCTGACGACGTTTTCCGGCGACTTCTTCGAAGAATGTTTTGATCCTCGGCAACGCCACATCGAGCGAATATTTCTCCCGCACCGTCTCCATCGCCCGCTGCGAAATCCCCGCAAATGCCGGCGGATCGCTCAGGATTTCCAGCACACGTCCGGCAATCGCTTCGAAATCGAAAAAGTTTTCCAACAATCCGTTCTCCCCAGGCGTGATGTACTCGCGCACGCAGGACTGATCCGATGCCACCACCACAGCGCCGCAGGACATCGCATTCACCAGCGACCACGAAGCGATGAACGGCTCGGTGAGATAAATGTGCGCATCGGCGGCGGAAAGAATCTCCGCCAACGCCGGCGGCTGTACGAAACCGGTAAATCGGAATCGAGACAAATCGTAATTCCCCTCGTTCAAAACGTGATGGCGGAAGGTTTTTTCCTTGATGAATTTCAGATCGCCGCCGTAATGCACGCGATCGGTGCCGACGACGAGGAACGTGACTTTTTCATTTTGCTGATAGATACGCTGGGCGGCCTTCATGAAAATGTCGAAGCCGCGCATCATCTCGAATCCGCGCGCGACATACGTGACGATGCGATGATCGTCGGGAATTTTATATTCCGCGCGAATGCGAGCGGCGACGTTCTCGCGGCGGAAATAAACATCCGTGTCGATCCCGTCGAAGATTACGTCGATCTTGCTCCGCAGTTCCGGCGGGAAAAAATCACGCTGATAATGCGTTGGCGTCCAGCCGCGATCGCAATTCACCCAATCGAGCAGGATCATCGCATTGTTAGTTCGGCTGCGGAGTAGATTCACTTCCTCGATCGGCATTTCCGGGCGAAATCCCAAATCCTGGCCGGTGGCGTGATAGAAGAATTCAAAAAAATTGATGATCGGTGCATCCCACAAAAACGGGACAAACAGCGACGAACCAAAGCCGCAATGGGCGACCACTAAATCCGGATTGAGATCGCGGCGGGATTTGAGCCCTTCAAAAACCCCGTGGGCGTGAGCGACGGTGTTCTCGAAATTGCGCGTGCAGAGATGATTCGCCGGCGTTGCGCCCCCGCGCGGCTTGTAAAGAATCTTTTCCACTCCTTCCAGTTCGCCCTCTTCCCGCTCCGTGGCAAACGTGCATCGCCAGCCTTCCTTCGCCAATCGCGGGGCGATGAAACGAAATTGCGCCGGGAAATTCTGGTGGATGAACAGAACGTGCATTGCAGCATTTTGAGGTAGGCAGCGGCGAGAGACAACAGCGATTCGCCGGAGCGCGCGTTCTTTCCCTCCCCCGGAGTATCAGGGGAAGGGAAAATTCATACGCGCGCAGGCACCGCCGATTCTTGCCATGTCCACGTTCCGCCCGGCTCGCGGATGACGATCTTTTCCGCATCCTTCCCCGCGGCGGCCAGCATCCTTCGCAACGGTTCGTCCATCGGTTCATGACTCAGGCGGAACGTGCTGTGGTGTATGGGAATCACAAAATCTGCCGGCATTTGCTGGGTCATTTCCCACGCCTGCTCGGGCGTGGTGTGGGCCTGGATGTAGGGGTCGTAAGCGCTGATGCCGATCATCGCCAGATCAACCCGGCCGATGTCGGAGAAGAAATCCTGCTGGGCCGTGTCCCCGCCGTAGAGGATGCGGTGTTTATCGGATTCGATGAGATAGGCGTTGTAGCCGCGATGTTTGTCGAAAAATGTTCGCGCTCCCCAGTGGCGGACTTTGCGGGCGGTGATGGTCAGGCCGTCGAGTTTTTCCTGCTCGTCCCAGGCCAATTCGGTGATGTTGCGAAAGCCCAGGTCGCGGATGAGATCGGAGGTGTGCGATGCGGTGATCACCGGCGTTTTCTTGGGCAATTGCGCCAGCGTCGGGCGATCGAGATGATCGAAATGAGAATGGGAAATCAGGATCAAATCCAGTGGCGGAAGTTGGCGAACCTCCAGTGCCGGGGCGATGTGCCGCTTGGGCCCCAGCGTCATGAGCCACAGCCCAAGCCCGATGCGATTGCTCATGACCGGATCCGTGAGAATCGTTTTGCCCCCGATGCGAAGAAGCATCGTCGCATGCCCAATCCACACCGCCGACAATTCTCGATTCTCCCACCCGCGCAAATCCGGCGTCAATCGCGCCGGCGGCGGTGGATTGATTTGATCCAGCCACCGTTGTTGCCCGCGCCCGCGCCCCAGCCGGTCGGCAAGCTGCAGAGTGATGGGAGTCCGCTTGGCAAAATCTGTGACCGTCCGCCAACTCATTGTGGAGGGATGATAGCCACGCTGCGCGAGAGATTCTTGGCGCGAGAGCGGTTCTCGAAAAATGCGGATTAACCGCCAAGACGCCAAGACGCCAAGTTTGGAAAATACGCCAAGGCATGCATCTCGAGTTCCGACGTTACCCGCATTCTCTTTTTTAAATTAAATTGAATGAACTCTTGGCGTATTTTTCCACCTTGGCGTCTTGGCGTCTTGGCGGTTCAATCGCATTAGGTATTTTTTCTGGCTGATCCGCCGGCGGTGCGAAGATCGCCCGGGGCCGGATCGAACGGATGCGTTCGGCCAACGCCATTTGCTGAGCGAAAAGCTCGCGATTCACGGAGTGGATCGCCCGCTCATCGGCGCGGAAAATGTCGCCGGTCAATGCACGCGCGATGGCGGATTCGGCGTATTCCATCCGGGCCGACTCCTGCCACAATGCTTTTACCACCACGCTCACACCGGCGTCGCCGTAACAGAGCAATCCCCATCGCGGCGGCAAATCTTTTTTCTGGATTATCCCGGTCGGAGCCAGCACATAATGCAGATTGGCCATCGGTTGCATCAGGCAGGAATCGAATTTGCCGAGGCCGGCCGTGTGCCGCAATCGCCGGCCGCGGCGGGATTTTCGTCGGCTGTTGCGCTCGCGCAGGCAAAGCCACATCTGCCCGTCGTTGCTCAGATCGCGCAAAAAATCGGATCGCGTGGCTTTGCATTCCACAAAACAAACCTGCGGCAACGCCTTGGGGATGAACAGATAATTGTGATACGGCCGAAAGATGCCGGTCCCCACCGCATCCACAATCCCCAACGGCGGCAACCGCACTTCGGCGGCAATGCAGCGATACCCCATACGCAGCAACCAACGACACGCTTCCTTCTTCAGCGTCTTATGCAAATCCGTTTCACCCGGCATGGCATTCCTTTGCCTGAGAACAATAAAGGAATTTTGCCGCCGCGACGATGCGACGGCTGGCAGCAGAATATCTCAGCAGGCTCGTGAGGTAAACTTGAGGCGGCGATTCGGGAACGAAAACCTGATCATGCCGAGCGTCGAACGTAAACGTCCCCAACGCTCGCCAACTCGTTAATCAATCCACGATCGGCCTTGTTCTGCAGGTCATCGAGGAATTGGATGGTCTGGGGTTCCAGGCATGGCTCGGATGGGTCGGCATCCGGAATGATGGCATCCACCTGCACCCTGACGACACAGGCGGATGCGTGAATCCATCGCTCAATTTTGATTCGTCGTCCTTGCAGGGCCATACTGTTACTTGTCGTAAGAATACATTGTTGCCAGAGGTGCAAAAAAAACCACCAGCCGCATTTCTGCGGCTGGAGGGATCTACCGTGAATAATGCTGCCGGTTCACGCCGTCAAAACCGGCCCGAGAGCATGCAGCACTTCTTGAAAGCATTTGCCGGATCCACATGGGCATGGATCGTTGCGGCCGAGTTTTTCGACGAGTTCTTTGTCGCCGTGCACGATCCGCACGCCGCGCTTGACATGCGTCTCGGAGGGGTAGCCTCGTCGGCGCTTACTGGTGCGCTGGAAAGCAGGGCTGATCGAATTCGTTGTGACGCATGGGACACCTCCTGAAACAGGCACAATATATCCGAATCTCAGCAAGAAACAAATCGAGACGACATAACGCTTTGCCTCACTGAACCCAATACGCCGTGACCTTGTAAGTTCCGTTTACTTTCACCAGATTAAACGTGCACGATTTCACGCCGTTGGCGAAAGTAGTGGTCCCGCCCAAGCTCATGGTGGTTTGCCCATTGACGGCCGACATATTGAATGATGAGAGGCTGACCGACTGCAAGGCTCCATAGGCCGCCATCTGACCGCTCTGGGTTTGGAGCTGTGCGGGGGTAAATCCGGAAGAGTTGGCCATCGCCCCATTGATATTGCCGGCACTGACATTTTGCAGAAACTGTTTTGCGACGATGCCGGCGGGTTTGGACTCGCTGTATCCATATCCGAGCATGGCGCCCGCGCCGGTCCATCCGACCACGCTGATGATGCCAAGAATTAGGCCCGCGATGGCCAGCCCCTTGCCGCCGATCAGGGAATCGCGTGTTTTTCGGATTCCCATTATGCCGAACAGTATCGCCAGCAGACCGCTGAGAAACGGAATGCAACCCAAAATGCCCAGGACAAGGCTTGCGATGGCCAAGCCATTGGTGCGTGGCTTTCCGCCGTCGAATCCATAGCCATAACCGATGGGAACCTGTGGCGGAGGGGGCGGAGATTCCGGTGGCGGGGGAGGAATTTGTGTCATGCCCATTCTCCGGTGGATCGCGCTCTCGCTCTTTATCCGGACAGAAGATTCGGGATAATTGTATAGTCTGCGCGGGACATCAGGAACCTTGCGGAATAACCGATGAGTGCCGAAAACGAAGCCATCTCTTCGCTACGTGAGGCCTTGAAGGTCTCGCCCAACAATGTTCCCTTGCGCGAGCATTTGGCTCAAACGCTTCTCAGCTTCGGGCGCGCGGAGGATGCCGAGCAGGAATATCGCCAGGCGCTGGGCCTTTCGCCGGAGAACGCCAAACTGAAAACAGGGCTTGCTCGAGCCTTTGCCCAACAGGGGAAAAATTCGCAGGCACTGGCGGTGCTCGAATCGCTCATTAAATCGACCGACTGCCCGCCGACCGCCCATTTGCTATACGCCCGGCTCATTTTTAAATCCGGCGATCTCGATCTCGCGCGGCGACATTACCAAAAGGCTGTTTCGGCCGACCCCGGGCTTGCGGAGCCCCAATTGGCTGCCCAGCTCGGCGCTGGCTCGATCTCGCACGAGGAAATTCTCAATATCGCAGTGCCGATTGCCGCGCAGGGTCAGCCCGACGAGCCGACCACACTCGACAGCGACGTCGAGCGCCCCAAGGTGACGTTCAAGGATGTGGGCGGCATGGAAACGGTAAAGGATGAGATTCGGATGAAGATCATTCATCCGCTGGTGCATCCGGAACTTTACGCCGCCTACGGCAAAAAAGTTGGCGGCGGGATTCTGATGTACGGACCGCCCGGCTGCGGCAAGACGCATCTGGCGCGCGCCACCGCCGGCGAAATCAAGGCCGCTTTCCTGTCCGTCGGGATCAACGACGTGCTGGACATGTGGATCGGCTCCAGCGAAAAAAATCTCCACGAGCTCTTCGAGCAGGGCCGCCGCAACCAGCCTTGCGTTCTTTTTTTCGACGAGGTGGACGCCCTCGCCGCCAGCCGCGCTGATATGCGGCACCACGGCGGCCGGCATCTCATCAACCAATTCCTCTCGGAAATGGATGGCATCTCGGCGAACAACGACGGGCTATTAATTCTGGCGGCCACCAACGCACCTTGGCATGTTGATTCAGCCTTTCGCCGCCCCGGCAGATTTGATCGAATTCTCTTCGTCCCCCCGCCTGATGCGTCCGCGCGTGCCGCCATCCTGAGAATCCTGACCACGGGAAAGCCGGTCAGCGATATCGACTACGATCTTATAGCGAAAAAGACGGACGCCTTCAGTGGCGCCGATCTAAAGGCGGTTGTGGATGTCGCGGTGGAAGCCAAACTGAAACAGGCGATGAAAGCCGGCGGTGGTATTCAGCCACTGACGACCAAAGACCTTGCATCTGCCGCCGGTTCCGTCAAACCCAGCACGCGCGACTGGTTCGCCTCGGCCCGCAACTACGCCCTCTATTCCAATCAGGGCGGTGCGTACGATGACATTCTGAAATATCTCAAGCTCTCCTGAAGCGGGGTTTGTGTCGTGGGTATCGCCTATCAGCGCGGGATGCTTCTTTACAATCAGAAGCGCTACTCGATGGCTGCCGACGAGTTTCGCAAGGAGCTTGTACAAAATCCCGACAGCGGCCATGCGAAGGGCATGCTGGCGTTGTCACTGAACTATGACAACAAGCCGAAAGAGGCGATCGAAACTGCGAAGGACGCCATCGGGACCGATCCTGAGAACGGTTTCGTGCACTACGTGATGGCCGTAATCACCGTCGGCTCCAAGGGCCGTGGGCGCTGGATGCGGTATCTCGGCATCCTCGGGCTTATGAGCCGCAGATATACCTACGAGCGGCGATTGTTCAAGGCGAGAAAATTCATCACCGAAGCCATTCGCCTCAATCCGCACAACGTTGAATTCCTCGCGATGATGTCCGCGATCCAGCTTGACTTGCACCGACCCAAGCAATCGCTGGAATGGGCGGAAAAGGGCTTGGCCATTCGGGCCGATCACGTGCGCTGCACCAATTTGCGCGCCCGCGCGCTTGCAGCGATCGGACGCCACAAGGAAGCCCGCGAAACCGTCCGGGGCGCCTTGGCACTCGATCCGGAAAGTGCGGCAACCCATAGCTCCAGCGGTTGGACCCATCTGAAAGTCGGGGACCCACAGGAAGCGGTGCAACATTTTTCCGAGGCCGTCCGCCTGAACCCCAACGACAAAGACGCCCACAAGGGCCTTCGCGCCGCTCGCCTTTCCGCCCGGCGTTTCAAAAGCAATTTGCTGACCATCATTATTTCTATCTCCCTCATATGCGTTGCGAACAACGCTTTTCATGGTGATCCCTACGCACCTTATATCCTTGCCTCCGTTCTTGGATTACTGATTCTAGTGTTCATCGGAAGACGTATCCGGCGGCGAAATATCCGGTAAAATCCAGCGCATTCGGGTTGGCGCCAATCCACGGCTCCGTGTCTAACTATCCATCCATAAAGTACTTATGGCTACGCGCAACAAAAGTGCAACTTGGCTGGCCGTAAGCGGGCGATTTTCGTGTCATTTCGGTGAAAAAATCGTCAGAGTTTCATGTTTTGGCCTGGAGAATCACCGTAAAATGAAGCACGAAATCTAGGCAATAAAGCGATAAAACCATCTTAGCGATCAAATAATTGACATGATATTATAGTTCGTTTTCCACGTTGTCGAAGTTTTGAAAAATAAATTCTTGTTATATGACGAAAGTACAATTCAATCTGAGGATAATCCTGCTTCTAGGTTACGGGTGAAAAAGGACCTGACGGGTGGTTCCAGAGGACTTTTTCGCGGAACCCGCAAACCAGAGTCAGGAGCGTTGCTGGGCTCGGTGTAATAATACTGCGGCACTGTAACTTCAGTAACATTCATTTATCGGGCGTTGATTTGCCGACATAGGATTCGATGGCCTGTCCTGATCGGTTGCCGGATGACGGCGCGGCGGGCTGGGCATGGATGCCTCTTGCGGGATTGCCATGGATCTGGCGACGTTAATTGGTCTGGTCCTCGCCTGGGGCGCGGTGCTTTTTTCGATGTTCCACGCCTCCGATGGGGCGATGGGGGCGTATTTCAAACCGCCGGAAATGTTCTTGGTGCTGGGTGGATCGATCGGCGCGGCCATGCTGTCGATGCCGCTGCATGCAATAACCGGGGTGGTTTCATATCTGAAGAAATGGGCCTTGAACAAGGATTCGCACGTTGAACATGTGATCAAGGAGATGGTGCAATATGCCGAGACCGCCCGGCGTGATGGTGTACTGGCGCTGGAATCGGTGGCCCGCGAAAACCCCGATGCGTTTTTGCGTAGAGGATTGCAACTCACCATCGACGGCACCGATCCGGAAATCATCGAGCGAATCCTGCGGATCGAAATCGATTCCATGTCCGAGCGACACAAGCACGGCAAGCATTTTTTCGGCACGCTGGCCAAATTCGGCCCCGGATTCGGATTGATGGCGACCCTGATCGCGCAAGTGGCGATGTTCCGCAACTTAGGCGGCGATGCCAGCGTGATCGGCAACGCATTGGCCATCGCTCTCACAGGAACCCTTTATGGCTGCATGTTGCAAAACCTTCTCGCCGGCCCGATTTCCGAAAAACTTGGCATGCGCAGCCACGAAGAGGCGTTTGCCAAGGAAATTATCCTTCAGGGAGTCCTGAGCATTCAGGCAGGCAACAACCCGCGCGTCGTGGAAATGCAGCTCATGAGCTTCCTGAGCAGCAAGCAACAGGCGGCACTGCCTAAAGCCGCATAACTCGAATCACCGATCCTCATGGCCAGTTCCTGCAAATGCAAGAAGCCGCACGAATGCGAAGAGTGCCCGGAGTGGATATTCACCTTCGCCGATCTCGTCATGTTGATGATGGGGTTCTTCGTGATTCTCTGGGTGCTCAAACCGCCGGCAGGGAAGA
>JBEKUH010000052.1:0-69734 GCA_049515255.1 Tepidisphaeraceae bacterium | reverse complement strand
CGAGAGGCCAGTCACGACCGGCGAACGGACCAAAAGAGTTCCTGAAAAGGAAAAAGCGACACGCGATTTACGCGAGGAGAGTTTTTTTGTTGACCGGAGATGCCTTTCATGGATATTCGAGCCGGCCAAGTGGATCGGCGCTGAAACCGCAACCGAAAAAAAATATCTCTTCCAAAAATCCCATCCGATGTTACCCGGCTTTTTTAAACGCTTCTTTCTCGAACCAATTATCCTCATATGCACGCTGGCCGCGAGCGAGGGCGATGAGCGAACTGAGCAGATAGACCGGAACGAACAGCGGCCCCCAGCGTTCGCACTGGCGGACATGAATGCGCTCATGGGCGCGCGTGACCTCCAGCAATTCCAGATCTCGGCCGAGAACCACGTGGCCGAGCGTCATCGCCGATGCGCCGCCGGAGAGGAAGATTCCCACGATCCGGCGCAGATAAAAATCTGCTGCGCCTCCCCAGACTTCCAGCACGCCGTCCACGCGCTGGGCTTTTCCGCCAGTCATCAATGCGGCTGTGGCCAAAAGCAAACCCAAAAACGTCGTGGGAAGCGCCCAGAGATACACCAGCCAATGAAGCGGTCGCGCCATGAGTCGAACGATCTTACCCGGTTTCGACCACCAGCGTCCGATAACCTTGTGAAATGAGCCCGATCAATTAAGTCGTCTTTGGGGCACACCGAATGATTGTGGAGGAATGGTGTGCGCTATTTTTTGGGGAGGGCAGCTTCCATGCGAATTCAACAACGGTCCTGGACGCGCGGCGAAGGCTGGAGCGGGGCGGATGACTGGTCGGCCAACGATGGCCAACTCGTTTTGATTTTTGGCACCGGCGAATCGCTCAACGAGCAGACTCCGCTTCGAGATTTGCGCGCGGCATATCCGCGCGCCCAGATCATCGGTTGCTCGACCGCCGGGGAGATTTGCGGAACGCGCCTGCTCGAGCAATCGCTCGTTGCGACAGCGATCGCATTTGATGACACACGCATCAAGACGGTGAGCACTGCTATTGCGACCGCCGATGACAGCCGCGCCGCCGGCGCTCGGCTGGCAGAGCAATTGCCTGCCGAGGATCTCGTCCACGTGCTGCTGATTTCCGAGGGATTAACCGTCAACGGCAGCGAGCTCGTCGAGGGGCTCACCGCCGGGCTTCCCGAAAATGTCGCCGTGACCGGCGGACTCTCCGGGGATGGCGCGAATTTTACACGCACATGGGTCTATTCCGGCGGTACCGCCCAGAGCGGACAAGTCGTGGCCATTGGCATGTATGGCAAAAAACTTCGCGTCGGCTACGGTTCACTGGGCGGCTGGGACTCTTTCGGCCCGGAACGCATCATTACCCGGTCCAAGGGAAACGTGTTGTATGAGCTCGACGGCCAGTCGGCCCTGGCGTTGTATAAAAGATATCTTGGGCCCGATGCCGCGGCCCTTCCGGCCAGTGGATTGCGGTTTCCGCTGGCGATTCGCGGGCCGGATTCGCCGGATTCGATCGTCCGCACGATTCTGGCCGTCAGCGAGCAGGACCAGAGCCTCACGTTCGCCGGCGAGATTCCCCAGGGATTTCATGCCCGGCTGATGCGGGCAAATTTCGATCGGCTGATCGACGGCGCTTCGGGCGCGGCGCGCGAGAGCCGACAGGGATTGGGAAATGCGGCGCCGGAGCTGGCGATTCTCATCAGTTGCGTCGGACGCAAGTTGGTGTTGCAGCAACGGGTCGAAGAGGAGCTGGAAGCTGTCCGCGCCGTGCTGGGACCGGCGCCGGCGATGACGGGATTTTATTCCTACGGCGAAATCGCGCCGTTCTCCCAGAATGCCAAGCCCAGGTTGCACAATCAGACGATGACTATCACGGTCTTTTCCGAGGCGGCCTGAGCAATGCATCCTCTGCTTGCCAGACAAATGGTGCGACACCTCGGCGTGGAATCAGCCGAATCGTCGACCATTCCGCCGCAATGGAAGGTGTTCCTCGCTGCAGTGGATGAGGCGTACAAGGCCAACGACGCCGAGCGGAAATTGTCCGAACGCTCGATGGAAATCGCCTCCGAAGAACTGGTCGATCACAACCAGCAACTGCTGATCTTCAACGAAGAGTTGCGAGCGGCGGATCTAAGATTGCGCGACTCACACGATGCACTGGAACGGCGCGTCGAGCAGCGCACGCAGGAACTTATCGCCGCCAAGAACAACGCCGAGACCGCCAACCGCGCCAAGAGCGAATTCCTGGCGCGCATGAGCCATGAAATTCGCACGCCGCTGAACGGCGTAACAGGAATGCTCGAGCTTCTCTCCACCACCCAGTTGGGATTCACGCAACTCCGTTACATTCGCCTCGCACGCGAATCGGCGGATTCGCTGCTCCGGGTCATCAACGATATTCTGGATTTTTCCAAAATCGAGGCGAATAAAATCGACCTGGAATCCGTGGAGTTCGACTTGCCAAAGCTGCTGGAAAGCCTGATCGATTTGATCGCGCCGGCGGCAGCCAAGAAGGGCGTCACGCTGGCGAGCTTTTCCCGGCCGGAGGTGCCGCGGCATGTCGTGGGCGATCCCGTGCGTCTCCGCCAGGTCCTGACCAATCTGATCGGCAATGCGATAAAGTTTACCGCTCAAGGATCCATCGCCGTCCGTTCGCGGGTCGAGCGGCAGGATGCCGAGGGTCTGATCGTTCGCATCGAAGTTCAGGACAGCGGAATGGGCATCCCCCCCGACCGGATGGATCGGCTTTTCAAAAGTTTCTCGCAGGTGGATACGTCCACCACCCGCCAATTCGGAGGGACCGGGCTGGGTCTGGCGATCTCCAAACGCCTGGCGGAACTGATGGGCGGGGAAATGGGCGTGGAGAGCGAAATTGGAAAGGGATCGACATTCTGGTTCACCGTCCGCCTGGGCGCTGCCGAAAATTCCGCCGCCACGCCAACGCAAAAAGTGAGAATTCTCGTCGTCGAAGACGATCCGGTGCAATCGGGGATTCTTCGCGAGCAATTTGAAAACTGGTATGGAACATCGGCGCGGGTTGTTGAATCAAATGATGCGCTGGTGACGCTGCGGAACGCGGTGTCGGAGCACAATCCGTATGTCGTCGCGCTTTTGTGGTTTGGCCACGACTCCGGCGAGCGGCTGGCCCGCGAAATTCGAAGCGACCCTTCCCTCGAACAGACACGAATGATCGCCATGCTCGATGCAGGCGACAACACCGATGCACGATCGAGCGACCTGGCGGATTTCAATGCGATGGTTCAGCGACCGCTCACGCAGTCGCGACTTGCCGACGCGATTGCCTCCGCGACGGAATCGATCCTCCAGACCGAGATCGAAACGGCGGCGGATCGGCCGAGACTGGACGGCATGCACGTTCTCGTGGCCGAGGACAACGAGATCAATCAGATGGTCACGCAGGAACTCCTTGAGAAGGTGGGCGTGCGATGCGACATCGTCGGTGACGGAATTCTGGCGCTGGAAGCACTGAAGGCGAGAAAATACGATGTGGTGTTGATGGATTGCCAGATGCCGCGAATGGATGGGTTGGAAGCCGCCCGCGAGATCCGCAGGCGCGAATCCGAATCGCCGGGATCGAAGCGCATTCCCATCATCGCCCTGACCGCGGACGCTATCGATGGCGATCGCGAGCGCTGCATCGGGGCCGGAATGGACGACTACGTCACCAAGCCGGTCGATCCCGATGCGCTCTTCGCGGCGATCGTTTTGCTGGTCGGCCATCGCTTTGAACAGCTAGTTCCGATAACCTGTGAATAACCTGCTCAAACCTGATGTGAGACTGATTTGAACTTCCCCGACTTGCGCCAGGTTGGCCGAGCTCGCCGAAAATCCTGTCGCGATTTGGGTCGCCCGCGTCCAACGTCCGCATTTCGTCCCGACACCTTATCCACATCCAATGTCCGATAATACCGCGCGCATCCACATGTCTCCAAAAGCGTTGCGCGCCTCCGCCAGGATTTATCCACAATGCGCCAAGCATTATTACTACGACTACTATTTGTAATTTCCATTATGAAATAGATAGCGTTACACTCGCCGGGTAATGAAAGTGATATGCAATCGCGGAGCGCTGCTGGATGCGCTGAATCTGGCCGGGAGTGTCGTCGCCCAGCGGACGCCAAAGCCTATTTTGCAATGCCTGAGGCTGACGGCGGCGGATGGGGTGCTGACTGTCGCGGCCACCGATTTGGAAGTGGCCATCCGGTATCGGGACGAGCAGGTGCAGATCGATTCGCCGGGGGATGTGCTGGTGCCGGCTGATAAATTGCGGGACATCGTCCGTGAGAGTTTGGACGACACGCTCTCGATTGAGATCGAAGGGGACACAGCGAATATTCGGGGGCAGGATGCTCACTTCAAGATTTTTACCCAGCGCGCCGCCGACTTTCCGCCGGTGCCCGATTTTGAGGGAGAGGCCGATTTTCAAATTCCCGGCGGCGCGCTGAAGGGTTTAATTGGACAGACACTTTTCGCTGCCGCAAGAGAGAGCACGCGCTATGCCTTCAACGGGGTGTTGGTCGTCGCCAAGGGAAAAAAGATTTCCATGATCGCCACGGATGGCCGTCGGCTCGCGCTGGCCAAGGGCGATTTGGCATCGGACAAATTGGACAAGGACGGAAAGAAAGCCATCGTTCCCTCCAAGGCGCTGCAATTGATCGAAAAACTTCTGACCGATCCCCAGGCCGTTGTCAGCGTGCAGATGCGCGAAAATCAGATCATCTTCCACACCGATCATGCGACGTTGACGAGCAATCTCGTCGAGGGGCAATTCCCGCCGTATGAGGATGTGATTCCCAAGGATTCGGATAAGAAGATGACAGCGCCGACGGCGGATTTTCTCTCGGCCATCCGCCGATCGGCATTGCTGACCACCGAGGAAAGCAAGGGCGTGCGGTTAGCCTTCAACAAAAAAGGCGTGGTGCTCACCAGCCGATCGCCCGAATCCGGCGAAGCGACCATCAATTTCGCCTGCAAATTCGAGGGATCGGATATCGAGATCGGATTCAATCCGCAATTCGTGGCCGATGCGCTGCGCGTCGTGAATACCGATGAAATCAGCGTGGAAATGACCGCGCCCAATCGTCCGGGCCTGCTGAAAGCGGGGCAGAATTTCCTTTACGTCATCATGCCGGTCAACCTGCAATGAACCGCCGAGCCGATCAGGAATTGGTTCGTCTCCAGGCCGTCAAGGGCGGGGCGCCGCCGGTGGGGGCGGAGCTGGGCCCGGTGATGATCGACTTTTTCAAACAGTCAGTCTCGCGTCGGCAAACGAAATTGGGCAAACTCGCCGAATGCTGGGGGCAACTGATTCCCTCGACGCTGGTCGATCATTGCTCGCTGGAATCGCTCTCGCGCGGCAGCCTGACGGTGATCGTCGATAGTTCATCGCACCTTTACGAACTGCGGCAAGTGCTGCTGGCGGGCCTGGAAAAACAAATCATGATCGCCTGCAAATCCGCGGGGCTGCGGAAGATCGTCCTCAAACCGGGCCGGTGGTATGAAGGCGATCCGGCTGAGCGCAAGGTGCGTTTTCCTCGCTGAACTACCCCCTCCCCTGGTACTCCGGGGGAGGGCAGGGGTGGGGGCCGAACGTCAGGTATCTCGCAAAAACCCCCACCCTTTCCCTCCCCCGGAGTACCAGGGGAGGGGAAATAGTTTGCCTTACATGTACGATTGGCGGCATGTGCGGATTCGCGGGCGTGGTTTCATGGGATGATCGCTATCGCATCGACCGTCCCACGCTGCTGCGGATGAGCAGGGCCATTGCACACCGCGGGCCGGATGGGCAGGAGATTTCCCTCAATCACGAATCGGAAATCACGCCAGAAAATCCGCAATGCGGTTTGGCGTTTGCCCGCCTGGCGATTCTGGATCTCGATCCCCGCGCGATGCAGCCGATGACGGATGGGCATCGGACCATCGTTTTCAACGGGGAAATCTACAATTTTCGAGAGCTTCGCAAGGAACTGGACGACGAGCGGAGGTATCAGTGGAAAACCACAGGCGACACGGAAGTTATTCTCCATGCCTATTCCGTTTGGCGGGAAAAATGTGTTGATCATCTCGAGGGGATGTTCGCCTTTGCGATTTTCGATAAACAAGAAAACACGGTATTTCTGGCGCGCGATCGCATGGGCCAGAAGCCGCTTTATTTCGCGGCGGCGCCGGATGGAAGTGCGATCGCATTCGCCAGTGAATTGGCGGCGTTACATTGCCTGAGTTGGCCCGACACATCGCTCGATCTGGATTCTTTGGCTGGATATTTAGAAAACGGCTACGTGGCTTCGCCGGCGACCATCTATCGCGGCATCCGCAAGCTCGCGCCGGCCTGCACGCTGATTTGTGACGGCACCGATTTGCCGGCGCTCAAATTCTACTTCGATCCGAACACCATTGTCCCCGATGCAACGCTGACGGCGGCGGAAACCGCCTCGCTGGTGCGCGCCGCAGTCTCACGGCAATTGATTTCAGACGTTCCTGTCGGATGCTTTTTATCCGGTGGCATCGACAGCAGCGTCATCGCCACGGCCATGACAGCGGTGGCGGGGCAGAAGGTGCTGACATTTTCCATCGGCTTCGATGATCCGCGCTACGATGAAACACGCTTCGCCGCCGCGGTTGCCAAACATCTTGGAACCGAGCACCAGAGCTTTATTGTCAAACCCGATGCGGCCGAGGATTTGCCGAAATTGGCGGCGGTTTTCGGCGAGCCGTTTGCCGATTCCTCGGCGCTGCCCACGCATTATCTTGCCCGTGAGACGCGGAAACATGTGAAGGTGGCTCTCAGCGGCGACGGCGGCGATGAATTGTTTGGCGGATACGAGCGCTACCGCGCAATGCAGTTGGCGCAGGCCGCGCGAAAGATGCCGCGATTTGTTCGAAATATTCTCGCCGGTCTTCCCGCCAAACATCCGAAATCGCATTTGTCGAGGATCCGCCGGTTCGCGCGCTCGCTGGATTTGCCGGAAGCCAAGCGATATGCCCAGTACATGTCGCTGTTTGAACCGGAGCAGATCGATGCGCTGATCGGCAACATCGCGCTGCCGAAATTGGTCGAATCGGCATATGCCCGTTTGTCGGTTGGCCGCGATCCGGTTGAAGCAGCGGCCGCGACGGATCGAATCACGTATCTTCCGGAGGATGTGTTAACCAAAGTCGATCGAGCATCGATGCTGCATGCGCTGGAGGTGCGCTCGCCGTTTTTGGATCATGGGTTGGTGGCGCGCTGTGCGGGGTTGCGATCGTCGCAAATGATTCAGGGCGGGCCCAAACGATTGTTGCGCGAGGCATTTGCGCGGGATTTGCCGGAATTTGTTTTTCGCCGGGCGAAGATGGGGTTTGCGGTTCCGATTGGCCAGTGGCTGCGCGGGGATTTGCGGGGGATGCTGACCGATCTGGTATTGGCGACAGATTCGTTCGCGTCCGCCCATTTTCGCAAGCCGGCCGTGGTGGGGATGATTGAGGAGCATATGGCGAATCGAATCGATCATTCGCAGCGGCTTTATGCGCTGCTTATGCTGGAGCTTTGGAATAAGCAGGGTGCCCCGACATAATGCCCATGGATTGCTATCCGTGGGCTTTGGCATTTTTCCCTTTGCCCTATCGAATGTAGATGATATATTGACGATACAGCAAACGGCGTGCCTATCATTGGCGCGCCGGTGATAACCTATTTATTTGTATGCAGTTAACTCAATCAACATCAATGCGCCAGGAGATGCGGCAGCTCCTGACGCCGCGGATGATCCAGAGCATGGAGATTCTCCAGCTCCCGCTCATGGCCCTGGAAGAGCGAATCGAGCAGGAATTGCAGAACAACCCGGTTCTGGAGATGCGCGAGGGCGATCAGGAACCCGGCGAAATCCCCACCGAAGGGACCGAACCCGAAGGCGGGGGAGAGGAATTCTCCGAAGGCGAACGAGCGCTGGTGGTCAAGGAAAATTCCAGCCAATCCGAAGATTTCGATCGGCTGGCCAAGATCAGCGAATATTTCGAGAACGAAGAATTCTCCACCAACGGTGGGGTGTTCCGCCAGGGGGCAGCCGCGTCATTCGACGGCGAGCGGGACAAGAAGATGGATGCGATGAACAACACCGCCGCCCGCGGACAGACGCTGGCCGAACATTTGCTGGGGCAGTGGGCGTTTGTCGAATGTCCGCCGGCGGTGCGAAAAGCGGGGGAGACACTGATTAATCACATCGATGCCGAGGGGTATTTGCGAGTGAAGCTGGAAGATGTGCAAAAGGATTCGAAGGTTCAGCACACGATCCCCGATCTCGTCGAGGCCCTGCGATTGATCCAAACCCTCGAACCCGCCGGCGTCGGGGCGCGGAATGTGCAGGAATGTCTGCTCATCCAGCTCTCGGCCATCGAGGATGATGAAGAAATGTCCGAGGGGCATGATTTTCCCCTCGAGCGGGCGCTGATCAGCGAGCATCTGAAAGATCTGGAGATGAACCGCTATCCGCAGATCAGCAAAAAACTGGGCCGGCCCATCGAAGAAATCCAGCGCGCGGTCAAACGCCTGGCACGGTTGAATCCATATCCGGGAAAACAGATCGGCCCATCGGATGCCCCGCCGGTCACGCCCGATGCGATTATTTATCTGGATGAAGAGACCGGCAAATATGAAATTGAAATGCGCAACGATCCCGCTCCGAATCTGTATATCAGCGGGATGTACCGCAAGATGCTCAAGGATCGATCGCAGGACAAAAAGACGCGCGAGTTTTTATCGAACAACGTCCGCAACGCCCGCTGGCTGATCGAAAGCATCGAGCAGCGCAAGAGCACGATCATGCGGGTCATCCGCGCGGTGGTGGATGCGCAAAAAGATTTCTTCGACAAGGGCCCGGAGTTTCTCAAGCCGCTGCCGATGATCCAGGTGGCGGACCAATTGGGAATTCACGTGGCAACCGTCTCCCGCGCCGTTTCAGAAAAATGGATTCAAACCCCGCGCGGCGTATTCCCGCTGCGTCGATTTTTCTCCGGCGGCACCACCGATTCCGAAGGCCACGACATGAGCTGGGACGCGGTGAAGGAGAAGCTCAAGACCGTGATCGAGAACGAGGACAAACACGAACCGCTGAACGACGACGAGATCGTCGAGAGAATGAAAGCTCAGGGCATTGATTTAGCCCGTAGAACCGTCGCGAAATACCGCAAAATCCTCAACATCCCCACCGCGCGGCAACGCCGGGCATATTAAATTCTTCGCATCAGGCACGGATCAATTTCTTAAATCGCTTGCGTTCCTGTTTGTGTCGAAATGCCCGGATCGCAAATCGCATTGAACGATATATCGCTGATTCCTTTTGCCACTTTCGATACGCCTGGGTCACCGGCCCAGCCAGCAGCGCTTCCCATTTCGCGGCGAGATTTTCAATGCTGAATTCCTGGCTTCGCAACTGCCCGTTGGCGATGACCTTCTCCATCAACCCGTTTTCATCACGCAACCGCTTCAGCGCAGCGATCGCTTCCTGCGGCGTGCGAATCTCGAAATAATCCAGCGGCGATTTTCGAATCTGCTGATACGCCGGCTCCGCTCCGAGAAGTGCAGGGCACCCCGCTCGCCAGGCGTTGATCAACTTACTCGGCGGCTTGATCCCCAGATCGAATTCCGACACTTGCCGCACCGCCAGGATGGCGTCGAGATCGCGGCAGTCCGTCCAATCTTTTTCACGGATCACCAGTTCGATGCCGAGTTCGCCCAGTTGCCGGCGGAATGCGTCATCTCGAAATGCCGGCGCCAAGTATGCCGTCAGGCCCACGTATCCGATGCGCTTTAGCCGGTTCTTTCCCCTCGCCCGGTACTCCGGGAGAGGGTTAGGGTGAGGGTCTTGATTTATGTCCTCAGGAGAAGAGCCCTCACCCCTGCCCTCTCCCGGAGTACCGGGCGAGGCGGAAGAGGGAAGTATCGCAATGCTGACATCCCGAGGCTTCAGTCCCGGTTGCGGCCAATGAACCATGTAATGATCCGTTGGCCCGCGCACCTGCAGTTGATTCTGCACGATCCGCAAATCCGCCGCCGCCGCATGCGGGCGATCCGGTTCGATGGCCGCGATAAACGCCCGGTCCGGCCGCGATTTGAGCGACAGATCGTCGTAATAAACCAGATTGATTTCCCCCGGGACATATTCAGGCGTCAATCGCAAATCGGCGCCGCGCGGTTTCAGACGCAAATACGTCATCGTGATCCAACTGTCCCGGCCTTTGAATTTTTGCGGACACTGATCTGGATCGGGAAGCGGCCCGTCGCGCAGTAATTCCGGCCAATCCTCCAAGCTGCGATGCACGAAATAGATGGGGAGCATCAGGCGGAAAGCCGTTGGCGGATGAAATCAGCGCGAGCGGCCCGGCGGGCGTCGCCTTCCAGTTTCTTACCGAGAATCTTCTGCAGATGCGCCTGCTGAGTCAGCAGGAACAGCTCGTTCACCTTGTTGATGTCGATGTCTTCCACACGCTTGAGATTCACGCCCAGGCGGACGTGGCTGAGCAGCGTGAGTGTTTCCTCCGATGACATCAGCCGAGCGCTGCGAAGCGTGCCCAGCGCGCGATGTACTTTGTCATCCAGCGCCAATGCTCGCTCGGCGGTCAGCATCTTCCGGGCGTTGTGCTCGTATTCGATGATCTTGGGAATCACCTGGTGTTTGAAATCGCTGATGATCTCGTCTTCGCCGCGGCCCAACGTGGTCTGGTTGGAGATTTGATAGAAATCGCCGGTCGCCTCGGTCCCTTCACCGTAAAGCCCGCGAACGGCCAGTCGCAAATCTTTGGCGGCTCGGAAAACTTTTTCGATTTCGCCGGTGAGTTTCAAGGCCGGCAGGTGGAGCATGACGCTGACACGAATCCCCGTGCCGACGTTGGTGGGGCAGGCGGTCAGATATCCGAATCGCGGGTGGAAGGCGAAATCGAGCGTCGATTCCAGGCGATCATCCACCGCATTGATCTGCTCCCAGGCCTCTTCCAATTGCAATCCGCTGCGAAGCACCTGAATGCGGAGATGATCCTCCTCGTTGACCATGATGGAGAGCGTTTCATTTTCGCCAACGGCCACGCCGCGCGCCCCTTGCGCGTCCTTGTGGGGTTTGCTGATGAGATGGCGTTCGACCAAAAGCTGGCGATCGACTTCCGGGGCGGCGTCGAGATCGACATACAATGTTTTGGGCGAAAGTTTCGCATCCAAAATCGTTTCGCTGATCTTCTTTTCCAGCGATTGCCGCTGATGCTTTGAGCATCGCGCAAGGAACGGAAACCCGGAAATATTTCGCGCCAGCCGGATGCGGGAGGAAATCACGACCTCGCTCATCGGCCCGCTGCCGCGGAGCCATTCGCCTGCCTGGGATGTGAGATCGCTCAGTTTCATAGGTCAACAGATGTGCGTTGCATCTATTCCGATCCCTCGGCTTCACGAATCTGATCCCGAATCTTGGCGGCCCGCTCGTAATCTTCAGCTTCGACCGCGCGGTTCAATTCCTTTCGCAACCGGTTCATATCGACTTGTCGTTTCATCGGCACGCTGCTGGCGCCCCGGCGCGCGGGCACCTTTCCAAGATGATGTGTTCCACCCTCATGCGCCCGCTGCAGCAGCGGGGTGAGGTCTTTATCAAAAAATGCGTAGTCGTGTTCGCAGCCCAGCAGGCCGTTCTGGCGGAATTCGGTCCAACTGATGCCGCATTCGGGGCAGACGGTGGTCGCGCCCGCTTCCTTGGCCATGCCGCTGTGCTGAAGCACGAAATTGGTCAGAAGTTCGTTGATCGGCGTGTGCTGCTTGATCGGCGAGACCTGGCTCTCGGCGGCGCATTGCTCGCAGAGATGCTTCTCCATTTTTTTGCCCGCGTGGATTTCCGTCAGGTGGATCGTCGCCTGCCTGTTGCATTTCTCACATTTCATAAGCATCCCGCTCGCAAAACTGCCCGACGCAAAAAAGGACTAACGCCGATCACCCGCAAAATATCGGCCAAACCGGCCACCCGCCGCACACTTCATCGTATTGGCGCGGACGGATCGGGTCAATCGAATACTTGGGGGCCAGGATTCGGATTTTACGGCCGATAAATCGCGGAATTTCCGGGGGTCTCCCAGACCTCCACGCTCACGAGCCGCACGGATGGCGGCAAGTGCAATTTTTCGGCAATGTGCTTGGCGACGTTTTCGGCCGACGGATTGGATTTCTCGAACGCCGGCAGATCATTGAGATGCCGATTATGCATCGGCGAGATGATCTCATCCGAGCGACGCTCCAATTCGTGGAAATCCATCACCACGCCAATGGCATCCAGCCCCGCGGCTGAGACCGTGATCTTCACCCTCCAGTTATGCCCATGCATCGGCTCAAGCGAGCCGTCGTACAGCCGTAGCCGATGACTGGCGGAGAATTGGCGGGTGGTGGTGATTTCGAAGGGCATGTGGGCATGCTATATCGCTCATGCGGCATCCACCACATCCGCCGTCGAAGTCGGTGGCGGAATCGGCTCATCATGCTCGCGAAGGGATTCGAGGTAGGAATCCACCGCCTCTTTGATGCTTTGGCGGACATCGTCAACAGTATAGCCGGAGGTGGTGCAGCCGGGCAGATCGGGCACATAAGCGGAATATGTGCCATCATCCGCTTTCTCAATGACGTACGTGTATTTCATGTTCTTCTCATTTCAGTCCGGCTTGGCGAAGGGTAGTCCCGCCAGCATTATTGTATCGCAACCGCGCCTGGCTCAAAAACGAGGTCCGTCGTGCTTCAAAAAAATCTGAAAAAATCCTCCGAATCCCGGGAATATTTTGGCCGCTTGTTTGCACTATGTAAGGGCGGATTGTCGCCCCGCGTTCTGTGCCCAATAGTGCATACTTTGGCAGGGCGAAATGCAACAAAATGCAACAATTTGCAGCGCTTACCCCCCCCCCTCCTCCTTGCTGCATCTATCGATCTGCAAAATAAGCCGAGCATCGAAATAGAGCCGGGCGGTCCTCCGCCCGTGGGACTCGATGTGGCTCAACGCGGGCGGAGGACCGCCCGGCTCAATAACGAGTTCGGGAGGTTGTTTTGAAGGGAAATGAGGCTGGTGAACGCGATGCTTTCTCCTAACTTGTCATCCCCGCGGTTGCCACTTACGCTGACCCCGCTGATGCGGCATTATTTTCCGAACTTCGCCGAATTCGAATCCGCCGCCGCGGATGCGGAGATTGTGCCGGTGTATCGGCAGCTTTTGGCCGACCACCTGACGCCGGTGACGGCCTTTGAGGTGCTGGGGCGCGAGCAGCATTCCTTTCTCCTCGAGAGCGTCATCGGCGGGGAGAAAATCGGGCGGTACAGCTTCATCGGGTCGGGGCCGAAGCTGGTGTATCAAGTCTATCAGGGCACGGCATCGATTCAGCGTGCAGGTCGTTCGCCACAGGAATCGCCCAGCAGCGATCCGTTGGCTGATCTGCAAAAACTTCTGCCGCCGGAAAAGTATCACAAGGATAAGAATCTTCCGGCGTTCACCGGCGGGCTCGTGGGATATGCGGGGTACGACACGATTCGGTATTACGAGGGCGAGAAGCTGCCCAATCCGCCGAAGGACGATCGCAAATTGCCGGATTTGCTGATGGGGCTCTACAGCGAGCTGGTGATTTTCGATCATGTGGACAAGACGATCAAAGTGGTTGCCAACGCCCAGATCGGCGCCGGCGGGGCGGAATTTGCGTATCGGGATGCGTGCCGCCGGATCGATCAGATCGTCTCTCGGCTCCAGCAGCCGCCGGTTTCTTCCGTCGGCGAAATCGACACGCACGGCCCGGTCTCGATGAATTACACCCCCAACTGCACGCGCGAGCAGTTCGAGGCGGCCGTCAGCAAAGGATTGGAATACATCAAAGCCGGCGACATTTTCCAGTTCGTTCCTAGCCAACGATTGCGCGTCGCCTCATCGGCCGATCCGTTCGATGTGTATCGCGCGCTGCGGATCATCAATCCCTCGCCGTTTATGTTTTATCTGAAGAGCCCGAGTTGCACGCTGATTGGATCGAGTCCGGAAATTCTCTGCCGAGTTTCCGGCCGAACCGTAACAAGCCGTCCCTTGGCCGGCACACGCCGGCGCGGCGCGACCGCTGAAGAAGACGCCGCGCTGGAGCGAGAGCTGCTCGCCGATCCCAAGGAACGCGCCGAGCACATCATGCTGGTGGATTTGCATCGCAACGATGTCGGCCGGGTGGCGACTATCGGATCGGTCCGCGTCAGCGAAGTGATGACCGTTGAGAAATACAGCCATGTCATGCACATCACCAGCAACGTCAGCGGCGAATTAGCCGATGGCGCAACCGCCCTGGATGCGCTGCGGGTGAGTCTGCCGGTAGGGACGGTCAGCGGCGCGCCCAAGATTCGGGCGATGCAGATCATCGACGAGTTGGAGACGACTCGTCGTGGGCCCTACGGCGGGGCGGTGGGCTACCTGGATTTTGCCGGCAACATGGACACGTGCATCGCCCTACGAACGATTGTCTGGCACGATGGTAGCTTCGACGTGCAAGTCGGCGCGGGCGTGGTAGCCGATTCCATCCCCGCCAGCGAATACGAAGAGTGCATCAGCAAAGCCCGCGCGATGCTCAAAGCGGTGGAATTAGCACAAAAAGGTTTTTGATCGAAATCGCAGAATCAGCCTGAACCGGGGTAAAGTAATCCATAATACAATGTCCAAACTAGAGTTACGTCAATTTCGGCGATTCCACGCATCTGAACGCGGTTGGCCTCGCCGGCCGATAATCGGCAGAAATTGCGTGAAATATCGTGGGCAGGCAAGATATAGTTCGATAGATACGGATAGCCCGACCTCTGCGCCGGGCCGGCGGAGAAACCATGCCTTACATCGCCGTCAAGTCCGAACGGCAGGAAGTCGATCATCGGGACCTCAACGAACCGATGGTCATTGGCCGTGCCCCGGATTGCGACATTCAAATACGCGACATTCTTCTCTCGCGCCACCATTGCAAAATAGATTTTTCCGGTGCCGGCTGGCAGGTCTCCGATCTCAACAGCAAGAACGGCACCGTTCTCAACGGCCAGACATTGCTTGCGACCACATTGCTCAAGGATTGCGATGTACTTCGCGTCGGGCGGAGCAAGATTGTTTTTCACGAAGGCGTGCTCGATCCGGAAATCCGCAAACGCGCTCCCGCTCCCACGCGCGCGGCCGATCCCAGCGAAGCGCTGGCGGGAACGATGGCGGGATTCACGCTCATCATGCCGGGCGAAGCCGAAACGCCGCCGCCAGGCAACATGCCCAATCCCCAGCCGCGCCCCAAGGAGCCAGCCAGTTACGAGAAGCCGGAAGTGCGCGAATTGCTCAGCGCGATTGCATCGAGCAGTTGGGATTCCATTTACGCCGAGGCGACCAAGCAGCCGGCGAATCTCGCGGTGTCTCCGGCGACGCCGGAAGAACCACGGCGCGGCCCGCGCGCCCGGCCGAAGTCGCCGGTGGATTTGTCGCTTCAGGTCAAGCCCCCGCCGCGACCGATGCCCAAAGCCGTGGAATCGCGCGTCGCCGACATGCTGCACGTTTCCCAGGAAGACGCGCTGCGCGTGGAGGATGTGCTGGCCGTGGAAGAGGCCGCGCGCACGACGGTCGTGGCGCCAGCGCCGCCGATTGTTCCGCAGCGCTCCAAGAGATCGTGGAACATCCGAATTTCCCGCGACGAAATGCGCCGGCCGTTGTCGTGGGTGGTGCTGGCGATCTGGATCGCCGCGGCGGCAACGCTGGTGACATGGTGGACGACGCGCTCGGATGGTTCATCCGTTGCCCCCAAAACTCCAACCATCCTCAACTCCCCCGACAATTCTTCCCGGCAGAGCGTCGTTCAGCCGGTTCCCACAGCAATTCCTTCGGTTCCAACGGGCTTAAAATCCAATCCTTCCGTCGCCGCCGCCGCCGAGGCCGCGGCCATCAACGCGCCGATATGGATGTGGTGAAAATTGGATCGGCAGCGTTAGTTGGATTTTTTTCTCTCAAGGCAACTGCCAATTGCTGAGTTCAATGTCCGAGGTGCAATCCACCCAACCGCCCTGCAAACCGTGGGAAAAGCTCATTGGCATATTGGGCCTCTTGGGGTTGGCGCTGTCGATCTACGGGCCGATCCTGCATGGGCGTTTCGTGGCTGACGACGAGCTTCTCATTTCCAACAATCCGATCATGAAGGCCCATGACGGGCTTTATCGGTTCTGGTTCACCACAGATGCCCCCGACTATTTCCCGCTGACTTCGAGCGTCTGGTGGCTGGAGTGGCACCTTTGCGGCGAAGACACACTCATTTTCCACCTGAACAATTTTTTGCTTCACACCGGCAGCGCCATCCTTTTGTGGCGCATCTTCCGCCGCCTTGGAATGCCTCTCGCCTGGCTCGCGGGGGCGGTGTTTCTCGTCCACCCGGTGAACGTCGAATCGGCCGCGTGGATCTCCGAATTGAAAAATACGCTTTCGTTTTTCCTCTGCCTTTGCGCGGCCTGGTGTTTCATCCGCTTTGATGAGCGGCGATCTAGATTTGTCTACGCAATATCGCTGGTGTGCTTCGGGGCGGCGTTGCTGGCTAAGACATCGGTCGTTCCATTTCCAGCGGGGATGCTGATGCTTGCGTGGTATCGCCGGGGCCGGATCGAGAGCCGTGATTTTCTTGCGGTCCTGCCTTTTTTCATGATCGCCGCCACACTCGCCGTTGTAACCCTCTACTTCCAGTCCCATCGCGCCATTGGCGGCGACGTCGTCCGCGACGACAGCCTTCTTTCTCGGCTGGCCATCGCCGGAAGGGCCGTCTGGTTTTACATGTGCGAAGCGATTTTCCCTCGGCATCTAAGTTTCATGTATCCACGCTGGCCGACCGGGAACGTCTCTGTTGAAGCGTTCCTTCCGCTAGCGGCGCTGCTGGCGCTGATCGTCGCGATTTGGCTAAACCGCCGGCAATTGGGCCGGGGAATCGTGTTCGGCAGCTTCTATTACTTTCTGATGCTGATCCCGATTGTGGGGCTGGTCAACATCTATTTCATGAAGTTCTCGCTGGTGTCGGATCATTGGCAATACCCCGCCATCGCCGGGTTCATCGCCGTTGCGCTGTTATTGATTCAACGGGGATTGCAATGGTTTTTGCGCGGCCGCGGCTATCTGTCCGCCGTCTGCTTCGTTGGAATGTTGATCTTGGCGAGTCTCACTTTGCTGGCGCGCAAGCAAGCCGGCATATACGCCGATCCAGTGGCCCTTTGGTCGGATACGGTGCGAAACAACCCTGCTTCTCCCTACGCGCACAATAACTACGGTGTGGCGTTGTACGAATCGCAGCAATGGCGCCTGGCCGATCAGGAATTTCGAAAAACACTTGAACTCGACCCCACTCATGCCGAGGCGCGCATCAGCATTGGCAGGATATACGTCGGGCTTGGGAAGGTGGATGAGGGCATTGAATGGTTTGAATCGGCGATCCCCTATTTGCCCGACAGTCCCGACCCGCGCGTTCGCGCGCGCCGCGCCGAGCCTCACTATGCGATGGCAGTCGCATACCAACAAAAAGGGGACCTGGCGACAGCGGAGAAGGAATACCGCATTGCCATTGGGTTTGACCCCAAGATGGGGCCGGCTCACAACAACCTGGCGCTGCTGCTGGGTCAGCGGAACGAACCGGAAGAGGCGGAAGCTGAATTCCGTGCCGCCATCGCCGCCGATCCAGATGCGCTCCCGCCCCATCTGGGTCTTGGCCTGCTGCTACTGCAGCGTGGCGACGCCGTTGGTGCTGCTGATCAATTCCAACAGGCTCTGGCAATCGATCCGACGTCGGCTCTGGCGCAGGATGGCCTGTCAAGAGCGAGAATCGGCATGAATCATACGGAATAGGGTGTTTTATAAAGCCCAGTGAAGCGGCCCCACTACGCTGTTTCGTTCCAACTTGACACTTTTGCAAAACCCCGTAATATTGCGATGAAAATCGAATATGGTTCTTATCCAGAGTGGCTGAGGGTTGGGCCCGACGACGCCACAGCAACCTTTCCGAATTGGTTGGATTGCAACGTTTTTGGATTTGGTGCTAACTCCTGCCCGGTGGAATCCGGGGAAGATAAGAAGACGCGATCAACGCTGAACGTGAAAGCCTCTTCTTATCGAAGCAGGCTTTTTTTGTTTTTCGGAGTGGCCGGAGAGTGAGATCAATGAGTTACGTGATTGGATTAAAATGCAAAGAGTGCGGGCATCGCGTGCCGGTTTCGCCGGTGCATGTCTGCGAGGCGTGCTTCGGGCCGTATGAAGTGGAGTACGACTATGCGCGGATGAAGGGGAAAGTCACTCGCCAATCCATCTCCGCCGGGCCCAAGAGCCTTTGGCGATATCGGGATTTTCTACCCGTCGAGGGCGAGCCGAAGACCGGACATTTTTCCGGATTCACTCCGTTGCGAAAAGCCCTGCGCCTCGGCAAGGAACTGGGCTGCTCGGATTTGTGGATCAAGGATGATTCGTGCAATTATCCCACGTATTCCTACAAGGAGCGCGTCGTCTCGGTGGCGATCAGCAAGGCGATTGAATTTGGATTCACCACCGTCGGCTGCGCCAGCACGGGCAATCTCGCCAACAGCACCGCCGCTCACGCCGCCCAGGCGGGAATTCGCTGTTTCGTCATGATCCCGCACGATCTGGAACAGGGAAAAGTTTTGGGCAGTCTGATCTTCGGCCCGACGATGGTGCGAATTCGTGGAACTTATGACGATGTGAATCGCCTTTGCACCGAGATCGCCGACAAATACGGCTGGGCCATCGTGAATGTGAATCTCCGGCCGTATTACACCGAAGGCGCCAAGACGCACGGGTTTGAAATCGCCGAACAATTCGGCTGGCGACTTCCGCAACATACGGTTGTCCCCACCGCCGGCGGCACGATTTTGCCGAAGATTTATAAGGCGTATCAGGAATTCATCGAACTCGGTTTGGTGGAAGACAACAAGCCCAAAATTTATTCCGCCCAGGCCGCGGGATGCAATCCGGTGGTCAAGGCGATTCATCGCGGGCAGGACATCATCGAGCCGCAAAAGCCCAACACGATTGCCAAGAGCATCGCCATCGGAAATCCAGCGGATGGATATTATGTTTGGCATGCGGTGATGGATTCCGGCGGCTGGGGCGAAAGCGCCACCGACCGCGAGATCATCGACGCGATCAAATTGCTGGCGCGCACCGAAGGCATCTGGACCGAACCCGCCGGCGGCACGACTCTGGCGGCGGCGATCAAATTGATCCAGCAGGGCCGAATCCCGCGCAATGATTCGATTGTCATCAGCATCACCGGCAACGGTCTGAAGACGTTGGAGACGGTGCAGGATGATTTGCCGGTGCCGGAAGTGATCGAAGCGAAGCTGTCGGATTTCGATTCGCTCCTGGAGCGGAAGAATTTAATGGAAATGCCCGTGGCGTCGCGCCCAGCGCGCGAACCGGCAGCGGTGATATGATGATGGGATATAATCCCGGCTGCCCGATAACCCGATAAGGAATACAACATGAGCGTAAAAGTCCGAATTCCCTCCCCGCTGCGCAACTACACGCAGGGCGTCGATGTCCTGGAAGTCGAAGGCCAGAACGTCGGCGAAGTGCTTGGCGCGCTGAAGGCCCAGGCCGCCGGCATCGAAACGCGCCTGTTCAAAGGGCCGAATCAACTCAATCGATTTGTGAATGTGTATCTCAACGATGAGGACATTCGCTTCCTGAAGAACCTGGAAACTCCGGTGAAAGCCGGGGATGAATTGAGCATCGTGCCGGCGATCGCCGGTGGAAAGAGTCTCTGAGTGTTTATGCCCGAGTCTCCGTCATCTTCTTTTTCCCGCCGCTGCTGGTTCACGTTTCCGACGCGCACGCAGGTGGAACAGCCGATCATCTGGCAGATGAGCCGCAAGTTCCCGGATGTGACTTTCGACATTCGCCAGGCCAGCGTGCAGAATGAAATTGGCATCATGGCGGTGCTGCTGATCGGACCTGAGGCCCAGGTGAAAGCCGCCATCGAATTCGTGCGCTCCAAAGGGGTTACGGTGGAGCCGATTGAAAAGAGCGTTGTTGAAGGCTAGTCCCCCCATCAGTTTGCTATAATCAAGTCCATGGCCCAGATTTCCCGACCATTGTCGGCCGTGCAGCCCAGCAAGGCGGCCGAGCCCGCAAAGCCCATCATTCCGCCGCTGTTCAATGGCGATCATCTGACACGCGCGGAGTTCGAGCGGCGATTTGATGCGATGCCGGATTTGAAATTAGCGGAGTTGATTGAAGGGAAAGTGTACATGTCACCTCCGATTTCCCACGCTGGACATAGTGGTCCTCATGTCGACCTCTTGGTGCTCTTTGGCAACTATCGCGCTGCGACGCCGGGTGTTGATAGTGGAAGCAATAGCTCGATCAGGCTCGACCTGGATAACATGCCGCAGCCCGACGCATACCTTTTCGTTGCTCCCGCCGCCGGTGGCCAGGCGACGATCGATACAAAGGGCTATATCGTCGGATCGCCCGAACTCGTGGCTGAAATTGCCGCAACGACCGCCGCATATGACCTCCACGAAAAACTCGTCGTCTATCGCCGTAATGGCGTCAAGGAATACATTGTTGTTCGGACGCTCGAAGGCGAGTTGGATTATTTCATTCAACGCGACGGCGACTTCCGCCGTCTGACTCCTGGCCCTGATGGAGTTTTCCGCAGCGAAATATTTCCGGGATTGTGGATCGACGCTCCGGCGCTGTTGCGCCGCGATCTCGCCACCGCTTTGCGCCAACTCCAGCAAGGCCTCGCATCCCCCGAACATCAAAATTTCGTCAATCTTCTACAATCTAAATTGCAACCCAAGTCAGAAAAGTCTTAATGCCTGAACCTCTTCAAAACAAAATTCTCGACCACCTTCGCGGTGGCGGCTATCAGCCCAGCAAGCCTCGTAAGCTGGCCAAGGAACTCAATCTCGCAAGCGAATCGGATTATCCGGCATTCCGGGAGGCGCTGCGCGAATTGATGCACGGCGGCCGAGTCGTGCTCGGCGCCGGCGGAAATGTCGTGCTCCCGCCCGAGCACACGCGCGAAAACGAAATCATCGGAACCTATCGGCAGAATCGCCGGGGTTTTGGATTTATCGTGCCGACCGATCCATCCGGACACGAAGATTTATTTATCCCCGAGGGCGAAAACGCCGGCGCCATCACCGGCGATGTCGTTCGCGCCAAGATCACTAATCGCGATCAGCGCGACGGCAAGGTGATGTATCGTGGCCGGATCATCGAAATCGTCACGCGAACGCAAAAGCGTTTCGTCGGCGAAGTGGTCAAGCGTCATGGTGTTTGGATGGTCTTGCCGGATGGAAATATCCTGACCGAGCCGATCCTCACGCCGGATGCCGCCGGTCGGCACGTGAAACCGGGCACGCAGGTCGTCGTCGAATTAACGCGCTATCCGGCTGAAAACCAGCCGGCCGAGGGTGTGATCACACGTTTGCTTGGCCAGCGCGGGGAAAAGGATGTCGATCTCCGCTCGATCATCATCCAATTCAATTTGCCGGAGGAATTTCCCGAGGCGGTTCTGGACAACGCCCGTGAGGTTGTGGATCAATTCAATGCCGAGCGACAATGGCCCGATCGGCTCGATCTCTCGGACAAAATCATCTGTACCATCGACCCCGATGATGCCAAGGATTACGACGATGCGATCAGCCTGGAGAAACTCGACAACGGCCAGTGGGAACTCGGCGTACACATCGCGGATGTGTCGCATTTCATTCCAACCGGAAGCCCATTGGACGTTGAAGCGAAAGAGCGCGGCAACAGTTGTTATTTCCCCGGCTACGTCATTCCGATGTTGCCGGAAATTTTGTCCAACGGCGTGTGTAGCTTGCAGGAAGGCGTGCCGCGCCTGTGCAAGAGCGCGTTTATTGTGCTGGACGATTCGGGTCATCCCGTGCGGACGCGCTTTGCCAACACGGTGATCCGCAGCGCCAATCGTTTGCGCTACCGTGAAGCGCAGGCGATCATCGACGAGGCGCGCGAGATTCCTCATCCGGATGGGCCGAGAAAACTGGAGCAATACAAACCAGAAGTGGTCGAGTTGCTCGGGCAGATGAACAAGATCGCCCGATTGATCCAGAAGCGCCAGGTCGAGCTGGTGCTCGATGACGAGGGCAAAGTTGCCGGCGCTGAGCCGGAGGATGAGAGTTTTACCCACACCATGATCGAGATGTTCATGGTGGAGGCCAACGAAGCGGTGGCGCGGCTGCTGGATTCATTGAAGGTGCCGTTTCTGCGGCGTATCCATCCGGGGCCGGACAACGAGGATTCGTTCAAGTTAAAGAACTTCGTCGAAGCCGCTGGATTCAGATTGCCCAAAGACCTGGACCGCAAAGCGCTGCAGCATTTGCTGGCGAGCGTGAAGGGAAAACCGCAGGCGTTTGCGATCAATCTGGCTGTACTCAAAAGCCTGTCGCGGGCGGAATATTCCCCGCAGCCGATCGGCCACTACGCCCTGGCCAGCGAACAATATGGCCATTTCACCAGCCCGATTCGGCGCTACGCCGATCTGACAATCCACCGATTGCTGGAGCAATATCTGGCCGGTTCATCGCGCGGCGGGAAAAAGCAGCGGGCAGTGGCGATGGACAACGTTCCCGATTTCGATGAGTTGGTGAAACTGGGAAAACACATCAGTTTCACCGAGCGCCGGGCTGACGATGCCGAGAAGGAACTGCGGCAGGTGAAGGTTTTGGAATTACTCAGCCGCCAGATCGGCGAGGAATTTGCCGGCGTGATTACTGGGATCACCAACTTCGGCGTCTTCGTGCAACTGACCGCCTGGCTGATCGACGGCCTGATCCGTTACGAAGATTTGATGGACGATTGGTGGCAAGTGGATGAGAAGCGCGGCGTGATCCGCGGACAACGAACGGGCCGAAGCGTGCGCATCGGCGACACCGCAACCGTGCGGATCGTCCGAGTCGATCCCGCGCGGCGGCAACTGGATCTGGCCATCACGCAATTCCATGGCCGCGCGGCCCAGGTGGATCCAAACATCAAAAAGCCGAGCAAACCACTTAAAAAAAGCCAAATCCGCCGCGGCGGACAGTCGATGCGAAAGCGAAGAAGGTAGATGCGTCAGGAAAATCGCCGAATTTTCTGGGCCCGCTTGGCCGCCGGGATTCCTCCGCAAAACATAAAATCCCGGCGGCGTTGCAAGCCAACTCCCGCTCCTATTCCTTGAGGTAGGCTTCGAGTTCGCTCAGATATTCGTACAGCGCGGTGGCCGAGTTGTGTTGGGGATCATCGGCCTGGTGAAGTAGCGTGATATTTTCCTTTTGTGCGGCCGAGGCAAGCTGCATCAGCGCCGGCTTGTACGGACTGCGGGCCAGCCACTCATGGTAGCGAGCGCGGAAATAGTCGTACGCATTGGGATGATTCTCAAACCATTCCCAAAGTCCCCGCGGCGGGCCGACGTGGCAGAGCACGTGGTTCACGCTGCACCATTGTCGCAGGTCGCTGGTCAGGCCGATCGGCTCGACCCAGATTCGCCGGCCGTCGTCGGCTTCGGGAGTTTCCAAAAAGTGTTTGATTTTGATCATGTTCTTCTCACTTCTTTCCTACTAATAAAACGACGGAAAGTTTGTGAAGTTGTACACGATCAATTTTTGGGGTCGGACGAGGATTGGCTATGCATCACGCATATCGGCGGGGTCGAGATTCTGGCATCGGCACCAGCGGTCGTACTCCATCGGGGAGATTTCGCTGGGCTTGATCTCGCTGCGGCCACCCCAGAATACGTTGGTGTAACTGACGGGAATTCCAATCTGGGCAAGATGGGCATCGATGGCTTTTTTGTGGGCCAAAACCACGTCTTTTTCGGTGCCGTGGGCGACTCCCATGATGTTGACGTTGTTAAATTCCGGCCCGCCCTCGCGCCAGTAAGCGTGGGTCATGATGTGGAATCTCCCGACCTGTTGCCCAGTCTCGATCTCCCGGCCCGCCGGAATGGCCCAATGGAACAGGGCGTTGAACTTGGTCACCCGTTGTCCATCCGCCAGGGGTTTGACGTGCTCCAGAAATGTCGAGAATCGCCCGACAACGCCACGACGATTCAGGCCTTCGGCGACGGAGCAAAATTCTTCGAGAGTGACTCCCGCCTCGGCAGCGCGGCTGGACCACATATCCCGCCCGATCTCCTCCGGCGTGAATTCCCGCTTCAGTGGAATCAGCACCCGCCACTCGATCTCCGAAAGTTCGACGATCTGGGTATCCAGCACCTCGGCCAGCTCATCGGATTTGCTCCCCGGTTCCATTCCCCGCCGGCGAACGTGGCCCACGCCCAGCGCGAAGAGTCGTTTGGCGGGCATCAGTTTGAATTGCTCGGCTCCGGTCATCTTGCACAGATGCCGGCAATGCCGATCCATGGAAAATCCCTTGGGGACTTTGAGCGTGGTCCAGAGCCGATATTTGCTCCCCGCGCCGGCGCCGTCGGTGCTGCGGATGACGACATGCCCGGAGAACGGATCCTGCTGGAACATCCAATCGAAGGCGTTTTGCAGTTTTTCGGGTGGAACAACCCACGCCACCAGCGCCCCCGGGGCAAGGTTCGTGGCCATCAGCGTCTGCCGGACCCGGCGAATGGTGCCGACGCGGAGCATGGCGGCCAGCCGTTCGGCGACAACATCGACATCGATCCCGCACAGGCGCGAAATTTCATCCATCGGATCGCGGACGAACCCCTGAATGCGGTCTTCGGAGATGGCGAGGATTCGGGCATTGATGGGGTCGGTGATCTGGTCTGGGATAGTGGGAATATCCATGGTCGGTTAATCGCGGGGGTGAGATGACAGCGCGTAAGGATTTATTTCGGTCACGGTGTTCGTGCCGATCGAGAGCGTCGGCTCGGATAGGGGAAAGCGCGGCCGATTCGAAGCCCGTTGGCTGGCCTGTTGACGTTCCATCGGGCATTTTACTATCGCTGGCGAATGCCGCTGCGAGCGTCGCCGGGCCAGCCAGTGGTTTTCGAAGCGTCCACATCGTCGCCTATTCGAGCCAATGCCCGTTCGTCGGCATAGAGCCCGAAATCGATAAGAATCTTCTTCCAGCGCATTATCCGATGACGCATCGACTTGTTCGCAGGCCAGTTTCATGGATTTATTGGACCTTTGTGCTCCGTTGCCCGTTCCCGAACATTATGTAATCATAGCGGGCCGCAAAAGTCACGCCGAGAATGTGATCCGCCTGAGAGGAAACGATGACCGATCAACCGCAGCCGCAAACGCAATCGGACACTCCGTCGCCTGATGACGAGCCAATTGAACCCTTTGTTCTGACGCTCCCGGATGAGCCGGGATCGCATTCCGACTGGTATTTGTGGGTCGTCGTGCTGTCGCTGCTGACGGTGGTCGTTTTCTCGCGGATGTTTGGCGGCGGGTTCATTTGGGATGACGACCATTACGTCACGCAGAACCTGTCGCTGCAAAGTTTTGAGGGTCTGGTTCACCTGTGGATCGCGCCGATTGGAGCGTATGCCAATATCGATACGCTGCGGACGATTCAGTATTACCCTCTGCTCTACACCATGCTCTGGGTGGAGCACCATTTCTTCGGGGATGAAGCGATGGGGTATCACGTGGTGAACCTGCTCCTGCACGCGGGCGCGGCGATTGTGCTCTGGCGGGCTTTGCGGCGGCTGCAATTGCCTGGCGCCTGGGTCATCGCGGCCATGTGGGCGGTGCATCCGCTGCAGGCCGAATCGGTCTGCTGGATCAGCGAGGGGAAAAATATTCTCAGCGGGCTGCTGACGTTCGCAGCGCTTTTGTTCTATCTGGAATTCTGTGGATTCGCTTCAACGCAGCGCGATCCGAACAAGCCGCTGCTGATTACTTCCGGGCAAGCGTACATGCTGAGCCTGGTCCTGTTCATCGCGGCGCTGTTGGCCAAAACGGTGGCCATTTCGCTGGTGCCGGCGCTGTTCGTGATCCTCTGGTGGAAAGGCCGGCTCAAACGCGGTTGGGTCGGACTTGTCCCGATGTTCCTGATCGGCCTGGCATTGTCCGCCATCACCGCGCATCGGGAAACCGATCCCAACGGCCCGGTCCGAGCGTACGGCCCTGCGTGGCATTTGAGTTTCATCCAGCACATTCTTCTGCCGGCGAGGGATTTCTGGTTTTACATCGAGAAATTGATCGCACCGGTGAATCTTTCGTTCAACTATCCGCGCATCGTGCCCGGCGCTTCTGATCCGTTGAGTTGGCTGATGCTGATCGGGGCGCTGGCGGTGCTGTGGATATTGTTTGCAGCCCGGGAAAAAATCGGCCGCGGGCCGTTCACGGCCTTCATGTGCTATGTCTTTGCCCTCTTGCCGTCGATGGGGTTTGCCAATGTCTATCCATTCCGATTTTCCTATGTGGCGGATCACTTTGCTTACCTGGCGATATTGCCACTGATCGCGCTGGTAGTGTCGGCGGTGGCGGAGCGGATGCCACACATCGAAGTCGAACCCGGCGCTTCGCCGCTGACGCGCTGGCCGGCGATTTTGGCGGCTTTGCCGGTGCTTTTGCTCGCGGGGGTTTCGTGGGCGCGATCGGAGGCGTTCGTGGATTCGGGGTCACTCTGGAGCGATACGCTGGATAAAAATCCCAATAGCTGGCTGGCAGCATACAACCTGGCCCGGGGCGAAGTTTCCGATTCCGACCAATCCCTGCACGATGCCATGGTCGCCCACCAGAACGACGACTCCGACACGGAAAAATCGGCGTCTGACAATGCCGTCGCGCTCCTGGATGATGCGCAGAAGCTCCTGCAGGGCGTGCTCGACAATCCGCAGACTCCGCCGGATGTGCATTACGAGGCGTACGACGAACTCGGATCGATCGCCCTGCGACGCGTGGCGTGGCATGGCGATCAGGTGATGGAGTTGGCGGAGCAGGCAAAAGCGGATGTGCAACATGCCATCGATGAGGAGCAGCCTCTGGATGCCCAAACGCCAGATGCGCTGCCGTATCTGAACTTGGGAAAGATTCTGGCACTCGAGGCCGATCAACTAAAAAAAGCAATTCCCGCATTGGCCACGACAAATCCCTCGACAGAACCGACGGCCAGCACTGGGCCGTCGAATGCGACCACCGAAGCATCCGCGACAACGCAGCCGACCAGTCGTCCCGCCACGCCGCAGGAAGAAGCGGCCATCGATCAGTACCAGGCAGCCCGCAATGCCCTGATACAGGCCAAGGAACGAGCCGAGCGGGCGCGGCAAATTCCCAACTTGGCGCGGGAGGCGGAGCATTTATACGGATTGATCGCCGATGCGACCGGCAACGCCGATTTCTCCGTGGCATCCCTGGAAAATCTTCGGCACGACCGTCCTCTGGAACTGGGTTATCTGAATGAAGCCATCAGCGCCTACGCCGCAGCCATCGAGGAGGATCCCTCCGATCCGGATACGCACTTCAAACTCGCCCGATGTTACGAGGCCTTTAATATGTGGGACGAAGCGGTGCAGCAGTTAACGATGGCGGTGCAAGCCACTCCGCCCCCGCACGCCGACCCGGCCGCGTTTTTTGAACTGGGGTACATTCATCTGACCCATCAGCGAAAGGATTATGTGCTGGATGATCTGGTGGTCGCCAGAACCTGCTTCAAGGCGGTTTTGGATATTGATCCCAACTATCCGGAGGCGAAGGACATGCTGGCTGACGTGGATAGGACCATCGATCTCTATCGGGCCAGCACACGGGCTTCGACGGGGCCGGCCACCGGTCCATAAGAAATGCGGATTGACCGCCAAGACGCCAAGGGAAGAAAATACGCCAAGAATTCAGGTTTTGGATTTGAAATGCGGCAAATAGATATGTTCTTTCCTTGGCGTATTTTCCTGCCTTGGCGTCTTGGCGCCTTGGCGGTTAATCCTCTTCTCCGGTTGCCGCCACAGGCGCTTTCGGCTAAATCTGATCCGCAGCCGGTCTGATTGTCTGGAGCGGACTTATGCGCCGTTTAGTTTTACGGTCTATTCTTTTGCGCCTTGGCTTGGGAAGTCTGCTAATGCTCTCATCCTGCGCTGTGCGGCGGGCCATCACCATCAACCCCGATCCGGCGGATAGCGTGCTGAACATTGATGGCATGCAGAACGATCCCGGACCGGTGACCCGCAAATTCGTATTCAGGGGTTCGCGGGCGGTGCATACGGTCACCGCTTCGCGCCTGGGATATCAGGATCAAACCATCACCCTCGAGCCCAAGGGACCGGACACGGTCGATATCACCCTGCAACCGATGATGCGGACATTGACGTTCGTCGTAAGCCCCACGCCGGCCATTGTCAGCGTGGACGGCAAACCCCTCAGCGATGGGCCGGTGAGTCGGATCACCAAAGAGTTGCCATTTACTGTCGATGATCAAAACCGATGGACGCAATACCTCGTAACGGCAGCGCGAGCGGGATTTTCCCCGGCGCGTGTTGTGGTTAGCGAAACCAATCCCACCAGCGATGAAGTGCCGCTGCAGCTTCAGCCGATGCGGAAGGATTTGTCGATCACCACCGAGCCACCGGGCGCGGAGGTGTCGCTGGATGGGCAGGTCATCGGCGACTCGCCGCTGGTGGATCGCAACCGGGCGTTTGGTTTCGATGTCGATGCCAATCAGTTCATCACCCGTCATCTGAAATTGACCAAGCCGGGCTACGATCCGCTGGAAACGACCATCTCCTGGGATGATGGGCAAACAAGCTATCACTTCGATCTGCCGGCCAAGAGGAAAACGGTGCGATTTTTGACCGATCCTGCCGGGGCGACCGTGACGATTGATGGAAAAGTGATCGCGCCAGGCCCGGATGGCGTGCCGACCGCCGATCTCACGTTTACCCCAACGGACGACAACGGCGATCTTCCGACGTTTTCCGCGACAATATCCAAGAAAACCGAGGAAACGGAATGGATTCCCGTCACCATCCCCATCGCCTGGGAGGATGGCCGCGGCGATTACTCGGCGACGCTCAAGGAAGTGAAGACCAAGCCGGTCGATCTGATGAGCCTCAGCTTTGAACGCAATGCTGACGGGGCGTGGGAGATTATTCCGAGGATGCGAACCACGCTGGGGATGAAGGACATCAGCGAAGGGTCCGGCAAGGAACCGCCTGCACTGATTTATTCCGCGCCGGCCGGCGTGACGATCGATACCCTCACCGTCTCTCCGACCGGATCGCTGTTGCTATTCACTGTGCTTAGCGGCGAAACCAAGACGGATGTCCGCTCGCAAATCCTGGCGATCTCCACCGATGCCACCGGCGGGGTCCAGCAGATCACGGATGGGAAATCACTAGACATCATGCCCGCCTTCACACCGGATGGGAATGAAGTCGTCTACTGCTCCAACCGCGCCGGCCGGCGATTGAATATCTGGCGCAAAAGCATCACCGGCGGCGGGGGAATCGAGCAACTCACCAACGATGAAGAACAGGATTTGTGGCCGACCATCGACGCCGGCCCGCATCCTCGGCTCTTCTATCAGGTCTTCTCCGATAGTCTGGCGGAAGCACAGCTTTATATGTCCCCGATGGAAGGCGGACCGCGATCTGACCTGACGACAATCCCCGTCAGCCAGCCGCACATCAGCCCCAAGGCCGACAGCATCGTGTTCACCAGCCTTAATTCCCGGACGAACAATCGGGAGATTTATCGCATCCCCGATCGCGGCGGTCCGCCGGTGAATCTCACCAACGACCCGGATTCCGATTGCTACGACCCGACCTGGTCGCAGGATGGCAATCTCGTCGCCTACGTCAGCGATCGTGGGATGGATGAGGATCGCCATCGCAATCCCGATATCTGGATTCTCGACCTGACGCATCCGGACAAACCGATCCAGATCACCACCAACGGAAGCATCGATGATTGCCCCAGCTTCGATCCCACGGGCGACGCCATCTATTTCCGCAGCAATCGCGGCGGGACCTGGGGGATTTGGAAGATCTCAATCAAATAGCGAACTTCTATTTTCGCCGATAGTCATTTAGCCATGCTTCAATCCACGACCAATCTTGCGCCTGCACCAACAACGCCTCTGTCCCCGTTTCTCAATCGTGAGCTGAGCTGGCTGGATTTCAATCAGCGCGTGCTGGATTTGGCGACGGATACATCCAATCCATTGCTGGAGCGCGTGCGGTTTCTGGCGATTTTTTCCTCGAACCTCGACGAGTTCTTCATGAAGCGCGTCGGTGGGCTGGAACGGCAGCTCGTGGCGCATGTCTCGGAGCTTTCCGCCGATGGATTAACGCCGGAACAACAAATCGACGCCATCCACGCCAAGCTGGGGCCGATGCTGGAAACACACGTGAAATGCTGGATGGAAGATTTGAAGCCGGCTTTGGAGCGCGAGGGCGTTTTCATTCGGGATTATGAAAAACTCGACGAGCTGGATCGCACGGCCGCGGATGATTTCTTTGTGAAAAAGGCGTTTCCCATTCTCACGCCTCTGACGGTCGATCCGGGGCATCCGTTTCCGTTCATTTCCAACCTGAGCAATTCCGTCGGCGTGATGCTGGAGCATCCAACCCGAAAAGACCGGCGATTTGTGCGAATCAAAGTTCCGGAGAATCTTCCGCGTTGGGTGCCGTTGCCGAACAAACTGCACTTCGTTCCGCTGGAGCAGGTGATGGGGGCGAATCTTTCGCTGCTGTTTCCGGGGATGATTGTTGTCGAATCGCAGCCGTTTCGTGTGACACGAAACGCCGACATCGAAATGGACGCCGAAGATGCGGATGATCTGCTGCAACTGGTCGAGCAGGAATTGCGTGCCCGGCGGATGGCGCGGGTGGTGCGGCTGGAATTGGCGCAGTCGATGTCGCCGATCATGCGGGAATTCATCGTCAGCGGCGTGGAGGTCGATCCCCGCAGCATCTATTCCACACCTGGCCCGCTGGACATGAGCGATCTTTTTGTCATCGCCAATCTCGATTTGCCGCATCTCAAATTCAAACCCTGGACGCCGACGACTCCGCCGCGACTGGCCGGCGAGGATGTGGACATATTCGCCGTCATTCGCGCCGGCGATTTGATGGTGCATCATCCTTACGAATCGTTTGCCGAGAGCGTCGAAAAATTCATCGCGACGGCGGTGCTCGATCCGAAAGTGCTGGCGATCAAGATGACGCTCTATCGCACCACGGCTGATTCGCCGTTCGTGCTTTCGCTCATCCACGCGGCCGAGAGTGGCAAGCAGGTGGCGGTGCTGGTGGAGCTCAAGGCCCGCTTCGACGAACAACGGAACGTGGAACTCGCCCAGACATTGGAAACCGCCGGCGTACACGTAGTGTACGGGGTGTTGGGGCTCAAGACCCACACCAAACTGGTGATGATCGTCCGAGAGGAATCGGATGGGTTGCGGACTTATTGCCATATCGGCACGGGAAATTACAACTCGCGCACCGCCCAGATGTACACCGATCTGGGCCTCTTCACCTGCAATCCTCTTCTCACCGGCGATGTGATCGACTTGTTCCACTATCTCACCGGCCAGTCGCTGAAGCGCGACTATCGCATGCTGCTGGTGGCGCCGGTGAACATGCGGGAGCGATTCGTTCTGAAGATTCGCCGCGAGGCCGAGCACGCCAAAGCCGGTCGGCCGGCGCACATCACGGCCAAGATGAACGCGCTGCAGGACTCCAAGATCATCACCGAGCTTTACGATGCATCCCGCGCAGGGGTGAAGATCGAATTGTTCGTCCGCGGATTCTGCTGCCTGCGGCCGGGCGTTGCGGGGATGTCCGAAAATATCCGCATCACCAGCATCCTGGGTCGATTCCTGGAACACTCGCGCATCTACCATTTTCTCAACGGCGGCGAGGAAGAATTTTA
This sequence comes from Tepidisphaeraceae bacterium, assembly GCA_049515255.1. Lineage (GTDB taxonomy): Bacteria > Planctomycetota > Phycisphaerae > Tepidisphaerales > Tepidisphaeraceae > JBEKUH01. Next base: position 37,917 of record JBEKUH010000052.1, on the reverse strand, counting down.
CATCGGCTCGGCCGACTGGATGAACCGCAATCTCGATTTCCGCGTTGAGGCAGTTACGCCGATCGTCGATCCGTCACTGCGCGAGCGGCTTCGGGAAATCCTGCAAATCATGCGAAATGCCACGGGAAATGCGTGGGAATTGCACTCCGACGGCAACTGGCAACGTGTCCGGCCCAAAGACGGCCAAGCCGCCAGCGACCCGCAAATGGCGCTGATGGCGTTGGCTTTGAAACAGGCACGAAAGCCAAAGCCGGGAAGATGATGATTGCACCGGATCAATTGAACGATAGATTGCTGCAATGCCGACGGTATTGCGAAAGGGCCCATATCGGTTCTTTTTCTTCAGCCGTGAAGCAAACGAGCCGCCGCACATTCATGTGGAGCGCGATGACTCGTACGCGAAATTCTGGGTGAATCCCGTGGCCCTGGCTCGCAATCGCGGTTTTAAGTCGCACGAGTTGACCGAACTACGTACAATGGTGCAGGAGAACGCTCGATTGTTCGAGGAGAAATGGCATGAGCATCTTAGAGATCAAGGTCGAACCATTCGCGGTTGATGTCTCCTTCGCCGCCGATGATCTTATTATGAGGCTTGCCGATGGCCGTCAGGTGAGCGTGCCGTTGGCTTGGTTTCCCAGACTTTTGCAAGCGACTTCGGAACAGCGCGGCAACTGGAGATTAATCGGCAACGGGATTGGTGTTCACTGGCCCCTGATTGACGAAGATGTTTCCGTGGCGACCGTCCTTTCCGCGGAATAACGTTCTACAATCGCCCGCATTTTCATCCGGTCTCCAATCCATTCCCCCGACCCATCCGCCGCTATCATGCGTTTCTTGCGGGAATTGTTTTCCGATTGGTTGCTGGATGCCATCAATTAAACTCATGCCCAGGCCGGCCGGGATAAAGAGGGTGGGAACGTCGCCGGGTTCCCGTTGGTTCGATATGATGCCGAACATGTCCGAAATGTTCTGCGATCGGTTGCTGGATGCCATTGATTACACGCATGGGCCCATCTGCGTCGGGATCGATCCGGTTCTGGAATCCATCCCTGCTTCGATCCGCGCGAAATTTCAATCCCGCGATGACACTCGGGAATCGGCGGTGGATGCCATCTTCGATTTCACCACACGAATTTTGAAAATCGTCGCTCCGCTGGTGCCGATCGTGAAATTTCAGTCGGCTTTTTTTGAGAAATATCTGTGGGACGGGGTCGAGGCGTATTACAGTCTGATCCACGAGGCGAGCGAGTTGGGATTATTGGTCATCGGGGATGTGAAGCGCGGCGACATCGGTTCGACCGCGGCGGCTTACGCGGCTGGGCATCTGGCGGAGCAGACTTCCGGGGATGAAGAGGGATTGGTGACGCCGGACGCGATCACGGTTAATCCGATGCTGGGGCTGGACACGCTGGAGCCTTTCATCCAGACGGCGAGGGAATTCAACAAGGGTCTGTTCGTGTTGGTGCGGACGAGCAATCCCGGATCGGCGGTTTTGCAGGATGCGAAGTTGGCCAGTGGGCAAAGCTGGTCGGAGATGTTGGCCGAAAAGCTCGCGCCGCTGGCGGCGGATGCGGCGCTCGTGGGCAAGCGCGGATTCAGCAGCATCGGCGCTGTCATCGGGGCGACCCAGCCCCAGGCATTGGCCGAATTGCGCCAGCGCCTTCCGAAATCAATTTTCCTGCTTCCCGGTTACGGCACGCAGGGCGCGACAGCCGATATGACACGGGCGGCGTTCGAGGGCGGCCAGGGCGCGATTGTTTCGGCCAGCCGAAGCATTCTTTACGCCCATCAGGAGAAAAAATATTCTTCCCAATTCGGCGACGACTGGGAAAAATGCGTGGAAGCGGCGGTGTTGGACATGAAACGGGACCTGGCCACCGTGCTGGGGAAGATGTGATTTTGAACGGGCGGAAAGTGACGGTGGCGGGCCTGGGTCGTTTCGGCGGCGGAATCGCCGTCGCGCGCTGGCTCTGCGAGCAGGGGGCCAATGTGCTGGTCACCGATCGGTCGCGCGCGGATGAGTTGACCGATTCGATCAAGCAACTCGAGGGGTTGCCGGTGGAGTTTCGGTTGGGGGAGCATCGCATCGAGGATTTCGCCAGCGCGGATCTGGTTGTCGCATCGCCGGCGATTCCACCGAAGAATGAATATCTGCAGGCGGCGCGGGCGGCGGGGGTGCCGATCACCACGGAAATCCGGCTGTTCATTGAGCGATGCCCCGCTCCGATCATCGGCGTCACCGGCACCAAGGGGAAATCCACCACCACCGCCATGATCGGACGAATCCTGCAAACGCAATTCACCACCTGGGTCGGGGGGAACATCGGTAAATCTCTTCTGCCACATTTGGATCAGATCAAGAAGGAGCACCTGGTTGTGCTGGAGTTGTCGAGTTTCATGCTGGAGCATCTGGGCGAAAGCCGCTGGTCGCCGCATGTGGCGGTGGTGACGCTGATTTCGCCGGACCATCTGGAATGGCACGGCACGCTGGAGGCGTATGTCGAGGCGAAGAAGAATCTGCTGAAGTTCCAGGGACCGGAAGATTATGTGGTGCTCAATGAGCAGGATGCGATGACGCGCGGCTTGGCGCGCGAGGCGAAAGGAAAAGCGATTTTTTACGGCACGCGCAACGCCAAACATTTTGCATTGAAAATTCCCGGAATCCACAACCAACTCAACGCCCAGGGGGCTTTCGCCGCCGCGGGGATTTTCGGAATCGACTGGGGCGCGGCGCAGCAGGCGCTGTCGGACTTTGCGGGTTTGGAGCATCGCCTGAAATTGGTCCACGAATCCGGCGGCGTGCGGTTCTTCGACGATTCCAATGCAACCATTCCCGAAGCCGCCATCGCCGCGCTGGATTCATTTCCCGTGAAAAAAGTGATTCAGATCGTCGGCGGATATGACAAGGGATTGCCGATCACCGTGATGTGCGCGGAACTCGTGAAGCACGCGGATTTGCTGGAGCAATCCCCGCTGGAGGGGGCGGCCTCGGTTTATCGTTGCCACGATCTGGCGACGGCCATGAAGATCGCTCGCCAGATCGCGCGGGACGGCGATGTTGTGCTGCTAAGCCCCGGCTTTGCCAGCTACGATCAGTTCGTGAATTTCGAGAAGCGGGGCGAAGAATTTGAGAGATTAGCGAAGCGGTAGGCCGCGCAATTTCCCGCATCAGCTAGATTTGGTCCAATTAAGATCGGATGCTAAGATTTCGCCCATTCGCCGCCATGTCTGGCGGAAATAGAGCGGGGACGAGTTATGACATTCTGGCGATTCTGGAAACGTCGAAAAGCATTGGATCTTGGCCCTACGATTTACCAACCTGCAGCTTGCGCTAGTTGCGGGTGTCGAACGTTTCTGAATTCGGGCCTGGGACTCGTCGATGGCGTACACGGAAGTGGATTAAATTACTACGTCCGTTGCAAACAATGTGGAATGGAATATGTAACGTTTGTTGCAAGTGCCGACCGGAGACCACCTTTGGAATCAGATTGGTCCGTCCATCACAGGTTGCCTGGCGGTCGACTGGGACCACCGATCCGTCATTCCCCCGGCCACAAATAAGTAGGACCGGGGCAGATCGCCACACGAGACATTAAAGTCTATTCCGCCTCTGAAACAATTTGTTTGGGGTCGCGCGGCACCAGCCGTTGACCGACACAATCGATCATGAAATCAAGCTCTTCCATCACAATTGCGCCGATTAAAGCTGATTCTCGGTCGGGCTCGACAACTGCACTGAAAATACCGCTCCGTCCCCCGAAGGAAAGCTGAATGCCTCCGACAATGGATCGATCCGCCGTGCGGCCGTCGGCGTAACGAACCTTTGCGCTTCCCGATACTTCCAGCCCAAGCCTCTGGGCCACGGATGCGGGAATGACCAATCGCGTTGCTCCGCTATCGACCACTCCGCGAACTCGCGCGCGGCGGACCTCTTGCGGCGAGATAAACCCGCCGTCGGCGAAGTTGAGGTCTTTTTGATTGGCCAATTCAACTTCGACCGAAAAACGCCCCATTTTCGGCTCCTCGGTTGTAGTCATGGTGGCTCCGGCAACGTCGACAACGCGTCTCGCAATTCTATCTTGCCGTTGCCAGAACGTCGAGCATCCCTTGTTTTTGACGCCCCTCCCCGCCCGAGTTACATTCGACGGTCTACCAATCGCATTTACCTTTGGAGGCTCGGGATGACCCCACATGATGTCCTAAAGCTGTGCAAGGAAAGAAAAGTCGAGTTCGTCGATCTGCGCTTCATGGACTTCCCCGGCCTCTGGCAGCACACCACCGCGCCGATGAGCGAACTCACCCTCGACGGGTTCGAGCATGGTTTCGGTTTCGACGGCAGCAGCATCCGCGGGTGGCAGGCGATCAACGAATCGGACATGTTGCTCGTGCCGGTTGCCAGCACGGCCAAGATCGATCCATTCTTGCTGCACACAACATTGTCGATCATTTGCGACGTGCGCGATCCGATCACCAAGAAAGAATATTCGCGCGATCCGAGATCAGTCGCCCGCAAGACCGCCGCGTATCTCAAGAAGACCAAAATCGCCGACACGGCGTTCTTCGGACCCGAATTGGAATTCTTTATCTTCGACCAGGCGTTTTACGATCAGGGGATCAATTACGCCAAATATTACGTCGGAAGCCGCGAGGGAATCTGGGGCCGGGGCGACGAGGACCCGAGCAATCTTGGCTACAAGGTGCGGCTCAAGGAGGGATATTTCCCCACGCCGCCGATGGACACGATGCAGAATATCCGCAGCGAAATGGTCGCCACGCTGATCGAGCTGGGCATCCCCGTCGAAGCGCATCACCACGAAGTCGCCACCGGCGGGCAGTGCGAAATCGACATGCGGTTTCAGGATCTGGTCACGATGGCCGACAACGTGATGCTGTACAAATACGTGTGCAAAAACGTGGCGGCCCGGCACGGCAAAGTGGTGACCTTCATGCCCAAGCCGCTGTTCCAGGACAACGGTTCGGGGATGCACGTGCACTTCAGCTTGTGGAAGGGCGACAAGCCGCTGTTCGCGGGCAACAAATATGCGGGGATGAGCGAGATGGGCCTGCACGCCATCGGCGGAATTCTCAAGCACGCCAACGCCCTGTGCGCCCTGTGCAATCCTACGACCAACAGCTACAAGCGATTGGTTCCCGGATACGAAGCCCCGGTGAATCTGGTCTATAGCAGCCGAAATCGCTCGGCCGCCATTCGTATCCCCATGTACAGCGAAAAGCCCAAGACCAAGCGGCTGGAATTTCGCTGTCCGGACAGTTCGTGCAATCCATACCTGGCGTTCAGCGCGATCGCCATGGCGGCGATCGACGGCATCGAAAATAAAATCGACCCCGGCGAACCGCTGGACAAAAATATCTATCACCTCAGCATGGAGGAATACAGCAAGATACGCTCGGCCCCGTCATCGCTGGAAGAGGCGCTGATCGCGCTGGAAGAGGACCACGATTTTCTGCTCAAGGGCGATGTGTTCACCGCGGATGTGATTCATTACTGGGTGAAATACAAGCGGGAGAACGAGGTGGACGCCATCCGCCAGCGCCCGCATCCGTTTGAGTTCTGCATGTATTTCGATATCTGATCGAGTCGCTATAGCGGGAGAACATTATCTTTCGGCGCTGGCGTGGATGGTTTTGGCGCTGGCGGATTTGGAGTTGAGGATGACGCGGGACGCCGGCTGTGTGGGTGTCCGTTGGTGTGGTGTTTGATCCGTCCAAGGGCAATTACGCCTCTCTGTCCAGGACGGAACTCCCCACCGTGCAATCTGATCGTCACGCTCGATGGGCTGCCCAGCGCTATGGACCCCCTTGCCGATCCATGTTCATGCTTCCAATTGGCCTGCATCACGTAGATGGTAGCGGTTCCCTTCAAGGTGAAATTCCCGTGTTTTCCGGATCGTTTGGTGGTATGGTGCCCGCGTCCGCCGGATCGCCAGTAAATATGCACGCTGGCGTCATATACGGGGTGGCCGTCTCTCCCAATCACCATCACATGCAGCACTCCCCTGCTCATACGCTTGTGCGCGGAGGTGGACTTCAACGCGCTGTGGCGAACGGGCCTGGCCGCCAGCGACAACTGCGTGCCGCAGCACAGGCCAACGATGATTGCCAGAATGGATATCGCGCGAGTCATGTTATTGTTCCGTCGCATCCGGCTGCGTGGCCGCCTTATCCATTGCTTTGATTCGCGCACCGGCAATGGGACCGAATTGCGGGTTGGACAGCAGATCGGCCATCTCGCCTTCCATCCAGTGCCGCAACTGCTCGAACGCATCGGCCGCATCGCCAATTTGTTTGGCCTCGTCGTCCAACTCATCCCGCTTGGCCTGCAAATCATCGGGACTCATGGCGTGGGCGCGGTCGAGTAGATCAGACACCTTTTGCCCCACCGCCTGCCCCGCATCGGTATCAAGCCCGGCCACGAGTCGCCCGACCTGCTCCGATGCTTCCAATTTCAATGCGTCAAAATCCGTCTGCCCATCCTGGCATTCGTCCAGCGCATCCAAAATTGTTTCGGTCGCATCCGGGACATCATCGGAATGCTCGGAGAGATAATTGGCGACCTGACTGCTGGTCAGCAGCTTTACCGCCGCCGGCGCTTTTTGCCGGGCGGCATCCGTCAGCGGGATGTCGATGTCGTAGTCGATGTCGTTGTTGTCGCGCAAATCGTCCACGGCATCCTGAGTGTCGGAAATTTTGTCATCGTCGCCCGCCAAAAATGCATCCCGCAGCGCCTGCAATGCCCCCGGATAACCCGGCACGTTTTTGCCGTTGTATTTGACGTCTTTAGCGGCGGTGTCCTTAGCCATTTCTCTCAGTGCCTTTAGTTGATCCGACGTGATCTCCAAATCCTGCAATTTCGAGAGAGCGGCGATCTGGAGCTCCAGCCGCTGGGCTTTGGATTCCGTCGTTGTCGTTCCCGCGGCAAAAAGTGTTCGACCCAACAGCGCAAAAACAACCAGGGGCAACAGCCGGCCCGCAAAAGCCCGTGGCTTCATGATCTCTTTCCGATCTTCCCGGCCACTTGCGTGCCCGCAGAGAAATACCGCCGAATTCCGGAAATGTTGACAGCAATTTCCGATCAACTCAAAGGATTCGTATTATCTAATGATTATCGGTACTTGGGAATATCCCAACCACAATCGGCGGTTGTCGCCGGGGAATTGCGCAGATACGATTCTGCCCGCCTTCGCCGCGAAGTGAAATTCCATGCACCAACGAAAGACCATCACCGGGGCAGCGCTGGTTTTGTCGGTTCTGGCCCTTTGCCCCTCTGCAAAGGCGCAAAACGCCGCCCCAAGCGTTCCCCCAAGCGCTCCATCGTCTCGCCCCAGCCTGATCCTTTACGACACCACCCCCACGTTCCCCAAGAACCTATGGGTCGCCAGCCTCTATGGCAGCGAGGCCATCCAGCCCCGGGGGGCGCGCGAGCAGCTTACGCAAATTACCTTCGGCCTTGGCTATTACATCACCGATGACTCTTCGTTTAATCTGGAAGTGACAGGCGTGCGGGCCGACCAATTCTATAACGATGTCACCGCCTACGGCGCCGGCGGCATCTTCCGCCATCACCTGATCGACCAGCCCACCTGGACGCTCTTTGCCGACTTTGGCGGCGGGGTGCTGGAAGACAACGACCGCATCCCCCCCGGCGGCACCGATTTCAATTTCACCCTCCGCGCCGGCCTGGGCGTCACCGCGCAAATCACCAACGACACCGATCTCCTGTTCGGCGCGCGATTTCTCCATCTTTCCAACGCCGATCAGGAAGGGCCGTTGCGCAATCCATGTATCGAGGCAGCGGAGGTTTATTGTGGGGTGATGGTTAAGCTGTGAACGTCTGTTGCAATAAATTGAACAACGCCTTCCAGTGCCGCTCGGCGGCGGGGGGATCGTAGGCGGGGACATCGGGGACGGCGAAGCCGTGTTTCGCGGGATAGGTTTCGACGACATGCTGCACGCCGGCGTCGGTCAATGCTTTTTCAAGCCGCGTTTTCTGTTCATCGGGGAAATACGCATCGTTGCTGGCGCCGGCGACATAGACGCGGCCGGTGATGTTCTTGACGAACAGATGCGGGCTGTCCGGTTGGTCGGTGGCCAAATTGCTGGCGTGAAATGATGCGACCGCCGCAAATCGGCCGCCGTGCGCCCCGGCGACGGTCAGGGCGACATTGCCGCCGAGGCAGTAGCCGGTGCATGCGAATCGATCACCTTTGACATCGGATCGGGCCGAGAGAAATTCCAGAAATGCCCCGCCATCGGAAACCTTGCGATCTCGATCCAGGCTAGGAATCATTTTCATGAGTTCTTCCCGCAATTTCGGATCGGCCAACACCTGAGGCGGATTCATCGGCGCATATTTCCCGATGCGGTAATAGAGATCGGGCAGGAGCACCAGATAACCGCCATCCGCCAGATGGTGGCACATCTCCCACATCGCCGGGCGAATGCCGAAACCGTCCATGAAGAAGATCACGGCAGGCCACGGGCCGGGCGAATTGGGTGTGAAGATCGAAGCCGGGCAGATTCCATCGCGAGTTTTGATTGTGACATCAGTACGGGGCATCGGCCTATTGTAATCCGATGACGCGCGAGGCGTGACAAAATCGCCGGGTCATTAAGAAAATTTCTTTCGGTTACGTATCCCATGCCGATCGAGGTATTTTTCTCGAATAGGGAACCGATTTGGCGCTGGGAAAACCATTGGCTGGCCCGGCGAAGTTCGCGCGGGCATCTTGCTCATGAAGAAGAGAAGTTTCCCGCCTTCGGCGGATGGATGCGACGGAGTTTCGAGCACATGCTCGACCCCAACCGTCCCCACAGCCCCGCTTGCCCGACCTCCCTTGCAAAGGCGAAATACAAAAGACGAGGTCGGACAATGGGGCGTGAAGGACGGTTGGGGGCGCGCTTGAGCGCGAAACTCATCAGCATCCATCCGCCGAAGGCGGGCACTCCGCATTTCGCTTCGCAGCAGAATGCCGCCGCGAACTTCGCCGGGCCTGCCAGCGGCGTTCGCAGCGCCGTTGCCGATTCATATGCGAGTAAGCCGGGCGGTCGGCATGAGAACCGCCACCGATAAAAGTCGTCTTTTGAAACATCCCCGATCCACATCACAAATCCTTAGCGACCTGTTTTTCCTCAGCTCGCTTGTGAAATTGCCCGGAATATCGAAAATACCGCGGACTTAATCATGGAGGACTCACATGAGTTTCGCCGCCGCTGTTAATCGCAAAGCCATCGATATCGGAAAATTGAGCGTTGAGATCACCACCTCCGCCGGGAGCGGGCATCCGTCCACCGCGCTGTCGCTGACGCACATTGTCACGGCCCTGATGTATCACCAGATGCGTTGGGATCCCAAGGACCCGTGGAATCCAGCATCGGATCGGCTCGTGCTCTCCGAGGGGCATGCCGTTCCGATCGTGTATGCCGCGCTGGCCGATTTGGGCGCGACGATCATCCCGCTTGGCAAGGGGCGCGAGGCAGCTCGTCCCATGACCCGCGCTGATGCGATGGATTTGCGCGCCATCGGCAGTCCCATCGACGGCCATCCCAATCCGCAGCTTGGCGTGCATTTCTTCGACGCCGCCACCGGTTCCCTCGGGCAGGGATTGTCCGTGGCCGCGGGGCTCGCAGCAGCGGCGAAAATGGACAATATCGACCGCAACATTTATTGCATCATCGGCGACGGCGAGAGCCGCGAAGGGCAAATCTGGGAAGCGGCCGATTTCATCGTCGATCATGCGCTCACCAACGTCATACCGATTTTCAATTGCAACGAACTGGCGCAAAGCGATTACGTTTCCCCGCAGCAGAGTTATGAGGGATTGGTCGAAAAACTGCGCGCGTACGGATTCATCGTCCGCGCCATCAATGGCCACGATCCGGATCAAATCGAGGAAGCGCTCAACGAATTGCATGTCATCCAAAATGGCCAGCGGCCATTGGCGATTGTCGCGCGGACCATCAAGGGCTGGGGCGCGCCGGATGAACAAGGCATGGGCAAGCACGGCACGCCGGTGAAGAAGGACAGTTTGCCGAAAATTCTGGGCGAACTGGATCGCACTGCCGCCGACCTGGGCGTGGCGGATTACAAAATGAACGGCGAGCTGACGATCAGCCCGATCACCGTGAAAGTCCCGCCGCGCGAGAAGAAGCCGATCAAAATCAAATCCTACGCCGACGGTCTGGCGGCCGTGGGAATGGACAAGGACCTCGCCGCCGGCAAACCGATCGCGCCGCGCAAGGCGTATGGAGCGGCTCTCGTGGCATTGGGCGAGGCGGACAAGCGCGTGATCGGTTTGGATGCGGATGTGAAAAATTCAACGCATGCCGAATGGTTCGCCAAGAAATTTCCCGCTCAATATTTGGAATGCAAAATCGCCGAGCAAAATATGATTTCCGTCGCCGCCGGCGCAAGTGCGGCGGGGAAGATTCCATTCTGCTCGACCTTCGCCAAATTCGTGGTGCGGGCCTACGACCAGGTGGAGATGGCGATCATCAGCGGCGCGAATCTGAAAATCACAGGCACCCACGCCGGCGTCACGCTGGCCGCCGATGGGCCGAGCCAGATGTCTTTGCCGGATGTCGCATTCTTCCGCAGCTTTTGCCATGTGAAGAATTACAACGGCCAGACTGCCGTTCGATATTTCTTCCCCGCCGACGGCGTGAGCTGTTACAAAATCACCGAATTGATGGCCAATATCGACGGCACCTGCTACCACCGCGCCTTGCGCGCCGAAACCAAAACCCTCTACAAACCCGAAGAAACCTTCGAGGTCGGCGGATACAAAGTCCTCCGCGAAGGAAAAGATTTGCTTTTCGTCTCCGCCGGCTACATGGTTCACGAATGCCTCAAGGCCGCCGATGAATTGGCAAAGAGCGGCAAAAAGGCCGGCGTGGTGGATGCGTATGCTCTGCCGTTGAAAGACACGGGAATTCTCGAAGTCGCCAGCCGCTGTGGAAACCGGATCGTCACCGTCGAAGACAACTACACCGGCGGACTCGACGCGGAAATCGCCATGCAAATCGCCTCCACCGGCGCGGGCGTCAAGCTCAAGGCCCTGTTCGTCCAGCAAATTCCCAAGAGCGGCCGCGAGCCGCAGGAAGTGCTGGATTACCTGGGCCTGGGATTCAAGGCGATCGTCGCGGCGGTGTAAGATAACCGTGCAATTTGCGAATTCAGTAGCGGCCGAAGTTTTATGGTATCTGAAATTGAAAATTCGAAATTGAATTCCGTCCTGGCTGATGCCGAGCCGGCCTGGGAAATCGCCCGCCTGTTCCCCGCGCAGGGAAGCTGGAGCCAGCAGGAATATTTGGAACTCAAAGGCAATCGGCTCGTGGAATTCACGGACGGTTGGATCGAGGTGCTGGCCATGCCGACGATGGCGCATCAGTTAATAGTCGCATTTCTGTACCGCGCGTTGACGGATTTTATTTCTCCAAACAAACTGGGCTCGGCGTTGTTCGCGCCGTTTCGGGTTCGTTTGCGCGATGCAAAATATCGTGAGCCGGATGTGATGTTCATGCTGGCTGAACACGGCAATCGGATGCACGAGGAATTCTGGGAAGGCGCCGATCTTGTGATGGAAGTTGTCAGCGAGGACGACCGCAGGCGCGATCTGGAGACCAAGCGTGGCGAGTACGCCCGTGCGGGTATTCCGGAATACTGGATCGTCGATCCGCAGCAGGGAGAAATTACGGTCCTTGCTCTCGATGGCGAAAACTATATTGAACACGCCCGATTCCCACGTGGGCAACGGGCTGCGTCGCGCCTGCTGCCGGGATTTGAAATCGAGGTCACCGCAGCGTTAGCCGTCAAATAATACAAATCTGCATCGACACGGATGTCCCTTTCCATCTCCATCCTCGCCAGCGGGTCTTCGGGGAATTGCAGCGCGCTGCGGTTTGGGCGGGGGATGATGCTGATCGATTGCGGTATCGGTCCGCGGGCGACGGCGCGGCGGATGCTGGGGCTGCATGTGGGCGTTGAAGATATCTCAGCCATCTGCCTCACGCATCTGGATTCCGACCACTTCAACGAAAACTGGATCGAGACGATTATTCGCCGGGAAATCCGGGTGTTTTGCCATGAAAGCCACGAACCGGATTTGCGACAGCGGGTGCGCGATCCGAAGTTTCACCGCTGTGTGCGCACGTTCAACGGAAAATCGTTCAAGCCGCTTCACGGCGTGCAAGCCCAGGCGATTCACATGCCGCACGATGCCGCGGGGTCCCACGCATTTCGATTCCATTGCGATGGCGGCAGCGTTGGCTATGCCAGCGATCTCGGGCATGTCCGCCGGGAATTGATCGAGTTTTTCGCTGATGTGCAGGTGCTGGCGATTGAAAGCAATTACGATCCCCAAATGCAGCGCAACAGCGGCCGGCCGGCGTTTTTGCAGCGGCGAATCATGGGCGGCCACGGTCATCTTTCCAACCAGCAGGCACTGGAAGCGGTGCGAAAAATCCTGGATCAGCGAAATGCCGACCGGCGCGATCTACCCCGGCACATCGTCCTGCTGCACCGCAGCCGCCAGTGCAATTGCCCGCAACTGGTGCGCGGATTGTTTTCCACCGATGCGCGCATCGCAAACCGATTGACACTGGCCGAGCAGGACCAACCGACGACGTGGCTTCGCGCCGCCGGCGAGGAAAATTTCCTGGGCAGGCAATTGGAATTGCAGTGGGGATGATGTAAAAAGATTCATCGGATCCGGGCAGGGACGCAATGGGATTATTTGGAATTGGCAAACGGAGTAAGCCGCCGCGAACCGCAGTGCCGGTGATGCGTGAATTGCCCGCCTCGAACGAAGCGCCCGCCATGATCCCAACGCCCAAGCCTATTGAAGCCGTTTCCCCTGATGCGCTCCGTCGGCAGCTATTCGCCGCCGCGACTGCTGCCGCAAAAGGCGATGAGAAGAAATTCCTGGTTCTCTGCCATCGTCACGGCCGGGCGATCTTCGGCGAATCGGCCATCTGGTCGCACGTCCCCGCCGCCTTCCGCGACAGCCCGAAATTGGTCCGCTGGTATCGAGAGGGATTGCGCGCCATCGCCGGTCTGTATTCCCAGCGATTGGGCAGACCCGAAGTGGTCGAACGCGCCAAACAAATCAGCGATTAATCCGCCGGTCGAGATGAGGGCGTATTCAGCCAGGCAATAAAATCCTGCCCCGTTTCCGGCGATCCTTCCAATCCGCGCACCACTGCTCCCGTGGTGGGATCAATCACCATCGTCGTTGGCAATTCCGACACCTGATATTGCTTTGCCAAATCCGGATGGGCATCCACATCCACCGTCACAGGAACATATCCGCCCAGTGCGTCGGCCACGTGCCGGTCGGACCAGATGTTTTGTTTCATGTAATCGCAGGCCGAGCACCAACCGGCGGAGAAATCCACCAGCATCATCTTGTGATTCGTCGCAGCCTGTTTTCGCGCGGCATCGAAATCGGTTTGGAACGCCACGGCCTCCCGATCCCGCGTGTGCATCGACAGCGAAACGCCGCCGAGTGCGAGCAGGATGAATAAGCCGAGAGCGATTCTGATGCCGGATCGGCGCATGAACTCCAGTCGTCTAATGAATCAACCGAATTGTATGCGGGGAAATTCCCTGGAGACGGTTGGGCAGTGCGACAGCGCATCGCTCTTATCCCCTCCTCCGGTACTCCGGGGGAGGGTTAGGGTGGGGGTTTTTACTCTAGGTAATCTCGAACTCGTGGCGTCATCGTAATCCGGCCCCCACCCCTGCCCTCCCCCGGGGTACCGGAGGAGGGGGTAAAGTTGTTGCGCGGCGACGGCGTATGAGGAGCAAACAAGGCGCAACCACGAAAAATGCGGCAAATGTCGGCTCTGGAACGGCAGTGAGATCGACGGAAAACGACGAATTGTGATCCACCACCGCCCACGCATCCCCATCGGCAACGTCCACGCCCCAGCTTCCCAGATAATTGCCGACGTTGGAATCGGTAATGCCGTGGGCGGTCGCGAACGCCAGCCAGGAACTTTGCACATCGGTTAGGGCATCTGGGCCGGTGGCGAAATCGCCGCCGACTGTGTTGGACCAGGTGCTGCCGGTCAGCGATGCGAGCTGGATATATCCGGAACGGGCGAAGAAGGATTCGGCGCTGGAACTGTTGAAGTAGCTGGTCGAAAAGTTCATTTGCATCGCAAACGGATCGGTTTGTCCAGTGCCAGCGGTTCCGCTGTTAGCCATGCCGGTGAGGGTGAGGACTTCGCTGATCAACCCAGTTTTGTCGATGCCCGCCGGTGTCTCGGAGGGCTGCCGCAATCGCCACTGCATCGTGACCGATTCTCCATTGGAATTTTCGGTGGAATTTTTCCCGGCCAACAAATCGGCGCGGGATTGCAATCCAGATGTGACCGACGATCCATATCCATCGTAACTTGCGCCAGATGGCGTGGCGCGAACGAGCTGCGTCGCGCCACTGGAATCAGCAGCGATGAAAACGTTGGCCGAGCCATTTTCCGCAATCGAGCCGGTGATATCTAAAATGCCCGCCTGCACCGTGGTGTTGCCGAGGTACGAATTGCTGGCTGAGAGCGTCAGCGTTCCCCCGCCTTCCTTCGTGAATGGTCCGGCGCCGCCGAGCGCGCCGGAGATTACGCCGGGATATGGGATTTCATCCGGGCCGGTGGTATTGACGAATGCGCCATTGCTGCCGAGGGTGGCCGGAGCGTTGATGTTGAGGTCCCCGAAGGTCTGCACCGTGCCGCCGTTCCACGTCCAAATCGCGCCGGTGGTCCAATCGCTGGGCGATCCCGCACCCAGCACGATCTGCCCCACCTGCAATGTTCCGCCGGTGAGATTCAATGTGCCGTAATAATTGGTTGCAATGCCGCTGCTGTTCCAGATCGTGTTGCCCAGTTGCACATTGTTCGCCCGCACCACGCCGCCGCTGAGCGTGAACGCGCCGTTGTTCTGATCGCCGACATAAATCGTGTCCTGCACGGTGAGCGATCCGCCGGTGACTTTCAGCGATTCGCCGCCGCTGCCGCCGATGGAAACGCTGAAAGCGCTGGCATTGTCGCCGGAGGAAACGGTCACCGATCCACCGCCGCGGATCAGGGCGTGATTGTAAATCCCCGGCGTCCCGCCCGCCCATGTGCCGCTGGACCATTCGCCGCTGGCATTACTCCAGGTCTGGCTGGAATATTCATCGCCAAGCTGCTGGGCGTATTCCTCGATCATGTCGTAGCCGAGCGCATTCTTCAGGGTCGCGCCGGCGAGACTGGTGGAATTCAGCCCGTGCTCAGTGGCCCAGGTGTCGGGAATATCGTCGCCGGCCGAACTGGTGTAGGTGACCGTTCCACCAACGGTTGTTCCAAAACCATTGCTGACCAGACCATCGTCATCCGGCTCGTTCATGATCTCGCCTTGAGTTCCGAGCGACTCAACTTGCGAAATTATTTGCTGATCGAGCTGGTCATACTGGAGAGAATCCCCGGCATGAGTGGTGTCAAACGTGTATGCGTTGGAGGCGCTGAGCGTCGGAAGAAACTGCGTCTCGGGCGACCATTCGGATGAGAGCAAATTCAAACCGCCGGGCGTTGTGGGAGAGCCGTCCAGTACGCCGTTGGCGTTGCTGTCGAGCATATTTCCCGATGCGTAGGCGCTCTGGTTGGAATCCAATTGAAACCATGCGTCTCCGGGGCTGGTGGTGGATGGCCCGGCGATGAAATAATTGTTGAGAATGTCGTACTTGTATTTGCCCTGCGAGTCGCCGGTGGTGTAGGCGTAGCCGTAGTTGTAGGCGACGTTATTGACATACTGATCATTGCTCTTTGCCAGCGGATCGCGGCCATGGGCGTTGGCAAAAATATTGTTCAGATACGTCGTCTGGTTTCCCTCCTCGTGCAAATTGAGTTGCTGCGACTTGATCGGATCGGCGATGAGATCGTTTTGATAAGTGATGTTGTCCGCCGCGCTGTTGGCTCCGACCGCGTCGATGTTGTCGTATTGCGAAAGTTCAGCCGAGACATGATCGAGGATGCCGCCGTTCAAATCGCCGAGGTTAATGCTGGCGTTGCTGGTATCCGTGTCGCCGCTGCCCTCTCGGACCCGGATATATTGCATGATCAGATTGCTTTTGTCGGAAAACGAAAGCTCATATCCCTCCAGCGAAATCCCCTGGCCCGGCGCGGTCTGGCCGAGGATGGTGATATTGCTTTGGGCTGAGATGGAGGATTGTAAATTGATGATCCCGCCGACCGCGAAGACGACGATGCGATTGGATTGGCTAACTGCGTCCCGGAATGATCCCGGCCCCGAATCGTTGAGGTTGGTCACGACATACACGCTGCCGGTGCGCCCGCCGGTGGTGTATTCCCCAAACCCCTGAGCCCCCGGAAACGATACAAGTTGCCCTAGCGCGGCGGAGCAAGCGCCAAAGATTGCCGCTCCTGCCAGCATTCCCGCGCGACGCAATCGCTTTCTGGACCCTCCGCGCTCCATAACCGAATCCAAACTACGCGTTGCAGATTTCAAGGCGAACGACCGAGCAATTCTCCTCACCAGATACATCTACCGGCCGGCCGTTTTAGCGTTGAAACATATTATACCCCGTTTTCCGCAGCCGGCTTGCAGTGCCCCTACCATCTCTTTACGATTTGCCCCTTTCACCCAAACGAGGATGAACATGCGAATTCTGGTTGCTGACAAATTGGCGGAAGAGGGACTCGATTTCCTCAAACAAAATAACGCAAGCTTCGACGTGAAAGTCGGTCTGAAGGAAGACGAGCTGGCCGCCGCCGTTGGGGAATATGATGCCCTGATCGTACGCTCCGGCGCCAAGGTGACGGCCAAAGTCTTGGCCAAGCCGGGCAGACTCAAAGCCATCGCCCGGGCCGGCGTTGGGGTCGACAACATCGATCTCGAAGCCGCCACCGCCAAGGGCATCCTGGTCCTCAATACCGCCGAGGCCAGCACGCTTTCCACCGCCGAGCACGCGCTTGCGTTGATGCTCTCGCTGGCGCGAAAAATCCCCGCAGCCAACATCGCCCTCAAATCCGGCCAACTGGAATGGAAAAAACGCAGCATCTATCAAGGCACCCAACTCGCCGGCAAAACGCTGGGTGTGGTCGGCCTCGGCCGCATCGGCCAGACCGTCGCCAGCCGCGCGCTCGCCATGGCGATGAACGTCGTCGGATACGACCCGTATTTCACCGCGCCGGCCGCCCTCGACGGCAAGGTGAAACTCATCCGCGACTTCGATGAGTTCCTTGGGCAAATTGATGTCATCACGTTCCATGTTCCCGGCGGCGACCAAACCAAGCATCTGCTCAATCGTGATCGGCTGTTCAACAAATGCCGCGCGAATTTGCTGGTGGTCAATGATGCCCGCGGCGAAGTGGTTGACGAGTTCGCGCTGGCCGATGCGATCAAAGAAAAGAAAATCGCCGGCGCGGCTCTCGATGTCTATGCCGTCGAGCCGCCGGCCAAGGATCATCCGCTGTTTGGCCTGGAGAATGTCGTCCTCACCCCGCATCTGGGCGCCAGCACCGACGAGGCCCAGACGGCCGTGTCGGTGGATGCATGCAAGGCGATCCTTGCGTATCTCAACAACGGCGAGATCCGTGGCGCGGTGAATGCCGGGGGATTGAAGCTGGATTTGCCCGCCGATGAACGGCCCTTCGCCGATCTGGCCCGCCGGATGGGCGCATTGGTCGCCGCACTTTTTCACGGCGGATACAAAACCATCACCCTACGCGCCAGCGGGACCCGCGCGCCCAAGCTGATGAACACATTGCTTCGCCTGGCCGCCGTCGAATTGCTCAAGCCGCATCTCGATACCGATGTGAATGTCATCAACGTCGAGCACCTGGCCCGCAGCCGGTCGATTGAACTTGTCACCATTCACGAACCCAATCCACCCGCCGGACTGGTCGGTGACATCATCGGTGTCCGCGCCGAAGGCCCCAGCGGTGAAACGCACCGCGTGCTCGGCACCGCCTACGCCGACGGCCTGCCGCGCATCCTCCGCATGGACGGCTACGCCATGGACATGATCCCCGAGGGGAACATGGTCATCATCGTCAATCAGGATATCCCCGGCGTAATCGGTCTGGTCGGCAGCGCGTTTGGCGATGCCAAAGTGAACATCGCCGATATGGTCATCAGCCGCGAAGTCGGCGAGGACGGCAAGGCCACCGCCCTGATGCTCCTCAAAACCGACAGCGAGCCGCCGGCGTCGCTCATTCAAAACCTCAAAACCCGGCCGCATATTGTGCGGGTGAAGAATCTGGTCCTTCCGCCGCGACCGAGGTGAGAGGAATCGGGTTTCGGGTTTGGGGTCTCGGGTTTCGGGTGAATACGAAATGCTCTCGTCATCGTCTTTACCCGAAACCCCAAACCCGAACCCCGAAACCCGATCTCCCATGATCCAAGTTACGGATCTCACCAAACACTTCGGCTCTTTCGTGGCCGTGGATGGGATTTCATTTTCCGTTCCACCGGGGCGGGTGTTCGCATTTCTCGGCCCCAATGGCGCCGGCAAGACGACCACGATCAAAATGCTCACCACAATCCTGCGCCCCACGTCCGGGACCATCCGCGTCAACGGATTTGATCCCACGACGCAGGCCAACGAGGTGCGAAAATCCTTCGGTATCGGATTTCAGGACCCCAGCCTCGACGACAATCTCACCGCCGAGGAAAACATGGAATTCCACGGCGTCTTGTATGGCGTTCCCAAAGACCTTCGCCGGGCACGCATGGAAAAGTTGATGCAAATCGTCGAGTTGTGGGACCGGCGGAAGGATCTGGTGAAGAAATTTTCCGGGGGAATGAAACGACGATTGGAGATCGCGCGGGCATTGTTGCATCTCCCGCGAATCGTGTTTCTCGATGAGCCGACCATCGGCCTCGATCCGCAGACGCGCAATCGAATTTGGGGATTCATCAAACAGCTCAGTGCCGAGGAAAATGTGACCGTTTTCTTCACAACGCATTACATGGAAGAAGCCGACCGCGTGGCCGATCAGATCGCGGTGATCGATCATGGCAAGATCGTCGCCATGGGCAGCGGGACAGAGTTAAAGGAACGTGCCGGCAAAACCTCGCTGGAAGATGCGTTCATCGCCCTCACCGGCCACGCCATCCGCGAGGAAGAAGGCTCCTCGGCCGACACCATGCGCATGGCCCGCAAGATGTGGACCCGGCGATGAAGGGGAACCAGCGATGAACGCGATCTACATTCTCTGGCTCCGGCAACTCAAGCGATACATGCGCTCGCGAGCGCGGATCATCACATCGCTGATCCAGCCGCTGCTGTTTCTCTTCGCTCTCGGCTCCGGATTCCGGCCGGTGTTTCGAGAGGCGGGCAAGGGCGATTATCTGCAATATCTCGCCCCCGGCGTGATCGCCATGAGCGTGATGTTCACCGCCGTCTTCTCCGGCATCGAAATCCTCTGGGACCGGCAATTCGGCTTCCTGAAAGAAACACTGGTCGCCCCGGTCTCGCGCCTGAAAATCGTCTTCGGCCGCACCCTCGGCGGGGCCACGGTCGCGGCCATTCAGGGAATGCTCATGCTGATCATCTGCCTGCTTAGCGGCGTTCACATCGAGCATCTCTCGCGCCTGCCGATCGCGGTTGGATTCATGTTTCTCATCGCCTTGTTCTTCACCTCCATCGGCACCGCCATCGCATCGGTGCTCGAAGACATGCAGGGATTTCAGCTCATCACCAACCTATTCGTCATGCCGCTGTTTTTTCTTTCCAATGCTCTGTTCCCGATGGAAGGCCTGCGTCCGGCGCTGAAGGCGGTGGTGCGCATCAATCCTCTGACCTACGGCATGGACGGGATGCGCGGGGCGTTTGGACATGCGTTCACGTTCGGTGTCGCCACTGACGCGATGGTTTTGGGCGGCTTGACGTTCTGCGTATTGGCGCTGGCGAGTTGGTTGTTTTCGAGAATCCAGTTGTGATGTTTAAAGCATTTCCCATGGCATAACCGCAGTTTTTGGAAGAAGCCGGCGCAGTCGAGGCGCGGCGTGAATGACCTGGTGATTAGCAACAGTATCCTATCGGATATGGAGTCAGGTGCCTGTCCTATATATCTTTGGTGGTTCCGGATATGGCAATAGTAATCCCATCCTATGGCCGCGCCCGTCGATCGCGGACAATGAGAGTGGCCATAATAGGAATCGCCACTCTTTCGTTGGGGGCGATTTACTACTGGCATGCATCGCTAATCCGTTCCATCGAGCTGCAGATTGATCAATGGAGGTGCATGCACTTCAGCCGCCCCGCCGATGGGGTTGCCTTTGAAGAAGATCTCGCAGCAGGAGCCAAGTTGGCTTTGGGGGATGCTGGTTACCATAAAGTGGAAAACGATTTTCATAATCCGGGCGTATCATTCTATTCCTACCGTTATGAGCCATTGCATCTAGTCGCAGCATCTCCAGGCCAATCGCCCGACACATGGACAAGTGGTGCCATGATGGATCAACTGCTGTTTTTGCACGAGAGGCTTAGCCCGTCCGGGCATCGTCGCTTAGTGGTTGTCATGGCGTTTTCGGACGACTGCTTTACCGCTGACGTGATCAAGCCAGTTGATTGGTTTGCTTCGCCGCCGCGCTGGCGTTATGTCCCTGAGGCCTGGATTGTCAATCACAGCTTTGTTCAATTGATCGATTTCCAAACGTGGGCTGGCGTACGTTCGGGTCCGCTCCCGCGCCCTCCTGAGGAGATTACGAGGATTTTCTTTGGTCAACCTGACCCCGAAAACGCATCGCATTTTACGATACGATACAAAGTACGCGATCAGGAGGGACTAATTGATGGATGGCTTTGTGACAACGATGCCGTTTATCTGCGCCCCAGGTTCGGTCCGCGCATGGCAACGCCCGAATATTACGATCGGATGGCCGCACTAATAGGCTTTGATTACAGTAGAGCAATGGCAGACATCGGGATTAGGTCGGCGACTACGAGGAACTGACAATAAGGGCCGTGGCCCCGTGGCCTCTTACTCGCAACCAGCGGAATTCGCCGCGAGGCCGCGGCGGCTAAACTGTCCACGGGATGTCCGTGACCCCCGCCAACTGATTCGCCCGCCGCGCCTGCACGAAAAGCAAATCACTCAAACGATTCACATAAATCAGCGCCAGCGGCGGCGGTGGTTGAATCGCGCTAAACGCCACCAGCACCCGCTCCGCCCGCCGACACGCGGTGCGCGCCAAATGCAATCGGGCACTCCCCTCGCACCCGCCCGGCAAAATAAAATTCCGTAGCGGTTGCAGTTGCGATTCAACCGCATCAATCTGCTTTTCCAATCGTTCGATATCCGCTTGATCCACATTCGCCGGGGCGGTTGATTTTGGCGTTGCGATGGCGGCGCCGAGGGAAAACAAATCCGATTGAATCGCGCGCAACTCCGCCGAGATCGCCGGATTGGCCACCTCCGCCCAACCCAGCGCGGCGTTGAGTTCGTCAATCGCTCCGATGCACTCGATGCGGGGATCGGATTTTCCTACCCGCTCGCCGCCAAAAAGGCCGGTCGAGCCGTCGTCGCCGGTCTTCGTGTAGATTTTCATACGGAGTATTACACTGTCGGAGATGAGTCGGCCGCAAGTTCTGGAGTGTCTGATTCCGCTGGCGTACCTGATCGGGTCAATCCCGTTCGGGCTGATCGTTGGGCTTGCCAACGGCATCGATCCAAGAAAAGACGGCAGCGGAAATATCGGGGCGACCAATCTCGGCCGGCTGCTGGGCAAGCGATTTTTCGCCCTCGTTTTCACGCTGGATTTGCTCAAAGGCGCGCTGCCGATGCTGGCGGCTGGTTGGATTCTGGGATTTCATGCCGATGACCGCACGACCTATTGCCTCTGGATCGCCGTTGGGGCAGCGGCGTTGCTCGGCCATTCCTTCAGCGTGTTTCTGAAATTCAAAGGCGGCAAAGGCGTTTCCACCAGCACCGGGGTCGCGCTGGCGATGTATCCATATCTGACCCTTCCCGTCGTTGGCGCGATCGTCGTATTTCTGATCGTCTTCAAAATTTCCCGCTACGTTAGCCTCGCATCCATCCTGGGATCGTCGGTGGTCCCCTTCGCATACGTCGGCATTGGACTATTGAACGGCTGGCCGATCCTCGGCGCACAGCTCCCAGTGCTGGCATTGGCGGTCCTGGTGCCGGGGTTGATCATCTACCGCCATCGCGCCAACATCGCGCGCCTGCGCGCCGGCACCGAACCGAAACTCAAAACGGCCTGCACAATGCGAGTGAAAATCAACGGCAACGAAGAAGAGATTCCAGCGGATAGCGACATTCACGCGCTCTTGGCGCGCCGCGGATTAACGCCGGACAAAGTCGCCATCGAACTGAATCGCAAATTGATCCGCAGCCAGAAGTACGACACCATCCTGCAGGATGGCGACGAGATCGAGATCGTCACCTTCGTCGGCGGTGGATGATCCGGTAAATCACTGCGGCGAACTAGGCAGCATGGCGGGCGTCAGGTCGATGCCGGTCGCATCCTTCACCGCCTTGATCAAATCCTCAGGATTGCTAGGTGGAAATGCCCTCAGCTCCGGCAAAGTCTTGGCCACTACCCCTTCGCCGCCGAGGTTGACCCACTGCACAACGATGAATGCCCCCTTGCGCACCACCGCATCGTTGTAGAACGGCAATCCCTGCGCTGTCATGCTGCTGGGATCCAGCGGGTTGACCAGGTTCAGCGATAACGGCTGAATCGGATTCTGCGGATTGGGCGCCAGCAGCGCGTTGATCAATCCCTGCCGAGAGCCGCCGGTGAGAAACGTGGCGTATTTGATCGCATAAACCTCGGCAATGGCCTGCGGAAACCACTGCTCGCTCGCCGGCAATTTCAGCGGGTCCATCACCTGCGTGAGAATGAACCGCGAAAAACTATTCAGCGTCCCTTGCTGGGCCAGCGAAGAAAGCGCCGACGCATACTTGATGTTCAGTTCCGAGATCGTCGTTGTCAGCGTGTCGCTCTTCGTTGCCACCGCGTCATCATCCTGAACCGGCACCCAGATCACCTGATCGTCCATCGGCGCATCCAGCGAGAAATTCAGGCTGTTGGCGTATTCCACATCATTAGCGAAGCGGATGTAATGGAAATGCGGATCCTCCCAGCCATTGTCCATGATCTCCGCCAACTGTTTCTTGGAGATCACCAGATAAAACAGCGGCGGATTCATTTTTTCCAGCTTCTGCAGCGCGTCCAGCATGATGCCGTCGATCATGTCATTTAGCGGCTTGGGATCGGTTAGCGCGAAATCCGACATCATCTGACTGGCCAAAATCGTGCGGTGATCCTTGATGCTCTGAATCAGGTCCGAAGGCATCGTCGTCGGCTGCGTCGAAGGCTTCACGGCCAAGACCGCGGCCTTCACCCACGCATCATCCGCCGGCTGGCAGATCACGTTTTCCCCAGCGAGGGTCACCACATGAAACCCCGGCGGGATGACCACGACATGCCGCGAGGGCGCCGTCGTCGGCGGGGCGGCGGTGTCGCCCAGCGCTTCCATTTGGGCGCCGGCGACAACAATAATTAACGCGGTAAATACGAAGCGGATTGGGTTGGCAATCATGATATTTGACGATAGAGCGCCGGTCATGGAAACGCAACCGATGCGGTTCCCGAAGCGACGCCGATGCTCCCCGTTCGCAGCGATCGGCACCACCTGCAAGAGCATTCATCGGTCAATTGGCCCGCCGCCTGATGGTCCAAAGTTATCGGGCAATGTTCCTGGGGACTTTTCGCTTTGTCCCGGCAAGGACACCCGCATCCTTCCCGAACCTCATCCCGATCCATTTTTTGCAATAACGGCGTCCCGCAATAACTCACCCCGCAGCGGATCACCCGCAGCGGGCAACGCTCGCAGATGGCCGCCCGCGCCTCCCATTGCGGATGCACGGATTTCATCCCCCAACCCCTGAGCCGAGCCGACAAAAACCGGCGCGCAGCTGACGCCAATATCGCCATATACGCTTTTATCGGTCCATCGGTTTGCCAGGCGAGAGATTTTGTCGGTATTTGATAAGCTTCTGACATGGCGTTCGGACAAATCAGCATCCTCGGCGTCGGCCTGCTGGGTGGGTCAATTGGCCTGGCCATGCGGAAGATACAACCCGATTGCCGAATCATTGGCTACGGGCATCGGCAGGAAACGCTCGATCGCGCCATGCAAATGGGGGCAATCGACCAGGGACTTACCAATGTTGCCGCCGCTGTTGCGGGGTCCAATCTTGTAATCCTCTGCACCCCGGTTGGTACATTCGAGAATTTGCTCAAAGAAATTGCATCGGCTTTGGCAGAGGGATGCATTGTCACCGATGTCGGCAGCACCAAGCGGTCGGTCGTCGAACTCGCCGAGAAAATCCTGCCACCGAATGTTCATTTCGTCGGCAGTCATCCAATGGCGGGAAGTGAGAAGCGCGGCGTCGAATTCGCCCAGGCCGATTTGTTTCGCAACGCAATTTGCATTCTCACACCCACTGCGCGCACCGACTCAGAGGCACTCAAGGAAGTGGGAACATTTTGGCTTTCCCTCGGAATGGGCATCTGCCGTCTGACCGCCGAAAATCATGATCACATTCTGGCCGATGTGAGCCACCTTCCGCATCTGCTGGCCGCCGCCCTTGTGGCAATCCAGCCAGCCGAGTCGAGCCTCCTTCGTGGCAAAGGATTTCTCGACGCCACACGAATCGCCGCCGGCGACGCCGTTCTCTGGCGCGATATACTGATGGACAACTCCAAAAATTTGCAACACTCCATCAGTCGATTGCAGCAGGAGCTGCAAAAAATCGTCTCAATGCTGCAAAATGGCGACAGCGAGGGAATTCGTCAATGGCTGGCCGACGCGGCGGCAAGACGGGAACAGTTGGGCGCGGAACCGCTTTAACATCCGTTCCCTCCCCGCACAAAATCCCTTAGAGTCGCCGTCCTATGTCCCTGGCGGAGCGCTTCCCGAAATATTTTGTCGCCCTGATGTTGGGCGCGTTCCTTCTTTTTCTTGCGGGGATCGGCAGCGTGGGATTGTGGGACCGGGATGAGCCGCGATATGCACAGGCGTCCCGCCAAATGGTTCTCACCGGCGATTGGGTGGTGCCGCGATATCCCTCCGGTGAATGGCGATTGGAAAAACCGCCGGCGATTTATTGGTGCCAGGCGATCTCGATGGAATTGTTCGGCCAGACGGCCTTCGCGCTTCGGCTCCCATCGGTGCTCGGGGCGACGGCTGCGATGACCATTTTGGGATTGACCGTTCGTCGGCTCGCCGGCCCAAAGCGCGCGCTCTGGACTGTTTTCATTTTCTGCACCAGCGGCCTGGCCATCGCCGCTTCCAAGATGGCGATCACCGATGCCGTTCTGTTGTCGATGGTCATCACCGGCCAGGCGTGTCTGGCGTTCTGTTATTGGGCCGCCGCGCGCCATCGCCGCGCGCCGCCGTGGGTGGCGCTAATTTTCTGGACTTCCGCCGGATTTGCCGGGCTGGTCAAAGGGCCGCAGGGATTGCTCATGCACGTCATGACCCTGCTGATCCTGCTCGTGCTGGACGTCGCCCCGGAATTTAAATCGGCCGCGCGTTGGCGAAGCGCGATGCAATGGTGGCGGCAATTGCACCCGTGGTGGGGCGTGCCGATTCTGGCGATCGTCGTCTCGCCATGGATGATTCTGATTCATCATCGCGCTCCGGGATTTCTTTCCGAACTGATTCTCAAGGCCAAAATGCACTCGACGCAGTCGATGGACGGCCACGGCGAGCCGCCGGGATATCACACGCTGCTCATCTTCGGCACATTCTTTCCGTGGAGTCTTCTGTTGCCGACGACGATCACGCTGGCCTATCGAAACCACACTTTGCCGCACATTCGCTTCGCCATCGCCGCGACGGCTGGGCCGTGGCTGCTGATGGAAATGGTTTATACCAAATTGCCGTTTTACGTTTTGCCGGCTTTTGGTGGATTGTCCTTCCTCACCGCCGACGCGTTGATTCGCTGCATTCGCGGCCGGTTCGACGATCTCCGCCGCCCGATCTTTATGGTGACCGTCGGCGTTTGGGCGGTGGTGGTACTCGGCCTTGCGGCTGCACCCTGGCTTTCCCTCAAGGCCACCCACCAACTCCCGTTGGCGGCCATGGCGGGATTTTCCGCCTTTGGCATTCTCTATGCCGCCATCGTTTTCTTCCGGTTTTATCAGGGCAAAATCGCCCGCGCCGCCATGGCAATGGGCGGTGGAATGGCGCTGCTCATCGCCATTCTCTACATTGGAATTTTCCCGCATCTGCAATTTCTTCGGATGTCGGAAAACATCGTCGCCGCCCTCGGCGAATTTCACGCCACCGGAAAAGACGCGCCGCTGGCCATGATCGGCTACAAGGAACCGAGCCTGGCTTTTTATCAGGGAACCGGCGCGCGCGAGCAGGATGATAATTATCTGCAGATCACGCCGCCGGATCGTTGGCCGAAATGGATCGTGATCGAAAAGCAGCAATGGGACGATCTCCCGCCTGAGTTGAAGGGATTGCTGCAAATCCGCGCATCGGTGAACGGCGTGATGTACGCCGTCAACGGCCGCCCCGCGACGGCTCTGGTAGTGGAGAAAATGGGAACCGAGGGATTGGATCAGCCGATTACCGGCGTCGGCAACGGGCAATGATCGAAGATTTCCGGGACGAGAATTTATGTCGGTTACGATTTTATTACCGCTGAACTCCTTTGGCTCGCATAGGCAACTCCTTTGCCGCTGCGAAGATTGCTGGCTGGCCCGGCGACGGTCGCGGCGGCATTCTGCTCCTGAAGAAAGAGTATCCCGCCTGCGGCGGCGGGATGCCAAGGAGTTTCGAGCACGTGCTCGACCTCAACCGTCCTTCACAGCCCCGCATGTCCGACCTTCCTTGCAAACTCGAAATCCTCAAGCGGAGGCCGGACAAGCGGGCGTGAAGGACGCTAAGCATCCATCCGCCGCAGGCGGCCACTTCGTCTTTCGCCACATCGCAAAATGCCGCGCCGAATTTCAACAGGCCAGCCAGCAATCTTCGCAGCGCCGAGGCCGATTCCTATTCGAGTCAACCCCACTCGATCGGCACGGATGCCGCAAACGACAAGGATCTTCATTCGGGATTTCGGCCAACTGTTTCACCCGGTTCCCCTTTACAACGAAAAACGCCGTACTTGGTATACTTCGCCCAGATGTCTCAGCATGAGCGAATTCTCATCGTGCAACCCAGTTGGGTGGGCGATGCCGTCATGGCCACGCCGGCGATGCGGGCGGTGCGGGAATTGTATCCCGATGCACACATCGCCTATCTGATGAAACGCTATGTGAAACCGGTTTACACCGGCACGCCGTTCGCCGATCAGCTCATCACCTATCGCTCCGGCAAAACGCGGAAAAAAGCGGGCAAGGGATTGTTCGATCTCGCTCGGCGATTGCGCGGGGCAAAGTTTGATCTGGCCATTCTGCTTCCCAATTCATTCCAGGCTGCGTTGGTCTGCAAAATGGCCAATATCCCGCGCGTCGTCGGCTACGACCGGGACGGACGCGGATTTCTCCTTTCCGACAAACTTCTCCCGCAAAAAGAGCGCGGCAAATTCATCCCCACGCCAATCGTCAAATATTACATGGGCCTGGCCCACTACCTCGGCAGTCATAGCCGGGATATTGCCATGCAGCTGTTCGTGACCGAATCGGAAAAGAAGCAGGCCGAGGGCGTGCTCAGGCGCGCGGGACTCAGCGCCGATGTCCATCGCCCCGCCAGTTCCAGCGGCGAGCCATGGGTTCTGCTCAACCCCGGCGCCCAATTCGGCGCCGCCAAATGCTGGCCCGCGGAATATTTCGCGACGCTGGCTGATCGCCTGATCGAAGAACTTGGCGCGACGGTGCTCATCAGCGCCTCTCCGCGCGAGCGGCGGATTGTCGATGCAATTTCCCGCTCAATGAAACACGCACCGGTGGATCTGCTGGCCTGCGGCTCAACGCTCGGAGCGCTCAAGGAAATCGTTCGCCGCTGCGATCTGATGGTCACCAACGACACCGGCCCGCGCCACATCGCCGCGGCTTTCGACGTTCCCGTCGTCACGCTCTTCGGCCCTACGCATCCCGAATGGACCGAAATTTATTTCCCCAAGGAACGCAAAGTCGCCATCAAAGTATTCTGCGGCCCCTGCCAGAAAAAAATCTGCCCGCTGGATCACCGCTGCATGACCCGCCTGACGCCGGAGATGGTGTATGACACGGCAATCTCCCTGCTCCCGCAGCGCGAAGCGGCGAATTCGTGAGCGGATTTCGACAGGCCAGTGATCCTCGGATGCCGATCTGTTTGAAATATCTTTGATGAAATCTCGGTACAATGGCCCGCAATGAGGCGGTTTCGGCGATGGATATTCAATCTTGTGGCTGCTTTGTCGTTGATATTGTGCGTTGGGCTGACCGCGCTTTCGATCAGCGGTTACTATATCTTCGGCTGGCAAGGCGTCTGGGAAATTCCACATTCCGATGGTTTTGGGCTATCGAGATTCGAAGTTGACTTTTCTGGCGGAGGAATCGAAATAATCGAGCAAATATGGACAGTCGATCCCAAGGTGCGCACGCCGAATTTCACTCGATTCTATCTTTCGACCCCCAATTCCCCGCTCGAGCGTTCGTGGCGACGCACATTCGCCACAGACTATCCGCACTTTGGGCCGCCAGCGCGATGGGATTTAAACTGGAACACCGTGGTCATAGGGTGGAGCATCGCTAAAAATCACGGATTGATCGTTCCCGCTTGGTTTCCAATCATCCTGCTTCTCATTCCGCCAGGCCTCTTTTTGTTTTTTCGACTTCGAAAACATTCCACACCCGGCGTGTGCGCCCAATGCGGGTATGACCTCCGCGCAACGCCGGATCGGTGTCCTGAGTGCGGCACAATTCCGCCCCCGCCGCGCGCGACTTCCAACTGAACAATTTCTTGAATTGAATCGATTTGACACCTATTAACACGGGCACATGATAGAGCGCATGCGAAGGATTACCGTCGAACTTCCGGATGATTTACTTGTTTCCGCTAAGAAACGCGCTGCCGAATTGCGCATTCCGCTAAGGCAGCTTGTTGAGGAGGGGCTTCGGCATGTTCTGAAGGATTTGCAGTCCGGCAAAAGGCACCCCCGAAAGAAAATCCGCTGGGTCACCGTGAAGGGCGGTCTTCCGCCGGGACTGGACCTATCCAGTCGTCCAGCGATGATGGAATATATACAGCGGAAAATCTAAACGCGCTGGTTCCGAATCTTCCTGAGCGTGCCCATCTCGCCAACCCATCCGATTCCTTTTAGAATTACCCCATGATTTACCGCATCGACCTGCGGACGCGCGGGGTTGATTCGATGGGAGCCGCCGTCGGCAAGCAGATTGCCGAGATGGGATTCGCTGTTGGCGAGGTGCGGACGACGCGCGTTTTTCTCATTGATACCAACGCCGACTCGGATGCCATTCGGCGAATCGCTGATGAATTGCTGGCTGATCCGATTGTGGAATTAGCGGAGATTTTCTCGGCGGATCATGTCGATTCGAAACAAAGCCGCATCGAGGTGCATTTGAAGCCCGGCGTGATGGACCCAGTGGCAGCATCGACCGAAATGGCCATTGGCGATCTGGGCATTCCGGTCCGACAAGTGCGAACCGGGCGGGCGTATCTCTTCTCGAAAAAAAACGACCGCGAAACTTTGCAGAAAATCGCCACTGCGGCGCTCGCCAATGGCGCGGCGCTCGCCAATGGCGTGATCGAGTCCGTGCATTTCGAGCCGTATTTGCCGAGAGAATTTGAAATCGGCCATCCGCGGCCATTTGAGCCCAAGCGAGTGGCGCTGCGCGAGCTTTCGGATTCGGAACTGACGAAACTCAGCCGGCAGGGGCATTTGTTTTTGTCCCTGGCGGAGATGAAGGCGATCCAGAATTATTTTCGTAAACAAAATCGAGAACCGACCGACATCGAATTGGAAACGCTTGCCCAGACCTGGAGCGAGCACTGCGTCCACAAGACGCTCAAGAGCCCGGTCGATGTCGAAGTGCGCGATGAAAACGGGAAAGTCATCGAGCGGCGGAAGTACGCCAATCTCATCAAGGACACAATTTTCGCCAGTACCCGGCAATTGATGGCCGAGGGAAACGGATTTTGCCTCTCTGTTTTCAGCGACAACGCGGGTGTTGTTGCCTTCGATGAAACCAACGCGGTTTGTTTCAAGGTCGAGACGCACAATCATCCCAGCGCCATCGAGCCGTATGGTGGCAGCGCCACCGGCGCCGGCGGCGTGATCCGCGACGTGCTTGGCACGGGGCTGGCCGCCAAGCCGATCGCCAACACGGATGTATTTTGCGTCGCGTTTCCCGAAACATCTGATTTGCCGCGCGGCGTCATTCATCCCAAGCGGGTGTTGCAACAAGTGGTTGCCGGGGTGCGTGATTATGGCAATCGCATGGGAATCCCCACGGTGAACGGAGCGGTTTATTTCGACGAGCGCTATCTTGGGAACCCGTTGGTGTTTTGCGGCTGCGTCGGATTGATCCCGCGCGACAAAATCGCCAAATCCGCGCGCGACGGCGATGCGATCGTCCTCCTCGGCGGCCGAACGGGTCGGGACGGAATTCACGGGGCAACTTTTTCCAGTGCCGAGCTTACCGACACGCATGCCGACGAATTTTCCCACGCTGTTCAGATCGGCAACGCCATCACCGAGAAGAAAATGGCGGATGTCGTGCTGGAAGCGCGCGACCGAAATCTTTTCACCGCCATCACCGATTGCGGCGCCGGCGGACTTTCGTCGGCGGTGGGTGAAATGGGCGAAAAAACCGGCGCGCGCGTTGATCTGGAAAAAGTCCCGCTCAAATATGCCGGGCTGCGATACGATGAAATCTGGATCAGCGAAGCGCAGGAACGCATGATTTTGTCCGCCCCGCGGGAAAAAGTGCATGAATTGCTCGAGCTGGCGGCGGCGGAGGATGTCGAGGCAACCGTCATCGGCGAATTTGCCGGGGGCGAACTTCTGCTCCGTTACGGCGGAACGGAAGTCGGCCGAATTTCCACGGAATTTCTGCACGAAGGAATTCCGATGCCCGCGCGATCGGCAGTGGTGACGCCATACAAAACACCGACGCCCGCGAATTCTTCGACGCCGCTTCCGGTGCGGGAGAGACTGCTCAAAACACTCGCCCATCCGAACATCGCGTCCAAGCACTGGATCATCCGGCAATACGATCACGAAGTGCAGGGCGGTTCGGTCGTTAAGCCGCTGATGGGACCCACGCAGATCGGCCCATCCGACGCCGCGGTGATTCGCCCGATTCTTTCCAGCCATCGTGGCGTGGCGCTGGGATGCGGGCTTTGTCCGCAGATTGAAGACCCATATGCAATGACGCTGGCGGCTATTGATGAAGCGATCCGCAATATCGTCGCTGTTGGCGCCGATCCCAATCAGATCGCGCTGCTGGATAATTTCTGCTGGCCCAGCGTGGATGATGAAGTGACGATGGGCACGCTGGTCCGCGCCTGCGAGGCCTGCCGCGATGCGGCATTGGCATATCGCATTCCATTCATCAGCGGCAAGGACTCGCTGCACAATCAGTTCACGATTCAGGAAACCGGAAAAGTCCTGCGCATCCCGCGCACAATGCTCATCAGCGCCATCGGCATCGTCGAAGACACGCGGCGATGCGTGACGATGGACTTCAAAAAAATGCAAACGCCCGTGTATCTGATCGAGACGAAAAATCCGAATGATTTGCAATCTCTCGCATCCACGCACCGCGCGATGGCAAAGCTGATCGCCGACGGGCACGTCGCGGCCGCACACGACATCAGCGATGGTGGCCTGATCACCGCCGCCGCCGAAATGGCGATTGCATCCGGATATGGCTTGAACCTGCATACGGATTTTCTGGAGCATTACGATGTCTTTACCGAATCGCCCGGGCGATATCTGGTTCAACTCCATGAATCCGTGTTTGAGATGCCGCATGACGAATCCGATACTGGCGATCCCGCGTTGAAATACCCATATGAGCGAGACATGTTGAACCGGTTCAAAGATTTCGCCGTCGCGACGCAATTGGGATTTGTCCAGGCTCGGCCCAGTTTGCTGGTGACCAAACGCCGGCCCACGATCGGCGAAAAGGCTGTTCTCGAGGAGATTTCGATTTCCGATCTCACGGCCGCCTGGCGCGGGACGCTGGATTGGTGATGCGGATATAATGCTCTGGTGGTTCGAGCGACGGAAAATGATCTTTGGCCGATGGTGCTCAGCGGCAACGCCGTCGATGCGGAGGCGCTGGCGTCCGCGATTGAAGAGGAGGTATCGCAGGTTAATAAGCCGGATTTTCGCACACGGCTTCTGATCCGCGACAGCGTCGATGCGCTGCGCGGGCATTGGGGCGCAGTGCGCGTGGAGAGTTGGTTGCGTTCTTCGCCGACCGGCGCGACGATTCGGCAGATGGCGATGGCCGATCTCGGGCCGCCGGGATTTTCGTTGTTGAAACATAGCGTGATGGATACCACCAAGAAACAGACCGTGTTGGCGTTCCTCCGCGAACTGGGGACAAGTTGCAGGCGGGAAGCTCGCATCGAAATCGGCGGCGCGATTGCTCTGATTCTCGCGGCCGCCATAGATCGCCGGACTCAAGACATCAATATCGTTGATGAGGTGCCTGCGCCGATCCGAAACGAACACGATTTGCTCGACAAACTCGCAAAGAGGTATCGCTTGCAACTCGCGCATTTTCAATCGCATTATTTGCCTGATGGTTGGCGGCAGCGGCTGCATGGCGTTGGACAATTCGGAAAACTAGAAGTATTCGCCGTCGATTCCACGGATATTTTCGTCGGCAAGCTGTTCAGTGCTCGGGAAAAAGATCGAGACGATCTTCGCGCCATGGCGACGAAATTGGACAAAGGACAAATCGAATCACGATATCTCCAGAGCGCGAAATCATTTCGTGCCGGCCCGAAACTCGCCGAGCATGCGACCAACAATTGGTACATTCTCTTCGGCGAGCCGCTGCCCGTTTAACTCGGCATCGTCGCATCCACTTTCAACTGATCCGGCGAGTCGATAACCATCTCCGGCCGGCCGCGATAAAGCGTGACTTGGCCGTGGATGTGTACGGTCTTGCCGGTCAGGGCCTTGGCGACGTCGCCGCCGAGGGCTTGCGTGACGGCGTCACGGCCGCGCGACAAAATCACGGCATAAAAACGGGAATCTTGCGTGTTTTGGAAGTTAATCGTGATCACCTCATCACTTACTTGCACGTTGGCGACAATCCCTTTGACCGTGACCGTCGGCATGGCGGATTCAATATCCGCTTTGCTGGCGGCGTCGAGTTCGGCGGGCGGCGGGGGCGCGGCGGGCGTTGCCGTTGTCGTGTGGGCGCACCCGCCAAGTGCCGCTAATGCGACGGAGGCCAATACCATCGGGGTCCAAAGTGACGCAGTTTTCCGAGACATACTAATCCTTTCCAAGCTGATTCCGGCGGGACTATACGCGCCGGAGTGCAAAACCATGAACAATCGAAATGTTTTCAACAGTTACCTCCGAATTACCCCAGCGCTTCTCGCACATGTTGGTAAGACTGCGCTAACGACAGTTCCTGTGGCGCGAGCGTGAGGTTGCAGTCGGCGGCAGTGCCGCCGGCGCGCCAGACAGGTTCGACAAAACCGGCAACACGCCAGCGGCGGCGCTTGCCGCGGACGACGCCAAGTCCGTATTCCACAGTGAAAACATAACGATGCCGAGAGCCGTTGGTGTCAAACAACAGATCGTACACGCGTACATTGGAAGCGCCCGGAACCGGGATTTTCGCTGCGATTCGATTGGCCAATCGCAATCGATCCTGCGGCGCGAATTGCATTTCCCATTGGCGCGCCAGTTTGCACAATTGAAATCGCCGCGAGAAACAAGCCATCGCCTGCCAGCCGGCGGCTAAGCTGGTGACCAGCAGCATGAGGATGAAGAATTGCCAGGGTGACATCATTCAATCGCTTGTGGGAGTTCATTGCATCGGCGCCGGCGCGGATGGTTCGGTGGATGGCGCTATATCCGATGGAGCGCTGGCCGGCTCGGATGCGGCGGGAACACTTTGATCCTGCATCATTGTCGCCGGCGGCGTCGGAGGAGCGGATGGCATGCTCGAGGACTCGGAACTTTCAGATGCCGGCGCGTTCTCTGCAGGCGCGAGAGCAGCCTGTGGCGCGGCGGCGTCCGGCGAAGAATTTTGCGATCCCTCAGCCGGAGTTACCGGAGCGGCCAGCGATGGCACTTGAAACTGGATTCCGTAATCCGGCGCGATCGGCTTGAGCATTGTGCCCATCCAATCCACGAAGGCCGCATAGTTCGCATCGGCCGTGCCGGTGAACAGCGGAGCAAATCCCTTCACGCTCGGGTGCGGATTGGGCGACTGATTTTGGGGCAGACAGAATTGAATCAGCGGGGATTCCTCGGGATGAATCGGATCGATCAGCGGCCGCAGGGCTTTGCCATCTCCGAAAACATCGTGAACCATCACCTTCGCCTTGTAGGTCTGGAGGATATAAAAGTTGGTGTACGAGTTCGCGATGGAATCGGCGTGGGGATAGAGGAAAAATCCGCCGTTGTTCTCGGTGCCGCCATGACAACCGCTGGCGGCGCAGCCGGCGAGCAGGCGCGGCTCGATTCGGCTGCGATACTGCTGCATGGAAGCGGGATCGCTGAGAATTCGCACATCACGCGCCAGCGTCGGATTGCCGTTTTGGATGATCGCCATTGCCTGGGCCGAGTCGCTGAGGTTATTGAATGTCGCGGGGTCCAGGCCGCGAGCATTGATGAATCGGTTGCGCACATCGTTGAGGAACGCCACCTGAATCGTGTCGGTGTCACGCAGTTCCGATTGGCGGATGATGTTGATGTCGTCCTGGCTGAGAAATTGTTTCGGCATCGACGGCATCGTCGTGGGAGATTCGGTTGGCTCAGCTGAAACTTGCGTGGCAGCGGCTTGCTGGCGCGCCTGCATCGCCTCGGTGCTTTGGATGGTGGCGATCATCGTCGCAACGTCAGGATTTCCCGGCTCGATGGTGTTGGCCGAATCCGCCGCCTGTTGTGCCAGGGAATATTGCTGGTGATCCAGAGCCCATCGCGCCAAATCCAATCGGCCGGTGATGTCGGTGGGAGCGAGCGTGGCCATTCGGTTATTGAATTCGCTCTCGAGGTCGTCTGTGTAGGTGATGGTATCGATATCCGTTCGATCGACGGAAATGGTCACGCCGTGGGTCGTGATGTTGACGGAAGTTCCGCCGGTGTCGTCGATGTCGCCTTCGAGAGAACGGCCGTCGGTGGTTTTGATGACGCCGGGTTTGGCCACCAGAATGCCGGTGAGCGCGACCAGCAACACAACGCCGACCCAGCACCATCGCAGCATAGAAAAACTCCTCGCCGACGAAAGCCGGGAGCATCGTAAGTCTGGTCGGCGCAACAGGCAAGAAAAAGTTCGCAAAACGCCAAGAGAGAATTTCCACCACGGAGACACGGAGAGCACGGAGGAATTCAAGAAGGGAAAAATTGGGCGGCGAATTGATTTAATATCAGACATTCAAACTCACTCGTCGGAAATTTTTATATCGAACCAAACTCCGTGCTCTCCGTGGTGGAAATTGTTTTTTTTGCCGACGCGGCTCGTTCATGTTCATGCAAGGTCCCATTTTTTTTTCACCTGGCCGATCAGCCAGCGCAATTCCTGCTCGTCCTGGCCTTCCAATAAAAATGCGTTTTTCCCATCTTGCATTTGAATTTGCATCGCGCACGGACTGTTGCGACGGAAACGGCCGAGTTGAACCGATGTGATCTGATTCTTTTCAAATATACGTCGGCCTTTTTTCCAGTTAATGGATATCGCGCGCGGATCAACTCGCACCGTCGCTGTCTGCTCGAGGCGATTAAGATTTCTCGAAGTCCGATACATCGCAACGAACAGGAAAAAAATTCCCGCTGCCAGCCAATCATTGCTTTGCACGAGAATTCCCTGCATGAAAAAGCAAATCCCCAAAAATCCGGCGATGGCGGCCAGGCCCCAGTTTCCCGATCGGCCCCGCATTTCCACCACCAGCGCGTCGCCGTCGATGCGGGAGATCAATCGGCTCTCGGCGGGAAGCGCGTCGGCGTCGGAATCATTTTCCAATGTCTTCGTTCCAGAGTTCAGGATGATCCTTGATGAATTGCCCCATCATCTCGATGCAACGAGCATCGCGCAAGTCGATCACTTCCACGCCGTGCTCGCGCATAAATTTCGGCGAGCCGGCAAAGTTCACGCTCTCACCCACAATCACCCTGGGCACGCCAAACTGCACCACCGCGCCGGAGCAAAGCGAGCAGGGCATCAGCGTGGAGTAGAGAATGGTGTCCCGATAGGTTTTCTGTCGTCCGGCATTGGTGAGGCAATCAATCTCCGCATGCGCCATCGGATCGCCGCGCTGAACTCGGCGGTTGTGTCCTCGGCCGATGATCTGCCCCTCGCGCACCAGCACCGAGCCGATCGGCAATCCGCCTTCGCTCAATCCCTTCATCGCTTCGTCGATGGCGGCGGACATGAATGGATCCGCCGGCTGGTCGGTCGCCAGGCGTGGGTAGTTGGCGGTCAATGGCTGGGAGGTCGCCGGGTCTTTGGGCAGGTTTGCCACATCCTCCGGACGCAATTCCGCCGCGGATTGATTCTCCCGGCGAATCTGCTCCCACACTTCCTTGCGATGCACCGAGACATTTTTGGGCGCGGAAATCCCCAGACGCACTTTATCTCCCCGAACGTCCACGACGGTCACCTCGATGTCGTCCCCGATCATGACCGTCTGGTCGCGTTGGCGGGTCAGAACCAGCATTTACACCTCTAATCAGGCCGTTGCGGCCCCTAACAGATTATAGCCACAACATATGGTTATTTCGTCATCGGCCCCTGAGTTTGGGAATGCTGACAATCAGATGCCCCTCGACTCCCGGTAGACCGGCTGGAATCTGGCTGATCTTCCCGCCGCAAAGTCTGCGGAGAATCTTGGAGGTCGCGGGAATTTCTTCCGCCACCTTCGGCCCTTTCATCGCCAGCATCACACCACCGGGCTTCAGCAGCGGCAATAGCCACTCGGCCAACTGCGGCAACAACGCCACGGCACGCGCCACCGCCACATCAAACGGCCCCCGCATTCCGCCGCCGGTTGGCTTGTCGCGCACCGCTTCCTCCGCCCGCATGGGGATCACGGTCACATTCCCCAGCCCCAACTCATCCGCGGTTGATTTCAAAAAATCCGCCTTCTTCCGCGTCGCCTCCAGCAAAGTGACCTTCACCTCCGGCCGGGCGATCGCCAGCACCATCCCCGGCAACCCGCCGCCGCTGCCCACATCCACCAATCGATGCGGCCCTTTCGGGAGGAGCGGCAACAGCGTCAGCGAATCCCCCACATGCAACAACCCCGCCGCCGCCGGATCGACGATGCGCGTGAGATTCATCTTCTGATTGCCGGCGATGAGGAGATCGAGATAGCGATGGAGGAGTTGTCGCTGGGAATCCTGCAATTCAATCCCGCCGCGCGTGGCGAGTTGGGCCCAGAGTTCTTCCGCATCGTGCGGAGGAGTGGGCGAGGGGGAGAGTGGGAGAGCGGGTGACAAGTTCACTCCAAGTTTAGCCGCCGCGGCCTCGCGACGGGGGATCGTATGAGGGGGTGGGGGGGATAAGTGTTCCATTCTGTTCCATTGTGTTCCATCGAACGAGGCGTTGCCGGGAATCGGGGCGACTTAGCCCTTCGGTCGCCGAGGCCGGCGACGCTAAACCGGAGACAGATGCCGCATATCGTTCCACTTTCTACTGCTCCACTGCTCCACCCTTTCCCGCGCAGCGGGTGGGGTGGGGGGGGGTGTTTGCGTAACATTGTGTAA
>JBEKUH010000051.1:0-27184 GCA_049515255.1 Tepidisphaeraceae bacterium | reverse complement strand
CTCATGCGGTTGGGGATCACCGATTCCCTCACGGGCCTAAGCAATGGCCGCTACTTCCGGCATTTTCTGGAACAGATCATCGAGAAAGCACGCGTGCTGAGATTCCCGGTCACGCTGTTCCTTTTCGACATCGACAACTTCAAGCGCTACAACGATCAATACGGCCACGGCGTCGGCGATGAGATTCTCAAACAGACGGCCGCGCTCATGCGGCGGTGCGTGCGCGATCACGATCACGTGGCGCGGATCAGCGGGGATGAATTTGCGGTGGTGTTTTGGGAGAAGGAAGGCCCCCGCCAGCCGCGCGAGCCGCGCACGGTGACCACCGGCCGCACGCCACAGGAGCCGCAGGAGATTCTCGACCGCTTTCGCCGGCTGCTCGCCACGCAGGATTTTCCGGGCCTGGGGCCGGGTGGAAAGGGTTGTCTCACCATCAGCGGCGGACTAGCGGTATTCCCATGGAATGCTCAGGACGCCAACGGCCTAATCGATGCCGCCGACAAACAACTGATGTTTGGCGCCAAACGAGCAGGAAGAAATTCAATTCGCCTCGTCGGAGGCGAAGAACTTCCACATGGCTGCGAAATGCCGGAGCAGGAAAAGTGGGAATCAGAACCCGAAGCGGGAAAAGTGAGCGACGATCCGGATCTGAACATCACACATTGATGCCCGTAATCCGCACATGGATTTGATTCTGGCGATGGCCGATCTTCTTATGATATCCCTTGCGGCGTTTGTACTTGATGGTGTCGATCTTCTTGGTCTTGACCATCCCCAAAACGTCGCCAACGACAGTTGCTCCCGCCACGGTGGGAGTGCCGATTTTGGGTTCGCCTTCTCCGCCGACCAGCAGGACACGATCGAACGTGATGGTTTTTTCTGTGGTCTCCGGCCGGTCGAGACGGATGAGGTCTCCGCTGGTTACTTTGTGCTGCCGACCGCCGTCATCAATAATTGCGTACATAAATCGCTCCGCTGCTTGGGACGGGGAATTGTGGGGACCCGCGGGCGTTTGTCAAGTTGTGAGATACCCACCAAGCCAGGCGAAAGTATGAATTTGCCTTGATTTATCGTTCCCGCTAGCGAATATTGGTTCTGGAGAAAACCGTGGTCAGTCCTGCCACCAATATGAGCGCCAGAATCCTTCGGCTCGATCTGCGCGCGGTGTTTTACAAGGAAAGCGGAGTGTGGTTCTGCCACTGCCTCGAAATGGACGTAATGGGCCATGGGCGGACTAAAAAGAGCGCCTTGGGGATGAT
Organism: Tepidisphaeraceae bacterium; assembly: GCA_049515255.1. Lineage (GTDB taxonomy): Bacteria > Planctomycetota > Phycisphaerae > Tepidisphaerales > Tepidisphaeraceae > JBEKUH01. The sequence continues at coordinate 25,925 of JBEKUH010000051.1, read as the reverse complement.
GAATCGGGCCATTTCTGAGCAGATTCACATGAGCATTCGACACCACAATCTTTCCAATATTTTCCAGCCTGCGGATGCGCGATTTTTTCAAATGTATGCTGCGGGTGAAGATGCGCTGCATGGGAAGATCGAAGTTGTCGATCCAGAGGTTGAGGAAAACTCCGCAGACCGAGTCGAGATCGCGGACCTCGAAACAAAGCAATACACCGGCCAACTTGTTGAATGTTGAGCGGGAGACCGGGTGGCCGACAGGGTTATTAAATTCAGGCGGCTACGGGAGATCTTGAAAACATACGGCGTTGAGTGGGTGCCAAGCAAAGGGAAAGGGTCTCACGGATCATTCTGCAAATTCATGGATAACGGAGTCTTTTCCTATCCCGTTCCACACCGAAAGGACGTTCACGTCGGGTATGTTCGCGGGTGTCGAAAGAAATTCCGTCTGACGGAAGAACATGGCGTTAGCGACCATGATTTCTACAATGCTTAACATTTCCTTCAGCGAACCAACGGAGAAGACTATGCCCAGTACCGATGATGAGTTGAAAAAGGCCCTAAGGGCGTTCAAAAAGCGTATGAAGCTCACGCGGCTGGATGATGATTCGAGGCTCGGACACAGCCCGTTGACCGGGTCGGGCAAGAGCGACATTGTCGCCATTCGGCCGCCGTCGGGATTTGGCAAGGAAATCTGGGAAGAGCTCGCCGACAAGGGGTTTCTGAAGCGCGACACTTCCGGTTTTTATGAATTGGTCGAAGGGAAGTAATCCCCCGCTTTTTCACAAATTCAAAAACTCTCGCATGTGCTGATCGAATATCTTGGCCGCCTGGGGATCGGAGAGCGGCAGGCGCAATTCGTTGATGACTTTGGTGCCCATGTGAATCCACTCGCGCCAGCAGTCGGCGCAAATTCGCTCGTAAATTTCCTTTCCCTGCGCATTGCTGAACGGCGGACTGGGAAGTTTGCGGGCGACCCTTCCGCAGCGGTTGCAATGCACTTCGCCTTCGCCGACGGCTTGTTTGGCTGATTCGGCCGATTCAGCAACAGCGACTCCCAAATCCTTGAGCATCTTCACCATCTCATTGCGCGGCATCATGTCCCCGCGCGCGGCGGCAACCTCCACGCCTTTGGTCAGGCGCGCAATCGCTTCCTCTTTGCGATTCTCCTTGAGCATCGCTGCTGCCTGCAGTTGATACACCTTGGCGATGTTAGGATTCAATTCGATCGCCCGCTGGAACGCCGCGATCGCCTCCGAGTTCATCCCCGCATCCGCATACGCCTTGCCAAGGGAAAAATGTCCGAGTTCGTTTTTCGGATCGGCATCCGCCATCTTGCGGAACTGCTCGATCCTCGACTGAATTTCACTCATTTCGATTCTCCGTTAATTCGACTCGTTCATTTCGTTGCCGCACTGGCAGATAAAATTCGTACTCCCCGCCGCCGAGGAGGGTTTTCGCACTTCGATCTGGCATCCGCAGGAATCGCAGGAAAAGCGATTCCTCCCCGATACCGGCCGCGACGGGCCGGCATCGATGTCCGTGACATCCCCCCGCCGATCCATCGCCAGATTTGCCAGCTTGTCCGCCACCGAATTGTGCTCGCGCAGATTGTGTTCGAGCTTGGCGACCTGGAATTCACTCAATAGCTTTTGCGCCTGATCGTATAAATCCTTGAGGCCTGGATTCTTCACGCGATATTCGCCGCGCATTTGCTTGATGATCAGCTCGCTGTCGCCGCGAACCACCAGCTTTTTCGCGCCCAACTTCGCGGCTTCACGCAGCCCGATGATCAGGGCCATGTACTCGGCGAAATTGTTGGTCGCCCGGCCGATATATTTGCCGAGCGTCACCAACGGCGTTCCATCCGACGCCGACAGCACCACGCCGATTCCCGCCGTTCCCGGATTCCCCCGGCTGGCGCCGTCGAAATTGATCACGATCGTCTCATCCATCCCCACATTGTATCGCCGGACCGTTCTGGGAGAATGGTAGGGTGCGACGGAGTAGTCAGCATTTCCCAAGATGAGTTGGCTTTTAGTCTACATCGCGGTGGGATGGGCCATTCGCCTGGGAATGGTGCCGACGGTTCTGCGGCGGCAAATGGCGCCCGGGGCTTCGGTCGCATGGCTGGGGATTGTCTTTCTGCATCCGTACATTGGCGTCGTTCTTTATGGGTTGGTTGGCGAGAGCCGATTGGGTCCGCGGCGGGCGGCGCGATCGCAGCAGATCATCGCGCGCATCCGCGATCCGCAGCGTCATCCCGGCGTGATGCAGCACCGCGCTGACCCCGATCACGGGCCGTCCTATCAGCCGATGGTCCAGCAAGCCGAGAAAATCAGCGACATGCCGGTGTTGGGTTCCAATTCCGTCGACTTTTTCGACGATACCAAGGCATTCGTGGACAAACTGGTTGCCGACATCGCCGCGGCGCAGCAAACAGTTCATCTGCTCTATTACATTTTTTTTGATGATGAGACCGGCCGGCGGGTGGCGGAGGCGGTGATCGATGCGGCTCGTCGCGGGGTGAAATGCCGGGTCATCGCCGATGCGGTGGCATCTCGCCGATTTTTTTCGATCAGCGGACTCGCGCCGCGGCTAATCTCCGGGGGGGTGGAAGTCGCAGCCGCCCTGCCGATTGCGCCATTCCGCCGCGCCTTTGCCCGCATGGATCTTCGGAACCATCGCAAGCTGGCGATCATCGACGGCCAGATTGCTTTCGCCGGCAGCCACAATCTGATCAACGCCGATTACGGCGGGCGGCGTGGCAATCCGTGGTTTGATCTGACCGGGCGTCTGCGCGGCCCAATCGTCGGCGAGCTGGCGCTGGTCTTCGCGGAGGATTGGGAATTCGAGACGGGCAAGGAACTGGATATCCAACCGCTCGAACCGACACCGGATGCGAAGGTCCTCGCGCAAGCCGTTCCCACCGGCCCAAGCAATCCGGACACGACCTATCGCCGATTGCTGCTGGCGGCGATCCAATGCTCGAGGAAAGAATTGATTTTGACCACGCCCTATTTCGTGCCGGATGAACCGACGCTCCTGGCCCTGAGCATGGCGGCGGATCGCGGGGTGGATGTGAAGCTGATCCTGCCGCAAGTGCCCGACCATATTTTCACCGCCGCCGCCGGGCGGGCGCATTTTGAGACACTGCTACGCTCCGGCGTGGGGATTTATCTCTATCAGCCCGGCCTGATTCACGCCAAGACCGCCACCGTCGATGACGCATTTTGCGTCTTCGGTTCCGCCAACCTGGACGTTCGCAGTTTCAATCTCAATTTTGAATTGAGCATTTGTCTCTATGGAGATGAAATCACCAATCGGTTGCGCGATGTGCAGGAGAGTTATCTCGCCCATTCCAAACGGCTCGAGTCGGAAACATGGGGCCAGCGAGGAACATTGAAAGTCTACACGGACCGAGCCATCACGTTGCTCTCGCCGCTGTTGTGAATGCAGAGACTCAATCGGCCCGCCGAAGCGAGCCGATGGAGCAGGATGCAAATTCTCCGATCCTTAAAACTGATTCAATGATCCAACAAGTTAAAGATGAGGTCTGATAAACACAAGAAAAACCAACTTATTCGACATCTCAGGGAACCCCGACTGTTAATTGGGGTAAAATAATCGGAATATTAGGTTTGCAGCGACTTTCAAATCGCCGTTCGTATCTCCGCGATTTCCAGGATGTTGCCGGCGGGGTCCAGGAGGAGAATGCTATCCGTGCCCGGAACCAAACCGCGCTGCAGGGTGTAGGGGAGTTCCAATTCATTGAGGCGTGTCATCAGATCGGAAAGCGATGGGACGGAGACCCCCAGGGCGATGAAATCCTCTCGCAACGGCGGGCGTTCACGAACCTGAAATTGCAGACGGAAATTCTCGGCCCGATAGACGATTTGCGCCACTTCGATGTCCCGCTCGAATCCCAGAAGTCCGATGTAAAAGCGATCCAACTCCGGTTCCTGCCCCGCGATGGAAGGCAATGAGCAATCGTTCACCGCCTGCAATCGCACGGGCGGCGGCGGGTCGATGCGCGGGCGTCGGTCAGCCACCGGCTCGAAGGGAGCGCTGGGATTCTCCAACTCCATTGCTCAAATCTCCTGCACGAATTGTAACCGATGACAGCTGGGTTAACCGCCAAAATCCAGACGCAAAAAAGCCCCCTCTCCCGGCAACCGATGGAGAGGGGGCGACAACAAAAACGCCGCTGGGCCGATGCCCGGCCGCAAATCCGGCGATCAGCTTTGCACGGCCCCGGCGCTCAGATCGCTGGTGGGACGCGCATTGCCATAAAAGTCCGCGAACAGGCCGGGATAGGCGATGCCATACGTCGATGCCGGCGAAGAGCCGGTGATGGCGTAAGTCGACGGATCGATGGTCACACTGGAGAACAGATCGTCATCGACTTGCGGCAGCGCGTTCCACTGCGCCGCCGTGAGATACGATGAGGGATTGTACCATGAGGCATTGACATAGTTGTACCCGCCCCAGCTCGTCGGCGCATCCGCCCAGATGTTGTGTGAAATAAGGGAGAAATCGCCTAGGTCGTCGCCGGTGATGTATAGCGACGACGCCCGATAGGTAATTGCCTGAAGTTCCGGCGCCACGTACAAGTTGTCAACCATCACCGTGCCTTGCGATTGGCCGTCGGAATCAACCAGGAAATTTCCCATCGTCCCGTAGTTGTAAACCGTGTTGCCCAGCATCTCAGCGCCGATGACTGTGCGACCGTACAATTCGTCGTAAGGTTCAATGTAAAACGCATGGGTGTCGGTCGCGTCGATGACGTTATTGCGGGCCGTCACATCAAAGCTGCCCGGCTGGAAGAGGAACGAGCCGTCTGCCAGCGTGTTGTCTTCAAACACGGCGTAATCGAGTTGCCCATCAAAATTGGCCAGCGATCCCGGCTGAGTTGTCGCCAACGGGCCCATGCTGACAGGTCCATGCAGCGTATTACCGGCGATGTAGATGTACTGCCCATACTGGATGTTCAACGATGTTTTGGAGCCGCTGATATTGGACAGCGTATTGTCATCGATCAAGACATCGTTCGCGCCATCCACCCGGATCACGTGTTCATTAACACTGTTGGCGACTGTGTTGCCCAGGAATACGATGTTGTTTCCCGCGACATAACCAAAATATGCCAGCAGCGCCTGCGGATCCGGCGCCGTGCAGTCCTGGACCAAAACACCCGTCGGCCCCAGCGCCATGTCCATCGCATCGTTGAGATTCAGGAATGTGCAGTCATCCACCGTGAGATTGGTCCCCTGCATCCGCAGCGCTTCGGGCTCGCCATTGCCGTCGGTGTAGATCGAATCGAAGGTAATGTTGTCGACTGCGAAGTTCGTCGAGCCAATCTGGAAATTGATAATCTGATCATACCCCTGCGGCGTTCCATCATACATCAGCACCGGAGGCGATCCCGATCCCCAGCTTCCGATCTCGACATCATCGTACCCGTTGATATTGATGTTGCCGTCCACGTCGTAGGTTGCGCCGTCGGCGAACAGGACCATCGTACCGTCACCGATCAAAGCGTTGGCGCGATCCACCGATTGAACCGGATCGTTCGGTGTAGCGCCGTTGTTGGCATCATTGCCCCATGGCGCTACGTAAATCTTCCGCAGCCACGCCTTGGCGAAAACATAAACCTGCTGCGTGGCCGTGGACGATTGGCCATTCTGATTGGTAACGGTCAGCGAGATGTTATAAACGCCGGGATTGGCGTAAATATGCGCGGCGGAAAATCCCGTGAGTGTGTTGTATTCACTTCCCGGGTCGCCGAAATCCCACTGATAATCCGCCGTCATCGGCGTGCCCGCGCCCAGGCCGGATTCCAGTCCGTCCACTTGAATCGCCATGTTGTTGAAAATCGACTGCGGAGAATCCAATTGAATCGCCGCATGCAACGACTGAACCGCCGTTGGACTCGGCGGCGCCTGACTGTTGGTGTTGTTGATGATCGTGTCCGTGGAGGGGCCGCTGGTGACATTGGTTCCAGTCCCACCGCTGATGGTATCCTCGCCGCTCTGGCCGATGATCGTGTCGTTGCCGGCATCTCCGTAAAGAGTGGCCGGTCCCGTTCCGCCAACCAGGCTGTCATTACCACTGCCGCCATGAAATGTGTCGGTTCCGTCGGTTCCGATGATCGTGTCATTGCCGGACCCGCCGTTGACGGTCGCATCCCCACCGCCGACTGTGATCGAATCGTTTCCGCTTCCGCCGTAGATTTCTTGAGCGACAGAAATGTTCGGGTCGATCGAAACCGTATCCCCGCCATTGCCGCCATACACCTGAATCTCATTCACGCTGGACGCGGCAAAGCTCTGACTCGAACCATCGACGGTGGCAACCATCGAATTATTCTGTAGATCGACGGAAATCGTGTTGGGATCTCCCGACCCGACAATCACCAGCGTCGAACCATTCAGAGAAACCGTCCCGCTAAGCAACCGGCGTATCTCCAATCTCTCGACGATCCCGCCGGCTTTCCCATCTTTGCCAGGTTGCCAAATCCTCTCCAAAAGGCGTCCCGCTTTACGCCTCGCCAAATCCGACAGTGTTACCACATCCGCGCGGATTGCTCCGCCGGTACGACCTGATCGTGCCATCACTCGCCCCTTGCTACGAGTAAAATTTCTCGACGTTCATTAGTCGGGGAAGTTCGAGAGAATCCACCTTGATTCCACGCCCCAAAACGTCATGACTCTCAAATAGAAAAATACACCGCATGGAGCAAGCACGATTTCACAGAAAAATCAGAAAATTTTCCGTTGCGATTTTTTTACCGCGACATTGTGCCGCGACTAACTTTGTGAATAATTTTTTTCTCGAACAATTTTCTGATGGAAGGTGCAAGATGGTGCAAATCGACGTTGTTTATGAAGGAAAATTGCGTTGCAGCGCGCGGCATGTGGATTCCGGCGCCACGCTCGTCACCGATGCGCCCAAAGACAACATGGGCGAAGGAAAATCTTTTTCGCCAACCGATCTCGTCGGCACGGCATTGGGAACCTGCATGCTCACCACCATGGCTATCGTGGGCCAGCGCAACGGCCTGGATATCACCGGAACAAAAGTCACCGTGCTCAAAGAGATGACCGCAACCCCGCCGCGGCGAATCGCCAAACTCAGCGTTGAGATGCACGTCTCAGGAAAATGGAACGATGAACAAAAACAAAAACTGCAGGGCGCCGCGCTGAACTGTCCGGTTTTCAAAAGCCTGCACCCCGATGTGCAAATCCCGGCTAATTTTCATTGGGAATAGATTCGCGCTTCGACTGTTCGCGCAACACGTGCACGGCCAGATAAACAGCGATTGCCACATTCAGTGCCAGCGCTCCCGCCTTCAATGCCGTCGGCTCGTGAACCAATTCGTAAAGTTCAAACGGGATCAATCCGCTGGTGGTAATCACCGCCATCCATTCCGCCCAGTGTTTGAGGCGAAGCAGCCCAATTCCCTCGACCGTGAACATGACCGAATACGCACACAACACACCCGCCAGCACTCGAAGATCGCGCGCATCCAGCGACAATAATTTCTCGATCCATTTTCGCACATACCGCGCCCCCGGCGCCGCCTGCATCCGCCGCGCCCATTCCAACGCCACGTCCGACATATCCTCATGGCTCAGCTTCAACGCCCAGATCGCCGCCACCAGCAGCAGCAATCCCTTGAGCAACTTGAACACGCCGATCAGCCGAAGCAGATTGGCGCCGTGGATGCCTTTCGTCGCGGCAATCGAATCACTCGGTCTCTGCGCTGAGGTCATTGCACTGGTTATATCGGCGGATCGCTCTGATGCGAACTGCGAGATTGCGTCTGCGATCATTCTTCATTTTATGGGGGCAACGGCGGCTGCGAAGAATGCGCTACCAGTTGCACGTCTGTATCACCGGCATTGGCGCGGGCAAACGAAGGGTGAGTGCCCGCGGGCGCGCGGAAACCAACCATCGCATTCTTGACCGTATCCACAACCGCAAAACTAAATTTGCCAGCCGAATCAGTTTTGGTAGTCTGATATCCCGTCAACGGTCCATTGAGAACCACCTCTACATTCGCCAGTGGATTGCCCGCATCATCCGTCAACGTTCCGGCGATCACGCTGGTGGCCTTCTTCAGCGATAGGGAAATAACCGCCTGCCGCGGATTGCCCAGCGGAGCTTTTACATTCCGCTGTGCCTGCCCATAGCCGCTCGCCTGGGCGGAAACAGAATAGGATGTGTCGGTGAAAAGTTTTGGAATAATCACTTTCCCCGCCGCATCCGCTTTGTGGGTCGAACCCATTCCAAAACCGGCATCATTCTGAGTGATCAGCATGACATTCGCCCCGCCGACGCCGGTGCCGCTGGACTGATCGTTCACGTCAATCTCAAGCGAAAACGTCGAATCCGCGCTGAGATCGAGCGTCTCGTCCTCGCCGGGATTTCTTACCGTCACCGCTGTTTCAGTGGCCAAATCTTTCCAACGCGCCCGAAGAACCGCGCCCTTTCCCGCCGATGCAAATTTGAATTGTCCCCCGGCATCGGTCTGGGCGACTTTTTCACCCTGGCCGATGCCCCCACGGCCAACCCCCGTTTTGTCATCGCAAATCACCGTAGCGCCTGAAACTGGCTTGCCATCGGGATCAAGCACGATCCCCGAAAGCGCCGGCGAGTCATCAGGATCGAAGTCAAAATTCACCGTCACCGTCTGGCCATCCGCCACGACCGGATATTTCGGAAGGATATCCGTTAGTTGGTACCCATCCAGGGCTTGCAGCTGGACATAAAGATATTGCTCGCCGGCCGGTACGCGAAAAGAAAATTTGCCATTCGAATCTGTCACCACACTTTGAACGGCTGGCGCGGATTTCGGTCTGGCCGGCCCGTGCAGACCGATGGGAATCCCCGGCAGTGGTTTGCCGGTGACGGAATCGCGCGCCTGGCCCTGGAGAATGCCACCACGCGTGAGTGTCAGATCAGCCGTGGCTTGCTGACCTTCCGTCACTTGAACCTCCGCCGCCGCCGCCGTCCAATCGCCAACGGGCTTTTCAAAATTCAGTGAGACGACATAACTCCCCGACCGCAGGCGATTGATTTCAAATTTTCCATCAGGATCGCTGATTGCATTGCCGCCGCCGTTGCCTGGATCGGTGTCGGTGGCCTGCGCGATCAGCGCAATCCCCGGCTGCGGCTTACCTGTCTCCGGATTGATCACATGCCCCACTATCACAGCCGATGAAAAAAGGTGAATCGGCGCCGCCGTGGTCGCGGCATCGTCCGCCAGCGTTACCCGGTCCTCAAAGCTCATTTTTGCATAGCGATCATCGGTTGTGTCAAATCCCACCTGCGCGCCGCGCGGCAGTCCATGCACAACGCATTTGCCCGCCGAATCCGTGGTGGCTGCCCAATCCCTCGCGATCTCGCTCGGCAAAACGAGAAAACCCGCACCCACCGGGGAATCTCCACCACCGAGAAGAAGAATGGTGTATGGCTGAATTTTCACGCCGGCCACCGGCTTGTCGGCGGAATCGACAAAGGAAAGCCGTGCATCGGCAGTGGGCGACAGCCGGAGATTCATCGGAGCATCGCCAATCCTCGCCGGCGCGCTAATCGCGACTCCCGGCACGTACGCAAAAATGCCCAGGATAAATGACGCATTGCCATCTGGCTGCTTGATCGGAACATTAATGGAAAAACTGCCGTCGTTTCCGGCGATCGTCGCGCCACCGCTCACATAAGCCCCCAAGCCGTCGTTCATCAGCACCATGACATGCGCCCCGGCCGCCGGCTTGCCATCGGCGTCGAGGACTTGCCCGGTAACAGTTTGAGCCGATTGCGTGGTCGGCGCGGAAGTTGGATCGGCGATTACTGAACGCGGACCCAGCCGCATCGCCGCCAGCGGCAGCAGAACCAATGCCATCAGCGCAATGGCGAGAATCACCACCCATCGTGTCGTCGCCTGGCGGTTCTTGGAGTCGTCGAGAATAGCCGTGATTCTCGAGCGAAGTTTCGATGGCCGCGCCATCGAAAGAGCCGCCATATGGGCCAAGGCTCCGAGTCGCAGTTCGCGCGCCACGCTCAGCAAATCCTGGGCATAAGCGGCCGCCTCTTCCCCGCAATGCAGCACAACATCATCGCAGGCCAACTCCTGCTCGCCGCGCATTCGCCGCTCGGCAATCCACACCAGCGGATTGAACCAATGCACCGCGCACCCCATCAGTCCAAGGCCACGCGTGCCGCAGTCCCAGCGCGCAATGTGTCCGAACTCATGCAACAGAACATTACGAAGCCGCGAGATCGGCCAATCCTCCGCCTGGGCCGGCAGTAAAATTCTTGGATGAAACACGCCCCATGTCAGTGGCATTGAAGCGCCGGATGAAATGAGCAACCGAATCGCGCGCCTGGGCGCAAGTTGTTGTCGCAAGTTCTCAAACGAATCGAAAATCGGCCCGGAAGAAACGAACATCGCTTCACGCGACAATCGCCGCACCGCAACTACACCGCACAGCCAAACAATCCCAACCCCCGCACAGCCTGCGGCCCACACAATCAGTAACGCTTTGCTCCATGTCAGATGTGGGTGACCGGCGTTGATGGCCGAAGACTCCTTCAATTCCTGCCGCGGTAATTCTGTCGGGATAATCCGAGGCGCTGGCGCCGCCTCCCCGTTCGGTGCCACGGACGCGGTGAACATCGCTTCATCATCGCTGGTCGGTAGCAGCGGGATCCTCCAACTCGGCATCAGAATCGAAAGTCCCGGCAACAGCAGCGCCGCCAACAACGCCAGTGCCCATGAAAGATGTCGCGTCGCAGAAGATCGGCGGCGCAGAAATCCCGCGATGAGCCATGCAGTTACCAGAACGATCACCGTCTTGGCTTCCACATCCAATAATGTGCGTGCGATTTCGCTCATGATTTGCCTCCCCGCTTGCGCGCCTTTTCGACCAGTTCGGAAAGTTCGGACAGTTCCCGCTCGGAGAGATTGGTATCGGAGACATCCAGCAGAGCCGCCAGGGCTTTGGCGGCGGAGTTGTCGAAGAATGTGCGCACCACGCGCTGCAGCGCCGAGCGCGCCGCCGGGCCGCGCGGGCGAGCGGCAGAATAAATATATTTTCCCCGCTCAGCGCGATGCTTGAGATGCCCCTTGTGCTCGAGGATTCGCAGCATCGCCCGCACCGCCGAATAGCTGGGCGGATCTGGGATCTGCCGCATGACATCGACGGCCGTGGCTTCGCGCGCGCGAAAAATTACATCCATAATCTGCCGCTCGCGCCGGCTCAGACTGCCCGCGATTTCTTCTGCCAATCAACCTCCACAATTGAGGTGCTAAGAATTTAGCACCGCTTGTGTAGGCCCGTCAAGTGAAATATCTGGTTTTTCGCGTTTCGGTTTTTCTGACTGTTACCTTTCCCCTCGGCTGGGTGTTCTATGTTGTATGATCGAGGTCGAAATGAACGACATGTTGCGCCAGTATGTGCAAACCCGCTCGCCGGAGGCGTTTCGGCAGCTGGTCGAGACGCACGTGGATGCGGTTTATTCGCAGGGGCTGCGAGAGCTGCGCGATCCGGCGGCGGCGGAAGAAATCACCCAAATGGTCTTCGTCACCCTCGCCCAAAAGGCCGGCACCATCCGCGCCAATGCCGTGCTCGAGGGTTGGTTCTTCACCGCGACGAGATACTGCTGTGCCAATTATCGCCGGGCGTCGGCTCGCCGTCGCTCCGCAGAACGCAAGGCGGCTACCATGCGAAAAGAAGCTCTTGTTTCCGACACACCTGACGAGGACTTGCAGGCTCGCACCGAAGAAATTTTGGATGATGCGCTGGGAAATCTGAACGACCGCGATCGCAATGCGGTGCTGCTGCGATTTTTCCAGGGCCGAAGTTTGCGCGAAGTCGGCGAGGAATTGGGTGTCTCCGAAGATGCCGCCAAGCAGCGCGTTTTCCGAGCCGTGGAGAAAATGCGGAATTATTTCGCCAGCCGCGGCGTCACTGTGGAATCGGCAAGCGTGATCGCGACGTTGAGCTCGGCTGTTCGGCCGGCTGGTTCGCATGTTGCACAATCGGCCATTCATGCCGGCATGGCGAAATCAGTGGCGGTCAAAGCCGGATTGATCTCAACCTGGCCGAAAATCGTTGCAGCCATCGCATTGGTCGGCGCGCTCGTCGGCGCGATTGTCATCGCCAATCACCCCGCGTCCGTGCAAACCGCCGTTCAAACTCTTCCACCGGTGGCCCCGCCCCCAACCGTTGCGGACTCGAATTCAACTCCCGCTCCCGCCGCGACAACGCAGCCGATGCCGCAGGACACGCCGACGAATGCTCTGATCAAATTTTGCACGGCGATGGAGAACAACGATCGCGCCGGCATCGAGGATTGTCTTTACACCGCACAAACTCCCCAGCGGCCAACCATGGGATTCGGGTTGCTGGAAGAGGTCGCCGCCACCTATCACCTGCAGCAAATCTGGCAGCAGAAGTTCGGGGTCGCGATGTCGGTGCCGGGATACAATTTCGCCACGCTTCCCAAGGGCACGTTCGAGATTCTCCGGAACATGCTTGAGACCAACAGCGACGGCATAAAACCCAATGGCGACGTGGCAACGTTCATCTGGCCGCTGGGTCCGGATGTAATGGGCGGCGGCTCCGGCCCCAATCGCGATGCCGCTGCCGAGCGATGGGCAAACGCACAAATGGTGATGCGCCGCCTCGATGGCAATTGGAAGCTGGACCTGGATCGCACTTTTGACATGCTCGTCACTGTCCAGCGAAAGCCCGGTGTTACCGCCGACGCAATGCAGATTGCCGATAAACTTCAAAGCGGCTTGCGCGATGGGTTCAACGACGTTGCGGCGCAAATTGATAGCGGGGCCATCGTCAACGTCGCAGATGCCGTCAGCGCCGTTCAAGGAGTGGCCACGCAAGCCTTTGATGCCGCTGGGGCCACCGGCGAAAATGATTCCCTGCTCCCCGTCGTCGGCGGCGAAGCGCTGTCGCCGCGCTCCGGCGGTGGAATCTCCGGAATCGTCTCGGCAATCTTCGGCGGCAACACGGCATCCACCGAATCTGCCGCCACCCAGCCGGCGCCTCAGGGTCAGGAAACTCCCATCAACACGCTGAGCAAACTCTGCACCGCCATGGAGCAGAACGATCAGGCCGCTCTGGACGATTGCATTTGCAATGACGGCGTCGATCCCGGCTACGCCGCCCTCGGCCGCGCGTGCATTCGCTTCGATGCGGCCACATTTCGCATCGAAAAAGATTGGGCCAACCAATACGGCCAGAGCATGGCCGTATCGGGCTTGAATTTCGATTTGTTCCCCGCCGGCCCATTCAGCACCGTTCTCCGCGGATTGCTCGAAGATCCCAACGGCCCCACCGTCACCACCAGCGGCGACGAAGCCCAGGTACGAATCCCCATGCCCCCCGAAACCTTCACCGGCCCGGGGGTAAACCGTTTCGCCCCCATGGAACGTTGGTCCGGCGCGATGCTGATCCTCCGCAACATGAATGGCGTGTGGAAATTGGACACCGATCGCACATTCAACTTCGTGACTTCAGTCAATCGCATGAAAGCAAACAACGACGATGCGATCGACATCATCGCCAAGGTCGAGTCCGCCATCGCTGGCGCCCTGAACGACGTCGCGTCCAAAATCGAATCCGGCCAACTGACCACCGCCCAACAAGCCCGCACCGCCATCGCCACAGAGATCAAAGCGGCGTTCAAGTCAGCAAAAGTAAAGGGCGCGAATTTGACCGCGTTGCCAGTGGTGGGGGGAACGCCATAAATTTCATACGGTGAGGAGTTCGTCTCTGACGAAATGGAGCCGAACGATCCGAGGGGTCGATGAGTCATCAAAATGGCATTCCACCGCTTCTCGCACGTTCGCCCTCAATTCGCTGAGCGTATCAGCCTCCGTGACGATATCCGCCCCAACCCCGCGCGCGACATATCCTCCCTCGTCAGCCTCTTCGACTACAAATAAGATTTCCGTGTTCTGGGCCATGGCTCGAAATCCGATCTCTGATCTAACCTATCTCAGTCCCGCATAGTGCGTCAAGCATGAACGCGTTGCCGGTGGCAAGGAAAACACAGTGGGAAACAGTGCGAGCAATGTCTCCCTCGCTCGCGGCAGATTGGATATAATGCGGATATGAGCACCGTTGAACTACGCCGCAAGATCAAGAGCGCCGTCGATCGCCTGCCACCCAAGCGGCTGGAGTCGCTGGCGGATTATGTGCGGTTCCTCGATCAACCCCCCTTGATGGATCGCATCGCCGCCGCCGAAAAAGCCATCGCCGCCGGCAAGGGCGTCAGTTGGCGCAAGGTGCGCTCGGATGTTTGAGCTGATCCTCTCTCCCGAGGCCCAGGCTTTTTTCGCCTCCGCTGATCCACCCCTTGCCCGTAAGTTGGCACGTTGCTTCCGCCAACTAGAGCACGACCCGCGTCGTCACAACAATATCAAGCGCCTGTCGGGCAAGCTCGCTGGTCGTCTGCGTTACCGCCTTGGCGACTGGCGAGTGATCTATCGGGTCGACGATCATACTCGTCAGGTACACGTCCTGGTCATCGCCCATCGCAGCGAGATTTATGAGTGATTGTCGGCGAGATTCACAGTTATTCGGCAAGCCAACGTCGAAGCGACCGATTAATACAAACCATCATCACAATCCTTCGGACTGTCGGACCACATCTACGGAGCGCCGCGATGCCAATGTGCCATATTACCACGAACGAAATAAACCTTTCCCCATATCCTCCTCGACGCATTTCGCTTACATCCTCGAGCAAATCTCCCACTAGGGCCTCGCGATGCCTTCGGGGCACTAGGAATGCAGAACGGTTCAAAATACATTCTGGCAAGCTCTCGCGAAATCCCAGCGGTTTGCCGTTCGGGTAGAGAACAGTGACGTGATCATCGAACGTCGGATCTCGCGAAGGATCCACTGCGCGGATGGGGTCGCTGAGGACAAATCTCACCTCACCCGATCGGGAATCAACACTAAATCGTCTTACGAACCGTTCATCGTTTACCTCTATTACGGGCGCATTTATAAGATCAATTTCATATTCAGTATGGACTTTGTGCCGACCAAGGCGCTTTCGATTTTGTCGAGGTAGTCGCTCAATCTCAGCAAGCCAACTAATAAACGCCGTTTTGAAAAGCAATTGCTCATGCGGGTCCGCGTCGGGAAAGGCCTGATCGACGTCGATGCAATTTTGTGTTGAAAGCGCCATAACTCCATCTCCCGTCCATTAGTTGA
The DNA here is from genome assembly GCA_049515255.1 of Tepidisphaeraceae bacterium. Classification (GTDB taxonomy): domain Bacteria; phylum Planctomycetota; class Phycisphaerae; order Tepidisphaerales; family Tepidisphaeraceae; genus JBEKUH01. The sequence goes on along the minus strand of JBEKUH010000051.1, from coordinate 10,683 downwards.
CTGGGACAGCCTGTTCCCTTCTTCTCGTAGAATCCATCGCTTCTCGGAGCAGATTCAACGATTTTAAGCCAGATGCGGAAAGCGTGTAATACTTACGCCTATTGCCGCCACGCTCGGGATCAGACTCCCCGTGTCGACTATGCAAGAAGCCCTTATCTTCCATTCGATCTAGCGTCACGTAGAGGCTCCCGATAGGAAGTCCCAGCTTAGTTCGCTCCTCATAGAGATTCCTGATCTCACGGCCGTACTTTTCGCCATGTAGCAATATGGCCAATATCATCGCCTCGCGTCGGTTGGGCAGAAGTTTTCTGAAAGACATTCAGACTCCGTATGTGGGCTTACTTTTGTAAACGTTTAACATTGTAAGCTTTCAATTGGAGCTGTCAAGCATGAAAGCTTTCCGACCACGTTTTCATTTTTCTTTTTTTTTGGGGGGGGGGGGGTATAGACGGGTTTTCTACTTCACCGCCGCCGTCTTCAGCGCCTTCCGCACTTCGCTAAGCAGTTGTTCAACCTTGAATGGCTTGAACAAAACCGCCTGCAAACCGTCCTGGCTGGCGCGGACGATGCTGTGGTTGGGGTCGTAGCCGAAGCCGGTCATCAGGATGACCGACAGATTCGCGTTGCGGCGATGGGCGGCGGCGAAGACGTCGTAGCCGGTTTTGTCGGGCATTTTGATGTCGCTTACCACCAGATCGAAATTTCCATTTTCAATCAGCGTGATCGCTTCGGAGCCCGTTGAGGCGATGGTGACGTTGGCGTGATACTTGCGGAGGATGTCGCTGATGGTGGTGCGGATGTTCAGTTCGTCGTCGGCGACGAGGATCGACATGCCGCCGATGACGGGATCGTCTTCGCCGATGACTTCACCGGCGCCGAGGATGGTGTTGGGGCCTTCCGCCGCCTGGCGCAGGCTCTTTCGGATGGTGCCGACGTTGTCGAGAATCTGTTGCAGCCGCTGGCGAAGATCATCATGCCCGATGTAATCATCCATCAGAGCGTTGGCATCAGAGGCGATGTCGTTGAGCGGGCCGGCGACTTCGCTGCACACGTTGTCGGCGACGTTGTGGCGGGTGCTCTGGCGCTCCACGACCATGAGATCGAGAATGTTCAAAGCAATCGCCACATATCGGCCGAAGATTTCGGCGAACTGGCGGTCATCTTCGTTGAATGCCGCGCGCTGGCGGCTCTCGATGTTAAACACGCCGATCACTTTGTCGTGCAGATACAGCGGCACGGTCAGGCTGCTCTTGGCGCTGTCCAGGCCGGTGACATATCTGGGATCTCGGTCCACATCCGGGCAGATGTAGCTGCGTCGCGTGGCGGCGACGTATCCGCTGATGCCATTGCCTTCGCTCTCGGCAAACAAATCAATGCACAGCGCTTCGGACGGCAGCCCGGCGCTGATGACGATTTCCAATTTGTTGGATTTCTGATCCAGCAGACGAATGGCGAAATGATCGAAATGCATCAGCTCTTTCGTGAAGCTGATGATTTTGTCTTCCAGCAATTTAAGCCGCTGGCCGACATTCAGTTTGCTCAGCGCTTCGCCTTCAAGTCGCACCAGTTCGCGCCCGGCTTTGTCGATGGCGTCGATTTTCTGTTGCAATCGGCGGGTTCCCGTTGCATCCCACACCACCGCCACTACCTGCACCACCTGCCCGCGCGGATTGATTACGGGGCTGGCGATCAGTTCCATGAACTGCTGGTCTTCAATATTCAGTGAGTAACGTTTTGATCGGCTGAAGGAAGTGGTTTCGGGCGTTTGCGGGCTGACCTGCTTGCTGAAGATGTCAAAGGCCTCCTGACACGTGCGGCGGATTTTTTCATGCACGCGCGCTGGCCAGGCCTGCATCTTTTTGTTCATCCAGTTGCTGCGGCCCTCCCCGTCCACAATGCAGACGCCTTCGCCGATGGTGTTGAGAATCAGGTTGGCCTGCTGGCTGATGAGCGCTCGCTCCAGCGGCAGGAAGTCGGCGGCCTCGGAAAAAATCGCGCTGAAATGTTCTGATTTGATCAGATCGATTGCCTTGTCGATCGTGTCAACCTGGGTGACATCACATTGTGTTTTAAGGGATTCGATGGCGACGGTGTTTACCGTCGAAGAGTTGGCGAGTACAAGTACTTTGTTACGTTCAACGTCCAAACGTACGACCCGGTTCCGTGAATTCATCCAATCTTAGTTTCGTACACATACGCGCGTCAATGAAAAAGTGGTCGCCAGATTCACATTATCGGCCGTGCAAATGTTGGTCGCACCCCTTTTTTCGCAAATCCGCGAGCACTTCCTCGACCAGCGACAAATAATCGTCCCGCGGCCCCGCGGCGGCGGCGAAGAGCAGTGGCGGATCGCCGCCACGCTTGCCAACTGCCACCCGCAGCATCAAGACATGTCCCTCGATCCGCGCCAATGCCGCGATCGGCGAATGACAATCGCCTTGCAATCCGTTGACGACTTTCCGCTCCACCTCCAGGCATGTCGCGCTGGCGGAATCATTCAGCGGAGCCAGAAGGTCCTGAGTAATCTTGTCATCCTTCCGGCACTGCAATGCCAGACATCCCTGCCCCGGCGCCGGCAATAATTCTTCCAACGGAATCGGCCACATGATTTTCGGATCGAACAGTTCGGCTCTCTGAACACCGGCCATCGCTAAAACAATCGCATCCGCTTCGCCGGCGCGGAGTTTTCGAATGCGCGTGTCGACATTCCCTCGCAGCGGGAGGATTTGCAGGTCCGGCCGCATCGACAAAAGCTGGCATCTTCGCCGAAGGCTACCGGTCGCCACGCGCGCATTGGCCGGAAGCTCTGAAATCGCGCGGGCCTTTTCAGAGATCAGCACATCCCGCGGATCATGCCGAATCGGAACCGCCGCGATCATCAAACCGGTTTCATCGATCACCGGCATGGTCACCGGCAAATCCTTTGCGCTGTGCACCGCTAATTCGATCTGGCCATTGATCAGCGCTTGCTCGACTTCCTTGACGAACAATCCCTTGCCGCCGATTTCGTGCAGCGGGCGGTCGGTGATTTGATCGCCGGTGGTTTGGATGAGAATGGTTTGCACGCGCAATCCCCAGTGCAGGGTTTCGATCTGCTGCGCCACTTGCGCGCTCTGTCGCCGGGCCAGCAAGCTGGCGCGAGTCCCAAGCCGGATCACTTGCGCGCTCATCAGCCATCATGCTACCGCAAATCGCTGGGGAGAATCGGGTTTCGGGTCTGGGGTTTCGGGTTTCGTGCAAAGAACAAATGCCACGTCAGTCTTCCTCTTTACCCGACACCCGATACCCCAAACCCCAGACCCGATCCCAGACTTCTGCGATTCTCCGCTCATCTCTGCTATTCTCTGCCCATGCCCGAACGTATTTTCGTCACCGGCGGAAGCGGGTTCGTCGGTGGCGCGGTTATCGACGAGCTTCTCTCCCGCGGATTCGGCGTGAATGCGCTGATCCATCAAAAGGATTTGCCCATCCCCGGCGATGTGCAATGTTTCAAGGGCGGACTCTTCGACACTCGCGCGCTCGACGCCGCCGTCATCGGTTGCGCCGCTGCCATTCATCTCGTCGGAATCATCCGCGAAGTCCCCGCCCATGATGTCACATTCCAGAAGATGCACGTCGAAGGCACGAAGGTCGTGGTCGATGCCGCTAAAAATCGCGGCGTGCGCCGATTTATCCAGATGTCCGCCCTCGGCACCCGCGCCGATGCCGTCAGCCAATATCACAAAACCAAATGGCAAGCTGAGGAATATGTCCGCGCCAGCGGACTCGATTGGACCATCCTCCGCCCCGGCCTCATTCACGGCCCCACCGGCGAACTGATTCGAATGGAAATCAAATGGGCCAAAAAACAAGCCCCGCCGTATTTGTTCATGCCCTATTTCGCCGGCGGACTTTTCGGCCAGCGCCCCGCCGGAATGCTCCAACCGATTTACGTCAAAGACGTCGCCCGCGCCTTCGTGGATTGCTTGACCAATCCCAAAACCATCGCCCAAACCTACGGCCTCGGCGGCAGCGAGCGACTCACCTGGCCACAATTCCACCAGACCATCAGCCGCGCGTTCATCGGCAAATCCCGCCTGACATTCCCGATCCCCGCCTGGTGGGCGAATTTCCTGACGCATGTGACACCGGCTTCGCTCCTACCATTCAACCGCGATCAGATCATCATGAGCCGGGAGGACAACACGACGGAGATGAGCAAATTCGAGCAAGATTTCGCCTGGCTCCCGCGCGGGTTTTCGGAAACATTGCGGGAATATTCATCAGCCGATGTTGCCACACTGCGGAAAGAGTAGGGGTTGGATTGAGCCTCCTGTATTTCTCGGCGTCCTTCGCGCCTTGTATGTTCAATTTGATGACGGGGATTTGATTACAAAGGATAATTATGAGGAAATGGGGAAGAAGCAGGATAGAACCACTGTAACCGTGCTTGCGACGCGCGTGTCGATTTGTGGATGGTCGACGCGCGCGTCGCATGCGATGCGGCTGCACGGGTGATGTCATACGAGGAATTGAATAGGTCTATTGTTTGGCGTTGGTATCTCCGCTGGCAGTGGTGAGCTTCGCACACTCCAGTTCTTCCTCCGCTAATTTGGCCTGCTGGAGCATGTTCAGTTTGCTGGCCTGCTTGGCGACGATTGCCAAATCGATCTGAGCTTCAGCGGCTTCTTTTGCATCCACTTCGAGGGCCGCGCGTTTCAGATATTGATTGGGAGTTTGGGGCTTGGCCATCGTCGCGAGTTGAACCTTGGCGGAGTCCGTAGTACAGGCGTCATCCACGATGCTCTGCAGATTGTCGGAGAGTTTGGTGTTCTGATAGCCGTTCTTATCAATGGCCTGCAACTGTTTGACCTGGGGAGCCGCGATCTTCCACTTACTGGCAGAAATGCTCGCATCCAACTGATTCATAAGCTGCTCCGCCGCCTTGTCAGCCAACGTAACCGGAGCGGGGAGTTCGGTATCGCTGACATTCACCGCCGCGTTCGTGAGGCTCGGCGTGGCGCTATTGGGAGTTGCGGGGTTGCTGTTGTCGGCCGGTTGAGGGCCGTTTGTCATGTCCACCGGCGCGGGCGCCTGGGGCGCTGGAGTATTGGAATCTGACACTGGAGCGGCTGATTGGAGATTAACGCTCGCCGGACTGCCGCTCGCCTGATTGACGCTCGCAACGCCAACCGGGGCAACCGCGCCAGTTCCACCTGCCCTGACCTGGGGATATTTCAGCATTTGCCACTGGCCACCGAAGCGCAGTCCGATGCGGAGTTCCTGCAGGCCGTCGGCTGCATCCCCATGAGTTTGGATGGTCAACGAAAAATGATACGTGGTGCCTGGCACCATGCTGATCGTCGGAGCATTATGGTCGGGGTTGTCTCCCAAAGTGACCGTCGTGCAGGGCAGCCTGGGATCGCCTCCGAGGCTGGTTGCGCTGCAGAAATTTTGGGCGCCCACAATATTCCAAAAGTTTCGATACATCGTGACGTCGATTGGAGTCGTCGTCGCCATGCCGCCGTTTATCACCAAGGAATCGCCGTTGGGCGTCACGCTTTGGATAACCACGTGAATCGGGCCGTTGACCTGGTCGCGGGATGGATCAACAGCAGGCGCCGAAGCCTGTTGCGCCGCGCCAGGGGCAGGGGATACCGCCGCATCATCCCCCCAGGCAAATACTGGTCCCAAGGCCAATGCCGACGCGAGTAAAAGTGCCGACGCTTTCACAATGCCTTTCCTTCCCGCATGGATCCGATTTTCGCTCTGGGTTCCCCCCTCCATGCGATCGGGAGGATTTCCTGTAACTATGGACTGCCAATGAAATCACAGATTCGCGCGGGACATCGGAAAACAAATGCTAATGAAAAATCAGCTCGCCGACGTCATCAAACGCTTCGAGCAACAATGTTACAACCCATTAGACCGAAATCAAATAAAATGGTTAGTAGGCAATGGACGCCATCCCATCCATGCGTTAAGATTTTTCCAGGGGTTCTATTGATTTGTGTTAGAGCGGCTCGCTGGCGCGATCGCGCAAAAAGGGTGGGGTAATTAGCGCGATCGCGCCAATCGATTCCGATCAGTTGTGCGATTTATCGGCCTGTTCGCGCTCCATGTGACGCAGGACATTTAAAAGTCCGTGCATGTGAAGCGGCTTGAGAAACACATGAACATGCGAGGGAGAAACGCTGCGACGCAAGTCGTCAAGCGAACTGTCGATGGCATCTGTGAAGATCGCCAGTTGGTCGGGGCGTTTGGATTCGGGGAGTTCGGAAATCGAGCCGATGAGCTTGAGATTTCCGTTGTTGTTGGTGATGTCGACGACGAGCAAATCGGTGTGATCAGCGCCGAGCATTTCCATGGCCTGGTTCGGCGAATCCGCGCGCGACACATCGTATCCCATGCCGCCGAGCAGCCGGCGCGTCGGGGTGTCCTGCGGGTGGGCGTCCGGGGATGGAACAACCACTGCACGAAGCGTTGCGGGGACTTGAGCGGTCATGGTTTACCTGCCTCTTTAGTTATCGAGCGCGAAGTGTATCCGGATCAATCCCTGACGACAAACGTTTCCAGCGAACTAACAATAACTTAATAATACTCGTTTTTTGCGCAAAATCGAAGAATTTATTGGGTTTGTTGCTGCTGAATGAGGTGGATTCTAGAATCCCGCCGCCATGAATTTGCGCGATCACCCGATTTCTCCAGACCAGCAGATCCAACTTTTGTCGCGCCGATGCGAGCAGATTCTGACCGAGCCGGACCTTCGGCGAAAGATTGAGAATAGCGCTAAGACCGGCAAACCGCTGCGGGTGAAATTGGGCATGGACCCCACCGCGCCGGATGTCACGCTGGGTCACGCGGTGCCGCTGAAGGTGATTCGACAGTTCCAGGAATTCGGCCACAAGGCGGTGCTCATCATCGGCGATTACACCGCGCGAGTCGGCGATCCTTCCGGCCGCAACACCACGCGCCCCGTCCTCAGCCCCGAGCAAATTGACGACAACGCCAAAACTTATGTCAGCCAGGTCGGCAAGATTCTTTTGACCGATCCCGATCACCTCGAAACCCGCTGGAACGGCGAGTGGCTCGGCAAGATGAACCTGCTGGACATCATCAAACTCGCCAGCCGAAAATCGGTCGCCCAGATGCTCGATCGCGACAGTTTCAAAGAGCGATTCCAAACCGGCGGCGACATCCGCATCCACGAATTCATCTACCCCCTGCTCCAGGGATGGGACAGCGTGGTGATCCAGGCAGACATCGAAATGGGCGGCAGCGATCAGCTCTTCAACAATCTCGTCGGCCGGGAATTTCAAAAAGAAGAAAGCCAGGACCCGCAGGTGGTGATGGTCACCCCGCTGCTGGTCGGCACCGACGGCCACGCCAAAATGTCCAAGAGCAAAGGCAACTACATCGGCGTGACCGATCCCCCCGCCGGCCCCACCGGAATGTTCGGCAAGATCATGAGTCTCCCCGATCATCTGCTGGAAAATTATTACACCCTGCTCACCGACGATGCCCCCGAACAATTTCAGCCGGCGATTCGTGACAATCCGCGCAAAGCCAAATCCGAACTCGCCAAAAAAATCATCGCCTGGCTCCACGATGCGAGCGCGGCCGAGTCAGCCGAAGCCGAATTCATCCGCACCACCCACGGCGGAATTCCCCAGGAAATGCCCGAAATCTCTATCGACTCCGGCCCCCACAAACTCCCGCAGATTCTGGTCAAAGCCGGCATCACCCCCAGCACCAGCGAAGCGATTCGAAAAATCAAAGAAGGCGCGGTGAAGATCGATGGGCAGAAAGTCACCGATCACCAGGCCGAGCACGTCTTCGATACGCCGACGGTCCTGCAATTAGGAAATCGAAAATTCGTGCGGATAATTCCAATCGCGGGAAAATGAATTGCGAAGTCCAAGCGTTCTGGATCGATGTTGAGCAAGACGAATTATATCGGTAACGATTTCCGCGCCGACGAAAATGGTCTGGCTCGAATATGACAACGCTCTGCCGCCGCGAATCCCGCCGGCTGGCCCGGCGACGTTCGGAGCGGCATTTTCGATAGGACGGAGGAGAAGAGTTTTCCGCCTCCGGCGGCGGGATGCGAAGGAGTTTCGAGCTCGCGCTCGACCTCAACCGTCCAATGCAGCCCCGCTCGTCCGACCTCGCCGCGGAAGGATTTCCAAACCGCGCCGCTCGCGCACTTCCAGCGAAGGTCGGACATTGGGGCGTGAAGGACGGTTGAGGTCGCGCTTGGGCGCGAAACTCCGCCGCATCAGTCGCCGCAGGCGAGAGCTCTTTTTCCTTCAGTTCCAGAAGGACCGCTCAAACATCGCCGGGCAAGCCAGCGGGTTTGCAAGCGGCGAGGCGCGCTCATATTCGAGTCAGCCACCGCTCGTCGGCACGGATACCGCAACCGATAAAAATATTCTTCCGCGAATCTGAATTCTGTCGCGCGCCCTTTCAATCTCTGGTGAATTAAGAGCGCCCAAGGTAATTTCCCCCCATGCGAATTGTCCGATTCATCAGCGGCGGGCAGATTTTTTTTGGCGAGCAGATGGATGCCCGGCGCGCCCGGCTCATCGAGGGAAATATTTTCGAGCGGTGGGCGCGCACCGATCATGTGGTCGAAATCGAAAAACTCCTCGCCCCGATCATCCCCACCGACATCCTCTGCATCGGCCTCAATTACCGCCAGCACGCCGTCGAGAGCGGGTTTGATTTGCCGGTGAATCCCCTGCTCTTCATCAAGGCCGGCAACACGCTGAACCATCCCATGGACCCGATCCCCCTGCCGAGATTGTCGAGCCAAATCGACTACGAAGCCGAACTCGCGGTCGTCATCGGCAAGCAGGCCAAATATGTTTCCCGCCGGGATGCCACGAAATATATATTGGGCTACACCATCGCCAACGACGTCACCGCCCGTGACTGGCAGCGCGAAAAATCCCTCGGCGGCGGCCAGTTCGCCCGCGGGAAAAGCTTCGACGGATTCTGTCCCCTGGGCCCCTGCATCGTCACCGCTGATGAAATCCTCGAGCCCAACAACCTCCGCATCAAAACAACGCTGAATGAACTGGTCGTCCAGGACCACACCACCGCCGACATGATTTTCGACATCCCCGCCCTGATCGAAAGCCTCAGCAGCACCATGACCCTCCGCCCCGGCGCCATAATCCTCACCGGCACCCCCCAAGGTGTCGGCATGGGCCGCAAACCGCCCCTCTATCTCAAAGATGGCGACCGTCTCTTCATCGAAATCGAAAAAATCGGCCTGCTGGAAAACCTCGTCGCGACCGAAAAGTAATGACCCCCCGCATCTCACCGGCTCGGCGACTTCAGTCGCCGTGTGCCCGCTGGCCGCGCGGTCTCCTTGCCCCGGCGAACAGCTTTGAGAGAATCCCACCAGAAGCATATGAAAATCCCACCCGATGCGATCATCGCGCCCGAAAAGTTGACCAAATACCTGCTGGTTCCGCTGCCCAAAAGTGACAAAAGCAGATTCCTCGCCAAGATCGGCTTCAACCCCCACAACTGGCGTGAGCTTGAACGAGCCATTCGAACCGTGGCCGCCTCCGCTGATGCCTTGCCAGGCAGTTTCAGCCCCCACGGCGCAAAATGGCTGGTCGATGGTATAATTGAGGGGCCAACTGGCCTGACAGGGCGCGTGCGGACCATTTGGCTTGAGGAGTCGGGCGGCCTTTTTCGGTTTGTAACCCTACTCCCCAGAACTGGAGCTTAACACATGGATCCAAAACTTTACCATGCCGTCCGCATCGTTCGCGACGATCCGTCCCAACGATTTGTTGCCGGCGCCGAGGGATATCTGTTGGATTGGCTGGATGCGCCCCCGGGCGATGAAAAGGGCGCGATTGTCGAACTTTACGATCGCCCGGATGATCCGGTCGTAACAGTGCCGGCGTCGTGGCTCGAAGCTATTTCGGATCCCCAAGCCGCCGACAAAGACCGTCCCACCGGAAAGGCCCGTCGCGCGGGGTGAGCAACTACGCTCTACTCTCACCGCGCTAATCGCCGTGTGCCCGCTCCCGATCCATCCGCAGCAAATTTCCCAGCACCCGCTGCTCCACCTCGGCTCGTCGAGCAATCATCGGATGATCCTTGGGAAACGGCTGCCCCGCGCCGGTCTCGACCCAAACCTCCGCGTCTGGCCCCAACGGGGCCACGGACTGTAGCCACGGGTGAAGCGCAGCCCGGCGCCAGCCGGGCGAAGCGCAACCCGTGGAACGAAAAACGCGAAACCGAAAGAATCCCCAGGTCCGCCCCAAAGGGGCGGAGGAATTGTTCGCCAAGCCTAAGATCAGTCGAAGGAATAAAGAGGGGCTAAAGCCGTCCCAGGGCACGCATCCGCAACACAAACGGAGACGGCGGCGACGAGGCACGATCCTTTTCGCTCTGCGCGAATTCCGCCGCCAACTCGCGGTCGATCTCGTCGGTATGATCAAAATAGTACGCCATCGCCGAATGCGACTCCGCCAACGTCAGATATGGATGCTGTCGGGACATTTCCTCCGGAGATCAGCCAATCCAATTAAAGGTTCGCGTCACCTTTAATTCATCCCGATTACGATGCCGATCCCGCCGTTCACCTTGATCGGAGCCACGACGCGCATCGGATTACTCACCGGCCCGATGCGCGGCCGATTCGGAAATCCATTTCATCTGGAGTTCTACACCCCCGAA
>JBEKUH010000050.1:0-27384 GCA_049515255.1 Tepidisphaeraceae bacterium | reverse complement strand
CACGCTCTGCATGCTTTATCATAGTGCCCAGAAGATCGGACTCAATCCAGTGCCGCTATTTGAGAATGCAACTAAATATGGAAGTGAGCGAGCTCGAGATTTCATGTTGGAATATTTGGCGAAAGGCCCCAAGGACATTCGAGCGGTGCGATTAGAAGAAGCGAATGGGCCGGAGGGATTCCGGTATGCTTCAATGGGTCTCGGACCGCTCCCACGCCCTTTCGGTTCAAAGATGCAATCGCCGTGACAATCAGAGAATCTTGACCGTTAAAAATAGTAGCGAAATGGTGGGATCGGTGAGTACCGAAAAGGCGAGCTTCACCGGCGGGACGTTCGTGTCGGCGACCACGAACATCTACAACGCACAGGGCCAAGTCGTGGAAACCATCAGCCCATCGGGATTGGCGACCGGGACCATTTATAATTCGCAGGGCCAGGTGGAATATACGGGCCCGTTGCAAAGTGGACTGGCCACTACCGGCACGACGGCATGGTATAATTCGATCCCGTCACCGATGACCAACAGCTTCCTTACAGCCACGTTCAGCTCTTATACAGAGAATCTGTACGACCAGTTGGATATGCCGACAACGGCACGACCGAGGCAACCTATGGCTACGATGATGCGGGGAATCGCGTTGTTGAAGGAATCGGCTCGCGTCGGGCGCGTATTTAATGCAAGTGATCGGTTGCGACCCCAATGCCCCCGGCAACGCGTGATCCGCGTTGGACGGATGAATTTCAACTCCCTTGATCGCGTCCCAAAAGCGAAGATGCCCACGGGTGTCGCCAGTTACGATCGTCTGCAGATCGGGGGAACGCGAGATCGCGGTGATCGCTTCGGAATGAGCTGCCAACAAAACTGGACTGGCGCCAGAACTCGAATTCGCTTCCCACAAATCCCATACGCTTGCAGTTTTGTGAGAGTGTGCAAGCCAGCCGTCGACTATTGCGGTTCCAATAGTCCCAAGCCCAAAGCCTTGATTTCGACGCAGAAACGGGCAAAAAGTTCAACTGGTGTCTCGTCATTTCGATTTTTGCTACCGCAAAAATAGAGCAGTGGAGCAGTAGAAACAGGAGAGCAGTAGACAAGAAAGGGCTCCGAAAACGAGTTATTCCACTGCGGTCTCCTGCTCAACTGTTCTACTGTTCCTCTTCGATGCCATGACCCCGTCTGGCCGCGTGAATTTGAATTCAAATCTCCACGGTTTTCAGGGCAGCGCGATCCAGTGTTACGCCGGCTTCATGGGCAATCTGATCAAATGCGTCGATTTCCGCGGCGGTGAAGATCAGGCCGCCATACTTTTGGCTCTGGGCGGCGGCGCGGGCTTCGGGTTCGCCGGGGAAGAGGGATTTTTCGTTGCCGTGGCCGCGAATGTCTTCGAGAACGACCTTGACGTTTTGTGATTGGGTGCGTTTCTGGGCGAAATCGTCGCCGCTGATCGCGTCAGGCCGGATGCACTGAAAGAAAAATGCCGGTGTGTGTTTTTCGTCTTTGGGGCCACTCGTCCATCGACTTCGAAGCGTTGGGGTTGATCCGCCGATGTACGCGCCGAGAAGTTCATCGATCAGGGAAAGACCGTATCCCTTGTGCTGGCCGAAAGGCATGAGGGCGACGATCTTGGCCGGGTCCGTCGTTTCATTACCGTCTTTGTCGACGCCACAGCCGGGCGGGAGCATTTTGCCTTCGCGCAGAAATTGTTGAACACGCCCCATCGCCACGACGCTGGTGGCCCAGTCGATGCAGATGGGAAATCCGATGGCATCCGTCGTGGGGAACGCCCATGAATGCGGGTTGGTGCCCAGCGTCGGAAATTTTCCGCCGAAGGGGACAACCTCGGCCAGCGCGGCGGTGCAGCAAGTGTAAGCGATGTAGCCTTTGTTAGCCGCGTCGATCACATATCCGCCGCCCCAGAGATAGTGGAACGCGTTGTCCACCGCGACGGCCCCAATACCGAATTCATCCGCTAGTCGCATCGATTCATTCATAGCCTCAACCGCGACCGCCTGGCCAAGTTTTTTGTTGGCGTTCCATTTTCCAACGGCTTTGAATTTGGTGGGAAGTTTTTCGATCTTCGCCCCCGGCACGCATCCGCCGGCTTTGGAGCCGAACAACTCGTCCAAATGCAGGGCTTTGATGGCGTTGTGTGTCTTGATGCCGTGCCGCGCGGTGAGGTTGGAAAACTTCGCCGCCGCGGCGGATTCATCGGTGTTGAACCCGCGCTTTCGGTAAGCCGCCGAGACCAGATCATCGTGAACCTGGCCGGGCATCACGTATTGAGTCGCCATATTCGGTCCTTCAAAATTTGTTGGCCTGAACGAAATCGCTGTCGCCGTTGAGAAAATTCACGAGATTGTAGGCCGCCCGCAAGCCTTGCCGCTGGACGCTTTCATTGGTCCTGCTGCCGACGTGCGGCGTGAGAATGACATTATCCAGTTCCTGAAAAATGTGCGGCGTTTTCATCGGCTCAGGCTCCACGACATCCGCACCATAGCCGCGCAATTTGCCCGATTTACACGCCGCCGCCACATCCTGCTCCTCGACCAATCCGCCGCGCGCGGTGTTGATGAGAATTGCGCCGTCCTTCATCATCGCCAGGCGATCTTTGTTGATGAAGCCGCGCATCTCCGGCGAGAGATTCAGATGCAAAGTCACCACATCCGATATTTTCAAAACTTCCTCGGCCGTGGCGATCCGGCGCACATCATGCTGTTTGGCGAACGCTTCGTCCCAGTATGTGTCGAATCCAACGCACGTCATGCCGAAGGCGTTGCCGCGCTTGATGACTTCCTTGCCGATTCGGCCCACGCCCAGGACGCCGAGCGTTTTTCCAAAAAGCTCGCAACCGGTTTGCCGGCTCCATTTCCCCGATTTCACCGCTTTGAGATGGAACCAAAAACCCTTGGCCACGGCGATCATCAGGCCGAAGGTGTGCTCGGCCACGGTGGTTTCATTCACGCCCGGCGTGAAAAGCACGGGAATGCGTTTGGCGGTGGCGTGTTTCACATCAATCGAATCCAGCCCGATGCCGTATTTGGCGATGACCTTTAATCGGGGCAAAGCCGCGTCGATCACCTTGGCCGTGATCTGATCGTCCCCATTGAGCAACCCATCGAACCCGCCGCCGGAGTTGATGAGTTCGAGCACTTGCGCTTCGGTGAGCGGTCCCCGGGCGGTGACGATCTCAAACCCGGATTTTTTCAGCACATCATGATGCGCGCCGGGAGTGTCCTGAAAACTGGTGGTAGTGAGCAAAACTCGCACGAAATTCGTCTCCTCTTAAAAGCTGGACCGACCATGTTCGCCAGGGCGAAAACGGTGTCAAGCCGCTTGCTGTACCGGCTTGCCGACTTCAGTCGGCATGGCCCAAATACTTCTTGGTTGCAAGAAGAATATTTATATCGATTGCGATTTCCGCGCCGACGAACATGCGTTGGCTCGCATATGGATATTCGTTGCCGCCGCGAATCCCGCCGGCTTGCCCGGCGACGGTCGAGCGATCCTTCTCTATGGGACGGAATGGAGCTCTCGCCTGCGGCGACGGATGCAGCGGAGTTTCGCGCTCAAGCGCGCCCCTCAACCGTCCTTCACGCCCCAAGTCCGACCTCCGCTTTTGGAATTCGCATTTGCCAGGGAGGTCGGGCAAGCGGGGCCGCATTGGACGGTTGAGGTCGCGCTTGGGCGCGAAACTCCTTCGCATCCGACCGCCCGGGATACTCTCACTCGCCCCATCGAAAATGCCCTTTCGAACGTCGCCGGGCCAGCCAACAGGTTTCGCGGCGGCAACCGTCTCACCCATTCGAGCCAGAGCACGCTCGTCGGCGCGGAAATCGTAACCGATACAATTCGGCTTCAATTCGTCGAGATCGAGTAGAAGCGCGCGACCCAGAAAATGCTTGCCAAGCAAAGGCCCCAGCAAAAAAAGTGCATGTCATTGAGATGTACGCAGATCCAGTGCAATATATTTCACGTTCACACGAACCTCACCTTTTGCGGAGAGAGACATGAAATCGAGCATCCGGGTATTTGCACTTCTCATCATTTGTCTAGCGGCAACCCAATCCAGCATCGCCGACGACGCCACCTCCCCCACCACAATGGCGTCGGTCCCGACCACCCGCCCCCATTCGCCCGATATTCTCCCCGGCAACGGATTAGCCCAGCATCCCTTCATGTATGCCGGCGAGTGGGATTTCCCCAAGCCGGTGCAAAGCATTTTTATCATCCGTGGCGGGCAGATCGTCTGGCAGTATGAAATCCCCACTAAAGACGCCACCAACACCCTGCAGGAAATCAGCGACGCAACAATGCTCTCCAACGGCAACATCGTCTTCGCCCGCAAGACCGGCGCGGGGGAAGTGACGCCCGACAAAAAGCTCATCTGGAATTACGATGCTCCCAAGGGATTTGAAGTTCATGTCATCCAGCCGCTGGGCACCGATCGCATCATGTATGTCCAGAACGGAAATCCCGCGACGCTGAACATCGTCAACATCACCACGGGAAAAACGGAAACGCAACTGGTTCTCCCCACCGGAAATCCCAAAAGCACACACGGGCAATTCCGTAGGGTTCGCATCACCAAGGCCGGGACAATTTTGGCGGCTCACATGGACAACAACAAAGTCGTCGAATACGACATGACCGGCAAAGTCATCTGGTCGCTGAGCATCCCCTCGCCATGGGCCGCCAATCGCCTCGCCAATGGCGATACGCTGATCACCAGCAACAAGGGATTCGTCCGCGAAGTGAATCCCGCCGGCGATACGGTTTGGGAATTCACGCAAAAAGATTGCCCCGATATTTCGCTCTTCAGCATCCAGGAAGCCGATCGCCTGTCCAACGGCAACACGATCATCACCAACTGGTGCCCCAACGCGCTGAAGAAGCCGCAGTGGTGGCCGACATCGGTCCAGGCCATCGAAGTCACGCCCGACAAAAAAGTCGTCTGGGCCCTCCGCTCCTGGGATCCCCCGGCAGCATTGGGCCCGGCGACAAATCTGCAATTGCTGGATGAGCCGGGGATTCCGGAGAATCAGGATCAGCCGAGATAATTTGCCGAAGAGTCAAGCCGCGCCGGCAATTTTCCCCCGAAAATTCTCTGGCATTCCGCACCCACGCTTGGGTATAATGCATGATGCACGGACGGCTATGGCAGCCGTTCGGAAAAAAATGTCCTCAATGACGGAGGGCTTCATGAAGCGGCTTTTTAAGTTTCGTAATCTTTTGTCCAATGGACGAAAGATCAATTCCAGGGCGGGCATCCGAATTCACACAATTAATCGAGGCATCAGAGGCATTGACGTTGCCGATCAATGCTCGCTTCCATCGCATTCCCGCTGCGCTGTAGAAATGCTTGAAGGTCGGGTGCTGCTCAGCGGCATTGCTACACTGGCATCGTTCGATAGTACGGACGGCGCTATACCAGAGTCCGGGCTTATCGCTTACGGATCGACTCTGTACGGAACTACAAGCGGCGGAGGGGCCCACGACGAGGGGGATGTCTTCTCAGTGCCGATCGGCGGCGGCACGCCCACGGTATTGGGATCGTTCGACAATAGTGACGGATCCAGCCCGCAGGGAACGCTGCTCCTCTTCGGAGACACTCTGTATGGCACAGCGACATTTGGAGGGGCCGACGGATATGGCGCGGTATTCTCCGAACCGATTACTGGTGGCACCCCCACCTTGCTGGCATCGCTCGATCTAGCCACTGGGTCGTGGCCGGCCGCTGGGCTGATTCTCGCCGGCAACACACTTTATGGCACTGCCTCTGAAGGTGGCGACAATTATGGAACAGTTTTCTCGGTGCCTATCAGCGGCGGGACGCCAACCGTATTAACATACTTCAACCGCACCGATGGCCGCGAACCGGAAGCCGCCCTCACCCTTTCCGGAAGCACTCTCTACGGCACGACATATTCTGGTGGTGCTTACGATGACGGCGAAGTATTCTCGCTCCCAATTTCCGGTGGCACTCCTACAGTACTGACATCCTTCTCTCCCGCGCTTAACGACGGAGTCTACCCATCGGCCGGCGTGATCATCTCAGGAAATACACTGTACGGGACGACAACAACTGGCGGTTTATACGACGACGGCGATGTGTTCTCGCTGCCCGACACTGGTGGGACAGCGACCACGCTTGCTTCGTTCAATGGATTCGACGGGGCTATTCCCAGCGCAGGTCTGGTTCTTTCCGGGAACACGCTGTACGGCACGACCGGTCTTAGTGCTCCTGCTCCCGGTCATACCGAAGACTCCACTAATGGCGAAATATTTTCGGTGCCAATCGGCGGTGGAACTCCCAGCGCTTTGGCGATCCTTGACCAACCCAATGGCAGCTACCCGACTGGTAACTTGCTTGAATTTGATGGGAACCTGTATGGCACGACAGGTACCCAAGATGCGAACTTCTACGGCACGGTCTTCGAATATACACCGCCATCGACAACACTGGCCGCGCCAACCGACGTGACCGCCAGCCAAGGCACGCCGTCGCATCATGTCGCAATCACCTGGGCATCCGTCGCCGGAGCGGCCTCGTATCAAATTTATCGCGGCACCGACAACAGTTTCAGCGACGCGATGAAAATCGCCGGAGGAATCACCAGCGACTCTTACAACGACACCACCGCGATCCCCGGCACGCTTTACTACTACTGGGTCTGCGCGAGAAGCACCCAGATGATCGGCCCACCCAGCACATCGGTCAGTGGTTACATTCCCCTGGCCGCGCCAACGGGAGTTGCCACGATGACGAATCTGGCTCATCACGTCGCCGTCACCTGGAATCCCGTCGCCGGGGCGACAAGTTATCAGGTTTTCCGCAGCAGCACCGATGATTTCAGCACCGCCGTCCGGATCGCCACGGGGCTCACGGCGACATTCTTCAACGACACGACGGCGGTGCTGGGGGATTCGTATTTCTACTGGGTGCGTGCCAAAAATACGGTCAGTGTCGGCCTGCCGAGCACTTCGGTCGTCGGCAGTTTAGGATAGTGTGCAAGGAGCACACTCTTTTGTCCGGCACACAACGTTTCCTGCGAACGCTCGAACATCCGGCCCGCACCGCCATCGCGGCCGTCGTGTCGCTATGGGCGGCGCAACTTTGCGGATTGCCCGAAGCGTATTGGGCGTCCATCACCACCATCATCATTTTGCAGTCGACTCTCGGGGCGGCGATAGCGGTTTCATCGCAGCGCTGGGCGGGCACCGCGCTGGGGGCTTTTTCTGCCGCTCTGATCGTGTCGTATTTTGGTTCCGGCGTCTGGGCGTACGGAGCGGGCATTCTTATCCTTGGATTGATGTGCGATTTTCTACGGCTGGGCAATGTCGCCTATCGCTTCGCCGGAATCACCCTGGCAATCGTGATGCTCGTGCCACGCGTAAAGAGCGATTGGATCATCGCCCTCCATCGGTTCATCGAAGTTTCGATAGGAATCCTCGTCGGCCTGGCGATCACGGCGATCTGGCCGGAACGGGAAGAGGAAGCTTCTCCCCCAGCGCAATCAAAACCAATGCAAAATTAGCCACCGATAAACACCGATGGGACACGGATAAAAATGAAAAACTCCGAAATGAAATCCCTCCCAATCGGTGCCCCATCGGTGGCTAATTCTTATTCTCCGTGCTCTCCATGTCTTCGTGGTGGAATTGAATTTTTCGAGTTACCATCCAAGTGCCATTTAATGGAGGCTGCATGGAACACAGACTACTCGGCAAATCAGGATTAAAAGTCCCGCTGCTCTGCCTGGGAACTGGCACCTTCGGCGGCACCACCGAAGCATTCAAAGGCTTCGGCAGCACCGACGTCGCCGAGGCCACCCGACTCGTCGATGTCTCTCTCGACGCCGGGCTCAACATGTTCGACTCAGCCGACATCTATTCCTACGGCGTGGCGGAGGAAATTCTCGGCGCGGCCATCAAGGGCCGGCGCGATCGCGTGATCATTTCCACCAAGGCGACGTTCCGATTCGCTGATGGGCCCAACAATGTCGGCTCATCCCGATTTCATCTGATGCAAGCCGTCGAAGGATCGCTCAAGCGCCTCGGTACCGACCGGATCGAACTCTTCCAGCTCCACGGCTTCGATGCACAAACGCCGGTCGAAGAAACATTGCGGGCCTTGGACGATCTCGTGCGCGCCGGCAAAATTCTCTACCTCGGCGTCTCGAATTTCTCCGGCTGGCATCTGATGAAATCGCTGGCAGTTTCGGACAAATACGGATGGTCGCGCTACGTGGCCAATCAGGCGTATTACTCGCTGCTGGGACGCGACTACGAATGGGAACTCATGCCATTGGCGATCGATCAGGGCATCGGCACGGTGGTCTGGAGCCCCCTGGCCTGGGCGCGGTTAACCGGAAAAATCCGCCGCGGCTCCCCCCCGCCGCCGGTGAGTCGATTGCGAAACAAAATCACCGCCGACATCGGCCCGCAGGTTCCCGAAGATCGGCTATACCGCGTGGTCGATGTGCTGGACGCCCTCTCCAAAAAACTCAACAAAACCGTTCCCCAGATCGCCATCAACTGGCTCGCCCAGCGACCGACGGTTTCCACCATCATCATCGGCGCCCGCAACGAAGAGCAGCTCCGCCAAAACATCGGCGCCATCGGCTGGAATCTAACCCCTGAAGAAATCGCCGAACTGGACAAAGCCAGCGATGTGCCGTTGGCTTATCCCTACTGGCACCAGCGGCAATTCTCGGAGCGAAATCCGGCAGCGGTGTGAAAGGGTTTAACCGTTGGAGTTAAACTCTTGGAATAGATAGAAGATCGAACCGGTTGATTGACTGAATTTCGGTAAATGGCCGAAAGTCCGCGTCATTAAATGTCAGCAGACTTGAAATGCGGTGCTGGATCATAAGGGCGACAGCCGCACATCGTGAGCGTGTTTGCCCAGGACGGCGTGCTTCGCGACCAATCCTTCCCACGTGGGATAGACCTGAGCCGTCTCGGGAAGAATCTCAAAAAGTGCGCCGGCGGCGGCAATCTCGGCGCACGCTTGCGGGGACGTATAACCGAACCCATTAGCACTAGCCGGTCGAATGCAGACGACATACATCTCGTAGAGGCTTTGGGGCGCAATCGCAAATCGCTCCCGATCTCGCAAGGTTAACAACTGCAATGCATCAAGGGCTGGCTGGCGATGTGGATGACCGATCTGGGCGATTCGCAGAGGAATGTTGGTATCAACGAGGATCATCTATCGTTCCGGAATAGATGCTCTCCCTACTGTCGTCCACCGAATGGCCCAGAGGTTTATGACTGTCGGCCCAGGCGCGTAGGCGTTCGAGCCATTCGCCGTTGCTGGAGGCTTCGACTCCGCCCGATTCTTCATCGAGGACGATCACGCGGACCTTGCGGCCATGGAGATCCTGTCGGGTCACCAGATCGTCCCAATTGCCTTGAATAATTTCGTCAGCCATTGCTGCACCTGGTCGCGGCAAAGCATTTTGCCACAGATAAGCGTATTAAGCCAAAGGCAATTTTAGCAATCAAATGATCGGGTCATTGAACGCCCAAGTCCAAGAATGGAAAACTCGCATTTTCCTCTTGCATGCGATTTTATATTTAGGTATAAGTTAGGTAGTTGACGGAATACAGGATGGACTCGGTGTCTTAGTCGCGCGTTGAATTCTATGACAGTTGAACAAAGCCCATTCCAGACCCAAAGTCGCCAATCCGAGGGCCAAATGCAACCGAATGCAGCATTCTACCCCCCCCTCCCCGTCCGCAATTTATCGCGAGCACATGGTACGGAATGTTACACAATGTTACGGTTACACCCCCTCCCCCCACCCCGGGCGGGCCGGGCCCGATCACCTTTACCCCACTACCCCATGGCGCTAGGATAGCTTGCTGATGAGTTCCACCCATCCCGACGCCATCGGGCGGCTGGTTGCTGCGCCAAAATTGCTGCGGCTGGAGGAATTGCTGCGCGATCGAAACGCCGTGGCGGTTTCGGGACTTTGGGGCAGCAGCGTGTCGGCGGCGCTGGCGGCGGTACAAAAAAATCTCCAGCGGCCGCTGATGGTGGTCTGCGGCCATCTCGATGAGGCGGAAGATCTGGCGGATGACATCGAACTCTTCCTCGGCCGACGGCCGGAAGTTTTGCCGGCGCTGGAACTCGGCGGAAGCCTCGGCCGGGTCAGCGAGGAACAAGTCTCCAATCGCCTCCGGCTGGTGGCGCGGTACGCCTCGGACGAAAAACCAGCCGAGCCAAGACTCTTGGTGGCCCCGATCCAGTCGCTGATGCAATCGGTCCCCTCGCGCGATCAGCTTGGGCAATTGATTTTGAATCTTCGCCCCGGCCAGAGCATGGAGGCGGAGAAACTGATCGTCTGGCTGTCCGAGCATGGTTACAACCGGCTGGATCAAACCGAAGTCCCCGGCGACTTCGCCGTGCGCGGCGGGATCATCGATGTCTACATCCCCGGCGTCTGGCAACAATCCGGCGAACAGCTCGGCCTGACGGTCCGCATCGACTTCTTCGACGATCAGATCGAATCCATCAAGCGCTTCAATCTCGACACCCTCGGCTCAGCCGAGAATATGGATTCGGTCTCAATCATCGACATCAAAGGCGCGTTGCCGGCGACGGGTGAATCGGTCAGCTTTTTCAACTATCTCGCGCCGGACACCATCATCGCATTCTGGGCGCCGATGGAGATTGCCGAGCAGAGCAAGAGTTATCTGGATCGACTGGCCGAGGTGAAGAATTTTTATCCGCTGGAGGCGATCATCCGCCATGCCAGTCCCTTCGCGCGGATGGAGCTGAGCCAGTTCGATCAATCATCGAGTTTTGTCGAGACCGGCGCTCCTCGCATCCGTGTCCCGGTGGGAAGCTTACAGCGATTCGAGACCGAGGCGGCCAAGGCAATTACTGAATTGGCGGAATTGACCAAGACGCACGATGTCACGGTTTTCTGCGAGAATTCCGGGGAAAAACAGCGATTCACTGAACTGATGGAGCAGGCCTCGACGGGGCTGAGCGCGAATCTGCAGATCGATATCGGATATCTCCATCGGGGATTCATCTGGGAAACCGAAAACCAGCGTCCGCTGGCGCTGCTGGGGCATCACGAATTATTCCATCGTTACGAACAGCGCCGGCGCATGGGAAAAGTCATCGCTTCGCGCCCGGTGGATTCGTTTCTTGATCTCAAGGAGGGAGATTACGTCGTGCACGTGGCGCATGGCATCGCCAAATTCACCGGCATGCACACGATGGCCAAGGATGGCAAGAACGAAGAATACCTCACGCTGCGATTTGCGGAGAACGCCGTCCTGCACGTGCCGGCGGCGCGGATCAATCTGATTCAGAAATACATCGGCGGATTCCACGGACACCCGCAACTGTCGCGCCTCGGCAGTGAAGCGTGGGCCAAGCAAAAAGCGCGGGTGTCCGAAGCGGTGATGGACATGGCGGCGGAACTGTTGGACATCCAGGCGGCGCGCGCGGCCGAGCTGGGCACGGCCTATCCGCCGGACACCGAGTGGCAACGCGAATTTGAAGCGGAGTTTCCCTACGAGCCGACGGTGGATCAGGTGACCGGGGCGGAGGAAATCAAACAGGACATGAGCCGGCCGCGCCCTATGGATCGGCTGCTTTGCGGGGATGTGGGATACGGAAAAACCGAACTGGCGATGCGCGCGGCGTTCAAGGCCGTGGAATATGGCAAACAGGTCGCGGTGCTGGTGCCGACGACTGTTTTGGCCGAGCAGCATTATCGATCCTTCCGCGAGCGCATGGTGAATTATCCGTTTCACATCGAATCCATCAGCCGATTCAAAAGTCCGCGCGAGCAAAAACAAATCGTCAAGCGCGTCGCCGCCGGCGAGGTGGACATCCTCATCGGCACACATCGGCTGGTGAGCCAGGATGTGAAATTTGCCGACCTGGGATTGGTCGTGATCGACGAGGAGCAGCGTTTCGGCGTCACGCACAAAGAGCGCCTCAAGCAGATGCGAAAAACCGTGGATGTGCTCACGATGTCGGCCACGCCGATCCCGCGAACATTGCACATGTCGATGCTGGGCTTGCGGGACATCAGTTCGCTCACCACCGCCCCGCAGGATCGCCGCAGCATCGTCACGGAGGTCATCGCCTACGACAAGATGCGCGTCCAGCAGGCGATCGTCCGCGAACTGGCGCGCGAGGGGCAGGTTTATTTCGTCCACAACCGCGTGAGCAGCATTCTCGAAACGGCCGATGAACTGCAAAAACTCGTCCCCGATGCGCGGTTTCTCATCGGACACGGCCAGATGGGCGAAGGCGAGCTGGAAGATGTCATGCTCAAGTTCATCAATCACGAAGCGGATGTGCTGGTCTGCACAACCATCATCGAGAGCGGATTGGATATTCCCAACGCGAACACGATTTTCATCGACCAGGCGGATCGCTTCGGCCTGAGCGAATTGCACCAGTTGCGCGGAAGAGTCGGGCGGTACAAGAATCGAGCGTATTGCTATCTGCTGCTGCCTGCAGATCGGCCAGTGACGCCAGTGGCGGCGAAGCGGCTGAAAGCCATTGAGGAATACAGTCATCTGGGCGCGGGATTCAAAATCGCCATGCGCGATCTGGAAATCCGCGGCGCCGGCAACATCCTCGGCCCCGAACAGAGCGGCCATATCGCCACCGTCGGTTACGAGATGTATTGCCAATTGCTGGAAGATGCCACGCGACAACTGAAAAACCAGCCCAAGCCCGCGCGGCCGGAGGCGCATGTGGACATCGGCGTCAGCGCGTTCATCCCCAAACAATGGATCGACGGCGACCGCCAACGCATGGACATCTATCGCCGGCTCACGCGCTGCGATTCGCTGGATATGCTCAACATGCTTGAGCAGGATTTGAAAGATGCCTTCGGCGAACCACCCCGCCCGGCGGTGCTACTGATGGCGCTGACGGAACTGCGGCTATTGGCCGGGATTTACGGGATCGAAAGCGTGATCAAGAAAGACCCGGATGTGATCCTGACGGTGCATGATGCCGGGCGAGCACAAACCGGATTAATCGGCGCGCCAGGTTCGCTGCGTGTGATTGATGAGAAAACGGTTTATCTGCGAATGCCCGCGGGGTTCATGGAGGCTGACACACTGCTTATGGTCCTGAGGAATCTGCTCAAATCCGCCCACGAGCGCGAACAGCGCGGCGAACCGCCGCCGTCCCCGCCAAAACCGCCGCCACCGGCCGCGCGATCGACAGTTGCGAGCGGACGTGTCGTGCGCGTCGCCGAGCCGGTTCCACCAGTCCGGCCATCGAAGTCCGGAAAATTCAATTTCCACCACGGAGACACGGAGAGCACGGAGGGAAAAAAATGAATCAAAATTTAGCCACCGATGGGGCACCGATAATACACCGATGGGAAATTCACTCAGTCCAAAATCCGTATTTATCAGTGCAAATCGGTGCCCATCGGTGGCTAAATTTGAATTCTCCGTGCTCTCCGTGTCTCCGTGGTGGAAATTCTTTTCTATCGATAATTAAACCCGTTTCAAATAACCACGAGGATTAAACGTCATGAAAAACTTCTCCCGCGTTGGATCAATTTGGAAGCGCTTGTCGTTGGCCAAGAATGCATCGATCGCCTCCATCGGGCCGGGACCGAACTTTGGGTCGGCCGGATGGCCATTAATATTGGAATCTTCCACGATCAGATAACTGCCGGACGTGACGAAATGGCTCCAGGTATTCATCTCCGCAAGGACGTGATCGCGCGAATGATCGGAATCGAGAATCACCAGCACCGTTTTTGCCCCGACGATGGAGGATTTCACCTGCTCCACGATCTGCGGATCAACGCTGGAGCCGAGCATGTAGGTGAGCCGCGGATGGGTCGGGCGATTGGGCTGGGCTTCGATGTCAATGGTAATGATTCGGCCATTGCCGACCAGATCGCACAGCATGGCCATGTAATGTCCGCTGGCGCCGTACGCCGTGCCGGTCTCGATGATGACATCGGGACGAAGTTCGTGGATCATTTCCTGATAGATCCACAGGTCCAGCGGGCACTTGAGGATTCGTGTGCCCAGCCAGAAGGTGTGGCGATACGGTTTGCCGCCGGTGCGCGAATCGTAATAGAGCTGATGGAATTTGCGGATGGTGCGTTTTTCGAGATAAGTGGGATTGGATTTGAACGGCTTGGTGATGGCCTTCAGCGGAGCGGCGTTTTTGACGGAACCCATTGGCTTGCCTTTCAGCAAAAAGCGGCTACAAACTTCGTGCGCGCAAACTCTATAGGTGAGTTGTCGCCAGTCAAGACAGACATGCCCGATCCTCCCGTCGTCTCCATCTGCATTATCAACTGGAATGGGCTGGAGATGCTCCGCAATTTGCTCAAGAGCATCGAGGAAACGCGCGGGGACATGGTCGTGCAAACCATCGTGGCGGATAATGCCTCCACCGACGGCGCGCCGGATATGGTGGCCAGGGAATTCCCATCGGTGCTGTTGATTCGAAATTCCAAGAATTTGGGCGCCGCGCGGGGATACAACCAAGGCTCGGAGGCGGCGCTGGCGCCGCTGCTGCTGCTGGCCAACAATGATGTGATCATCCGGCCAGGAGCGTTGCAGGCGTTGGTGAAATTCATTGACTCGCATCCGGAAGTCGTGGCGGTCACGCCGAAGTTGATTGGATCGGATGGCGATCCCCAGCGAACCGGCCGGAATCTGCCGACGCTGGCGGCTTTGCTTAATCTGATCTGGTTCATTCGCTGGACTGGTCTATTCCGCAAGGCGTACCGGGAATATCGCCGGGGTGATTTCGATGCAAACCAACCCAGCGCATACGAGCAAATCTCTGCCAGCGTGATGCTGGTGCGTCGCGAGGCGTACATGCGGAATCAGTTCGACGTGGGTTATCGCTTCGGGATTGAAGACGTCGATTTTTGCGCCCGGGTTGGCAAGGAAGGACAGATTTATTATCTGCCTGAAGCGGAAGTTGTACATTTGGGGCGGATCAGTTCGCGGGCCAATCGGGGATTCGCCTACATCGGATTTGAATGCGGCTGGGCGCGATATTTGCGGAAATTCCACGGGCGCGGAGCGGCGATTCTGTATAAAATCCTGGTGACGTTGGACATGCCGGTGCGGCTGATCATGCTGTCGTTCCAGTGGATCACGCAGATCATCATCCGTCGCCCGGACAAAGCTCAGCGCACCTGGGAAATCATGCGCGCCGCCGGCGAATTTGTCGCCACTGGTATGCCGAGTTTTTGGAAGGCGTGAAAGAATTAATCTTTCAGCATTGCCGCGATACGAATTTGCGGCTTGGACATGGGCAATTGATGCAGATCATTCAGCCGAATCCATTTCCGATTGTTGGATTTCGTCGCGCGATCCGCCTCGGCGAAGAACGCTCGAAAAATATATTTTCGATGCGTCAAAGCATGACGAACATCGCCAAGATATTTGACGTTGCCGATTCGCAAGCCAGTGATTCGTTGGACAAAAGCGGAATTTGGCGTCCGGCCTTCCGTCGCAATGGTGATGAATTGCCACATCCCCGCCCAACGCCCTTTGGCGGGGCGCTGCTCAATCAGCCAGCGATTTTTATGGCGAATGCAAAATGTCCAGCGGCGAACGGTTGGAATCTTGCGCGGCGGAAGCGCACTTGGAATCGAATCCTGCACCCCAGCCGCTGCGGCCTGGCAAAAATCCCGCACCGGGCACAACAAGCATTTCGGTGATCGGGGCGTGCAAATCATCGCGCCCAGCTCCATTAGCGCGGAATTAAATTCTCCCACATCTGAAACCGGGAGCATTTGCGCAACTACATTCCATAGGCGACTATGAGTTTTCGGAGACTTCGGAGATTCGCGAACAAGATGCAGCCGGCAAACGACGCGCGCCACGTTTCCATCCAACACAGCAGCGCGCCGGCCGAATGCGATGGATGCGACCGCTCCGGCCGTGTATCGCCCAACACCTGGCAATTCGAGCAAATCCTTCGGATCATCCGGCACTCGTCCGGCGAATCGGTTGACGATAACCTTCGCCGCCTCCTGAAGATGCCGGGCGCGAGAATAGTATCCCAGCCCCTGCCAGAGCCGCAGAACCTCCTGCGACGGCGCGCTCGCCAGATCGGCAACCGTCGGAAATCGCCCCATGAATCGCAAAAAATATGGTGTGACCGTAGCCACCTGCGTCTGCTGCAACATGATCTCGCTGACCAAAACCGCGTACGGATCCGGCGGCGTATCCGAGCCGATCGGCGAGCGCCAGGGCAGATCGCGCCGCGCTCGGCCATACCATCGCAGCAAATTTGCGGCGAATTGTCCCGTATCCATCGGCATCGGCCAAATCATAAGAATTTTGCCTATTGCAAAAAATCCATCCCCGGTCATCATAAGGTAGTCGATTGGAAGCGAGTTCCGAGCATAGGATGGCCTGGGGAGAAAACTCGCGTTTTTTTCATGGAGGAGCCATGAGACAGCCTCACGTAGATGATTTTGTGCGCCTTACGCAGGACATCCCCGAGCTAGCGCTTAATCGCGGCGAAGTCGGAGTCGTCCGGAGCACTTGGTTCGCGCCGGCGGTGGCGTACGAAGTCGAGTTTCATCAAGTCGGACATGACTACCAAACCCGGGCTCTTCTGCTGGCCGAACAGGTCCAAGTGGAAGAAGGCTCGCTCTTCGGTGCCGACACCCCCATCTGAAGGCGACGTCGAATTCTTCGATTTGCCCGGTGAGGAGGGTTTCGGTGTATTCGTATTTTGCCGGGATTCGAGGAAAGAATTTCCACCGCGGAGACACGGAGATCACGGAGAAACCCATATGGGGAAAACACTTATCGCTGATTGAATGTGTGCGTTTATCCATTTAATTAGTTCTCTCCTCCGTGCTCTCCGTGTCTCCGTGGTGGAATCTCATTCTTCGATGCCCGCAATAAAAATCAAAGGTTTATCGTTGAAAGATTCAACCTGATTGCCGATAATCTGCGGAGTGGGACCGCCTGAATTGCACCCATGCGTTAGCTGTGGGTTTGGCCTTTCGGATTGGCCGATCGGGTAGTCCCGGTTTTTTGGAGGTATTGGTATTTCTACGAACTTTCGCCACAACGAGCAGATCCGCATTTCTCCGATTTTTCTAATCAACGACAAAGATGAAAAAGTCGGAAGTACTTCCACCAATGAAGCGCTGCGATTAGCCCGCGAGGCCGGGCTGGACCTCGTCGAGGTCGCGCCCACCGCCCGCCCGCCCGTTTGCAAAATCATGGATTACGGCAAATGGCGCTACCAGCAGCAAAAGAAGGAAGATAAATCCCGCGCCTCAGCCCGCGGCGGACAACTCAAAGAACTGAAACTCAAGACCGTCAAGATCGGCGAGCACGATCTGATGATCAAGATCAATCACGCCAAGGAATTCCTCAAGGAAGGCAACAAGGTCCAGTTCACCCTGCAATTCAAAGGCCGGGAATTGGCACACACGGAACTTGGCCGCGACATCTTTGCCAAGATCAAGAGCGAACTGTTCCTCGTGAGCAAGATCGAGCGTGACAGCAAGATGGAAGGCAAGCGGATGACACTGGTGCTGCAGCCCGATCACAAACCCGCCGGCACCAAGCCGCCAACCATGGCCGCCGCCGCGAAGCCCGCCCCCGGATTTTCCGCCGGCGCTGCGCTGAACATCCCCGCTCGCCCCGCCGCCGCGGTGCCCCCTTCCGTTGCCAAACCGGCTCCGGCTCAGGCCGTGGGATAAGAAAAAGAAATTTCACCACGGAGACACGGAGAGCACGGAGACCAATTCCCAAGCTCAGGCCGCGCTCGAACGCCCCATAATCCTGCCACGTCCCGTTTATCGGGCTCAAACCAGCGAACGAATGTCGCGCATGCCGTCTGTGGCGTCTATTTCCTCGGAATCTCGCCGAATTTCCTGAAATTCTGGGTTCCGTTTCTTCCCTTCCGACGATCCTGGTGCAAAGTAGTGGTGAGCAACTTGCCGTGGGCACGCTTGCGGGGTCATAAGAATTTTAATTTGAATCTGCTTCACACGAAGAGGAGA
Source organism: Tepidisphaeraceae bacterium (assembly GCA_049515255.1). Taxonomy (GTDB): domain Bacteria; phylum Planctomycetota; class Phycisphaerae; order Tepidisphaerales; family Tepidisphaeraceae; genus JBEKUH01. The sequence continues at coordinate 9,375 of JBEKUH010000050.1, read as the reverse complement.
AACTCATGTTATTTGAAACACTGGAAACACGCCGACTGATGTCGGCTTCGCCGGCACAGATTGCCGCCGATCGCGCTCAGACGCATTCGGATTTCCTGGCAATTACAGCAAGCGAGGCGGCTTACAGCGCGACGCTCGTGGCCGACACGGCGGCGATGGCCGCTGATGGTCTGGCCAGCGATCCGACGCTCACGCCGCTATTCACGACATTGCACACGGACACCGCGAATATGCAAACCATGATCGGTGATGCGGTTGCAACGACAACCAGCGCGGTCCTGGCAGACCAATCGGCTCTCGCGGCCGAACAGTTGAAGGTCATTCAGGATGCCGGTAACCCGACGCAGGTTACGGCCGACCACGCGCAGGTTGTGACCGATCGCATCAAAATTCAGAACGACGAAATCACCGGCCTGAACAGTCTGCTGACCATCCGTGACAGCGAGAATACCACCTTGATATTCACCGATCTGAACGCCATCGGCGTGGCTCTCCACACCGACACCCATGCGTCATCCGCACTCAAGAGTGACGTGGTAAAATTTGCAAATGATCGCACGGCCGCCCTGAACAATTTCGCCAGCGGCCTTGAGACGCTCATCACCGATCACACGAAGCTGGTCACCGACCTGTCGTAAATTTCGCCCAGCGGAGAGAAGAGACATTCAACAGCCCTGAACTCATCAACATGATGATTCAGGGCTGTTTTCATTGGGTTAAAAAATAGTTCACTGACCGCCTGATCGCATGGCGCGGGCGATATCAATGAGACCTGTCACTTCCACGATCGGGTCCTGATGCGATCGGATCCAATCGGCGGCGGCGGATGGCTCGCCGACTTTGGTCCATGCTTGAGCAACACACCCAAAACCGTCGGCGTTATCGGATGAATCCGGGATCGACAATGCGAATCGCCGCGCACTGTCGAGCGCGTCAACCGCCCCGTCGGCGTCGCCGGCGCCGAGTTCCGCCAACGCGATGTTTGCCTGAGTGCATGCCTGATCCTGCGGATCGGAAATCTGGGCGACCAACGCTTTGGCTCCGGAGATATCGCCCGTCTCCGCCAATCCGGTTGCGATCTCTCTCGTGACATATGAAGGATATGCTTTTTTGTAATCGGCCGTTCCGTCTGCATCGCCCGCTTTGACCTCCGCCTTGGCGACAGCCCCATCGACTGTGCGGGACAAATAATCGGGCACCTGGGCCGCGGCGGCCTTGGCCAAATCCACCGTCTGTTTCGCGCCTGTCTGATCTCCACATTTGGCCTGTGCCTCAGCGATGAAAGCAAATGCTTGCGCTTGCTCGGTGGCATCGTTCAGACTTTTGGCCAGGTCTATTGCCGATGTGATGTCGCCGGCGGTCGCCTCGGCCTTGGCAATGGCTGCATTGGCGCGCGTGCGGCACAGCCCGTTGGTCATTGCCACGCTCGCCTTTGCGCCAGTGATATCGCCCTTTCGCGCCAGCGCCTGGACGATGTATTGATACGCCACGGCTTTCGTTCCCGCATCGTCGATGCTGTCAACGGTGGCGAAAGCCCCGTCGATATCGCCGGCCCCCGCTTGTCCACCGGCGATGGCGGCAAGCGCTTCTTTCTTCCAGTTCGATTGTATTTCCGCGATGTCCGACCCATCTGCCGCAGTCACGACAATCGCATCGGCCGTCTGCTTGGCGCCAGAGATGTCTCCCATCTCCGCCTGCGCCGCGGCGATCATCTCCAAAACCTGCGCCTTCAATCGGCCGTCATCTATGCCATTGGCAATCGTCAAAGCGCTTGCCAAAATGCTTCGGCTCGTGATCTCGTCAGCCACGGCGCGGTTGCATGGATGAATCAACAGCGCGAGCAAGCAATAGAATGTTAGACGGATAAATGAATGCCGTTTGTGCATTGAAGAATCCCCGTAAATACACGCTTCGATATATATCGGCCTATGCAAGGATGTTCTTGACGGACCGTGGATACGAGGAAACTCAAGGCGAGCACCAATAACATGCCCCTGAATAACGAGCCTGTTCTAGTTGGACTGTCTTTCTGTCTTTTCGTTTTCTTCGCGTCTTTCGCGCCTTCTAGCGGCAATCTAACCAATGATCGGATGTACAATCCCTCGCGATGAAACGCCTTTGCCGATGGTTGTTCAACCTGGTGGCCTGGACGTCGTTTCTGCTTTTTGTGTTCACGATTGCCGCCTGGGTGTTCAGCTATTGGCGTATTTACAGCGTGTCAAAGCAATCGGCCTCATCCTCTCTGGAATCCGCGATTTACCACGATGAATGGGATTATTGGTGTGCCGTACTCATTCGCGGACATCTCGTGTTCTTCGTGGGTACCAATCGCGACTCAAATCCACCGGCAAGCTTTTCGCTCCTGGGCGGCACCAGCGACGCATCTAACTACACTGATGTGCCGCCGAGCGGCTATTTATCTCGTTGGCGGGTGCTCGGCTTTGAGGTGGGGCAATTCCTAATCCTCAACCATGTGGGCCAACATGCAAGCGGAAGCAAAGTCAGTATCCCGCTTTGGTTCGTCGCCTTCGTTGCCGTGATACCGTCCGCATTCTGGTTTAGGAGTCGCCGCGCGCCTCAGAATGGTCTTTGCGAAGTGTGTGACTACGACCTCCGCGCCACGCCGGAGCGGTGTCCGGAATGCGGGACCGTGCCGATACGGCCAAGTTAATTCGGGACAGTTAATTAGGGACAGTCAGGACCGTCCCTAATTTACCAAGGGTATCCCACCAGATTAATTAGGGACAGTGTGACTGTCCCTAATTTACGAATGACGTATCTGTTCGAGTTGATCTGCTTTTCTGTTTTTCGTTTTCTTCGCGTCCATCTCCGCTTCGCGGTAATTCTGTATTTGAATCTTTCCCTCGCAATAAAAGAGATTGAACCACGAAGTCCCAAAGACACGAAGCGGCTTTCTTGGTTCCAAAACGCTTCGGCGGAATCGGCGTTTTCTAATCTAATTTGAATTTAATGCGATCCCTTCGCCCGTGTGCTCCCGAATGTCGCAAGCCGCTTAGTGTCTTCGTGACTTCGTGGTTCAATTTCCGGGAATTAATCAGCGACGAAAATGTCACCGGATTTCAGTGGCGTGGCGTGCATGTTATCGTGTCCGCATGCCACGCTTTAAGAGGCCCGCGCTGGTGATTCAGCCGACGACGTTGTGGGATTATCCATCCCAGGATTACGGGTCGGGCCAGCAGGGGCGGGCGGGGTATAAGGGGGCGACGCCGTCCTACATCATTTGGAATTTGCTGCAGCGGTACACCAAGCCCAAGGATTTGGTGGTCGATCCGTGCGCGGGGAGCGGGACGACTTTGGACGTGGCGCGCGATCTGAATCGGCGGGCGTTGGGATACGATCTCAGCCCGGCGCGGAAGGATATTTTCCGGGTGGATGCGCGGAAGTTGCCGCTGGAGGATGAGAAGGCGGATTTTGTGTTCATCGATCCGCCGTACTCCAATCACCTGGAATATTCGGATGATCCGCGTTGCATCGGCAAACTGGACGCAGCTGGCCCGGAGTATTACCAGGCGATGGAGCAGGTGATCGGTGAGATTCACCGCATTCTGCGGCCCGGGCGGCACATGGGACTGTATGTCAGCGATTCGTTCGTGAAAGGGAAGGGATTTTTCCCAATCGGGTTTGAATTATTCTCGCTGTTGCGAAAAAAATTGGAGCCAGTGGACATCATCGCAGTCACTCGGCACAACAAAACGCTGGAAATGGGCAACTATCGCGCGGCGGCCGAGGAGGGGAATTTCTTTCTGCGCGGATTCAATTATCTGTTCATCATGCGGAAGGCGGAATCTAAATCCAAAAGAGATTGAACCACAAAGTCACGAAGACACGAAGCGGCTTTCGACGTTTGAGAGTCCTACCGCAGGCCGGACCGATTGAATTCAAATTATTTTTTAAAAATGCCAAATTCGCCGAATCACTCTGGAACCAAGGAGTCCGCTTCGTGTCTTCGTGACTTCGTGGTTCAATCTCTTGGAATTCATCGGCGCGGAGAAAGCCGGTTAGAATCCCGGGGTGCCTTCCAAGGATTATCTTCAGCCTTATCTCGATGCGCTCGCGGAGCATGGCGATAAATTTCCGGCGTTGCTTTGGGCGAGCCGATCGACACAGGAGGCGCGATTTGCGGCGCTGGAGCGGATTTGTCCGATGGACGGGCGCGTGGTGCTGGATGCCGGGTGTGGGCGGGCAGATTTGCTCGATTGGATGAATCGCCGGGGAATCAAGCCGAACAAATATATCGGCATTGAGGCGGTTGAAATGTTCCGCAGGGCGGCGTGGCGGAAGAAGCTTCGCAACGCCACGATTCTGCAGGGCGATTTTGTAACCGATGCGCGGCTTTTGGATCAGGATGCGGATGTCATCATTTTCTGTGGCTCGCTGAATACCTTGAGCGCGGATGATTTTTACCGCACGCTCACAAGCGCTCAAAAATTTGCGCGGCAGACGTTGGCCTTCAATTTTCTTTCATCCCCGGAATTGGCGAAAGCGAAATATCTCACCTGGCATCGAATGGAAGATGTCATCGCATATCTGCGCGTCTTCGGCGGCGAGATCAAAGTGGCGGAAGACTATCTGGATGGAGACTGCGCAATTTCACTGACGAAGCCCTGACGCGATTTTAACCGGGGCCATCCGCAAGCGAATTTTTGTCATCCAATTCGGCAAATTAGATAAGCCCGCCCCGTCAAATTGCCCTGATTTTCAGTGTTTTGCGTCTTTTTCAGAAAAAGAGAGCGTTCACTAACCAGAGTGAATTAGCGATTGCTAACACTAACCAGAAGCCCTTAGCGGTGACTAACACGCAGGAGATGAACATGAAAGGCTCAACCAAACAACTCGGTTCCAAGCGTCAGCAGACTTTCAGCGCGGTTGCCACAGCGGCGCGCTCGATCGTGATGGAGAATCTGGAATCCCGGCAACTGATGTCCGGTACTCCCTTCATCGAACTCATTCCCCAGAACGATGGCTCGGAAATGTTGTACGTGCAGGCCCCGGCCCACACGCATGACACCATCACCGTCACCGAACCGATGTACGGAATGCTGCAGGTGTTCGATGACGGCGTTTCGCAGGGCGAGTACCTCGCTGACGAATTGGAAATTTATGCCGTGCAGGGCGCCAAGGAAATCGATGTCGATTCATCGGTCACGATGAACGCCACCGTCGTCGGCGGCGTCGGCAGCGACACCATCCTCGGTGGATCGGGATACAACTACATCGACCAAAGCCACAAGGGCAACTCGCTGCTGGTCGATGGCGATGACGAGAATTGGATTGTCGGCGGGCTCGGACAGGACAGCATCGTGGCCATGTCCGGCGACGACACCGTCTTCAGCGGAACCGGCGGCTCGGACATCTGGGTCAACGGCGAAAACGACTCGGATGGCTACGACTACATCGACAACCAGGGTCTGGGCGTTCAACAGGAAGTTTATTCCTTCCAGGGATATTACGGCTTCGACGACAACGGCAATCTGGTGTACGAGCAGCCGTCGCTGGGCCGGGATGGAACATCCCTGACCCTTCCGGAACCCGGCACATTCACCCAAAACGAACCCAACGGCGCATCCGGTTGGACCAATATCAGCAGCCTCCCGCTATTTGGCGCCAACGGTCCGGAAATTCAGGACATCAACCAGAACAATCTGGGTGACTGCTATTTCCTTTCGACGCTGGGCAGCATCGCCTGGCTCGATCCGAATCAGATCCGCAACAACATCACGCCGCTGGGCGATGGGACGTATGCGGTTCAGTTCACGATCAACGGTCAGAGCGAATATTTCCGCGTGGATGGCAACCTGCCGATCGCGCCCGATGGCAGCGGGCTGGATTACAACCAGTACACGGATGCCGACGACGACGCGATCTGGGCGTGCATCTACGAGAAGGCGTTCGCCATCGCCCGGCCCAATCCGGACTCCGACTCCACCGATATGGACTACGCCAACTTCGGGAACATCGAGAGCGGCAATCCGGCCGAGGTGTTCTCCGATTTCGGCGACGCCAACTGGTCCTACACGCCGGATGATTACACGGCCGAGCAATTGCTCACGTCGATCGCCTCTTGGCGAGACAACGGCATGGCTGTGGGCATCGTCACCGACAGCGACAACGGCGCCGACATGGATAGCGCCGGTCTTTACACCAGCCACGTCTATTCTGTCCTGGGCGTGACGACCGATTCCTCCGGCGACCCGGAATTGGAACTCCGCAACCCCTGGGGCCTTGTCGGCCCAGATGCCTCGACCGACGGCATCGTTTATCTGCCGATTTCAAACATCGTCCCCGGCACGTTCAGCAGCGTGGTCTGCTCGTACGTGTAACCCAATTGTTTCTGTACCGGCGAGGCGTGGAAGAGCGTTTCTTCCACGCCTTTTTTATTGGAGGGCAACTTTAAATTCGGAAATGCGGATGGACCGCCAAGACGCCGAGAACGCCAAGGAAGAAAATACGCCAAGAAATCAAAAAATTGGATTTAGAAAAATCTGAAAAACTTGTTTTCCCCCTTGGCGTATTTTCTTCCCTTGGCGGCTTGGCGGTTAATCCGCATTTAATTCGACGGCTGAGTCGTTGGGGCTGGGGAAATTGTTTTCACTTCTATGGTCGCCTGAGAGTCCCTTCTCGCTCCGCCTGAAACCAATTTATCAATTCGAATCAGGGAAATGGCGCCTAGGTCTGTGCGGCAGGCGTAAATCTGCGGCAGTGCGATTTCAGGACCGGCTTGGACGTCCGTGCCGACAATATTCAAAGATGCACCGTCGGAACCTGCCGGGATGGGGTTCTTCGCAGCCCAGGCGTCGAGGGTCGCCTTGATCGCGACATGATCGGGAGCATCCCATTGATCATCCGACACCGGCGCGACCACCGCTCCGTCCCAGCACTGGATAGTCCAGGATCCTGGCCCGGTCGGTATCTGGTTTGTAGCTCCATTGACAATCATCATTGGCATGAAATACATGATGGAGACATCGATGCCCGCGTCTGCCCGCCATTTTCTTTCCGCGCGGGTCAATGGTGCCGACCAAGGTTGTAATTCTTTGGGGGTCAGACCTTGCGGCCATTGCACGCGAATGGATGTAACCATCGGCGTGTCCAAATCGACCATATCCTGGCTGCCAACAGTGAAGTGATAGGTTGGAACATCAACCGCATCGATCGCGGGATCTGGCAACGGAGGCGGTGGCGGATTGGCGCCCACCTGCAGCTGCGCTTGCTGCGCGATCACCTTCGTGACGCCCAGAACGCCGATGGCGGAAAGCAGAATCGCGACGGAAATCGCGCCGATTAATTTTGCTCGGGCCCAGGCCATCATGATCATCGCTCCCTTTGCAATCGTAAGAGTTTGAGTTGCAACCGCCGCCCCCCCGGTGGAGGTAGCGGCAACAGTGGTCCCCAGTAAATGGCCGGGCACAGGAACGAGTGCATTGGACAAAATGGCTGCGCCCAGCGCAGTCTCCGGAACAGCGACCCCCTGCTTGGAGAGAACATTGCGCAGGTGCCCCAGCGCGCGAAATACCCGCTTGCGGGCGGCCTCTGTGCTGAAGCCCAACTCCGTTCCGATTTCTGCAAAACTGCGATCCTGAAAGAATCGGAGCAGAACGGCATCCCGATCCTTTTTGGGCAGTCGATTCAACGCCGAATCGAGCAGCGGCGCGATCTGCTCCCAATCGACTGTCGGTGTTGGTGCGGCCTCGGTCCTGGCGGCCAAACGCTCGTTCCTCCGTTGGATAGATCGCTTTTTCATCGCGCTCACCGCCGAAAAATGTGTGACGGACAAAAGCCACCCCCCCACGGCCTCCGCATGTCGGATCGACCGCGCCTTTTGTGCCAGCACAAGAAAAACGGCCTGGGTAATGTCCTCGGCAAGATGGGGATCGCGTACCTGCCGGAACGCTGACGAATAGACCACCCCAATATGCCGCCTAATCAACTCTTCCAGCGCTTCGCGCGCCCCGGTCTCCAGGTATTCGTGCAATAACTGTCGGTCTTCCGTCATCGTGGCCATTCTGATTGAAAGCCGATCTCGTTTAGAAAACCGGACAGAAAATCCGGCTTGATTTTGTAATTCAATTGGCCGGCTGAGTTGCGCTCGCTCGGACGGATTGCCCTTCCCCATGAAAGGTGAACTCCGTCGTGCCCGTGATCTGCGTGGGGGAAATGACCGGCGTCGAGAGTTTGCTGCCGCCCGTCTGGTCGCATTTGACGATCTCGCCGGCCTTCATGTCCACCAACATCGTTGATGTCGATTCGATGTCTTCTTCGACATCGCCATCCTCGTGGCGGATCAGGCCGCAGTTGCAAGTCATCTGGCCCATCAGCTTGCCATCGATCTCCTTCACCCAGTCGAGCTTGCACTGGGCGAGGAGTTGATCGTTTTTGCCCAGCTCTGAATGCTTGGAGAGTTTGTCGCTGATGTCCCAACTGTCGCCGACGGCGACGGGTTTGTCGGGGAAGAAATCTTCATCGGGGTTGAGCATGCCTTTGAGATTTTCCACGTCGCTGTCATCGGCATCCTTGGCGTAATCGCCGATGATGGATTCATCCTCCCGCCGCCGGAGGGTGATGGTCTGGCCGGCCAGGGTGCAGGGGTAATCGGTGATCTTTCCGGAATTATCGATCAGTGAATCCGCACTGTCCGGCGAAACTTCAATGCGAATCTGCGTGGCCGATCCGTCTTTGGCCTCCAGCACCACTTCCGATGACTTGAGCGTTTGTTTGCTCTCCCATTTGTCGGTGGTGGTTTTGCCATCCGTTGTGGTGGTGGTGTCGGATTTGTAATCGGCAACTAATTCGCCATCGACCTTGTCGCCGGCCTTGATGGTTTCGTGGATGGAATATTTGTCCTGCGCTTGCGCGATTGCGGAAAGCGAAAGCATGATTCCAAGAGCCAGGATCGTTCGCAGCAAAGAGCCCACGAGTCGAATCGTAGACGGCGGATGACACCGACTCAAGCCTTATAGCATCTCCAGAAAATTCAGGAAGAAGATATTTATCGGTTACGATTTCCATGCCGACGAGCAGGCGCGAACTCGAATAGCTGAAACCGCCGCCGCTGCGAAGCCCGTCGGCTTGCCCGTCGAAGTTCCCGGCGGCATTTTGCAGTCGCAGGGAGGTCGGACATGTGGGGCTGTGAAGGATGGTTGAGGTCGCGCTTGGGCGCGAAACTCCTTAGCATCCGCCGCCGAAGACGGGAAACTCTTCTTCCGACTCGAAGATGCCGCATCGAACTTCGACAGGCCAGCCAGTGGTTTTCGCAGCGGCAGCGCTGATCCTAATCACATGAAAGGCCGTCTCCCTGTCGGAAGTTAAGATTCCGATGGGTCTATTCAATACAAGGAGATAGCCATGAAGATGTAC
>JBEKUH010000049.1:0-27496 GCA_049515255.1 Tepidisphaeraceae bacterium | reverse complement strand
CACGAAGCCTGCCGAGTGTCCCCTACCCGTTCTAGAGGGGGGTGGGGATCGTCCGTACATAATACTAACAGAATTGGCGGAGTCAAGAGGAAAATTGGAAGATTTTTAACACCCGGAAATCACCCCGGCGGAGCCGGGGGCTAATGGAAGGAGACGGAAAGAATTGGCGATGAACGTTGTTGGAAATCCGTCCGTTAGCCCCCGGCTTTGCCGGGGTTTTGTTCGGCAGGCGCCGGTTTCAAAAGCACCTGCCCCACGCGTTTCTGCTGCACCGTCAATACCTTCGCCTCATACAACCCCAGCCGCACCGTGTCCCCCGGTCTCGGCCAGCGTTTCAGTTGCCGAACGATGTACCCGCCGACCGTGTCCACGCCATCAGCTTCGATCGGGCCGATGGGCAGGCGGTCGCTTAGCTCGTGCAACTGGAACAGCCCGCTGACGCGCACCGAATCCCCGTCGCGGACCAGATCGGTGGAGGAGACGGGATCGAATTCATCTTCGATCTGGCCGACGATCTCTTCGAGCACATCTTCCATCGTCACGATCCCCTGCGTGGAGCCGTATTCATCCACGACGATGGCCAGATGGGTGTGGGTCGTCTGAAATTGCCGCAGCAATCTTGGCAGCGGCAACAGTTCCGGGACGAACAGCACATCGCGCCGAATCTGCCGAAGATTGAGTTGGCCGGAGCCGATCACATGCACCGCCGATCCGGGCAACCCCGTCGGGATGGCGATCGCTTCGCCAAGCGGCGTTTTCTCATCCAGAAATTTAAGTTTCCCCGGCACCAGCTTCAGATGATTGAACAAATCCTTCATATGAATCTGTCCGATCACATGATCCAAATCCCCATCGCACAGCGGCAGGCGGGTGTAGGCGCTGCGCTGCACGGTTCGCAGGACTTCGCTGATCGGATCGTTCACGCGCAGAAAATCCACCTCCGGCCGGGGCGTCATGATCTGGCGGACTTTCAGTTCGCCGAAGCCAAACACATTGTCCAGCAGCACCGCGCGGCCCTTGGCGATCGCGCCGCGCGCGGCGGATTGCATGAGCAGGGCGCGCAGCTCCTCCTCGGAATGCGGCAATCCTCCCTCGGCCGGGCCGATCTTCACACCGGCCGCGCTCAGCACCGCGTGGGCCGCCGCATTCAGCAGCCAAATCGCGGGATAAAACAGATACGTGAAAATTACCAGCGGCACGCCCACCACGGCCAGAAGTCGGTCGGCATAGGCGATGGCCAGGTTCTTAGGCGCCTGCTCGCCGATGACGATGTGCAGCGACACGGCAATGGCGAAGCTGATGAGAAATGCGACGATCCGCTGCGAAGGAGCGGAGAGATCCAGCAGATGCGTCAGCGGGGCGATCAGGCTGGCGACGGCGGGTTCGGTCACCGCGCCGAGGGCCAGCGCCGCCAGGGTGTTTCCGAGTTGGCAACTGGAGAGGTACAGATCCAGCCGCATTTTGATGGTTCGCGCCGCTCTTGCGGAAAGGGTTCGGACATCCTCCGCTCGCAATCGAGTCGATCGGGCGCTGACGGCCGCGAATTCCGCCGCCACGAAAAATGCGTTGAGCGCCACGAGGCCCAGGGTGAGGAAGATTCTGCCGATGATCGATGCCACGGTGTTTTTTAATTTTTAAAAATCATCGCCGCAGCGCCAGGATCAGTTCCACTTCCCCGCTGGGGCGGTTGAGTTGCTCGGCGATCTCCCGAGCGCTGCGGCCCTGGTCGGCCATGGCATAAATTTCCGCATAGCGCGGATCGGGCGGCGATGCATCCATTGGCTCGGGTGGCGCCGGGGGATTTTCTTGCAATGGGGATGGCGCGGCCGGAGCCGGGGATTCCTTCAACTGGGCGATCCGCTGATCCGCATCCTTGATGAGCAATTCCAATTTGGTCGCCCGGCTGTCGAGTTGCGCGGTGATCTGCCGAGCCATTTCCGCCAATTCCACCAGCACATTCTGCATCTCCCGCTCGACTGCCCGTTGTCGGCTCAGGCTGGCATAGGCCGGCGGTTTTTGCAGCGGATCCTTGCGGCGAAACATCGGCCGGATGACCGCATAGATAATGGTCAGCGTCCCCACGGCCACCAGCAGCCAGAGCGTCGTCCGATCCTGAGGCACGGGGAAATACTCGCCACTTCGGGCGGGGCTTGCAAGACCGTATGGAGAAGAGATTGAACCACGAAGTCACGAAGACACGAAGCGGCATTCGTGGTTCCTGAACAACTCTGCGATACGACATATTTTGATTTTTAATTTCAATTGAATGGATAAGCTCTGAAAAAAGCGCCCGGAACGTCGGTGCCCGCTTCGTGTCTTCGTGACTTCGTGGTTCAATCTCTTTTTGAATTGAAAACCGGGTTCCTGCCAGCGCATTGTGCCCGCGGTCACCTTCTGATATGTTTCCCGCCCCGAAATCACTCGACAACGAGGTACAAGATGTCTTTGGATCGAAGTTTGAAAAGCGCCAACGCCCTGATTCGTCACCGCAATGTGCTGACCCGCGCGGAGCGGTTGGTTCAGTTGACGGATGAAGAAAAATGGAATGAATCCAAGAGCGTGTTTGGGTTGCCGAAGGTCGGGCATCGCAAGATGAATCTGGCCAAGGCCGCCAAAGCCGATGCCGCCGAGGCTGTGGCAGCGGGTGGCGCCGCCCCGGCTGCTGGAGCTGCGCCCGCCGCTGGAGCCAAGGCCCCGGCCGCCGCTGCGGGTGGTAAAGCGCCTGCCGCTGCCGCCAAGGCGCCGGCTGCGCCGGCTAAGAAGAAGTAGTCCGGCGTCGCCGGAATTTCGGGCATCCCGGTGTCGTCATGTTTTCTCCCGCCGATTACATCTCGCAACGCGCGCTGGCCGTGGATGCTTCGGGCATTCGCAAGGTGTTTGATCTTGCCGCCAGGATGCGCGATCCGATCAATCTCTCGATCGGCCAGCCGGATTTTGATGTCCCCGAAGCCGCCAAAGCCGCCGCCATCGAGGCGATCAACGCGGGCCACAATCGCTACACGCCGACGCAGGGGATCGAGCCGTTTCGCCAGCGGCTGCGCGCGGATCTTTCCACCGAATTCGGCCGGGATGTGGGAGATGTGCTGATCACCAGCGGGGTCAGCGGCGCGCTGCTGCTGGCGATCCTGGCCACCATCGATCCGGGCGATGAAGCGATTTTTCTCGATCCCTATTTCGTGATGTACAAGCACCTGCTCACGATCGCGGGTGGGAAATCGGTGATCGTCGATTCGTATCCCGATTTTCGTTTCCCCGCGGAAAAAGTCGCCAAGGCCATCACGCCCAAGACCAAGCTGCTCATTCTGAATAGTCCGAGCAATCCCACGGGGATGGTGATGAGCCCGGAAGAAATTCACGCCGCCGTGGAGATCGCGCGGCGGCATAATCTGCTGATCATCTCGGATGAAATCTACGAGCCGTTTCTATACGACATGCCCCGCGGCCTGCCGTCGCCGGCGAAAACATACGACGGCACGCTGGTGCTGCGGGGATTTTCTAAGAGCCACGCGATGACCGGCTGGCGGCTCGGCTACGTCGCGGGGCCGGAGGCCATCGTCTCGCAGATGGCCAAGCTCCAGCAATACACCTTCGTCTGCGCCCCCAGCCCGTTTCAGTTGGCCGCGGTGAAGGCGATCGATATTTCGATGCGCCAGCATGTCGAGGAATATCGCCACAAGCGCGATTTGGTTTATGAGGGGCTGTCAAAGAAATTCCAAATCGCAAAGCCCCAAGGCGCGTTTTACATTTTCCCCCAGGCACCGATCGGCCGATCCGCCACCGATTTCGTCGCCGCCGCCATCGAGCGAAATGTCCTGATCATCCCCGGCAATGTCTTCTCTGAACGCGACACGCACTTCCGCATCAGCTACGCGACGACGGATGCGAAGCTAGTCGAGGGCTGCGAGATTCTGTGCTCGTTGGCGTGAGGGAAGATGACAAGGTGACAAGGTGAAGGGGTGACAAGGTGAAATAAAACGCAGACGCTTCGCCTTTGGTCACCTTGTCACCCCCTCACCTTGTCACCTCGTCATCGTACTTCAGCAAAGTCAGCATACGGCCCAACCTCCGCCGAGATAATGCCGGTCGGCCCGCTGGTTGGCCGCAGGCACAGGGCGATGACGTTTTTCTTGCCCGCGCCGAAATTCAGCCAGCATTCGGGGAGATAAAAATCGCTCTGCGGGCCGACTTCCCACCAGCGGCCCAGGTTGTGGCCGTTGAGATAGATGAATCCGTTGCCGGCGGCGGCGAGGTGCAGTTTCCATGGCACCCAGACGTGCGGGTCCTGATCGGGAAGCTGGAAATTCATCCGATGCCAAACCAGATTGATCGGCGAATTCTGTCCCGGCGGGTCTTCCACCGGCCCGACTTTCTCGGCATTCCAAGCCGAATCATCCAAATCGGGGTCCCACCACTTTCCGGCGATGCCCGCCGTCTGGCTGGAAATTTGCCAATGAATTGGGGTCGTCGTACCGGCCTTGTCGGGGACGAGCTGCGTCGCGCCGACCATTCCGCCGATCGCGTCGCCGGAGGAGATCACCAGGACGATCGTATTGGGTCCGGCTTTCAGCACTGATCCGACAGGGATTTTATTGCTGTCGGAACCGATCCCTTGTCCATTGATAAACACCTGCCGATCGCCGCGAACGGTTCCAAGCGAGAGCAAATAATCGGCGGCATTGACATCTTCATCGCTCAAATCGAAATTAGCGCGGAAAACGCCGATGCGTCCGGCCGGCACCTGATCGGGTCGGCGGCTGGTGAGTGTTGGCGTGGCCCAAGTCGAATCATCCAAATCCACCGCGATGTCATCGCTGGGCGCGGTAGTTGTGCCATCGGATTCGAGTTTGAATTTCCAGTTGGCGATGGATGTGGGCAACACGCTGCCGGTGAGGAATCCGGCATCGAGCAAGCCGCTCCCGGCGTCGATGTTGCCGATATTTTCGCGGCCGCCGTTTTCAAAGAGCACGAGCAAATCGCCGGTGTTGCCGAGCAATTTGCCGCCGATCAGGCCCGCGCCATGCGAGGAGATCGCCAGCGGTTTGTCATCCTGCTGGGCGAGGAACGAATCCTGCTGCGGGAGATGCGCCTGGATGCTCAGCGGCCCATCGGTTCCGGCCGGCTGGCTGACCTGGGCGCGATAAAACACAAATCGCCGGTCGTAAATGCCCATGTCTTCCAGGCTCGCGCCATCGGGAAGATCTTTCCACGAATCGGCCGGCGGAATCGGCTCCGCCTGCCAGCGGGCATCGGTGATCGTCTGGGCCGCAGGAATATTTTGCGGCCGCGCGGGCGGGGCGGCGGGGGTGGGATACCACGTTGCCTGCGACTGATCCGTTGTATTGGCGGGAATGAACAAAACCTTGGCATCAAACGGCTTCAGATCGTAATCCACATCCATCTTCATCGGATCGGTGATGTGAATTTGCCCATTGAGCGGCTGATCGACCTGGTTGTTGATGATAAACAAAAATCGGCTGCCATCGGCAGCGCGGCGAAGGGTCACCTGCAGGTCGCTGCTGGCGGGGGTGGCGGTGATTTTTTCCTCCACAGCGCGGACGAGCTGGGAAGAGTGATCCTTAAGAAACGTCGCCATTCCCTCGACGGCAAAATATCGCTCGCCGACTCCGCCCCATTCGCGGATGGGGGCGGCATAGTCGTAGCTGGTGGTTTTCATCGCCGATCCCCAGTCGCCGAAGTTGGTGCCGCCGTACATCATGTAGTAATTGGTGCCGGTGAAACCGTGGGCCCAGGCCATCAGCGTCACGCGGTCGATCTGCGGACCGTTATAGCCCTGGTCGGCGCTGAGTTTGTTGTTCTTGCCGATTTCAGAGAACCAACCGCCCTGGAGTTCGGTGACCATGCGTGGTTTGTCGGGCTGATATTTGTCGAGATAATTCAGATCGCGCAGCTCGCCGGTCGGACTGAAGCGCGGATAAGTATTGCGGCACTCGATCACATTCTGCTTCAGATACGGATCATTCTGAAACAGCGGGCTGTCGGTCATGCAGGTGATGAGCGGGACGTCGATTCCATCATCGCGGGCATCGTGGGCCAAGGCGAGAAGCTGATTCAATTTCACCTGGGCGGTGAAGCCCGTCGCGTAGTTGTATTCGTTTTCGATCTGCCAGAGGATCACGCCGGGCTTGCCGGCCGGTTCATGGGTGATTTGATACGGCACGGTCGCCTTGGCGACGGCGGTGATCCAGTGTTTAGACCAGGCGAGATAAGTTGGATCATCGCCGCGGAGCCAATTGCCGGTGATATTCGCCGGCCGCTTGGTGGTGAGCCACTGCGGATATCCGCCGCCGTCCCATTCGGCACAGATGTACGGGCCGGGCCGGAGAATTACATAAAGCCCGACCTTGTTGATGGCGATGTCCAGAAAATCGGTCAGATCGGACATGTCGATCTGCGAGTAATCATCCAGGCTCGAGGGCATGTTTTGCTCGTGCCAGTTCCACGGGACATAGGTCTCCACGCAATTCATCCCCGCATCTTTCATGCGCTGCAGCCGATCCTGCCACAAGGGTTTTGGGCAGCGGAAATAATGCAGCGATCCGCTGTAGAGGAAGGTGTCCTTGCCGTCGATGGTGAAGCATTGGCTGTCGTAGGTGATGGTGCCCATTGGCGGGGGCGGAGCAGGGGCTATTGCGTGGTGGACTGCGCACGATGCCGTGAGACTCGCCACGATCGCCGCACAGAGCACGATGATTCTTCGCATGGGTTTTTTCTCTCCGCGTGGAATTGAACGTGGGGATGATAAATGGCGAAATGCAAAAGGGGAAGCACATCTCTCCATTAGCCCCCGGCTTTGCCGGGGATTGGCATGGGGTTTTGTTGGGGCACGGTCCAATTCCACGCGGCCCCGGCGTTCAGCGTGGGTGATTGCGATTTATTTCCCGAAGGCGATTCGATCACCGCATGAAATGTTCTGGATTGACTGCCCATATTCTCAAATTGCACCGAGCCACCGCCGCTGAAAAGAAAATCATTGCCGCTGGCGTGAACCAGATGCAAGCCGCGCAATTCGATCTTCAGCGTGCCATCCCCAAACGCGATGGCGTCGGCGTCGGCAAGCCTCGGCCGATTGCTGACCAAATGCATGACGAAGTTGCCCGCAAGGTCGAAAAATGGCGTGCCCGGCGGGAGATGTCGGCGTAGTTCATCCACATTCACCACGCATTCGTAAACGGCCGCATCCGATGCCAGCAGCCGACCGGCGGCGGCGTAGTCGTAGCGGATTTCCAGCGATGGATCGAAAAATCCGGTTTGCTCGCGCTCGGCGCCGTAATACAGCGGCCGCATCGTGTTCAGATCGACGCAAAGGGCGAAGGGATCATCCACGTGCGTCAGCGGAAAATCCGCACCGACTTTGGTGCGGATATCATCGGCCAGTTGGGCGACCGCGGTTGTCTGGGAAATGTATCCATTTTTGTTCTCGAAGAAATATCGTGCCGTCGTCAGCGCGCCCAGAGTGAGGATGGCGATGGCCGATCCGAGCGCGGCCAATCGGCGTGACGACAAATATCGGGTCCAAATCGCAACTTCTTCCCCCGCCAGAATCGCCGCCGGAACGTAGAGCGGCATCACCAGATCGGCCCGCACGTGCGTCGCCAGGCAGAACGGCGCCATGCCCGCCAGCAGCCAGCAGGCGACGAATCTCCGAAATCGTCGCCGGGCTGGATCGGATTCGGGATGGGTGAAAATCCGCAGCAGTGCGAAGCACATTGGAATCGTCCAGGGCAGGAGGAGATATAAAAATAATGCCGGCGCTTGATAGAAAATCTCGCCCGGAAAAATATGTCCGCGCGGTTGGAGCGATTGCGAGAGGAATTCCTCGGCAATCAACTTTTGATAGACGGCCGATGATCCCAGACTTTGTCCCGCCGCCCAGTACCAGCCGAGGGTGATGACGAGAAACAGCGCAAAGCCGGAAACGATCCGTCCGCGCAAACGCAACGGATTTCCTGAGCGATTCTCCCACCAGACGGCCAAAAGTCCCGCAGCGGAAACCAGCACGGCGGCGGGAGTTTTTGCCAATGTCGAGGCCGCGGCGGCGAGCCAAAAGAGCGTCCATCCCTTGCCGGTTTCCCACGCGCGCAGGACAGCCCATGCACCAAGACCCGTCGTCAGCGGCAACAGCACGTCCATGCGTTGCAGGCCGATTTGTTTTTCAATTTCCGGGCAGAGGAGATACGCCATCGAGGCGAAAGCCGCCGCGCGATCGCCGAGGCGTTTGCGTGTCAGGGAAAACACCAGCGCCGTTGCTGCGGCGGTAGCCAAAAAGCTGATCGATCGCAGCGCCCAGGGTTCGGGCCGGCCGAACAATTCCGTCGCGCCGGCCGCCAGCCAGGTGAATAGCGGCGGCTTGGAGGCGATTTCCTCGGCCTGATCGAGCTGGAAAATCCATCGGTGATTCTGCACCGCATCCATCACATACGCCGCCTGGCGTTGTTGTTCGTTGTCCATCAGATCGGATGGAAACGCGAATCGCTCCGCCGCCAGCGCGATGAGCAAAATCAACGGGATTATCCAGAGCCGGCATGTCGATTTTTCCGCCATGAGCGGGCGGCATTCTCGTTTCGCGGCAACCGAATGCAACCGCGTTTTCAGTTTGTCCGATTGCATCGTAAAATCATGTTATGTCCGTCACCTGGGACACCTTCGAGCGCTATCGCCAAAAAGGCCTGGACGCGCGCCGGGCCGGCCAGTGGGATTCAGCCCGGATTTATCTGCTCGAAGCAGCGCGGGCCATGCTGGAAATCAGTAAACAACCCGGCGGTGAGGAACTCCAGCAGGCGCGACGGCAAATGGCCGAGCGATTGTTGGAATTGGCCAAAGATTGCCAAACCGCAAGATCCGCCAATCGGCGACAATCATCCAATCCATCCGCATCCGCATCGGGGGAATCCGAATCCTCCACCGGCGGTGGGCAATGGCTGGTGCGGGAAAAGCCGGCGCTTCGATTGGATGATGTCGCGGGGCTGGAGGATGTGAAGCATGACATCCGGCTGAAGATGATTTATCCCTTCGCCCATCCGGATTTGGCCGCGAAATTTGCGATTCAACCCGGCGGCGGCGTGCTGCTCTACGGTCCGCCGGGAACGGGCAAAACCATGCTGGCCAAGGCGACGGCCGGCGAGATCGATGCATCTTTTTTTCGCATCTCCGCCGCCGATGTGCTGAGCAAATGGGTGGGCGAGGCAGAGCAGAACATCAAAAAACTTTTCGATGCCGCCAGCGCCGAGGCGAGGAGCATCATCTTCATCGACGAGATCGAATCGCTGATCCCCGCGCGGAGGGATGAAGGATCGAGCGTCATGCAGCGGGTGGTTCCGCAGATTTTGCAGGGGATGGAAGGATTCGACAAAAAAAACGGCCGCGCGATTTTGTTCATGGGCGCGACCAATGTGCCCTGGCAACTGGATCCGGCCGTTTTGCGGCCGGGGCGGTTCGATGACAAAATTTACATCCCACTGCCGGATGCGCCCGCGAGATTGAAGATGCTGCAGATGTACCTGGCCCACCGGCCAGTGGCGGCGGATGTGAACATGGAATCGCTCTCGACGGAACTGGAAGGCTACAGCGGGGCCGACATCAAATACATCTGCGACCGCGCCGCCACGGTGCCGTTTTTGCAATCCGTCGCCTCCGGCCAGGATGGCGAGATCACGCTGGAAATTCTGCGTGAAACGATCCACCAAACGCCCAAGTCGGTGAACCATCAGATGCTGGAAAGATTCGAGGCCTGGGGACGGGAAGCGGGGTAGAATAATTATCCCCCTCGGTCGGTACTCCGGGAGAGGGTAGGGGTGAGGGCCGAACGGAAGAAATCGCTCGCATTTATCGAGACAAAGACCCTCACCCAAACCCTCTCCCGGAGTACCGGGCGAGGGCTTTGAATTGGCCGGGGAAAGTGCCCGGCGCTGAGGTAGAATGGGGATGCCATGGACAAACTGATCAAACGAAATCGAGCGGCAATCCTTCGCATCGCCAAGACACACGGCGCGGGGAATGTGCGCGTCTTCGGTTCGCGCGCCCGGGGCGATTCTACGCGCAAGAGCGACGCGGATTTTCTGGTGGACATGGTCGGCCCGCTCACGCCATGGTGGCCGGGCGGCTTGATTATGGATTTGCAGGACCTGCTCGGAGTGAAGGTGGATGTGGGAATGGAGAGCGAACTGCCGCCACTGATTCGCGACCGGGTTCTGAGCGAAGCCAAGCCATTATGACACATGGCCCGATGCACGGCTCAAAAATGAGCGAGCAAAAGCCGATTCTTAGTTATGCGACAAGGATCGATGATTCAGCCGTAATCATCGAAGGCGATGAATCGCGGTTTCGAGTTTCATTTGCTCCCCGACCACAACTAGAAACGGCGTTGAAAGCATTCTCGCTGATCGTCGCCGCGATAGTGGTAATTCCGCTGACGATTCTCGGCGGCGCCAAAGACATATTGAATTCACCAGAAGTTGGTGCGGCCCTTCTCATCGCGGGAATGTTTCTCATCGGGGCGTGGCAAATGTGGCGACGGCGGCGGGTCCGCACGGAATTCCGCGTCGGAGAAGGAATGCTGCGAATAACCTCACCGCACTTCAGGCGGATTTACAGGGAATTCCCGCTGCAAGAAGGGCTTTTCTTTAGAGTTGCGGGTTATGGGATTGCACTAAGCAACCTTCGACCGCTTGGGCTCCTCTGGTTGGATTCTCCGGGAGAAAGGTCGATTCTATTTTTCGGAAATGAAGGCTTCGACCTTAAGCGGTTGTCAAACATCGTCAACACACTTAATTCCGCCATCGCCGATCCGAAGTATCGGTCCACGAAATCCGACGCATTTCCACCGCAACCCGACACGCGCTAACCGCCGCGTTCCCGTATAATCCCCCCATGCCCGAATTAAGGGAGCATCTCCAGAATCTCTTCGGCCTGGACGATTTCCGCCCGTCCCAGCGCGAAGTCATTGAAGATGTGCTGGCGGGCAAGGATGTCCTGTGCGTCATGCCGACCGGGGCGGGGAAGAGTTTGTGTTATCAGTTGCCGGCGGCGGTGGGGGAGGGGTTGGCCATTGTCGTCTCGCCGCTGATTTCGCTGATGGAAGATCAGGTGCAGCAATTGCGGGATGAGGGAATCGCGGCGGCATTGCTCAACAGCTCGCTCTCGCCGGCGATTCAGCGGCAGGTGATGGCGGAACTCAATGATGGATTCTCGGGCCTGCTCTACGTCGCCCCCGAGCGGCTATTTGCGGCGAATTTTTCCCATCTGCTGGATCGCCTGCGGCCCAAGTTGCTCGCGGTGGATGAGGCACATTGCATCAGCCAATGGGGCCACGATTTTCGGCCGGAATATTCCCGGCTGGGCGAGGCGCGCAATCGCCTGGGAAATCCCGCCACCATCGCCCTCACCGCCACCGCCACCGAAGACGTGCGGGCCGACATCATCACGCAACTGGGCCTGCGCGAGCCGACCGTTGTCGTCACCGGATTCGATCGGCCGAATTTGCGATACGAATCGCGCCGGACTCGGGCCGTTGCGGAGAAGGATCGTTTGCTGATCGATCTTCTTCGGCAGGAGCCGGGCAGTTGCATTGTCTATTGCGCCACTCGCAAGGCCGTGGATGAATTGACATCTTCGCTGTCGCAGGCGCTTCCCGGCCGGCCGGTGTTTGCGTATCACGCCGGCATGGACACCGCCGCTCGCACCGGCAATCAGGAGCGGTTCATGCAGGCCGCGCATTCCATCGCCATCGCAACCAACGCCTTTGGCATGGGGATCAACAAACCGGACATCCGCCTGGTGGTGCATTACAACATTCCCGGCACGCTGGAGGCGTATTACCAGGAAGCCGGCCGCGCCGGGCGCGATGGCCGGCCATCCCGCTGCGTGATCCTCTTCAGTTATCAGGACCGGATCATTCAGGAATTTTTCATCGACAAACTCGGCGATGAAAATCCCAATGCGGATATGCAGCTCATCGCGCAGCGAAAAGAACACGCGCGCCAGAAATTGGATTTGCTGATTCGCTACGCCTCCACTTCCAAGTGCCGCCGGCAGATGATTCTGGATTATTTCGGCGATGAAACCAGCGCGACCGATTGCCAGTGCGACATCTGCCAGCCGGAATCGGGAAGCGCGCCCAACGCTGCAGTGGATGAAGTTCCGCCGGAAGTCGCGATATTGGTCCGGCAAATTCTCTCCGCCATCGCCCGATGTAAGGGAAAATTTGGCGTTGGCGTCGTCGCCGAAGTTCTGGCCGGCTCCGAATCCGAGCGCACCAGCAAATGGGGACTGGATCAATTATCCACCTTCGGCCTGCTCCGCGCTCATCCGGTCAAACGCATCATCGCCATGCTGCACCGCCTGCTCGAATCCGGCCTGGCCCGCCAGCGCGATCCCGATGGCGTAAAATTTCGCCCGGTCATCGAACTCACCAGCGCTGGAATCGCCGTAATGAAATCCGAGCAGAATCCGCCGGCGAGTCTGGTGGATATTCTGCCGCGTCGCTCATCCAATGGCTCATCCCGCCCGCGCGCCGCCGCCGCGGAAATTGAGATCGACCCCGAGGCCGTCGATCGTTTCGAGCGTCTCCGCGCTCTGCGATCTCGCATGGCCCGCGAGAAATCGCTGCCGCCGTATGTGATCTGCCACGACACCACGCTCAAGGAACTCGCCCAGCGCGCTCCGGCGACAGCGAGCGATCTGGAATCCATCCGCGGCATGGGGCCGTATAAGATCAAGATGTATGGGCAGGCGTTTCTGGATGCGCTGCGCGCGGATGCGGGATGAAACAAATGCAACCGCCGAGAGCGCCGAGACAAACGCCGAGGAAGACCATACATATGACCACGGATTACACGGATGGGCACGGATAAGAATTAAATTTTTTTCGCATTTATCCGTGTCATCGTCATCCGAGTAATCCGTGGTGAGAATTGGATTTGAATTTCTCGGCGTCTGCCTCGGCGATCTCGGCGCCTCGGCGGTTGCATTAATTGACTTCGAGAGAACCCATGCACCGCCACAAACGATGGATCATCGAACCGACTCGGCCGCAGGCGGCGGAGCTGGCGGCGCGGCTCAAACTCTCGCCGCTGCTCGCGCAGATGTTGCTGAATCGAGGAATCGAGAATCCGGAGGATGCGCGGGCGTTTTTGAATCCATCTTTAAATGGCCTGGCTGATCCAGCACTTTTGCCGGGCATGCGACAGGCGGCCGAGCGGATCGCCAAAGCCGTGCGCGATCGGCAGCGCATCGTCATCTATGGCGATTACGATGTGGATGGGATTACCGCCACCAGCATTCTGTGGCACGCGATCACGCTGCTGGGCGGCGATGTGCACACCTACATTCCGCATCGCATTGATGAAGGATATGGACTGAATTCCGAAGCGCTGGCGCAGATCATCGACGGCGGCGCGCAACTGGTCGTCACGGTGGATTGCGGGATCACCGCCATCGAGCCGGCGCGAATCGCCAAGGAGCGCGGCGTCGATCTGATCATCACCGATCATCACGAATGGCATGGAACCGAGCCGATTTTGCCGGATTGTTTTGCGATTGTGCATCCGCGATTGCCGGGGGAGAAGGCGTATCCAAATCCCTATCTGTGCGGGGCGGGCGTGGCATTCAAATTGGCGTGGGGCATCGGCCAGGCCGCCGGCGGCGCGGCGAGAGTCAGTGCGCCGTTCCGGGAATTTCTCATCGAAGCCACCGCGCTGGCCGCGCTGGGGACGATTGCCGATGTCGTGCCGTTGGTTGGCGAAAATCGCATCCTCGCCCATTTCGGTTTGGGCGGGCTCAAGGCCAGCAAACTCACCGGCATTCGCGCCCTGATCGAATCGGCCGGTTTATCCGGACAAAAACTCGACAGTTATCACGTCGGATTTCTGCTGGCCCCGCGACTCAACGCCATCGGCCGGATGGGGCATGCAAGACTTGCGGTGGAACTGCTCACGACGGCCGATGCGGCCAAGGCTCTGGAGATCGCTGGATATCTCGAAGAACAAAACCGAGATCGCCAGGCGGTGGAGAAAAAAATTCTCGATGAGGCGATGGCGCAGATCGAGACGAATCATTGGGCCAACAACTCCCATCGCGGATTGGTATTGGCCAGTGAGAATTGGCATGCGGGCGTGATCGGCATCGTCGCATCCCGCATCGTCGATCGATTCTGCCGCCCAACCGTGATGATCGCGCTTTCCAACGGACAGGGGCAGGGCAGCGCGCGGTCGATCAACGGATTTCATCTCAGCCGGGCACTGGAATCCTGCGGGCAATACCTATTGGCCTACGGCGGCCACGAAATGGCGGCGGGATTGAAAATCGACTCGGGGAAACTCGAAGAATTTCGCGCGGCCTTCGGCGAGATCGCGGGCAAATCGGTCACCGAAGAAATGCTAACGCCCAACCTGCGATTGGAATGCGTTGCCGATCTGCGGGAAATCAATGAACCGCTGGTGCGAGGAATCGAGCGGCTCGGCCCTTTCGGCCATCGCAACAGCCGGCCGCTGCTCTGCCTGAAAGATGTCACCGTCGCCGCTCCGCCCAGGTGCGTCGGCAAAACCGGCGATCATCTGCAACTGATGGTGAAGCAAAATGGCCAATCCATCCGCTGCATCGCGTTCGGCTGCGCCGAGTTGGCCGATCGGCTACCGACTGGCACAAGAATTAATCTCGCCGCCCAGCCGGGCATTAATGAATTCAACGGACGATCCAATGTCGAACTGCAGGTGAAGGATATCTCGTTTAATTCAAATACGGATTGACCGCCGGAAAATGACAAGGTGACAAGGTGAGGGGGTGACAAGGTGAAAAAGGAGCATTTGCCTTTGGTCACCTTGTCACCCCCTCACCTTGTCACCTTGTCTTGGCGTTTTAAGCTCAGACCAGCCGGCGCATTTTTCGCACCGAGCCTACCGCCAGTAATCCGCCGAGGCCCAGCATGCACATGCTCCCCGACGCAGGCAGGGATACGGCGACGGGCGGCGTTGTCGAGCCGGTGTTGCACTGTTCGGTAAATGAAAGTGTCTGGCCGGTCGAGCCGGTGCTCGCATCGGTGGTGAAGATCAGGTTGCCATCCGTCCCCGTTCCCCAGACGGAGGTGGTCAGATTCGGTTG
Organism: Tepidisphaeraceae bacterium; assembly: GCA_049515255.1. Lineage (GTDB taxonomy): Bacteria > Planctomycetota > Phycisphaerae > Tepidisphaerales > Tepidisphaeraceae > JBEKUH01. The sequence continues at coordinate 12,382 of JBEKUH010000049.1, read as the reverse complement.
GCTTCCGGTGTAAATGATTTTTCCAAAATGCATGACCGGCGTGCTGCTGCCGACGATGTTTTCGGAGGTGTAATCCACGCCGCTGCCGGTGGGCGGGGCGAACGTTGTGCCGGTTTTGAAGGTGGGAACCGTTCCGCCCTCGGAATTGCCGGAGATGGAAAATGTGAATCCGCTCCAGGCCGATCCGCTGACGTTGGTGACCATTTCATTGGCGATGTCCACATAGGCCGCGGGGGATGAGCTGGCTTGGGTGAACGTAATGGTCAAGGGCGCGGTACTGGCGAATTCCGCGAATTTCTCGAGGGTAATCGTGTCGTTGGCGGTGCTGTCCAGCACCAGCGCGACGCCGGCGGGTTCGGTGATGGTCCAGCCATCGACGGTTTGTCCGCTGGAAAGAATGGTGGCGGCCTTTGTCGCCCCGGCCAATCCGGCGACGATAATAACCGCCGCGCACAATCTGATATTCACGAGAGACATGTCTTCACTCCTTTGTAAAAACCACTTCGACCACCCACGGCGACGATCTTAAATAAAACATTGCCTTTCTGACAATAGGAAAATTCTCAAATGAAATTTGCCGGCTGACCTTGGCTGCTCATGCGCGCCGTGGCACAATGTCGATGGAGTTTTTAAGGTTTCTATGGAGATTGTTAAGATTTCTTAAGACGGAACCAGATACGGAGCACAATCATGTCACTAAAATCCCTGATCGCCAGCGGCACGAAACTTTGGTTGGACTCGATCGAGCCTGACCTCGTCACCAAAAACCGCGCGCTGGGCGCTTCGGGCGCGACCAGCAATCCGATCATCGTGTCCGACATTCTCAAATCCGGGTCGCAGGACGATGCGATGGTGGCCCTGATGGATGAGGGAAACCCCGATGAGGCGGTCGCGTGGGCGATGACCGACAAACTGGTGCAAAATGCCCAAAACGTCTTTTTGCCGGTCTGGCAACAGACGCAGGGGAACAATGGGTATGTAAGTTTCGAACTCGACCCGTTGCTGGAAGATTTGCAGCTCGCCCCAAAATCAATCCCCGAGCGAACGCGGCGATACATCGAACTGGGCAAAAAATGGTCGGCGGGACACAAGAATCGCATGATCAAGGTTCCCGCAACCGAAGCGGGCCTGGCGGCGCTGGAGGAACTCGCCGCGTGGGGAATCACGCTGAATGTCACGCTGATTTTCTCGCCGCGGCAATACAAGATCGCGCGCGACAATGTCTGGCGCGGCGCCCAACGCCGGAAAGCCGGCCTCGACGGATTCAAGAGCGTTTACAGTATTTTCGTCAGCCGGGTGGATGTTTACACCGAGAAATATGTGCCGCAACTTTCGCCGGCGGCGCAGGGGTTGGTGGGAATCGTCAACGCCAAGAATCTCTGGCGGATGAATCAGGAATTCTGGAAGGATAAGAATCTCAAGCTGCAGCAGGAGATCATCTTCGCCAGCACCGGCACCAAAAAGCCCAGCGATCCGCCGGATAAATATGTCGAGGCGCTGGCGGGAAGCGACATTCAGACAAATCCACCGGCGACTAATGACGCCGTGGAGAAGCTGAACAAAACGTACACCCGCAAGGTGGATCAGATGCCGGCCAAGGCGATTCTGGATGAAATCGCATCCCAGGTGGACGATGCCAAGATGGAAGCCAAGCTGATGGAAGAGGGCGCGGCCAAGTTCGCCGACCCGCACAAGGCGCTGCTGAAGCTGATCGCCGAGAAGCGCAGCCATCTGGCGACGGCAAAGTAATCGCCCGCGATCCCTCGGCCGCTGATTTTTTTGTCCCCTCGCCCGGTACTCCGGGAGAGGGTTAGGGTGAGGGAAATTTACTTGAGCAACCGCCGCGATTCCTAATTCGGCCCTCACCCCTGCCCTCGGTCGCCGCGGCGACCGAGGGGGAAACAGCGGCGCGGCCGACAATAATTTTCTCGCGCTTGGTGGCGGTCGTCTTATGTCGTTCAAACCCGCGGTTCTCTCGACCACGCTCGATGCCGACCCGCGCTCCGCCGCCAATTCGGCGCAGCGTTTGGGATTTACCGGCATTCAACTCCCGCATCGCACACCGCTGCTCGATCTGGCCGATCTCTCCGCATCCGGCCGGCGCGAGCTCATCGCAGTGTTTCGCGGCCATCGGCTGGATATCGCCAGCCTGCGAGTTGATCTCGGCAAACACGGATTCGGACCCGCCGCCGATCTCGATGCGGCACTGGATTCTCTTCAAATCGTCCTGAAATCCGCGGCCGATCTGGGGACGAGACTCGTCTGCATCGATCTCGGCCCACTGCCCGCGCCGATTCCTGAAATCCCAACCAAGCCCGCGATTGATCCATCGCAAGTTGGCTTAATCATTCTTCCAGAATCCTCCGCTCCGCAGGTCGCGCCTGTGCCGCCGCGGCCGTTCGATGCGGTGTTTGCCGCTTCGGTGGATTCCGCTCTTGCCGAACTCGGCCGCCGCGCCGATCGCTTTGGCGTAATGGTCGCATTCCGCAGCGAATTGGCCGGATTCGACGCACTCGATCGCGCCCTGCGCGCCGCCCATTGTCCGTGGTTCGGCGTCGATCTCGATCCGGTTTCGATCCTGCGCGATGATTGGCCGGCCGAGGAAATTTTCTCCCGGCTGGGCGCATCGCTTCGGCACGTCCGCGCTCGTGACGCGCTGCTCGGCGCCGATCGTCGCACCAAACCCGCGCCCATCGGCGAAGGATCAACCGATTGGCAAGCCCTGGGAAAAATGCTGGACGAATCCGGATACACCGGCTGGATCGCGCTGGACACACTGGAACTTCCCGATCGCCAGCGCGCGGTGCAGTCGGGGTTGCGATATCTCAAAACGTATCTTGTCTGAATGTTCACTTGCGGCTCTTCACCTTTTCCCAACTCGCGCGGCATACAGAACTTTCGATTTCGCCGAAGACTTTCCCGCTTGTAGGCACGAGGGTTGTCTTGTTCATCTTCGGCAGGCGGTCGCCGTGGGCGGCGATGAGTTCGTCGCACATTTCGACGATTTGATCCAGATTCAAAACGGCGGATGTCAGCGGATCAAACATGACGGCCTGATACAGATGATCGCGCCGGCCTTCGACGGCGGCGCGGAGGAACAGTTCGTGTTGGATCACGTGCGGCTGGATGTAGCCGAGCAATTGCGGCGGGAGTTCGCCGACGGTGGTGAGTTGCGGGCCATTGCGATCGACCAGCGTCGGCGCTTCGGCGATGGCGTTGGCGGGGAGATTAGTGATCGCGCCGTTGTTGGGCATGTTGCCGTACACAACGGCGGGATTTCCCGTGGTCATCGCGTGGATGATCGTGCTGCCGTATTCGTGGCTGCGATGGACTTCGATTTTTTCATCACTGGCCGCAAGAGATTTCAGCCGCTGAAATTCCGTGATGATCGAATCGCAGCGGCGAAGATATTCGTCGATGGGGACGGCGAATCGGCGGGCGTGATCGTGGCCGTGGGACAGGAAAAACGGATTGTATTCCGCGTTATGCTCGGAGCTTTCGGTGACGAAATATCCCAGGCGTTTCATCAATTCAAACCGCACCGGATTGTCCCCGAAAATATCCGGGCGATTCATGGCTTCGAATAATCTCGGATAAAGGTCCTGGCCGTTTTTTTCGAGTTTGAGATAAAACGCCATGTGATTGATGCCGGCGCAGATGAAAGCGACATCGTGCGGATTTTCGCCGAGGTACCACATGAGCGTGTCAAAAGTTCCCTGCACGCTGTGGCAGAGCCCGACGGCGCGGGATTGGCCGGCGTTGCCGATGGTCCGCATGTTCATCGACATCGGATTGGAATAATTCAATAGCCACGCGCGCGGGCAGATTTCCAACATGTCGCGGCAAAGGCCGGTGAGAATTGGAAATGTCCGCAGCGCGCGGAAGATTCCGCCGGGGCCTGTGGTATCGGCGATGGTGAAATTCAGGCCGTATTTGCGGGGAATTTCAAAGTCGATCAACGTGGAATCGAATCCGCCGACCTGCATCATGTTGATGACGAAATCCGCGCCGTCGAGCGCGGCGCGGCGATCGGTGGTGGCCTGAATGTTTGGCTCAGCGCCCAGCGCGTCGGCGACTTTTCGGCACAATCCCGCGCCCACGGCGAGCCGCTCGGCGTCGATGTCCATGTAGCTGATTGTTGCCTTGCGGAACTGGGGATAAGAGAGAATGTCTCCGGAAAGATTTTTGGAAAACACGACGCTGCCCGCGCCGATCATCGCGACCTTGATCACATCATTTCTCCAATGCCCACAATAGCCCAGCGCTGGCTTCGCCCGCAACCCAAAGGACTGGCGACAGCTGGAATTTGGTAAAAGGATATTTTATCGGTTACGGTTTCTGCGCCGACGAGCAATCGTCGGCTCGTATACCGGAGCGCGCCGCCGCATCGAAACCCGCTGGCTTGCCCGGCGACGGTCGGGCGGTCCTTCTCAATGTGACGGAATGGAGTTCTCGCCTGCGGCGACGGATGCGGCGGAGTTTCGCGCTCAGGCGCGACCCTCAACCGTCCATCACGCCCCAGTGTCCGACCTCCGCTGGAAGAACGCGAGCAGCGTTCCATGTTATTTTCAGGGCAGGTCGGACAAGCGGGGCTGCATTGGACGGTTGAGGGCGCGCTCGAGCGCGAAACTCCACTACATCCCGCCGCCGCAGGCGGGAAACTCCCTCCCCTTCATTCCATCGAGAATGCCACCGCGAACGTCGCCGGGTCAGCCGACGGGCTTCGCGGCGGTAGCTCTCTCACGTATTCGAGCCAAAGCACGCTCGTCGGCGCGGGAACCGTAACCGATAAGCTTCATTTTTCTACCGTCCAGCGCGGATTGAAACACGATCTCCAAAAATATTTGCTAAAAAAGAATCCACGGTCTTGTAATACGGAGAAACCGGATGGGAAGCGCGGCGAGCCGCGTGGACGTTGGGCGAATTATTGCACAACGCTGATGGAAATTTGCGTGACGGTGGCGGTGAAGCTGCCGATGTTGTTGCTCCACTCGTGGCCGTCCATGATGCCGAAATAAAGCCGGGTGGCGTTGGCGGGGACGACGACGGTCTGTTGGTTTCCGGCGGTGTTGATTCCGTTGCCGACAAAAAAAGGCTGGCGAGTCAGCGGCTCGACGGCGGCGTAGTTCTGCGCGGTAGAGGTGCTGAAATCCAATCCCGGCGGGGCGGTTCCCTCGGTGCTGGGAAGATTGGCGTCGAGGAAGACGGCGTTGAGCGAGTCGATCGGCACGGAGATGTTGGCGATGCCAAATTCGGAGCCGGCGATGCCGCCATTGCTTTGGCCGGAATAGCCGGGTGCGGAGGAATTGGTGGCGGCGTCATCACCGTAGATCGCCGAGGACCCGCCACTGACGCCGTCGGCATTGTAACTCGCCGGCGACGCCGAGTCGTTGGAAACCAATCCACTGACATTGCTGATCTGAATCGCCGCGCCGGGAATGAGCACAATACCGGTGGCCTGTTGTGGCGATCCATACGGTTCGCCGCTTGAGGCGGACCCGCCGACCGGGCCCGCGATGTCATATTGCCATTTGTGATCGCTGGAGTACCAACCGGGATCGGGCTGGCTGCCTTTGGTTCCGGTTGGCTCGCCGGCCAGCCAGGGATTGGACGTCGCGCCGATGGTGACCGTGACGGAAGTCATGCTAAGGGCGACGATGGAGGTCGCGGTGATATCGACCGTTTGCACACCCAGCGCCTGGGCGAAGAGCAGTGTGATCGGATTACCGTTTGCCTTCGTTCGCAACGCCGTGACCTTGACGGCGGGAATATACGGGGAAGTTGCGGACATTGGGTTGGCATTGACTGTGAACTTCATGGTGGAGGTGTTCCACCAGCCGACTTGAACATTGCTGCTGCTCAGCACGAACGGCGAGCCGTCGACAGGATTAAGCGCGGCGATGGCGATGGCGTTGCTGGTCGCGGCGCTGCTGCTGGTGGAAAGATTTCCGGCGGCCGCGCGCGCGGCGGCGTCAGCGGTGCGGCGCAGCTCGGTCTTGGCCACTTGCACGCGCCCGAAATCCACGGCCATCGAGCTGAAACCCAGCATGACCAACATTGTCATGATGACATAGACCATCGCGACTCCACGATGACGTTTGATTTCTCGGATTTTATCGGAGTGTCCCATGTCGATGGCCATCGGGCCGTCCCGCGCAGGGGTTTACGCCTGTGGGCGCGGGAAATATGGAAATATGGCTGGGACCGATAAAACCCGCGAGATGAGTCGGATTCCGGCATGTTGCGTTATGGAAATGAATTTCCGCGTGACGTTGAGCCGCGGAAATCCATGGACCGGCGCTGCGGCCGGTCATCTGCTCATTGAACCGTTTCGATCTGGAACTGGGTAATAGTGGCGTTATATCCGCCGACGTTGTTACTCCACTCGTGTCCGTCCATCGTGCCGAGGAATAGCTTGGACGCATTGGCGGGCACGACGATGGTTTGCTGGACGTTGGAGCTATTTGTACCGTCGCCCACATAAAACGATTGGTTCAGAGTCGGCTGCAGCGTCGTGTAATCCCGCGCGGTCTGGGTGCTGAAATCCAAACCGGTGCCGGGTGTTTCGCTGTCGGCGCCGCTGGTTGAGCCGGTCTGATCCAGAAACACGCCAAGCAACGAGTTCAGCGGCGCTTCAATATTCGAGATACCGTGCTCGGAACCGGAGGTCGTCTGGGTTCCCTCGGCAAGACTTGGATTGGCGGCGTCGTCGCTGTAGATGTTGTACGTGCCGCCGTTGGAACCGTTGGCGTAGTAGGTGCCGCTGTTGCCGTATAGATAACCGGAGTTCAACGCCTCATTGCTGGAGTTGTCTGGGACGGTAATCTGAACCACCGCGCCGGGCTGCACGCTGTACCCGACCGGCGAGGCATAAGGCTCACCACTGGTATAGTCCGTCGAATAAAGTTTGCTTGAATCCGAGTTCGTGGTCGAGGAAGTATCGGTCACACCGGGATTAGCCACGTCATACTTCCATGGGTGGTCCTTGTTGGAATACGAGGTGTCCGGCATGCTGCCTTGCGTGCCTGCCGGTTCGCCCGCCAGCCAGGGATCACCATGCGAAGAGACATATTGCGTCAATGGCGCGGTGACCGAAACCAGGGCGACGATCGAGTTGGCTTCGATATCGCAGGTTGGAACGCCAATGATTTCTCCGAAGACGAGCGGGATCGGATTGCCGTTGGCCTGGGTCCGTCGGGCCATGACCTTAATCGCATTGAAGGTGGTGATGTTGTCCGGCGTGCCGCTGGTTGAAAAACTATGGCTGCTGGAGTTCCAGATGCCAACCTGAACCTGCGAGTTGGTCAGGACGACCGCGCTTCCGTCGCAATAATTTTGCGCGGCCATGGAGATCGCCGCACTTTGGGCGGCGGATGTTCCGCTGGACAAAAGCTGCGCGACTCCGGCGCGGGCGGCGGCGTCGGCGGCGCGGCGCAGTTCCGTCTTGGCCACCTGCACGCGACCCAGGTCCACCGCAAGCGAGCAAAAGCCCAACATCACGGCCAATGAAACGACGACATAAATCATGGCCACGCCGTGCCGGCGGCCATGGCGCCGGATTGTCTTTACCGTCTTCATGTAGTTGAACATCGAATATATTCCCCACCCGGTTCAGGATAATGCAAATGTTCCCATCATTTCGGCGGCCGGTTTTGCGTAAGACCGAGAATCTGTGACGAGGAAAACGAAAAGCGGGTTCGGTTTTCCCACTTATCGGACCCTTCTTCACACATCGTCGCGAATGGGATGGACAAAGAATTAGGTCGGCCGCGGTTCCCGTGCCGATCGGCGACGCCTACTCGAATATGTGAGGGCGCTGGCGCTGCGAGCGCGGTTGGCTGGCCTGTTGACGTTTGCGGAGGCATTTTGCGACGAAGCGAAATACGGCTTTGCCGCCTGCGGCGATGGATGCCGTGGAGTTTCGGCCACGGGCCGACCCAGAGCCGTCCGTCACGCCCCATTGTCCGACCTCCACTTGGCATGCGCGATCGTGGGCCTTTTTCGATTCGCAGGGAGGTTGGACAAGCGGGGCTGTGAAGGACGGTTGAGGGCGCGCTTGAGCGCGAAACTCCGCAGCATCCGCCGCCGAAGGCGGGACACTCTCTTTCCGCCTGCAGAATGCCGCGTCGAACCTCAGCAGGCCAGCCAGCGGTCTTCGCAGCGTCGGCAGTGTTCCCTATACGAGCCCACTGGGCCGATCGGCAAAGGCGGCGTGACCGAAACATTTCTTCATGCTCAACTTTCATCCGTTGAATCCTCGAATCACTCGCTGGCCATCACAAACTGCTTGTACAACTGCGCATACTTTCCGCCGGCGGCGAGAAGCTCGCGGTGGTTGCCGCGCTCGATGATCCGGCCGGCGTCGATGACCAGAATCACATCCGCGCGCATGATCGTGCTGAGGCGATGGGCGACGATGAAAGTCGTGCGCCCTTCGAGCAATTTTTCCAATGACGCCTGGACCAGCATCTCTGTCGCAGTGTCGACGGCGCTGGTGGCCTCATCCAGCATGAAGATTCGCGGATCGGCCAAAAACGCGCGGGTGAAGCAAATCAGTTGCCGCTGGCCCAGCGACATGCTGGCCCCGCGCTCGCCGACATCGGTTTGGAATCCGTTGGCCAGGGACATGATCGCATCGTAGGAGCCGATGGCTTTGGCGGCGGATTCGACCTCGGCATCGGTTGCGCCGGGGCGGGCGTAGCGGATATTTTCCATCACCGTGCCGGCGAAGAGATAATTCACCTGCAGGACCAGTCCCATCTGTTTGTGCAGTGAATCACCGGTGGACAGGCGGATGTCAATTTCGTCCGCGAGAATTCGGCCGGCCTGCGGCTGATAGAAGCGGGCGATCAGGGAGATGATGCTGGTTTTTCCGCTGCCGGTGGCGCCGACCAGGGCCACCATCTGGCCGGGCTTGGCCTCGAAGTTGATTTCGTGCAGAACGGGCCGATCGGGGTTGTAGCCGAAGGTGACATTTTCGAATCGCACAAATCCGTTCAATCGCGGCAGGGGTTGGGCGCTGGGCGCATCGCTGACTTCCGGCTTCATTTCCAGCAGGGCAAACACACGCTCCGCGCCGGCCATGGCCATCATCAGTTGCGTGTAGAACGCGCCCAGCGTGATGACCGGGCCCATGAAATAGTCCCAGTATTGATACACCGCCACGACCGACCCGACGCCTTTGTTGCCGATGCGCGCGGTGGCAACGAGATATCCGCCGTACAGCAGGATCGCCACGCGGCCACAGTAGCGAACCACTTCCAGCAGCGGTTGATAGATGGCATTGATGCGGGACGCGGCCATGTTGTTAATGGTGTTTTGATCCTGCAGATGATCGAAGACATCAAGATTCGGGTCCTGGCGATTGAATGCGGTCACGACGCGCATTCCGGTGATGTTCTCGGCCAGGTTCGTGCTGACCCGGGTGAATCCCTCGCGGGCAATCTGATATGCGACGGCCGATCGGCGGTGATACATGCGCGTTAGAATGAACAGCACCGGGCCAAGCCATGCGACGGCGAGGAACAGCCGCATGTCTTCGCGCATCATGTAGATCGCCGCGACGACCATGACCATTCCATTGGCGACCACCTGCCAGATGCCCCAGACATTCACTTCGCGCAGGCTGTTGATGTCGGTGGTGCATCGGCTGATGATTCGGCCGAGCTTGGTCTTGTCGTAAAAACTCATGCTCAGCCGCTGGAGTTGCCGGAAGATTCGTTGGCGAAATTCAAACTGCACGCTCTCGCCGGCGCGGGTCATGACGATGATGGTCCATCGCTGGAGGATGACCGAGGCGATGATGACCAGTGTCCACTGGCCGATGATCCCCGCCACATGCCAGGAGGCCGCGCGGGCGGTGGTCCCGGGAACATTTCCTGCGGCGAAGGCGGTGCCGTAATTGATCAGCCGCTTGAGGAACTGCGGGCCCTGCATGTCGCAGAAGACCTGCACCAATCCCATGCTGATCGCCAGGATGTACATGTTTTTGAACGGCGCCAGCCCGGCGAGAAGTTTGCGAACCAGATTCCATTGCAGGGGGAGATAGCGCTCCTCATCTTCCGTTTCGATAATCGGCACCGGCAAACCGGCGGCATTCACGGGGCGGCGATGGCGGGAGAATTTTTGCCTCGCGGCGGCGAAGGTCATTGCAACCTCCCATCCGTGTTCTCGGCCGAGGCGATGGCGGCGACGATATCATCGGCGCCCATTCGCCGAAGATGCGAGCGCTCGCGCGCGGCATCATCCTCGTCGCCGTGAAGCTGGGCATCGGCGATGTCGCGGTAGTGGCCGTCCATTTCCATGAGCTGATCGTGCGTGCCCATCTGCGTGATTCGGCCGTGTTCGAGCACCATCACGATGTCGGCCTGTTTCACGGTGCTGATGCGGTGGGCAATGATGAAGGTGGTGCGGCCATGCATGATGAGCCGCATGCCTCGGCGGATCAGGTCTTCGGTTTCCGGATCAACCGAAGCCGTCGCATCATCGAGAATGAGCACGCGCGGATCGGTGACAATGGCCCGCGCGATCGCCAGGCGTTGGCGCTGTCCGCCGGAGAGGGATGCGCCGCGCTCGCCGAGAACCGTGGCATAACCTTTGGGGAGATTCTCGATGAACTCGTGCGCTTGCGCCAATCGCGCGGCCGCTTCGATGGCGCCTTCGCTGATTCCCGGCCGCCCGTAGGCGATGTTGCCGGAGACGGTGTCGCTGAAGAGATAGGTTTCCTGAAACACAAACGCGACTTGCGTTCGCAGGCTGGTCAGCGAGAGATCGCGCAGATCGCAGCCATCGAGGATGATTCGGCCGGATTGTGGGTCGTAAAACCGCGCAGTGAGATTCACGAGGGTCGTCTTGCCCGCGCCGGTGGGGCCGACGATGGCGACGACGCTGCCGCCGGGGACGGAGAAACTTACGTCCCGAATCACGGGTTTGTCTTTCAGATATCCGAAGCTGACGTTCTCGAATGTCACCATGCCCTTGCCGCCGGGCAGTGGGGTGCAATTCGATTTTTCCGGCACGGTGGTTTTGGCGGCCAGGATTTCGTGCAATCGCCGGGAGGAGACGATGGCGTTTTGATATTGCTCGTTGATCGTGCCGACTTGTTGCAGGCGCGCCAGGATCGTGCCCATCGCGCCGCCGAGGATGACCAGATCGCCGGCCTGGAGTTTGCCGTGGATCATGAGAATGCCCGCGACCAGAAACAGCGACAGGTGCGAAGCGGATGCGATGGAACGGATGACCGGCTGGAAATCGGCGAACATGCGGATGCGTTTGAGCACCCGGCCCTTGAATGTGTCGCAATGGGCTTCGTATTTGGCGATCTCCTGCGGCTCGCTGGCAAACGCCTTGACCACATGCACGCCGGCGATGGTTTCGGTGATCAGCGAAACATTGCGGTCATCCGCCTCCATCACGCTTTGGGCGACCGGCTGAATTTTGCGGCTGAATTGGAGGATGTAATAGGTCCAGATCGGCAGCGGGAGCAGCGAGAGCGCCGCCAGCCAGCCGTTGCGGGTCCAGATCAGGATGATGTTGAACGCGACGGCCAGGACCACGTCGAGGGTGACCAGCACGGCGGTCTGGACGAATCCGCGGACGTTCTGAAGATCCGACAAAGCGCGGTTGATCAGTTGCCCGGAACTCAGGGCATCGTGAAATCCGAATCCCACTCGCTGGAGTTTGTCGTACACGGCTTCGCGGATGTAGAAGACCATGTGCATGGACATGCGGGTGTTGGCGGTCTCGCGGAAATAGCGGACGACCAGCATCAGCAGCACCAGGCCCGTGAGGATGGCAAGCACCTGTCGCAACCCGGCGACCGCGGGATCGGCGGAGTCGATCCAGTGGATGAGTCCCGGTCGGCTGGCGCCGAGATGGTGGATATCTTGAATGGCGTTAATCGCCACGCCCGCCTCGCGGATGGTGAAGGTGTCGGTAGCCGTGGCGGCGGCGACCCAGAAGCAGGCCAATATCACCAGCAGCACCACCGGATGGATAAACTGGAACATCCAGGCCAATAGCTGGCGGTTGGAAAGCTTTTCCGAGTGCGCGGAATCCAACGGCCCATGGCTGGGTTCGTCTGATCTGGCGACAGAATCAGAGCCTTGCCCGTGTTGTTTTGGCGCGGCCGTTGGCATCACGTTAAACCGATCCTGGAAGTTGGGGTAACCTATCGCTCATTGAATTGTCGTCAAGCCTTGGGGGAAAGATTGATGCTTCTATCGTAGGGTGGGCGTACTCGCCCACCGTTTGCTGGCATGGAGAAAACGGTGGGCGAGTACGCCCACCCTACATTAGTTCTTGTTGGGTCCCCCGGGGGGTGGGGGGGATAAGTGTTCCATTTTGTTCCATTGTGTTTCATTTCCATTGGGACCGGCACTTT
>JBEKUH010000048.1:0-31359 GCA_049515255.1 Tepidisphaeraceae bacterium | reverse complement strand
CGGCGGTTTTCGCGACGGCGAAAGAATCAGTGGATACGCTTTTTTCGGGCATGTGGGTTCCTTAAAGGGACACGAAGCCCCGGATGTACATCCGGGGCTACTGTGCATCATGGCGAAATCTTCCTGATCTCCGCTTCGACTTTCTCGAGATCAAGTTTTGCTTGCGCCAACTGATCTTGCGTTTGTTTTACAAGATGCGCAGGGGCGTTGGCGGCGTACGATTCGTTGGACATTCGCGTCTGAAGCATTTGTATTTGCCGACCAAGTTCCGATTGTCGCTTTAGCAATCGTTGCAACTCGACGCCTGTATCGAAAACTCCCTCGATGGCCAAGACGTAGTCGCCGGCAGAAACCTTTAGGCTGCTTGCCGCTACACTCGTCCCCCGAAGAACAATGGCCTTCACGTGACAAGTCGTTAACGACTCAATTAATTCCTTATTGTCATTCGCAATCAGCTCGTCCTGTTCGTACGCGGCAATGATCGTTGCATCCAAGACTCGCTTTTGATCGACTTTGTGTTCGCTGCGCAAATTGCGAATGGCGGTAACTATATGCTGCAGTTTTGTGAATATGCTTTCGTCCCGGTCGCTAATGAGCGATGTAATCACAGCAGGCCATTCGGCCTTGATCAGAAGCTCATTGGCTGCACATTCGACACCCGGAATCCCGCGTTGGGGGCGAATCTCATTCAATCGTTGCCAAATCGTTTCCGTCACAAACGGAATCATTGGATGCATCAATCGCAATGATCCATCGAGAATGGCGGCGAGGATATTGGCGGTTTGGCCGGCGCGACTTGGGTCTTGTTTCAGAGCCAACTTTGACGCCTCGACATACCAATCACAGAAATCCCCGTAGAAAAAGTCGTAGCAGATTTTGGCGTATTGGTCGAAGCGATAGGCGGCCAGGGCCGCATCAACTTCGGCGACGGCGCGGTTGAAGCGGGAGATGATCCATTTGTCGGCGGGTGTCCACTTGCTTGAATCGGCCGGCTCGGGCGGGGTTTTTTCGAGGTTGGCGATGACGAAGAAATTCGCCACCTGCCAGATTTTGTTGCAGAAGCGCGAGCCCAGATCGAATTTGTCGGAGGTGTTGCGGCCCTGGCTGTCCTTCTTCACCGGCATCCGCACATCCTGCGTTTCGGTGGCCATCATGGTGAGCGTGAACCGCAGCGCATCGGCCCCGTGGGTGTCGATGACATCAACGGGATCGACGCCATTGCCCTTCGATTTGCTCATCCGCTCGCCCTTGCCGTCGAGAATGGTGGGGTTGATGGCGACGTGGTGGAAGGGGATTCCGAGTTCCTGCGCCCGCTCGGAGTCCGACAGGGAAGACGTGTGGTCGATTCGTTCGGACACCCACCCAGGCTCAGCCCGTCGAAATCCGCCGCCCATGTTGTACATTCCCATTATGACCATTCGCGCTACCCAAAGAGTGATGATGTCACGGCCGGTAACGAGCACGCTTGTTGGATACCATTTCGCAAGTTCTTCGGTGGCCTGTGGCCAGCCCAGCGTGCTATGGGGCCAAAGAGCGCTGGAGAACCACGTGTCCAACACGTCAGGGTCCTGGACATAGCCGGCGTCTTCAAGAGCCTTCTCTATTTCCGGTTGATCTGGCCCAACGCAATACATTGAACCAAAACCAATCGCCACGCCGGTCTTGGTGACGTGCATATGCTCGGGTTGATTCACAACGCCGCTATCGCGGGTGTAAGGCGTAAGTGAAGTATCCGGGCCAAATTCAATTTCCTTTGAATCGGTGTCCGATGCTTTTCGCCAGACGGGAATCCGGTGTCCCCACCACAGCTGCCGACTAATTGGCCAATCGCGTTTTTCGCCTAACCAGCTTAAATACTGTTGGGCATGCCGCTCGGGGAAGAAACGAATAATTCCTCGTCGCACAACTTCTAGCGCCGGTTCCGTAAGCGGGGCCATTTTCACGAACCATTGATCGCTCAGATAAGGCTCGACGGGCGTTTTGCTTCGGTCACTGTGGCCGACTTGGGTTTCATAAGGCTCAACCTTTGCCAGAAGGCCAAGCTTTTCCAAATCCTCAACGATTTTCTCCCGCGCGGCGGCGCGTTTCATGCCGGCGTAGCTGCCGGCATTTTCATTGAGCGTTCCATTTGGATTCAGAATATTCAAAATCTCGATACCTGAGCGTTCGCGCTGGTGTCGCTCCCAGACGGCATAGTCATTCGGATCGTGCGCGGGTGTCACCTTCACGACACCGGTGCCGAATTTCGGATCGACGAGAATGTCATCGGCGATGATGGGGATCTTTCGATCGGTCAGCGGCAGGGCGACCATTTTGCCGATGGCCCAATTCCAGCGCGGGTCGGTGGAATTCACCGCGACGGCGGTGTCGCCGAGCATGGTTTCGGGGCGGGTTGTCGCGACGGTGACATACGCGGGTCGCCCCTCTTCTCTCCTCTCCCTGTAATCGGGGAGAGGGCTAGGGTGAGGGGCATTTTTGGAGTCCGATGAAGAAGAGCCCTCACCCCTGCCCTCTCCCGGAGTACCGGGCGAGGGAGAAAGAGCGGGGTCTTCGATCGGGTATCGAATATGCCACAAGCTCGTCTTGACGGTTTCGTGATAGATTTCGTCGTCGCTGATGCTGGTTTGCAGGTGGACGTCCCAATTCACCAGGCGTTTGCCGCGGTAGATCAGGCCGTCTTTGAAGAGTTTGAAAAATGTTTCGCGGACGGCGCGGGCGCACATGTCGTCCAGCGTGAATCTGGTGCGTTCCCAGTCGCACGAGCAGCCGAGGCGTTTGAGTTGTTCGAGGATGCGGGCGCCGAATTGCTCTTTCCATTTCCAAATTCGCTCGACCAATCCTTCGCGGCCGACATCGTGGCGGGTTTTGTTTTCCTGTTCCTTGAGCTGTTTTTCCACCACCGCTTGCGTGGCGATGCCGGCGTGATCGATACCGGGAATCCAGACGGCATTGAATCCGCGCATGCGATGCGTGCGGGTGAGAATGTCCTGCAATGTGTCGTTGATCGCGTGGCCGAGATGCAGAGCGCCGGTGACATTGGGCGGTGGAATCACGATGCAATAGGGTTCGCCGGGGGCGGCTGGGTCGGCGGAGAAACTGCGCTTGTCGAGCCAGAGTTGGTAGATCGGGCCTTCGATGGCGGCGGGGTCGTAGGTTTTTGGCAATTCGCGCGGCATTGGTTTGGGGGATGGTAAGAAATCCGATCGGGTTAGACCAGTTTGGGCGCAAAGCGATAGCGCGTAGGGTGGGCGTACCCGCCCACCGGATTTTTTGTTTTCGAAAATGGTTTTGTTTCTCGAATCGAATTGGTGGGCGAGTACGCCCACCCTACATTAATCATTTCCATTTCTCTCGGCTTTTGAATCGCTTTGCAGCCTGTCAACGGGACCGTCGCGAGCCCTGACACAGAATCTCGCGTGGCTCCTGTGACCACGCGACAACTTCACAGGCGGACGCACGCGGGCCTCGGAACGGGCGTTCGCAAATCCCTTGCGCTATCCCGCCGGAGGTTGGCCGGCAACGGCCCCGTTGACAGGCCACGAAGCCTGTCGAGTTCCCCAAGCCGTTCATGAGGCGGATGGGGATCGTCCGTACATTATGCTAACGGTTCTCCGGGTGTCAAGGAGAAAATTGGAATATTTTTATCGCTGTGGAATGGGAACCAGGGGTGCTGCTTGGCTAAGCACTGAAGTGCTGAGCCCGGGGGTGGGTTTTAGCGGGGGACCAGGGATTTGCCGGCGGAGGATTTGATTGCTAGGGCTCTTAGAAATCTTCGGCGGAGAAGCGCGCGTTTGCGGGCGATTTCTTCGGGGGTGTTGGTTTCCAGGGGCATGAAACCGCCGGCCTTGGTGCGGTGGCCGCCGCCTTCGCCGTCTTTGCGGAGGAGGCGTTGGATCATGTCCGACGCCGGCCGGCCTTCGGCGCTGGTGCGGAGGCTGATGATCAGCCGGCTTTCATACACAGCTGTCACCATCGCCCAGTCAACCGGCTCGAAACGCAATAGAAAATCCGCGATGACGGCGGCCTTTTCGGGTGAATCAATTTCGTCCAGATGCGAGATGATCGCGTTGTCGTAGTAGATCGCGTTGGCCAGGCCGCTGGCGTAGCAGATGTAATAGGATTGCGGGAGGTTGACGTAGCGCATCTGGTAGAGCTTGCGGGGGTTGGCGAGGAGCGTGAGGCTGGAGAGAGCGATGTTGTCCAGATCGCCCGGCTGACCGGCGGCGCCGGCGAGATCGGATTCGATGCCATACAAAAGCGTGGCGGCCAGGTCCGGCGAGATCGGCTGCTCGACCTCCATGAAATAGCTGAAGATGATCGAACTGGTCGCGCCCACATCGGTGCGAATATCACAGAACGGACATTTGGGTTTGCGATGGGTGCGATGATGATCGATCACCGCCAGCGGGGCGAAGTCGGCCGGCAGGGGGCTGTAGGAGAATGCGGGCTGGACATCGGTGAGGATGATCGCATCGAATTCGTCGAGTCGCGCGTTGCTCCAGGGGGCGAGTTTCAGGTTCGTGTGTTTGACGAATGCTTCGTTGATGCCTCCGCCGAGTTTGCCGACGATGGACATCGTCACATGCGCATCGGGGAGTTGGGAAGTCAGAAGCTGGCAGAGTGCCCAACTGCTGGCCAGGGCGTCGGGGTCGGGGAAGCGGTGAGTGCTGACGAGGATATTTCGTTTGGTTTGAAGCAGGCGCAGCAGTTTGCGGAAGCGCGGCCGGCCGCGCGAGCGACGCTCGGCGGCAACGGCGGAACCGGCGGCGGTTCCGATGCAGGATTCGACAAATGCGGTCATGGATGTTGTGCCCGACAAATTGGAATCGGTTTGCGGATCGGGGGACATAAGTCAGGTGCCTCCGCGTCTGATAATTGTAGGCGTGCGAAAGCCCACGGATGGCTATCGGTGGGCTTTAATTTTGTGTGGGAGCGTTTTTTTTACTTCGCCATTTCTTTGGCGCGGGCGCGGACATCTTCGATGTTGCCGACGTAGAGGAAGGCTTGTTCGGGGAGATCGTCGGCTTTGCCGCTGCAGATTTCGTCGAAGCTTCGCAGGGTGTCGGCGATCTTGGTGTAGATGCCCTTCTTGCCGGTGAATTGCTCGGCGACGAAGAAGGGTTGGCTGAAGAATCGTTCGATCTTGCGCGCACGGCTCACGGTGAGTTTGTCTTCTTCGCTCAGTTCATCGACGCCGAGGATGGCGATGATGTCCTGCAGATCGCGGTAGCGTTGGAGCATGTTCTGAACTTTGCGGGCGATGCGGTAGTGTTCTTCGCCGACGATTTGCGGATCGAGCGCGCGGCTGGCGGAGGCGAGCGGATCGACGGCGGGATAAATTCCCTTGGCGGCGATGGAACGCTCGAGATAAATGAATGCGTCAAGGTGCGCGAAGGCGTTGGCGGGGGCGGGGTCGGTGGGATCGTCCGCCGGTACGTACACCGCCTGCACGCTGGTGATCGCGCCGTGCTTGGTGCTGGTGATGCGTTCCTGCAATTCGCCCATTTCGGTGGCGAGAGTTGGCTGATATCCGACCGCGCTGGGCATTCGGCCCAGAAGCGCGGACACTTCGGAACCGGCCTGGGTGAATCGGAAAATGTTGTCGATGAAGAGCAGCGTGTCGGCGCCGGTTTCATCCCGGAAATATTCGGCCATCGTCAGAGCGCTGAGGGCGACACGAAGGCGAGCACCTGGTGGTTCGTTCATCTGGCCGAAGACCATGACGGTCTGGTCGATGACGTGTTTGCCGGTGGTGCCGATCTGAGCTTCCTGCATTTCGAGCCAGAGATCGGTGCCCTCGCGGGTTCGTTCGCCAACGCCGGCGAAGACGGAATATCCGCCGTGCTGTTGGGCGATACGGGCGATGAGTTCTTGAATGACGACGGTTTTGCCAAGGCCCGCGCCGCCGAAGAGGCCGGCTTTGCCGCCGCGGAGAAATGGCGTGAGCAGATCGATGACTTTGATGCCGGTTTCGAAGACTTCTGCTTTGGGCGTGAGATCAACAAATTCCGGCGGCTCGCGGTGGATGGGCCGGCGTTGTTGGACATCGACGGGTCCCCGATTGTCGATCGGTTCGCCCAGGAGATTGAAGACTCGGCCGAGGGTTTCCTTGCCGACGGGGACGGTGAGGGATGAGCCGGTGTCGACGCAATCCATTCCACGGCGAAGGCCGTCGGTGCTGCCGAGCGCGACGGCCCGGACACGTCCGCCGCCGAGGTGTTGTTGCACTTCGCCGACCAGATGGGTGACGGTTTCGTTTTCGTGGTGGTCGATTTTGACGGCGTTGTAGATGCTGGGAAGCTGATCTTCGGGAAATTCTGCGTCGAAGGTCGAGCCAATCACCTGCGTGATTTTTCCGGTACTGGGCATTGGAGATTCCTTTTGAGTTTTCTGTCGGTCCCGTCCTGGGCGACAAAGAGTCGCCATTGGATCGGGGCAGGGGATTTTACAGAAGCCGGTTGGCGTAGCAAGCGCCCTCGGGCAACCGTGGTGCCGGTGAGGGGATTATGTATTGACTAAACACCCACGTAGGCGCAAATTAGGTTTGTAGCTGGGTCGATGCACGGAGGATTCGTATGAGTACGCCGGTCGTCATGGTGGTCGATGACACGGCCTTGGCGCGCGAATCCGTCGCCAGACTGCTGGAATACGAGGGGTTTAAGACAATCAAGGCGGCCAACGGCAAGGAAGGGTATGCGATGCTTTACACGCAAACCCCCGATCTGATTCTTTTGGACCTGATGATGCCGGAGATGGACGGCGTCACGTTTCTCCGCATGGTTCGGCGCAGCCCGCAATGGGAGAATATTCCAGTGATCATCCTGACTGGGGTGAAAGATGACGACCAACTAATCGCCCGCGCCCGGGAATTGCGGATCGATGATGTCATACCCAAGGCGAGTTTCGGGTTCGATGATCTTCTGTCGCGCGTACGCAAGGCGATTCCACCGCTCGATACGACAGTAAAGGTGTGAGCGCGGTCGCACCTTAGGAAAAGAAATGAAATGCGACCGCCGAGACGCCGAGTTCGCCGAGGCAGACGCCGAGAAATTCAAATTCCATTTTGACCACGGATTACACTGATAACACGGATAAATGCAAAGAAGAATAGATTCCTATCCGTGCCAATCCGTGTTATCCGTGGTCAAATGCATTTGTCTTCCTTGGCGTCTGTCTCGGCGACCTCGGCGTCTCGGCGGTTGCATTTTTATGCAGCCAGTTCACTTCTTCAAGAAATTCGCCAGCAGTTTCTCGCCCTGTTCGGTCAGGAAGCTTTCGGGGTGATATTGCACACCCTCCAGCGGCCAGGTTTTGTGACGGACGCCCATGATTTCGCCCTGGCTGGTCCAACTGCTGACCTCGAATTCCGCCGGGAGCGTGCCGTTGCGGATAATCAGGCTGTGGTATCTTGTCGCAGTGAAGGGGTTGGGCATTCCGATGTAAATCGTTTTTCCATCGTGATGGATTTGATCCGTTTTGCCGTGCATGAGGCGCTGGGCGCGCTCGACGACCGCGCCGCTGACGAATCCGATGCACTGATGCCCCAGGCAGACGCCCAGGACCGGCAATTTGGGGCCAAAATGGCGGATCACATCGTTGCTCATCCCGCCTTCTTTTGGCGTGCAGGGGCCGGGGGAAATAACGATGTGCGTTGGCTTGAGGGCTTCGATTTCCTCCAGCGTCACTTTGTCATTACGGAAAACCTTCAGGGTTTGCTGGGGATCGACCTCGCCCAGTTTTTGCACCAGGTTATAGGTGAATGAGTCATAATTATCGATCAACACAATCATTTTGTGGAGATAGAGTAAATAGCGAGAAGGGAAAAGTAAAAATCTCGCTTGAATTAGTCGAAAATGGGCAAAGAATGCTTGAAGAGAGACGGGCGAATCCGTAAGTTGGGGAAGTCATGAACGGAAGTGTTTGCAACGATAAACTCGTCGTCATTCGCGTTGAGGGAATGCATTGCCTCCATTGCGAGAAAAAGATCAAAAAGGCCCTGTTGTCTCATAACGGCATCCACGAAGTCGAGGTTGATTTCAATTCGGCCCAGGCATCGATTCTGTTCGATGGATCGCAGTCAAAAGTCAGCGAACTTACCGAGATTATCAAATCTCTCGGCTATCGCCCGACCGGCTTCACCATGGGGGCCCAGCAACAAGAACACGAGCAGGAAGCGGCCAGCGAACATCCCGCGGCCTGAATGATTTTCACGCCATTCAAGTCTCGATTTCCATTGAAATATCCAAAGCTGGTGCGGAGTGTGTGATGGCCCCGACGGAAATGCGGTCCACGCCGGTGAGGGCGATGGCGCGCACGGTTTCCAGCGTCACGCCGCCAGAGGCTTCCAAGGCGACTTTCCCTTTCTTCCCGGCCCGATCGCGCATCTCCACCGCGGATGCCATCTTCGGGCAATCCATATTGTCGAGCAGAATCAGATTGATCCCATCCACTTTCAAAACTTCACGGAGCTGCTCCAGACTTTCCACTTCGACTTCCACAAATCGATCGGCCGATTCTAGTTTGCTTTGAGCCACCGCCTTTGCGATGGCCGCGGGCAAATCCTTGGCGGCGATGCCGGCGATGTGGTTGTCCTTGATCAGAACGCCATCGAATAAACCGATGCGATGGTTTTGTCCGCCGCCGCAGCGGACCGCATATTTTTCCAGCGCCCGCAATCCGGGAAGGGTTTTGCGGGTGTCGTAAATTTTCGCCGCCGTGCCTTCCACGCGCCGGACGAACCGATTGGTGATCGTCGCGACTCCACCGAGATGCTGCAGAAAATTCAGCACCACGCGCTCGGCCGCCAGCAGTTGCCGTAACGGACCCCGCACGCGCACCAGCGGCAAAGTCCGGGAATCGCTGAACCGTCCTTCCAGCACATCCACGTGAAACCCCGGGATTTGTTCCACCCGCAGCCGCTCGTCGTACACCTGGCAAACCATCTGCACCAGCGGCAATCCACAGGTCACGCCAACGTCCTTCTGCAACAGGGTGCCGACGCCGATGGTATCTTCGTCGATGAACAATCGGCTGGTGACATCGTCGTCGCGCAGGTCTTCAGCACGCGCCAACTGAATAATCTGACGTATCTCCTCGAATTTCGGAAAATCCAACAACTTTTCCATGATTCCGTCTCGGTTCGCTTGTTAACTTGTTTCGGCGGTTCCCTGACATGGATTATACACCATTCCATAAAAGAGAGGATGCCGGACAAAGAAATGTCCGGCACCCGCGGAGGAAGAGAGCTAATCCAATTATGAGTAAGACGATCCAGACCCCGGGAAGTTGCAGAAAAATTTCCTCAACCGCCGCACTCGCCCGTTTTTTCGTGGCCCTTCTGTAACGCCTCCCCCCTTATATGTCCGCTCGCCGTAAAATGGGACAAATGGCGTCAATTTTTCGCTTCCTTCACTCCTGAACAATTACGCGTTGATCAATTGCAACTTCCGCAGAGCCTCCCGCCACTCCATATAGACGTATGGAACCTGATGTGTTTCATGTAATCGCTTGATTTCTCCGTGAAATTTTTCATACGCTTCCCGCTGCCATTGAGTGCTGGTTGCATCACAGAAGAACATCCGGCAGCCGAATGGGCGGATTCCGTGAACTCCGCATATCTTGCCGACCTGGAACGGGCATCCACCTGGATTGGCCGGCCACGCTTTGACTGGCAAATCCCCCAAAAAGACCGCTAATTCCATGGTGGTGACAAACAGCCGATGGCCGAATTCATCAAATCGGCAACATCTGCCGGATAGCACACACAACGGCCGCTGGATGGCGACCTCGGCTTCGAGCTTGCCATAGACCGCTAGAATCGCCTCGCGCACCTCCGGCCGATCGGAAGCGGCATGCACCCAGCCTTTGAGTTCATCATCCATACGCATTTCATTGCCGCTCTGGATCGCGCCGATTAAACTGGCCCGCGACATGATCGACAAGATTTTCAAAGCTTACGACGTTCGTGCCATTTATCCCAATCCCCTCAATGAAGACATGGCCTGGCGCGTCGGACATGCCACAGCCCAATATCTCAAGCGCAGCCGGCAAGGGGCGGCGCCGGTGAAAATGGAAGACACCATGGTCGTCGGTCGCGACATGCGGCCCAGTTCGCCGGTTCTTGCCAAGGCCCTTTCCGATGGCATCCGCAGCACCGGCATGAACGTCATCGATGTCGGCATGATCGACACATCGTTTATCTATTTTGCCATCAACCATCTCGACACCGTCGGCGGAATTCAAACCACCGCCAGCCACAATCCGATCGAATACAACGGCTTCAAAATCAGCGGACCCAAGGCCAAGCCCATCGGCTCGGGCAGTGGGCTCGACGACATCAAACGCATCGCTTCAATGATCCGCATGGCCCAGACCGGACTGCAGGGAAAATTTCAGGAACGCGATCTCTGGGCCGATTACAAAAAACATGTGTTGCAATTTTTGGATTTGAAACGCCCCATCCGCGTCGTCATCGACGCCAGTAACGGCATGGCCGGCAAAATGGTTCCGGCGGTTTTTGGAGGGGTAAGCAATTTGAAGATTAGTCCACTGCTGTTTGAGATCACCGGAAGCTTTGTCCACCAGCCTAACCCGCTCGTCGAGGAAAATCTCGCGATGCTTAAGCGGCGAATCCATGATGAGAAACCCGACCTGGGAGTCTGCTACGATGGCGACGCTGATCGCTGCATGTTTCTGGATGAAACCGGCAAAGTGATCGGCTGCGACATCATCACCGCTCTCTTGGCCCGAGATTTTCTATCCAAACCGGAGAACAAGGGATCGACCATCGTTTACGATCTTCGCTCCAGCCACGTAGTGCCGGACGAAGTGAAAGCCGTCGGCGGCGTGCCACGCCGAGATCGCGTGGGCCACGCCTTCATCAAGCGAACGCTCGCCGACACCAAGGCCGTATTCGGCGGCGAACTCTCAGGGCATTTTTATTTCCGCGACAATTTCTTCGCCGACAGCGGGGCGATCGCCATGGCGCGATTGCTCTCAATTCTTTCCGCCCAGGACAAACCGCTGAGCCAGCTCGTTGCGCCACTTTGCCGATACAGCCAGACCGGCGAAGTGAATTTCCAGGTCGAAGACAAAGAAGCCAAAATCCGCGAGCTGGCGGACGCCTACAAAAAAGGCCAGATCGATTACCTCGATGGCATCACCGCCGATTTCCCCGACTGGTGGTTCAACGTCCGCAAGAGCAACACCGAACCCCTGCTCAGACTGAACCTCGAAGCCAACACCAAACTCCTCATGGACGAGAAATTCGCAGAGTTAAAAAAATATCTAGGCGAACCCCTGATCGGCCACTAGCAAAAACCCCACCGGGCTAACGACTTCAGTCGTTAGCCAAACAGGCCGCCCACCCCGCCCCCCGCGCCGCATGAAAATCATCCTCCCCGCACTCCAACGTCCACCCCGCCCGCGCAACACTCGTCAAACCCCTTCCCACCAACTCCCTTATCCCCGGCAACAGCCTTCGCAACCGAATCCCAATCCCCCCACAAAGCCAAACCCAATTCGGCCGATAAATCGCATGCCCAATCCGAATCGCCCGCACCAACGCCAAAATCGCCGGATCATCCGCGCGGAGGGAATCAATTCGATCCCCAATCGCCGCCGCCCCGATATATCCCTCCAATCCCCCCGCGCCGCCATCGGGTCCAATGACATCATGCCCCGCAATCGAAACATCCATCTGCCCCAAATGCCCCGGCGAATCCCCTTCGACGGGCAACGGCTTTCCATCATCCAACACCGCCGCCCCAACTCCGGTGCCAAGTGAAAGCACCAGCAACCGCCCCAAAATGTTTCGAGAGTAAAAAATATCCAATGCCGCTGCATGAGCATCATTGAGAATCGTTGTCGGCCGAGCCCCGCTTAGTTTCAGCGAATCCAAAACCAACCGATCCAGCGGAAGCCCCACCAACCCGGGCACATTCACCGAAAGCGTGACCGCACTCCGCCGCTGATCAAGAATCCCCGGCACACAAAGCCCCACGCGATCAAAATCCGCCACCCAATTCCCCACCGCGTCCGCAATCGCCTTCCGCAATTCCTCCGCCGACGGCCGCCGATACACCGCACTCCGCGAAGTCCACAAACATCGCCCATTCTTCAGCGCCGCCGCCTTCACCGAAGTCCCCCCAACATCAACGCCCAGGCAAATCATTTCGGCGGATTCTCCTTGATGATCACTTCAAACCCATGAGACTTGGACGACTCCGGCCGCATTAACAACTGCTGAGCCGCCTCCTGCTGCCGCATGGTGATCTCCCGCAGCCGATCAAATTCCTCCTGCGTTATTTTTCCATTTGCCAGCATTGTATTGAGTTCGACAAGATCAAACGCGGGCTCCGAAGGAATTTTCTTTATCACGACTTTCCTGCGTCGCCGCGAAAGCAGGACGAGCATGATCGCATGGAGCCCCACAGCGGCGAGCGGTAACCAAATGAGATACATGGTTCGTACCAGACGATCTTAACTTGGGAAATGCAATTCCACCACGGAGGCACAGAGAGCACGCAGGCAATTCATCGAACATGGCGATTTGTTCACAGTCGAATTAAGAATTTCACCGCGGCGGGCGCAGAGGGCCGCGGAGAAAATAAATGTAATTCAAATTCTGTAATTGAATTTCTCTGCGGCTCTCAGCGCTCTCTGCGGTTCAATGAATTTGATTTCTCTCCGTGTTCTCCGTGTCTCCGTGGTGGAAATGGATTTTTGGAATTCTAACGACCAGGTTGTGGCAATGCCCCGTCGCGCCCGGCGCGCAGCGTCCCACGACACTGCTCACATTCAAAATCGCAATCCTGGCAATGCCGCGCGCGTTTCTCCAGCAAATCCAGAATCAAATCATCAATCCCCAGCGTTGGGGCGACATGAAAATCAACGGCCGGAAAATCCCGCGCCGCGGCAGCGGTGAGATTGGGAATATCCTGTGTCCAGTGTTTACCGGGGCCGAGAAAAAACGGGCAGACCACCACGCGCCTGGCCCCACGCTGCACACAGCGGGCGAAGGCCGTGGCGATGGATGGCTCAGCCAATTCCATGTGCGCCGGCTCAACGATCTGGTATCGATCGGCAAATTTTTTCGCAAACGCCACCGCAACGCTTTCGAGCATTTGATTGCTCTCCTGGCGCCGCGAGCCGTGATCGACGATGATGAGGCCGATGGATTCCATGTTGATGCCGTCTGAGTTTATTCCGTCCACGTGCCCAGCGTCACATCCGTCTCGATTTTTTTGTCTGCCCGAAGCACCGTGATGTGCACCTTGTCACCGGGGTGGGAATGCTCCAGTAATTGGGTCAGATCGGTCAGATTCTGCACCGCCTGATCCCCGAACCCAACGAGCAAATCCCCCGCCTGCAACCCGCTCGTCTCCGCCGGCGTGCCCGGCGTCGTGCCCGCAATCAAAACCCCCACGCGCGAGTCTTCCGACGCCAAATCCGGCACAATCCCAAGCAACGGCCGCCCGCTGGAAACCTGCGCCGAAGCCACCGGCGCCACCGGATGCGAAGCGCAGGAAATCAGCGGCCCCGCGCATAAAATCAACCAGATACACACTTTCCCAACCGGCATTGAAGTTATTGTAGACCCGCGCGCATCGGCGGCAAAGGGACCGAGGATTCATGCCCATGGCGACTCGTCGGCGAAGGGAAAATTGACGTCGTCTTATCCGCCGCCATTTTGCCGATGGTATAATGGGTTGTCTTGGTTGCTTTTGAAAACTAAGCTGCCAACGTGGATCATCGTCTAGTAAAAATAAAGCGTCTGGTTGCAGCGGGGCACTATGAGTTCACTTTGAAAGCCGATTTGGAGTGTGCGAGCGACGGATTGCTTCGAGAAGACGTGATCGAGTCGATTTTGAGCGCACAGTTTTTGCGTGTAAAAAACAGTTCCAGTCCTTGGCGTAAAGGCCGGCGCGAACAACTGTACATCATCGAGAGTTTCAATTTTGAAGGTATTCTGATCTATTCGAAGGGCGTTATACGCAAGGTTTCAGAACATGAGTCGGAATTCTACATCATTATCTCAGGCAAAAAATCGACCGCGTCGGATTGAGACGAATTACGAGCAATGCCCGCTATGCGGCAGCCGTGATATTCATCTCGGCATAGAGCCATTGTCAATTAGCCGAGCAAACGGTCGCAAGACGACGATCCAGATTCACAGATGGAAATGTGGTCACTGTGGTGAAGCATTCCTGACCGCGGATTCCCGAAGGGAATTGGATACGACGCTCCAAATCGTCCCGAGATAACGTAATTTCACCATCGCGGACACCCAGCCTTCCTCCAACGTCCCAGAATCCTCCAGCCGTCGCCCTCATCCTGCCGATGATGTGATTTGGATCACTGAATGAGCGACAACCGATTGGCCAAGCTGCGCAAAGCGGTCAGCCAACTTCGCCGGCCGGCGAAGATGACGGACAGGGCGATGGATTTGACCGATCTTTTGGGTCGGCCGGCGGTCCAATTGGACACGCCGGAGTTGCAGCGGTTTTTGGCACAGAAGCTGGTGCTGGTGACCGGGGCGGGGGGGAGCATCGGGTCGGAGATTTGCCGCCAGAGCATGAAATTCTGCCCACGTCGAATGATTCTGCTGGAACAGGCGGAAAACAACCTTTTTGAGATCGACCGCGAACTGCGGCAGCGCTGGGTGGGGGCGGACATCGTGCCGGTGATCGCGGATATTAGCGATGCGGCTCGCATCGAGCGCGTGTTCGCTGATCTCCAGCCGCAGGTGGTGTTTCATTGCGCGGCTCACAAGCACGTGCCGATGATGGAGCACAATCCGGGCGAGGCGATCAAGAATAATGTCATCGGCACGAAGATCGTCGCCGATGCGGCACTGGCGAATTCCGCCGCGGCGTTTGTGATGGTCAGCACCGACAAGGCCGTGAATCCGACGAGTGTGATGGGCGCGAGCAAGCGGTGTGCGGAACTTTACATCCAATCGTTGAATGAATCGGATCAAACGCGATTTGTCGCCGTGCGATTTGGAAATGTGCTGGGTAGCAGCGGCAGTGTGGTACCGATCTTCCGCAAACAGATCGCCGATGGCGGGCCGGTGACGGTGACGCATCCAGACATGAAGCGATATTTCATGACGATCAGCGAGGCCAGCCAACTGGTGATGCAGGCCGGCGCGATCGGGCAGGGTGGGGAAATCTTTGTGCTCGACATGGGCGAGCCGATGCGGATTCTGGATTTGGCCAAGGAGATGATCCGCCGATGTGGATTGGAGCCGGAGACGGACATCGCGATTGAATTCACCGGCATTCGGCCGGGGGAAAAGTTGTATGAGGAACTCTCGGCCGCCAACGAGCAAATTCGTCCGACAGCGCATGAGAAGATCAATGTCTGGCAGTTGCCGATGGCGACGGTTCGGCAATCGGAGCAGATGATTCAGCGACTATCGGTAGCAATCAATTCCCCGCGCGCCGCCGTCATCAGCGCCCTGCAGCAATGTGTTCCGGAATATCAACCGACCGAAGCCGGGCAAACATTCAAATTGCGCCTCGCCGACGCGGCGTGACGCATTCCAAAAATCCTCTTTTCCCCCTCCTCCGGTACTCCGGGGGAGGGCAGGGGTGGGGGTCTTCTTCGCACACCAGTCGGCATTCGACCCCCTCCCCAACTCTCCCCCGGAATACCGGAGGAGGGGGAAATGCAGCAAGAACCCGCGATTGAAAACCGCGCCCAATCTGGTACCATAAAATTTGACGGGCGAGGCCAGATTTACCATCCTTCCTCGCCAGCGGAGCGTCAGTTAATAGGCGGTCGGAAGAGAACCTAATCCCTATCAGTTGGACTCCGCAATGAATACACCTCCATCCGTGGGCCCGCGCGGCCTGTTTGCCTCAATCGTCATAACCCTGATCCTTGCTGTTTCGACGCCGCGCATGGCTGATGCCGCGCCCGACATCGCCAAACAGGGGTCCAACGCTCCGGTGACCGTCACCGATAACGGGCGATTCTGGACGCTCGACAACGGCATCGTCAAAGCGACCATTCTCAAGAGCAATGGTGCGATGACCTCGCTGGTATTCCATGGCGTCAACACCATGAACGGCGGCGGATATTGGGAAGAAACTCCCCAGGGCGCACCGAAAATCACACAGCTCATCACCATTGATCCCGCCACCAACGGCGGCGAGCGCGGCGAAGTCGCCGTCAAAGGATTCACCGGCGGAACCGTCATGCTCACCCCCGGCGCACCCGGCGGCGGAACGTATTGCGACATCGAAGTCCGCTACGCCATGAGCCGCGGCCAGAGCGGCATCTACGCCTACGCCATCTTTTCCCATCCCGCGTCCTACCCCACCATGAGCGTCGGCGAGAGCCGGTACATCACGAAACTGAATCACGATTTCAATTGGATTTCCGTCGATGCCGATCGCAACATGCTCGAATGCACGCCGGAAGACTGGGGCGCGGGCGTCGTCGTTCACGCCAAGGAACAGCGCATCCTCGACACCGGCTATTACAAAAATTCCGTCGAGCACAAATACAGCTACACCGCCGTGCAATACAAAATTCCCGCTTACGGCTGGTCGAGCACCAAGGATCACATCGGCGTCTGGTTCATCAATCCCACCATCGAATACCTCAGCGGCGGGGCATCCAAACAGGAATTGGTCTGCCATTACGACGCCAACGATGACCCCGATCCGATCATCCTCGATTACTGGCGCGGCACGCACTATGAAGGCGGCGCCACCTGCAACATCGCCGCCGGAGAAAACTGGAGCAAAGTCATCGGGCCGATCTATGTTTATTGCAACACTCTGGCCAATCCAAAGGATCCTTCACAATCCGCACTCGACACGCTGAAAGCCACCGCCGGCAATCCGACGGTGCCGCAAGTCTGGACGGACAACGCCACCGCTCTCTGGAAAGACGCCCTCGCACAAGCCAAGAAAGAAAAAGCCGAGTGGCCGTATGAATGGGTCAATGGCGTGGATTATCCGCACAAAGATCAGCGCGGAAACGTCAGCGGCCAGCTCGTGCTGGATGATTCGCAAGCAGCTACTGGCAGGCTTCCGCATCTGACTGTCGGCCTGGCCCATCCGGATTATCCGCGTGGCACCGGGGGTGGTGGATTCGGCGGCGGACGAGGGTTCGGTCGCGGCGGCCCAACCACTGGCCCCTCCGGTGCAGCCGCTGGCGGACGAGGCGGCGGATTTGGTCGCGGCGGCGGATTCGGCCGTGGTGGCCCAACCACCGGTCCCGGCGGCCGTGGCGGTTTCGGCGGCTTTGGCTTCGGCGGCAATCCCAACATCGACTGGGAACACGATGCCAAGTATTACGAATTCTGGAATGATGGCAGCGACAACGGCAAATTCACCATCACCAACGTCCGCCCCGGAACCTACACCCTCCACGCCTTCGCCGACGGCGTGCTCGGCGAATTCGCCATGGCCAACATCACCGTCGAAGCCGGCAAAAATCTCGACCTGGGAAAAATCAAATGGACGCCCGTTCGCTACGGAAAACAGATTTGGGACATCGGCTACCCCGATCGCACCGGCGACAAATTCTTTAAAGGCGACGGCGCCAACTATTGGCTCTGGGGCTGGGAACTCCGCTACCCGCTGCTCTTCCCCAACGACATCACCTACACGATCGGCAAGAGCGATTACCACAAGGATTGGTTCTTCGAGGAAACCCCGCACAGCGAATCTCTTGCGTGGGAGAATCCCGATGCCAAGGACCCTGCCAACCAGCGCTTCGGCTGGGTGAAAGCGGAATCACTGGACACGTATCCGCAGACGAACACCACCGGTCCCTGGCGCATCTATGGCCGAGGCCGGGCGACGACCTGGACGGTTAAATTCACCATGAAGGACAATCCCAAGGGCCGCGCCGCCCTGCGTGTCGCGCTCGGCGGCGCCGATGGCGGCGGCGGTTTAGCGATCGGCGTCAACGGCCAGGATGCCGGCACCATCCATCCCATCGCCACCAACGCTTTGCGCTACAACACCAACAAGAGCGTCTGGCAGGAGCAAACCCTTTTCTTCGATGCCTCGCTGATGAAGAAGGGCGACAATGAGTTGACCTTCACCGTCCCCGCCGGCGAGCTGACCTCCGGCGTGGTGTGGGATTACATCCGGTTGGAACTGGATGAGAACCACGCGCCACCGAGCGCCACGACTCAGCCATGAGTTCAGCCGTGTTGAACGCGGAATGAATTTTCCCCCTCTCCCGGTACTCCGGGAGAGGGCAGGGGTGAGGGCCGAATTAAAAAACTCGTTCGAATAATTCGAGCGAAATCACCCTCACCCTAACCCTCTCCCGGAGTATTGGGAGAGGGGACAAGACATGTCAACAGAGAATTTTACTGACAAGCATTTTTCTGACCCTCTATAAACTTAGGGCTGCGTCGTCGCCGACTTGGCCACTTCCACCGCGAATGGATACGACGGGCCGAACATATTGGATCGGAAAATGATCCACTTCATGTCCGGCGTGAAATTCACGTTCGGCTCCAGGGCGTAATTGTGATTGGACATGTTCACCAGCTTCTCGGCTGTTAAATATCCCGGCTGGATCAGATTGCTGGCATCGTAAATTCCCTCAGCCATGTTTCGCGGTAGCGTCGGCCGGAACAGGAAAATCCACTTGGCGCTGTTCCCTCCGTCGCCGGCGAAGAGCGAGCCGTCTTTGGATACGTTGACGTGAATCGACTCGGTGTTATCGGCGTTGTGATACCAAATCTGCTGGTGCGTATCGAGATTGTAACCCGCGATCCATCCGGTCCCGCCCTCGCCGCGCGGGTATTGCAGTTGATACCAGATCGTCCGCCCATCCCAGGCCCAGAATTCGTGGCCCCAGATTTCGTTGATCATGGTGCGCGAGTGAACCTTGAACAAATCCGTCCCATCGGTGCGGATCGTCCAGACGCGGTCGTTGTTCTGCCACGGCCCTTCATGGCAATACATCAGGAGATTCGGATCGGTCGGGGAGAATTGAAAATGATTGTCCCAATCGTTGCTGGGGTTAAACGTCTTGATCTCACCGGTTTGGGCGTTCATCGTGACCAGGGCCATGGGCAGATGTTGTGCCCAGCGCGCTCCGAGATTGATGCGTTCTCCCACTGCCGCCCTGACCGGCTGGGTCGCCGCGCCGCCGCGACCGTCGAGATACGTGATCGCGCCAGCCAACAGTGTTTCATCGCAATTCACGGTTCCCACATTCACGCCCATCGGCAGCACGCCGATCTCATGTTGCTCCTTGGTCACCGGATCAATCCACCACACCGATCGCTCCGGTGGAGCGGATTCATCGGACTGCGAAACAATAGTCTTGGTAAAAAAAATCCGGCCAGTCTTGCGCCCGGCCACGATCATGCTGATCCGCGCCCCGGTATTTCCCTGCGTGAATTGCGAAGTATCGCCGGCCAGAATTTGCTCGACTTTCCACGTCGTCAAATCCACCTGATAAATCCCCGTCGGCGAGGTGAACGCCAACTTATTTCCATCCGGCGAAAACGCGTTCTGATGAAAATACAAACTCTCGCTGTTGGGTTCGTCGCTGAGGCGAACGATGCGATGCCCGGTATCCTTGTCGATCCAATCCTTCGGCGGCGGCTGGCCGTTGTTCTGAATGACGTAAGATGCGCCGGTATTGAGATCGACGCCCCTAGCGGGCTGGGTTGATTGTGCCCAACTCACCGATGAAAACGCCGCCGCTATCACAAGCAGGGTGGACAAGAAGCGCACGATGGGCCTCCAAGATATGTAAGAAACCAATGCCTCCGCGCATGGAATCCTACCGGAAGATCGTGCGATTTCCCAATCTCACTTCACCTGATATGCATATCCAATTTCATCATCGATTCGCCGGACCAGCGCCCAATCATCCTTGTAATTCACCGGCACAAACCGATCCTCTCCCGATGGCGCGAAATAGGTTGCCATGCTCGTGCCCGACCAGTTGAAGTCCAGAATCGCCTGCTTGATCTTCGCCGTCAAATCAGGCTTGAGGTTGTAGGCGTAACCAATGCCCGCAGTGGGGAAGGCCTCGGATTTGTAGATCACCCGAAACTGGTTCGGCTGGATATCGCCGTTGGCGATTTCTAATTTCACAACATCGCTGGCGACGGCGGCGACCTCGTAGGTGCCATCCGCGAGTCCCTTGATGGATTGCACATGCCCGCCGGAATACCGAACGCCAAAGTCCCGGCCCGGCAGTAATCCAAAATCGCTTTTGATCAGTACCAGCGGGGCCTTGTATCCCGAATTGGAACCCGGATTGGTCAGAGTCAACTCGTGGCCCGGTAAATCTGCGACCGACTGGATCGGCGAGTCACTGCGCACCAGGATTTGCATTTCATATTTGCCCGCGCCCTGTTCCGATCCAAGACATGCCACCGGCACAAATCCCGCAGCGCACACCGCGATTGGGACATTGCCCGTATTGAATGCCGTCACTTCCAGTTGATTGTGCTTCAGCGCGCTGAGGTGGTCGTCCGTGGAATTGAAATCCGCATATTCCACCGGCTTGCCCGTCTCATCCGACAGATGCTTCATGAAATCCGCAAAGGCCGTTTTGTATGGCGAATCATCCTCCGCATAGACATAGCAAAATCGCAGCTTCGGTGGATCAACAAACTGTGACGGATCAGTCGGTGGATCGGCCACCAGATCGCCGGTGGAATCGGTGTAGGCCGGATCGAGTTTGTTGTTCACCGGATTTTGCAAGCCGCTGAGGCGTATGATCGCATCTTGCTGCGCGTCGATTCGTTCCTGCAATGGTTTTTGGACGACGATGTAATACCATGTCCCTCCTCCCAGGGCCGCGATCACGACCGCGATGAAAAACAGCAGGATCGGCGAAGTGCGCTGCGAGGGCGGAGGCGCCGGTTCGACCGAAGCCGCGGACGGCTGCGGTTCCGGCGCTGGCGGCGGGGGGATGATGGGGCTAGGTTGCGGGTCCGCCTGATTCGTCGGCTGGTTGGAGTCGGTCATCCTGGCATTATCGAGAATTGTTCGATTCAAATGCAAGAAGTAACCTTCCCCACGGCTCGAACACCCCCGTGGATTTTCCACGATTTCTTTCTTGATCAGGTCAGGATGTTAGGAGAATGTCCATGGCGTCAACCCGAACGCGCCCGCCTCGAAACTGAGCCGGGCGGTCCTCCGCCCGCGAATTGCTGAATTACATCGGCTACAATACAACCCCCATGCCCGCCCTCACCCGCCAACAAGTTCGCCAGATCGACAAACTCGCCGCCGAGAAATATCAGATGCTCGGCGAGATGCTGATGGAAAACGCGGCCCGCTCCGTCGCGGATGTCGCTGGCGAAATGCTTGCGGGCAACTACAAATCTGAAATCGCCATCGTCTGCGGCGGCGGTAACAACGGCGGCGACGGCCTAGCCGCCGCTCGACACCTCCACAATCGCGGGGCCAATGTAAAAGTCTTCCTCACTATCGACCCGTTGAAATACAACCTCGAAGCCCTCACCAATTGGCGAATCATTGAGTCCATGCGATTGATGAAGGAATCCTGGGAATATCTGGCCAACTACCGCCCTCACCTGATCATCGACGCCATCTTCGGCACCGGTCTGACCCAACCCCCGCGCGAGCCGTTCTCAAAAGTCGTCGCCGCGATGCATGGTTTGAAGGTTCCCATCCTCGCTGTTGACATCCCCAGCGGATTGGACTGCGACACCGGCAAACCCCTCGGTCCGGCATGCGTGAAAGCCACACGAACGATCACGTTCGTCGCGGAGAAAGTCGGATTTCAATTCGCTAAGGATTACACCGGCGTCGTCACCGTCGGCGACATCGGCTGCCCCAGGGAACTGATCGAAGAGGTCCAAAATCTGTAATCCCGAGCTCGAAAGCCAAACATTTTTTATATTTATTCCTTGCTTCTCCAAAAACAGTTAATATATTGTTATGCCAGACAAAAGCCTGTCAAGCGACTGCGTCTGAAGGTCTGCGCCGAACGAAAAATAGGGGGTGCCTGATAGTTTGACAGGAAAAATGCAACAAAATGCAACAGATTGCAACACTTACCCCCCCACCCCCCGGCTCGGCCAGAGAAAGGGGGAGCAGCGAGGCGATAGCGAAGGAGGGCAGATCGCATAGAATCCCCAGCCCATGACTCGACTCTCGGTCAACATCAACAAGGTCGCCACGCTACGGAACACGCGCGCCATCGGGATTCCCAGCATCACCCACGCCGCCCGGCTCTGCCTGCAAGCCGGGGCACAGGGAATCACCGTGCATCCGCGCCCCGATCAGCGGCATATCCGGCCGGGCGATGTGACCGAACTGGCTGAGCTTCTCAAGGATTGGCCCCGCGCGGAATTCAATATCGAAGGCAACCCGTTTATTCAGTACATGGAAATTATCCGCCGCCGCCGGCCCGCGCAATGCACTTTGGTCCCGGATGCGACCAGCGCCCCCACCAGCGATCATGGCTGGGATTTGCCCAGAGACGCCGAGCGATTGCGGCCGATCGTGCGAGAGCTGCACGATCTGGGCTGCCGGGTGAGTCTGTTCATGGATGCCGACCCCCAGGCAATGGAGGAGGCCGCGAAACTCGGCGTGGATCGAATCGAGTTGTACACGGAGCCGTATGCGGGAGAATTTGCCCGCAAGAATCCGCGCGCGGCCCATCCCTACACCGCAGCAGCCCGTCGCGCGACGGAACTGGGTTTGGGCGTCAACGCCGGCCACGATCTCAATCTCCAGAACCTCGGCCCATTTTTGTCAGCGGTCCCCAACGTTCTGGAAGTGTCAATCGGGCATGCACTGATCGCCGATGCGCTGGAGTTCGGGCTCGGAGAAACGGTTCGGAAATATCTGGCGATCACTGGGGAAAGGTAGCTAAGAAAAATGCGGATTGAACCGCCAAGGCGCCAAGACGCCAAGGTAGGAAAATACGCGGAGAAGACAAATTCAGGATATTAAAATGCGCAACTCAAATTCAATTTCCCCTTGGCGTATTTTCTTCCTTGGAGCTCTTGGCGTCTTGGCGGTTCATCCTCTTCCATTTAGAATCGAGCAACCATGAATCTTCACGGAGCAATGACGGCGATGGTGACGCCTTTCCTCGAGGGGAAAGTCGATGAGCGACGGCTGCGCGAGCAGGTCGACTTTCAGATCGCCCAGGGAATCGACGGACTCGTTCCCGTCGGCACGACCGGCGAATCGCCGACGCTGGATTTCAAGGAACACGCGCGGGTGATCGAACTGACGGTCCAATTCGTCAATGGCCGGGTTCCCGTGATTGCCGGCACCGGGGCGAACGCGACCACCGAAGCCCTCGAGCTGCACAACATCGCCAAAAAAGCCGGCGCACCCGCCTGTTTGTCGGTGAATCCCTACTACAACAAGCCGACGCAGGAAGGCTTGTATCGCCATTTCATGACTCTGGCGGATCGCGTGGATTTGCCGATCGTGCTCTACAACATTCCCGGCCGAACCGGCGTCACGATGTCCCCGGCCACCGTCGCGCGGCTGGCCAAACATCGCAACATCATCGCCATCAAGGAAGCTACCGGCGATCTGAACATCGCCGGCGAAATTGCCGCCACCTGCGACATCACCATCATCAGCGGTGATGATTCGCTGACCGTCCCGATCATGTCCATCGGCGGCGTCGGCGTAATCAGCGTGCTCTCAAACCTGATTCCCCAGCAGATCAAAAAGCTAGTGGAGTTTTGCCGCGCCAATCAATACGCCGAGGCGGCCGGCTTGCATCGCAAATTATTCCCCCTGATGCGTGCCATGTTCCTCGACGGCAACCCCGTCGGCATCAAGCACGCGATGAAAGTCGCCAATCTCGACAGCGGCGAAATGCGCCTCCCGCTCTGGGAGGCGAGTGATGCGACGAAGAAGGAAATCGAACGGTGTATGAAGCTCGTTAATGCGGATTGACCGCCAAGGCGCCAAGACGCCAAGGGAAGAAAATACGCCAAGAATTGATTTAATTTGGATGATCCCTTTTAGCCGCGTCGTTTATCGACGCGCTCGTTTCAAAATACCCAGAATCAACCGATGAGAAATCCAACGCTCCTTCACCCATAACTTCTTGGCGTATTTTCCTACCTTGGCGTCTTGGCGTCTTGGCGGTCAATCCGCATTTTGCCTTTTCATGACTCACTTATGCGTTCCAATCTTCGTCAGGGATTTGGCTCGTGCCAAGCGCGACATCGCCGCCGCCGCCGAGGCAGGCGCGGACATGGTCGAGCTGCGAATCGATCCGTTGCGGGATTACCACATTCTCGCCGAAATCCTGCGCGACAGCATTTTGCCCGCCATCGTGACTTGCCGGCCCGATTGGGAAGGTGGCCTGTCGCCCATGGAAGACCCGGAGCGAATCACGCTGCTGATGACCTGCGTCGAGGATGGCGCACAAATTGTCGATCTCGAATTGAAAACCGCTCGCCGCTACGAGCACATTTTCCGCCAACTGCATTCCGATGACAAAGATCACCCGACGGTGATTCTCAGCCATCACGATTTCACCGGCCGGCCGGAGAAGCTTTACAACATCATCAGCGACCTGAACGCGATGCCGGTAGATGTGAACAAAATCGTCTGGACCGCACGAACCATCCGCGACAATCTCGAGGCCTTTGAACTGCTCGTCGATCGCCGCCGGCCGACCATCGCGCTGTGCATGGGCGAAGCGGGAGTCATCAGCAGGATTCTCGCCAACAAATTCGGCGCGTTTCTGACGTTCGCCGCCCTCGATGTCGAATCTGCCACCGCGCCGGGGCAGATCTCCATCGGGGACATGAAATGGCTGTACCGCTGGGACTCGATTGGCACCAAGACGAAAGTTTACGGCGTCGTCGCCAATCCCGTCGGACATTCGATGTCTCCGGCAATTCACAACGCCGCGTTCGACGCCACCGGTTTCGACGGCATTTACCTGCCGCTGCTGGTGGATGGAAGTTATGAGAGTTTCAAGGCGTTCATGGAAACCTTCGTGAATTTCCAGCCGTTGGATTTGTCGGGTTTGTCGGTCACCATCCCGCACAAGGGGCACGCGCTTCGATATCTCAAAGAGAAGGGCGCGACCGTGGAAGATTTGGCAGCGAGCATCGGAGCGGTAAACACCATCTCGATTGACGATGACCGCAAATTGAGCGGATACAACACCGATTATCTAGCGATTGTGGACAGCATCGCGGAAAAGCTCGGCATTGATCGAACCGGATTAAAGGGCCTGCGCATCTCCGTAATCGGCGCTGGTGGCACCGGGCGAACGGCCGTGGCCGCGCTGGCGCATTTCGGAGCTGAGATATTGGTCTGCAATCGAACCGCCGATCGCGCCGCGGCGCTGGCAACGGAATTCGACGGGAATTCAGGAAGTGTCTCAGCCGTTTCGCTGGAAGATATATCGCAAGCTCCAGTCGATGTGGTGATCAACACGACATCGGTCGGAATGTTTCCAAAGATCGATGAATCCCCTGCGCCGGATTTGCGGCTCGAAAAGAACACGGTGGTTTTCGACACGGTTTACAACCCGCCGAAAACCAAACTGCTCGAGCAAGCCGAAGCCGCCGGTTGCCCGACGATTGGCGGAATCGAAATGTTCGTCCGCCAGGCGGCGGGGCAGTTTGAATTGTGGACAGGAAAACCGGCTCCAGCGAAAGTGATGCGCCGCGTCATTGAAGAGCGGCTGGGAAAATGAATGGGAAAAATGATGGGCAAGAAAATCTGCATCCGCCCTTTTCCCCTCCCCTGGTACTCCGGGGGAGGGTCAGGGTGGGGGTTCTTCGCGGCAAGCGCGAAGTCCGGCCCCCACCCCATCCCTCCCCCGGAGTACCAGGGGAGTGGAAAATTCTCAGACCAACGTCTTGGGCCGCAATGTTCGATCGAGCATCGGCGTCAACAATCCGATGACCAGGAGCGCGATGTACGGCCCGATGGCGACGGAGAAATAAAGTTGGCAGATAGCAGCGAGTGCGCCAAGACTCAGCGAGAAAACGGTGCGGCCGCGTCGAGTGATCGGCCGAATCGCCGGGGAATTGGCGAGGAAGAAAAGCGTGAGCAGCAGCGGCGACGCCATGATTTCGTAATTGACGAACGTGATCGCCGTTGGCCAGCCGAGATAGTGTTCGCGGAACGCCAGCCAGTGCCAATGCGGTCCCTGATCGGTGATGAGGACGGGAATTGGCAGGATCAGGAGGGTGATCATTGCGGCGATCACGCCGAACAGAGGCAATCGAAAATCGAGCATGCCGCGATAGAGCAGAAAGAGTCCGCCGATGATGACGCCGACCGCGCTGGCATTTCCGATGGTGCCGACCTGGCCGCCGATGATGAGATCCTCCAGCGGCGGCATCTCATCGCGGATGAGCATTTCCAGTGTGATGGACGCTCGGTCCGGCCGCTGTTGCGCGGATGTGTATGCAATGAGTTTGTCCGCGACCGGCTCGCGCTGCAGTGCATCCGGCCCGGCGACCGTCGGCGGGGACATGATCCAGGGATCCTTGAAAATCGGCGGCTGCGCCGAGGTGTCCACGCGCAGCAAATCGCCGCGGCCAACACGATCGGGCCACAGAACATATCGCGGTGTCAGAATCGTATGAAAGAGAACGAAGAGAATCAGAATCGTTGCCACCGGCGGGGAAACCCGCTCCGCGCCCAGGCCGGAAAGAAGCCAGCTCAGGGTGATGCAGGCGATGGCGCCGCCGGGAAGAATTGGCCAGGGAATTTGGCCGTCGATGGTGGAAGTAGTGAACAGGTGGGCCGGCAACATGAGTGAAAGAAGAATTCCCAGCCAGACGCAATGTCCGATTTTGACTTGCGCCCCACGTCGGCCGACGTGTCGCCAGATCATGCCGGCGAGAATCGA
The DNA here is from genome assembly GCA_049515255.1 of Tepidisphaeraceae bacterium. Classification (GTDB taxonomy): domain Bacteria; phylum Planctomycetota; class Phycisphaerae; order Tepidisphaerales; family Tepidisphaeraceae; genus JBEKUH01. The sequence goes on along the minus strand of JBEKUH010000048.1, from coordinate 4,524 downwards.
TGTGAAGACAACGACAGTTGTGACGCCGACGGCGCGCCAGCCGAAGAGCAGGCATCCGGCCATTAGCGGGAAGAGCGCTGCCAGCGTGTTGAGGAGAATAAATGTGCCAACGCCAATCCCACTGTGCAGTGGCGTCGGCACCGGGCGAAGGCTTGGGCATGCCGACAGCGTGGCGTCAGGGGTGTTATCGGCGGCAATGGACATTCGTGGCATTGTAACAACGGCGCGGCTTTCGCCCCTATGTTGTTCACAGTAAAAGGCTCGGCATGAGTAAACAAGTGGCAATCATCACCGGCGCTGGTCGCGGCATTGGTCGGGCAACCGCCGTTGAATTATCAGCGCGCGGATATCGGGTCGGACTGATTTCCAGAACGCCGCGCGAATTGGAAGAAACCCGGAAATTGTGCGCGGATGCTGAAGCATATCCGCTTGATGTTGGCGATGCGGATGCGATGGCAAAGACAGTCAATCAGCTTCTGTCGCGCCATGGCCGAGTCGATGCAGCCATTCACTGCGCGGGAGTGGTATTTAATCGGTCGGCGGAAGAAATCACCGTCGATGAATGGCGGCAAACGATCGACACCAATCTTTCGGCTGTCGTTTATCTGGCGCGAATCTTATGGCCAATCTGGAAACGGCAGGGCAGCGGCGTGATGGTGAATGTCTCTTCACAAGCCGCGCGGGATCCGTTTCCGGGCATCGGTGCCTATGGCGCGGCCAAGGCCGGCGTGAATCTGCTGGGCACATCACTGGCGCGCGAGGGTGCGGCGCATGGCATTCGTGTCCACACCGTCGCCCCATCCGCGACCGAGACTGCCATGTTCCGCTCGCTGCTCAGTGAAGAGCAATTCCCAAGTTCCAAAACTCTCACACCCGCCGAGGTCGCGCGGGTCATCGTCGATTGTGTTTGTGGAAATCTTTCGATTACGAGCGGGGAAGTGGTGTATGTGCACAAGTAAACCGCGGGATTCGTGGATGCAATTCTCACGACATGTGCCGGAACGCACGATAATTATTGGGGACGTTCTCTCGTATGCAGAAATGGCTCAAATCGACGGTGCAGTGGGCGTGGCTGCGGATGTTGCCGCGAGGAATGCGCAATTCGCTGCGGCTCTGGACCATGCTGGACACGCCGGATCGTGCGCCGCGGCTCATCGAGAATTTTTCCAACGGTCCGATCCTGGTTTTGGCCCCGCATCAGGACGACGAGATTATCGGTCCGGGCGGAACCGTCGCGTTGCACACACGCGCCGGGGCGAAGGTGACATTTGTTTTCATGACGGACGGTTCAGGAGGAAACGCACAAAACAAATACAACGGCGAGTTGCCGGCGATTCGCAAAGCGGAAAGCCGAGCGGCGGCAGAATTGATCGGCGTGCGGGAGCTGATCTTTTTGGACGGACCGGATGGAGCGTTGGAAGACACGCCGGAAATGGTGGGGAAGCTGGTGACATTGCTGGAGGAATGTCGCCCGGCGGTGGTTTATCTCCCCGCGCCCAGCGACGGTCATCGAGATCACTGGGCGACCAACCGAGTCTTTCGCGCGGCGTTGCGGCAGGTGTCACAAACGATTTTCAAGAATCTGATCGTCCGCGGCTACGAAGTATGGACGCCGCTGCTGGCCAATCGAATGGCGGACATCGCATCGGTGATCGAGGTCAAGAAGAAGGCAATCGACGTTTTTGTGAGCCAGACACAATCGGTGGATTACGCCCGGACGGCCGTGGGATTGAGCCAATACCGATCAATGGCTTTGTTGGCGGGGCGAGGATTTGTCGAGGCGTTTCAGGAAGTTACGGCAGCGGAGTATTGCGCCCTGTTCGATGCCACGTCGTTGAAGTAATCGAGTGGTGCAAACGGATGCTTCCCGTTAGAACAGTTGCGGAATGGAAAAATATACGAAATGGGCGGTTGGACTGAATGCGGCGTTCTATCTGACCATCCTGATCTGCGGGATTTTTCTGATCGGACACTTTATCAGCGTGCTTCGGCCGACGACGAGTGCTCCGGCGACTACGGATACTTCGACGACTCGGGGAAATGGGGAATGACGGCGAATCGCAAAGCGTGCCATCAACCGAGAATCGACTTACGGATGCGCTCGGCATCGTCATTGGCAGTTTCGGTTGGACGATTGAGTCGGCCGGTGAATTCGACGCCGATCACGCACTTGCCGTCGGGTTGTGAATAGCTGTGAATCACGCGGCAGATCAGCGGCGTGGGTTCGGGCTTGTCCTTCTGTTTGGGAAACTGCACGGCAAACGAGGAACCTTCCTCCATGGCAAAGGTCGTTGTGATCCGCATCCCTCGCGGCGAAAGATCGCGCAGTTCCGCCTTGTCCCACTTGGGATTCTTGTCGTGGGGATTCATCGTGATAGCCAGCGGAACCTGCAGTTTGGTGCGGCCGGCGCGACGCTTCTCCTGCGCGGAAGAAGGGACATTGAGCGTATTGAGCAGTTCCACCGCTTCGGAAAATTTATTGCCTCGAAAACTCATTGATGCAACCTGATGGGATTATCGGCGGAAAAGGGCAGCGGCTAAAGTGACGAATCGACATCAAAGTAAACGGCGTGACACAAACGTAGAATCGCAGGATTTTGCGTTACATTTCCGCAATGATCGCATCGGCGAAGGAATCGGTTGTTGCGGTGCCGCCGAGATCGCGGGTGAGATGTTTTCCTTCCGTCAGAACAGCTTCGAATGCGGTTTGGATTTTCTGGGCGATTGCGTCTTCGTGGATATGTTGCAACATCATCACGCCGGACATGATCAGCGCCAGTGGATTGGCGATTCCCTTGCCGGCGATGTTTGGCGCGGAGCCGTGGACAGCCTCGAAGACGGCGGCGTCATCGCCGATGTTGCTGCCCGGCACGACGCCCAGTCCGCCGACCAATCCGGCGCACAGATCGCTGACCAGATCGCCGTAAAGATTCTCCATCAGCAGCACGTCCATCTTGGCTGGATCCTGCACCAACTGCATGCAGCCGGCGTCGATGATGGTTTCCTCGTATTCGATATTGGGATACTCGTCATCATGAATTTGCCTGGCGCAATCGAGAAACAGGCCGTCGGACATTTTCATAATGTTGGCCTTGTGGAACACGGTGATTTTCCGTCGATGCCGGCGCGTGGCGAAACGAAAGGCGTAGCGAGCGATGCGCGTGCAGGCGTCGCGGCTGGCGACTTTGAGGCTCGTCACCACGCCGGGCACGACTTCGTTTTCGATGCCGCTGTACAGGCCTTCGGTGTTCTCGCGGACGATCACCATGTCGACATTTTCAAATCGGGTTTTGACATTCGGAAGGCTTCGCACTGGACGAACGGCCGCATACAGCTTGAGCTTTTGGCGAAGCTGCACGTTCACGGATTTGAATCCCTTGCCGATTGGCGTCGTGACCGGACCCTTAAGCGCCACCTTGTGCGCGGTGATGGCCGCCAGCGTGCGCTGCGGAAGGACGTTGTCCATGCCCTGCTCAAGCGCCGAAGCGCCCGCGGGAACCTCCACCCATTCGACGGAAAGTCCCGCTGCTTCCAGCACGCGCCGCGTGGCGCGCATCACTTCCGGACCGATACCGTCGCCGGGGATCAAAACAATCGTGTGAGTCGGCATGAAAACGTACTCCTTGGGCGGAATATAGCAAAAGAAAGTGTGAAGGGTAAGAAATGTGGGAAGGATCAAACGGCGCGATTTCCTGTTTACTTTCTTCAAAGGAGAAGCAGACCCGTCAGCGTCAGGATCAGAACACCCAGCGTGATGGCCGCGTACAGCCAGTCGCGCTCGGCGAAGGCGAAGAGAATCATCGACGCCGCGACGCGCATGATGGGCGTGAGCACCAGCATCAGAATGCCGGCTTCGATGATGCTTTTACCGCGGCCGTGGATGATGCCGATGCACATGTGCCGCAGATTGATGTCGAATCCATCGCTGCGCATGCGGGCAACATCGGCAGTGCCGTGACGGAAGCTGAACGCGATGCCGATCAGCATCACGATTGCCGAACTGAAAACGCCGATGCGAAGCACCAGCGCCGAAGCATTTTGGATGATCAGGCCGCGATCGCCCTTTGAATCGCTCATCATGATCCTCGCAATCCATGCACGAGCATCTGAATTCCGATGATCGCCAGCGCGGCGGCGAAAATCTTGCGGATCATGTTGTTGCTCAGCCGTTCCATGATGATCGTTCCGAGCATCGCGCCGGCGAGAACGGCCGTCGCTACCGGAACCACGAGAAACGGCAACACCCAACCGCGCCGCAGGTAAACACCGGCCGCCGCTGCCGCCGTGACACCGATCATGAAGTTGCTCGTCGCCGTGGAAACTTTCGTGGGCACTTTCATGGCGATTTCATGTGCCAGCACTTTCACCACACCAGCGCCGATGCCCAGAATTCCGGAGATGATTCCGGCGACGAACATAATTCCCAGCGCCGCGGGGATTCCGGTGACGTTGTATTGGATTTCGCGGTTCAATCGCTTATCGAAATACGAATCACCCAGCCGGAGAAAGCGCGACATTCGATCG
>JBEKUH010000047.1:0-28754 GCA_049515255.1 Tepidisphaeraceae bacterium | reverse complement strand
CCATCACGGCCTGTATGCGCAAGCTCCTGACCTTGCTCAACGCCATGATTCGTGACCATCTGACTTGGGAACAACTGGACGTCGTTAAGAACATTGACATTTAACACAGTCGCTTAGTGGTTCATTTTTCCGAAGATTTGAGAGAGCCTGTCGCATAGCGCCTCCCGTCGCGTTCGATCGGTTCTCCGTGTACAACCTTCCACTCTATGGCCCTGGAAGTCGGAATTGTCGGTCTGCCCAACGTCGGCAAGAGCACTATTTTTAACGCCCTGACGGCGGCGGGGGCGCTGGCGGCGAATTACCCCTTCGCCACCATCGAACCCAATGTCGGAGTTGTGGCCGTGCCGGACGAGCGGCTGGCGATCATTAACCAATTTCAGGAGACGGAGAAGATCGTCCCGGCCGCCCTGCGCGTCGTGGACATCGCCGGCATCGTGCGCGGGGCCAGCACGGGTGAGGGATTGGGGAATAAATTTCTCTCTCACATCCGCGAGGTCGATGCGATCCTGCATGTCGTGCGATGTTTTGCCGGTGGGGACATCATCCATGTGGAAAACTCCGTCGATTCGGTGCGCGATGTTGAAACCATCGACACTGAACTGGCGCTGGCCGATCTGGAGACGGTGAGCTCCGTGCTGGATAAATCCGAACGCTTGGCCCGCAGCGGCGACAAGGAAGCGGCGGCGAAGGCCGAGTTGCTGCGGCGATGCAAAATGGCGCTGGATGATGTGAAGCCGGTGCGGTCGCTGGATTTAAATCCGGATGACAAAAAACTGGTGAAGACGTTGGGATTGATCACGGCCAAGAAAGTACTGTACGTCGCAAATGTCGATGAAAATGATCTGACCGGCGAAGGTCCGCTGGTACAGAAGCTGCGCGAGCGCGCCAAATCCGAAGGCGGGACGGTCGTTCCGGTGTGCGGGAAATTGGAAGCCGAGCTGGCCGAATTGCCGGAAGCCGATCGCAAAGAGATGCTGGCTGGTATGGGCCTGAAAGAGCCGGCGCTCGCCAAGCTGGCGCGCGAGGCCTACCAACTTCTGGGCCTGCAAAGTTTTTTCACTTCCGGCCCCAAGGAAATTCGCGCCTGGACGATCCCCATCGGCGCCACCGCCCCGCAAGCGGCAGGCGTGATCCACACCGACTTCGAGCGCGGCTTCATCCGCGCGGAAGTTTACACACTGGACGATTTGCAGAAATTCAAAACCGAACCCGCCATCAAGTCCGCCGGAAAAATGCGCGCCGAAGGGAAATCCTACATCATGCAGGATGGGGATATCGTGCATTTTCTGTTCAACATATGATTCCACACCCCCACCGGGCTGGTCCACTTCAGTGGCCAGCCGGATACCGTCCAATTCTTGACTCGCCCCCGCATCCTCGTAACATCGCTGGCCCCAAATAGAAGGAAATTTCACATGTCGAAAAAAACCGTTGCTGATGTCGATGTTCGTGGAAAAAAAGTATTGATGCGGGTGGATTTTAATGTGCCGATCGAGGGGGGGAAGATCACCGATGATCGGCGGATCGTGCAGGCTTTGCCGACGATTAAGGATGTGATTGGTCGCGGGGGGCGATTGATTCTGATGTCCCATCTCGGCCGGCCCAAGGGTGGGCCCGAGGCGAAATTCTCGCTGAAGCCGGCCGCTCAGCGGGTCTCGGAACTTTTGCAAAAGGATGTCAAATTCGCGGATGACTGCATCGGGCCCAATGTCGAGCAAATGGTCGCATCGCTCAAGGATGGCGATGTCCTGCTGCTGGAAAATTTGCGATTTCACAAGGAAGAGGAAAAGAACGATCCCAATTTCGCCCGGCAGATCGCCAAACTCGGCGATGTTTACGTCAACGACGCCTTCGGCACCGCCCACCGCGAGCACGCCAGCACCTTCGGCGTTCCCCAGGCGATGGCCGGCAAGCCGCGCGTGATCGGTTATCTAATCCAAAAGGAATTGAAATTCCTCGGCGATGCGATCAGCAAACCCGCTCATCCCTTCGTCGGCATCCTCGGCGGGGCGAAGGTCTCCGACAAAATCAATGTCATCGAGCAACTCCTCGGCAAATGCGACACGCTGCTCATCGGCGGCGCGATGGCGTACACTTTTTTCCTCGCCCAGCGCAAAGAAGTCGGCAAGAGCCTGGTCGAGCGAGACAAAGTCGATCTGGCCAAAGGATTGCTGGCCAAGGCCGGCGGGAAAATTAAATTGCCGGTGGACAATGTGGTTTCCGACAAGATGACAGACGATGCGGTGACGAAAATCGTCGAGGGCGACATCCCCGCCGATCTGGAAGGTTTCGACATAGGCCCCAAAACGCGCGAGCTTTACAAGGCCGAGATCGCCAAAGCCAAAACGATTTTGTGGAATGGTCCGATGGGCGTGTTCGAGAAAAAACCGTTCGCGGCGGGAACAAAGACGATCGCCGAAGCCGTTGCCGATGCCACGGCGAAGAATGGCGCTGTCACGATCATCGGCGGCGGCGACAGCGCCGCGGCTATCGAACAGATGGGCCTCTCCGAAAAAGTCAGCCATGTCAGCACCGGCGGCGGCGCGAGCCTGGAATTCCTGGAAAATGGACATTTTTCGACGCTGGACATTTTGGATTAGGCCTAAACATGACATCGAATCCACTTTCATCCACCACGCCGATGATCGCCGCGTCGATTCTCTCGGCCAATTTCGCCAAGCTCGGCGACGAGATCGCCGAAGTGGATCGCGGCGGGGTGGACTTTCTGCACCTCGATGTCATGGACGGCCATTTCGTCCCCAACATCAGCTTCGGCCCGGCAGTCACCGCCGCCACCCGAAGCGTCACCAATGCGTTTCTCGATGTTCACCTGATGATCTCCGAACCCGTGCGATATGCCCCCGCATTTCTCAAAGCCGGCGGGGATGCGCTGACATTTCACGTCGAAGTCGTCGAAGATGTCGCCGCGACCGCGAAACAACTTCGCGCGCTCGGCTGCAAGCACGTTGGCATCACCCTGAACCCCCTGACCGATGTCGAGAAACTTCTTCCGGCTCTGGATGATGTCGATCACGTTCTGATAATGAGCGTCGCCCCCGGATTTTCCGGACAAAAGTTTATGCCTGAAGTTTTGCCCAAAGCCGAGAAGGTGAAAAAACGGCTGCGCCCCAACCAACGCCTGGAAATCGACGGCGGCATCCACCCCGGCACGATCCGCCAGGCGAGAGATGCGGGAATCGATTGGTTCGTCGTCGCCAGCGCGATCTTCGATGAGAAGGACCGTGCCGCTGCGATTCGAATATTGCGAGAAAATCTGCGGTAACCCGCCTTCGCTCCGAAGGAGATTTAACCGCCAAGACGCCAAGAACGCCAAGGAAGAAAATACGCCAAGGGAAATCAGATAAATTGGGGTGGGAGCGAGATCTAGTGCAACTAAATTCCCGGCATTTATCCGTGCCATCCGTGCCCATCCGTGGTCCCAATTCTTTTAACCACGGATGGGCACGGATAACACGGATAAAACAGATGCTTGTCGCTTTATTATCAAGCCGCGGACGATTCGGGGATTTGTTCGATTCGCTCGATCAGACGCAGGTTGATCACATCGTAATTTCCAATCGCCGCGCTTCCTCTGGCCAGGGGATGAACCACCAATATTGTGTTCTGCCGGACCCAGGCGGTGCCGGGAAATGGAACATCAATCGTCGTGCCGCTCGCCAAGCGCAACCGCAATGGCGTGAACGGATTGCGCTCCAATTCCTGGCGGACGTCTTCGGTGGTCATGCCGTGATTATACCACAATCGCTTTCCGGCTGAAGAAATGAACCGCCAAGTCGCCAAGAACGCCAAGGTAGGAAAATACGCCAAGGGGAGAATAAATTTGATTTGTGTTTTCTGAACCGAATTTTGTTTTTCTTGGTGTATTTTCTTCCTTGGCGTTCTTGGCGTCTTGGCGGTCCATCCGCATTTTCCGGCCGTTTCGGAATAGCGCCTCGATCCTGTACACTCTCCCCGAGGTATTTCGATGGGCACGCGGGTGATTTTGTTGGAAGCCGGGCCGACGCCGTGGGATACGGAAGGGCGGTTGGTCGGTCGCCGGCCGTTGCCGTTGGTGGCTGAGGCGATCGACGCCATTCGGCGGCTCGTCGATTCATTGCCGTTTGAAATCCACAGCATCTATCGCGCCAAAGCCAACGAAGCCTGCGATCAGACCGCCCGGTTGATCGCCGAAAGATTCTCGCTGCGACTCCGCGGAAATCCCGACCTGGATGAAGTCGGCCTGGGATTGTGGGAAGGACTAACGCCCGAGGAACTGCAATTTCGGTTCCCCACGGTCTTCCCGCAATGGCAAACGAATCCGCTGGGCGTGAATCCTCCAGATGGCGAACCGCTGGACTCGGCGATTCAGCGCATCGGCACGGCAGTACGAGCGATCCTCCGGCGAAATCGAGGCTTCAACGCCGCCCTGGCCCTGCGGCCACTGTCCCTGCAGATCGCCGCCGGAATCCTCCGCGACGAGCCGCCTACCGCCATCGCTTTTCACTTGCATCAGCGGCAGCCAATGACGACCATTGAGTTGGAGTAGCAAATGTCCCAGATACCAGCCAATCAATCCACCGAAGGCAAGGAAATCCCGGATGCTAAAAAAGAAGGCGTGCCCGAAGGCCTGTGGCTTCGCTGCGATGAATGCGGGGCCATGCTCTTTCGCAAAGTCGTGGAAGAAGCCCTGCACGTCTGCCCGGAATGCCAACACCATTTCCGCATCTCCGCCCGGACGCGCATCGAGCAGCTCGTAGACCCCGGGAGTTTTGAAGAATTGTTCGATGATCTTCGCCCGATCGACACCCTGAAATTCGTGGACAAAAAAACCTACAAGAAACGCCTCGATGATGAGCAGGAATCCACTGGCGAGGCCGATGCCGTCGTTTGTGGCCGGGGATTCATCAAGGGCCGGCCGATCGTGATGGCGGTGATGAACCCCGACTTCATGATGGGATCGATGGGTAGCGTCGTCGGCGAGAAAATCACGCTCGCCATTGAGGCCGCTGCTGAGGAAAAATTGCCCCTGCTGATCGTCAGTTGCTCCGGCGGCGCGCGAATGCAAGAATCGGCCCTGTCGCTCATGCAGATGGCCAAAACCAGCGCCGCCCTGGCGCGGCTCGACGATGCCGGCGGACTTTTCATCAGCCTTCTGGCCGATCCCACCACCGGCGGCGTCACCGCAAGTTTCGCCATGTTGGGCGATTTTATCATCGCCGAGCCCAAGGCCCTGATCGGTTTTGCCGGCCCGCGCACGATCTGGAATACCATCAAAGTCGAGTTGCCCGAAGGATTCCAGCGCTCCGAATTCCTCGAGGAAAAGGGGTTCATCGACTTCGTCGTGCATCGAAAAGATTTGCGCAGCGAAATCGCCCGGCTCGTCGATTTCTGCGGGAAATAAACCTCATGCCTGTGCCCAAACCAACCGAATCCCGTCTGTTGAAATATCTGGACGAACTCGTGGAAAATCTGCGCGGCCTGGTCTCCCGGGCGGTGAAGGAGCAGGACAAGGAAGCGATCCACCAGGCCCGCGTCGCAACCCGCCGATTGAAGGCGGCCACGCAACTGATGGATTCGATCCTTACCAAAAAAGCCCGCAAACCGTTCGACAAAATCACCCGCGCGCTCCGCAAACAACTCGGCCCCCTGCGCGATCTGGATGTCATGCTCGATCATCTGGGCGAGATGCGCTCGGCTCGTTTCGCCGATGCCAACGCCTGGCTCAGGGATCGCCTGATACAAAAGCGCGATGAGGTCCAAACGGAGGCACAAAAAAAAGCGCCCCCGGCCAAGGTGCTGGCAAAGTTGGGATCATGGTGGGGATTGCGGCAGGAAATTCTCGAGGGTCAGGAAGCCATCGACTTGATGCTAGCTCAATCCGTCCACGTTCAGCTCGACGCATTTTCCGAGCGCTCGGCCGAAAGCGATGATCCGCAGAAAAAGGGCGACCCGCATATGCTGCGCATCGCCGGCAAGTCGCTGCGGTATACTTTGGAGATGGCCAAGCAGGAAGGATTTTCCCTCCCGCGCGGAACGATGTCGCTCTTCAAAAAAATGCAGGATGCGCTGGGCCTCTGGCACGATTACGTCGTCCTCACCGAGGTCATGCTCCGCGAGACCGTCGATTGCGACCTGGCCTTGCACCAGCCGGAATTGCAAAACAAGATTCTCTCATTGGCCCAACAAACCCTGCGAAAGGCGCACGTGTACCTGGGAAAAATGCGCGAACTCTGGAAATCCCACGGCGAAGAATTATGCGCCGGCATTCGCCAGTCATTTCCACTCACGTCCCCGGGCGAAATCGAGGCAACTCCCGCCCCCGAAGTCGCGCCATCCGTCGATCCCATCGCGCCGGAACCAACCGCACCTGCGGCATAAATCCCTCCGTTAGCCCCCTGCTCCGCCGGGGAGATTCGTCGGTAACCTCCCACAAACAAACGCCTTACAAAAACCTCCCGAACTCGAATAAAATCTTCCAATTTTTCTCTTGACGCAACCAAAACTGTTAGTAATATGTACGGACGATCCCCAGCCGCCTCATGAACGGCTTGGGGAACTCGACAGGCTTTGGGGCCTGTCAACGGGGCCGTTGCCGGCCACCTCCGGCGGGATAGCGCAAGGGATTGCCAATGCCCGTTCCGAGGCCCGCGTGCGTCCGCCTGTGAAGTTTGTCCGGGCGACACGGGGATGTCACTGGGGCCACCTGCATGTGTCGTTGCACACATGCTAAAGCTCCACGTCGCATGGTCACAGGAGCCATGCGAGATTCTGTACGCAGGGCTTGCGACGGTCCCGTTGACAGGCGTCAAAGCGAATGGGTTCGAGAGGAAGAGATGGAATGATGGAAAGAAGCAAATGAAAACAACCCGGCAGTGCCGGATGAAAAATCTTGGAAGATAAAAAGATGGAAAGGGCGGTCGTCGCGCGCCGTTTGTGCTGCGCTGAAATTGGTCACTTTGTCACTCCCTCGCCCGCTCTCCCACTCCCCCGCCCGAGGCTGGGCGGGCTAAACCTGATGCCTTTTCCCCCAATCTCCCAAATTCCCCGCTTGCCTTTGAAACACCGGGGATTATACTCCGTAAAGCTCGGTCAGGATGACCGATGTGGGTTTGTGAAAGGCAGGGATGCCGATGGCGCGAGATCATGCCGATTGGGGGGAAAAATTTTCCCAGCTCTGGCAGTTGCCGGCATTCGTGCTCTCCCTTGCGCTGTTCATCTACGCGGGTTATCTCTTCATCAATCCATCCGGCGGGGCGACGATCGACCAGAAAATCGCCGTCGCGCGCGAATATCTCAGGCAGGATCGCCCGGATGCCGCGTGGCAACAGCTTGTTCGGCTGATGCAAACCGAAAAACTTCCGCGCGACAAGGAAGCGTCCGTCCATCTCATGCTCGGCGAAGCGCTGGATGCCGCCCAACAACAGCAGCAGTTGAGCATCCCCGCGAACTATCAGCGAATCATCGAGCAAACCGAACAGGGTTTGGATATGGGAGGGACAGCGGATGCTGGGGTGCACAGGAGATTGGCGGAAAGCTATGCCGCGCTGGGGCACGCTGCTGAGGCCATCGATCATTATCAGCAGGCCATCGCCACGGACCCCGATCATTCCCTGAGCCTTCGCCGCAAGATGATCGAACTTCAACTGGCCAACGATGACACAGCCAGCGCGGATGTGTCGCTTGATGATTATCTCAAACAGCCCGACCTCACCGACACCGAGCGCGCCTGGGCCCTGGATCAGCGCGCGGGCGTGTTCATCGACGAGAAAAAATTCGCCGAGGCCAAGGGATTGCTCGCCGATGCACTGCGATTGGATTCCGATCCGGTGGATCAGGGCCAATTCAATTATCAACTCGGCTATTGCGCATTCAAAGAAGGGCAGGAGGAAGATGCGGAGCGATATTTGCGCCTGGCGCGCGACCAGCTTCGCGTGAGCCATCCGCTGGATGCCGATGCGGCTTATTACCTGGGCCGGGTGTATCAGGATCGCTCAGACCCGGCGACGGCAATTTCGTTTTATGAGGATGTCCTGACAAGTCATCCGGATGCCAAGGTTGCGCCACTTGCACTTTTAGGGCGCGGCGTGTGCCGGATCATGCAGGGGCAGGATGATGCGGGCTTGAACGATCTGCATGAATTGACCGCCGAGATTCAGGCGCGGGCGAGCCGGGAGAAATTCAAGCAGGATGCGGTGAATGGATTTCACAACGCGGGCCAAATTCTGTCGGACCGGCAGGATTATCAATCAGCCCTTGAAGTGCTTGCGGACGAGCAGACGCTTGATCCGACACCGCCGCCGGATTTTTATGCCCGGCTCGGACTCGTCTATGAAAAGCGGGCTGATCAGCTTGAGGCATCCTTGCCCGATGCGACCGACACCGAAAAAATTCGCCGCGGCGAGCAGATGCGCGACATGCGCACCAAGGCGGGAGATGCGTACATCGTTTACTCGCGCGATCTGACGTTGGCGGATGACAAGGGATATGCCGATGCCTTGTGGAAAGGCGTGGATTTGTACGATGCGGCGGGGAATATCCAGGCGGTGATCGCGGCGTTGGAAATTTTCGTGGCCGAGCGGCCGGATGATCGGCTGGCCCCAGATGCGCTGCTGCGTTTGGGCCGCGCATATCAGGCAGCGGGCATGTTCGACAAAGCCATCGACGCCTACGAGCGAAACCAATTCCGATATCCCAAGAGCCTGGCCGCGAGCAAATCGGCGGTGCCGTTGGCCGAGGCATATGTGGCCAAGGGTCCAGAATATTACGAGAAGGCGGAAACGACATTGCTCAGCGTCGTCGAGGACAATCCGCTGGTCGATCCTTCCGCCGAGGAATTTCGCCAATCACTCCGGGAATTGGCCCAACTCTACTATCGCACCCAGCGATACGAGGAAGCGATCGCAAGGCTTGAAGAACTCACCGAGCGATATCCCAACGACGCTCAGAAACCGCAGATGATCTTCATGATGGGCGACAGCTATCGCAAAAGCGCGGAATTGATCGGCGACAAGATCGCAACCTCGCAGCCCTCCAACGCCAGCGACATGGCCGAGGCCGTCTCCGCCCAGCGCGACCGCTGGACCAAGGCCCGCGCACTCTACGACCAAGTGATCGATCTCTACAAAGCGTCCGCTCCCGATTCCGATTTGGACAAGCTCTACCAAAAGCTGGCATATTTCTACCGCGCCGACTGCATGTACGACCTGGGGAATTACGAAGAGGCTATCAAGTTGTACGACTCGGCCGCTTTCAATTATCAGAACGATCCATCCTCGGTGTCGGCGTATGTGCAGATCGTCAACGCCTATTTTGCCCTGGGAAAACCCAAGGAAGCCGAAGCCGCCAACAACCGCGCCAAGTGGATGTTGCAGCACATGCCGCCCGAAGCCTTCGCCGATGGATCGTTCTCAATGCCCAAGAAATATTGGGATCAGTGGCTGCAATGGGCCAGCGCGTCCGGAATGTGGGAACAGTAAATGGAGTTTGAAATGGCGAGCGACAACGTCCTAACGGCCCTGATTCAACAAGTCGAATGCTATCGGCATCTGGCGAAGCTGGCGATGTCGCAGCACGATCATGTGCGCGCCTCCCGCACGGCCGATTTGCTCTCCGTGCTGGCGCAACGGCAGGAAATGCTCGACCAGATCGCCGATCTCGAACAAAGCGTTTCTCCGGCGAAAAAGCGGTGGGCTGAATATCTGAATGAATTGACGCCATCCGATCGCGTGGTGGCCGAGCAGATGATGGCCGAGTCGCGCAAGTTGCTCGAGGAAATCACCACGACCGACCGAAACGATGCGCTGGTATTGCAGCAGAGGAAATTAAATCTCGGCCGGGAGATCGGACTTGCCAACGCGGCCCGGCGATTCAACCGCCGCTACGCCGCCGCCGCTTACAGTCCGCGCGCCACGACTTTGGATATTCAAAGGTAACCCGATGACCACCATCGCCGAAATCTCTCTCCCACAGCCCCGCGCCAAAAATCTGCGCGTGGAAGATCTCGGCGAGATCATCCGGGAATACAACAAAGTCACCGAACGACTGCAGGAATCGCACGTCCAACTCGAGGCAACGGTGCAGGCGCTACGAAACGAACTCTCGGAGAAAAATCAGCAACTCGCGCGCCGGCAGCGGCTGGCGGCTCTGGGTGAAATGGCGGCCGGCATGGCGCATGAAATCCGCAATCCTCTCGGTGGGATTCAGCTTTATGCGTCCATGCTGGCCAAAGATTTGACCGATTCGCCCCAGCTTCTGCAACTGGTCAACAAGATTTCCACGGGGGTGAAGAGCCTGGACGCGCTGGTGGATCAGGTGCTGCATTTCACCCGGGAAATCCGTGCCAATCCGGCCGACTGCGATCTGGCGGATGTGGTGAATCAGGCAATCGAATTGGCCGGGCATCGGCTGGCGGGAATTCTCTGTCGGACCAGCGGACCGCGGCCGATGGCGGTGCGCGTCGATCGCCTGCTGCTGGGGCGAGCGATTCTGAATCTCCTCATCAATGCCGCCGAGGCGATGAATGAAAAAAGCCGCAAGGGCAAGAAGGGCGCGATCAAAATTTCCTGGTCGGCGTCCGGAGACGGACATTTTCGGATGTCGATCGCGGATGAGGGTCCGGGAATTCCCGCGCAGGTTATGGATCGCATCTTCAATCCGTTTTTCACGACCCGGGAGAGCGGCACCGGACTTGGATTGGCCATCGTGCATCGCATCGTCGAGGCGCACGAGGGAACCATCACCGTCACCAACCGCAGTGGCGGCGGGGCGGTGTTCGAGCTGAGAATTTGATCGGAGAATCTAAATTTGCTGGAGAACTGCTATGGCTCGCATTTTAATCGCGGATGATCAGGACATGATGCGTGATTCGCTGGCGGGAATTCTGGCCCGCGAGGGACACGAGGTGGTGTCGTGCACGGACGGATCGGTGGCGGCCGGACGATTGGGCGCTTCCCGCTTCGATCTGCTCATCACCGATCTGAAAATGCCCAAGATGACCGGCCTGGAATTGCTGGCCGAGGCCAAGCGCGTTTCGCCGGACATGCCGGTGGTTTTGATGACGGCCTTCGCATCGGTCGCCACCGCCGTCGAGGCGATGAAGTTGGGGGCTTACGATTACATCCAAAAACCTTTTGATGGCGAGCAGATCAAGTTGTTGGTGGATCGCACGCTGGAACACAGCCGATTGAAATTGGAAAACCAGGCGTATCGCAGCATGACCCAGATCGGCTCTCCGCGTCCAATCATCGGGACCGGCCCGGCGATGGATCAGGTGCGGCAGAAGATCGATCTTGTTGCCCGCAGCAATGCAACGGTGCTCATCCGCGGCGAAAGCGGCACCGGCAAGGAAGTCGTGGCGCGGGCGATTCATCTGGCGTCCCCCAGGCGCGAGCGGCCGATGCTGGCGGTGAATTGCGCAGCCCTTTCAGAGAATCTCCTCGAATCGGAATTGTTCGGCCACGAAAAAGGCGCGTTCACCGGCGCGGATAAATTGCGGCGCGGCCGATTTGAATTGGCCGATGGCGGGACACTGTTATTGGATGAGATCAGCGAAATTGCCGCGCCTTTGCAGGCGAAATTACTGCGCGTGCTGCAGGAAAATTGCTTCGAGCGCGTCGGCAGCAGTCTCACGCAGCAGGTGGATGTGCGTGTGATTGCCACGACCAATCGCAATCTGGAAAAATGCGTGGAAGAAGGCGAATTTCGGAGGGATTTGTTCTATCGGCTCAACGTGGTGCCCATCGAAATTCCCCCACTGCGAAATCGGCTGGAGGACATTCCGGAATTGTGTCGGCATATTTTGCATCAGGCGAGCAAACGCGAGAAGACGGTGTTTCGGCACATCGAGCCGGAGGCGATTCGATTGCTGCAAAATTACGACTGGCCGGGAAACGTGCGGGAATTGCAAAATATTCTTGAGCGCGCCGCGGTCTTGGAAAGCGAACCAGGTTTGGTCCGCGCGCCGACAATTGAGCCGTGGCTCAAGCAGCCGGTCATGGCGCCCGTGGCCGAAGGATTGGCCGGGCGGCCATTGGCCGACATCGAGAAACAGGTCATCCTCAGCACGCTCCAACAGTTCAAAGGCCATCGCGTCCGCACCGCCACCGCCCTGGGAATCGGCGTGCGGACACTGGGCATGAAACTGAAGCGCTGGCGGGAAGAAGAGGCTCCGGAAACTCTGGCGCGCGCGGGATGAAAGACGCGGAGAAGAGGATTGACCGCCAAGACGCCAAGACGCCAAGGAAGAAAATACGCCAAGAATTGAATTCAAATTCGAAATTGATTTCTCCCCTTGGCGTATTTTCTTCCTTGGCGTTCTCGGCGTCTTGGCGGTTCATCCCTCTTCGAATTCCGAGTGCTCCTTCACCGCAGGAGATCGATGATCCCCAACGTACCCAGCACGACGCTGATGATTCCGTTGGTGGTGAAGAAGGCCAGATTGGCTTTGGACAAATCGGTAGGACTGACCAGAGATTGTTCGACGATCAACAGCAAAATCGCAGCGAAGGCGCCGATGGCGTAGAGCCAGGAAAATGCGGGAGTCAGCACGCCCAGCAGGACGATCATGATCGCGCTGAAAAGGTGCGTCGCGCGGCTGAGGCGGAGGGCGTTGGCAATGCCGAGTTTAGCGGGGACGGAAAAGACGCCGGTCTGGCTGTCGCTCTCGAAATCCTGACAGGCGTAGATGATATCGAAGCCAGCCGTCCAACTCAGAACGGCGGCGAACATGATGATCGGTGGCCAATTCATCCGTCCGGCGATGGCCAACCATGCGCACACCGGCGCGAGCGCCAATGCCATGCCGAGGTAATAATGACACAACTCGCTGAAGCGTTTGATCAGCGGATATGCCGACAGAAATGCCAGCACCGGCAACGCCAGAATCAGCGGCCAGGGATTGCGGTAGAGGATTTCAAACAGCCCGGTGGATGCGACGAATATCAAACAGCAGATCACCAACACGGCGAAGAAAAATCGGCGAGACAACAAACCCGCGGGAATCGCCCGGCGGGCGGTGCGTGGATTGCGCGCATCCAAAGCCGCATCGAGCAATCGGTTGGCCGACATCGCCACGGTTCGCGCGGTGATCATGCACAAGATGATGAGTCCAAGTTTTCCCCAGACCCAGGAATTCGGATACGTCTTGCCAGCCAACACGGCGCTAAGCAGCGCCCACGGCATCGCAAAGACGGTGTGCTGAATCTTGATGTCCGATGCAAACACCCGCAGGCGCGATGGCAATCCGCGCGGCGGGGGATCGACGAAATTCAATCCCGCACTGGTCATGGATCGATCCGCATCGGCGGGCGAACGGTGCGCGGATCCCAACGAGTATCCATCGAATGAGCGACACCCACCAAATCCAGCAATTTCCCCGCCACAAAATCCACCACATCCGTCACCGATTGCGGATTCAGATAAAACCCCGGATTGGCCGGAGCGAGTATCACGCCGGCGTCGCTGAGGATTTTGTAATTGTTCACATCAATCGGCGAGAGCGGCATCTCCCGATGCACGAGGATCAGCCGGCGGCGTTCCTTCAGCGTGACGGCGGCCGCGCGCGAAATCAGATTATCCCCGAGCCCGTGCGCCACTTCGGCCAACGTGTTGCTGCTGCATGGCACGATCACCATTCCCTGATGCAAAAAGCTCCCGCTCGCCAGCTTGGCTCCGACATCGTTGTAATTGTAGAGCGTGATGGTGTGCGATCCCGTTCCAGCCAGCGCGGCCGGATCGACCGCCTCCATCCCCAGCTCATCATGCAACAACCGCCTGCCCAGCGGCGAGACGACCAGATGCACATTCACACCCCCCGCCACGAGGCCTTGAATCAACCGCTGAGCGTACATCGCTCCACTGGCGCCGGTGATGGCGGTGACGATATCCATCATGCGAATGATATCTAAACGAGGAAAGGTTTTGAAGCCTCGACTGACTCATCATCGATGTAAAAATGTTCCAAATTTAATGGAATATTTTGCATGGAAAGTTGTACTAATTGATGATGGAAACTCTGTTTGGGCTGCGAATTAACCGGGCGCGTCAAAATGTCATGGACAAATGCAACGAAATGCAACAAATTGCATCATTTACCCCCCCCCTCCCCCCATCCGAACCGGTCATTCTGACGCGGGGAAATCTTGGCGGGCGAGTCCACGCAATCTACCCGTGTTTTCGGCCTCGGTAACAGACAGAAATTCCGAAAGTGAGCGGCTTTTGCACGATGTCGGAAAATCCATTGGCGGCCATCATCTCGGACATGATCTGGGGATTGATGAATGTGTTGACGCTCTGCGGAAGATATTTGTACGCCCCGGTGCGATCGCCGCTGATCCAAGTGGCGGTGCGCGGGAGGATGTGGCGGAAATAGAGGTTGTATCCGTGGCGAAGAATCGGGTTTGTGGGGAGAGAAAATTCCAGAATGATCAGCCGGCCTTCGGGTCGCAGCACGCGATGGAATTCTTGCATTGCCGCTGCCGGGTCGGCCACGTTGCGGATGCCGAAGGCGATGGAGAGAACATCGCAACTGCTATCTTCCAGCGGCAATGCCTGCGCGTCGCCGTTGATCCAGAGGATTTTTCGGTCGCGCGCTTTTTGCCGGGCGAGAGGGAGCATCTCGTAAGTGAAGTCGATGCCGATCACTTGGCGGGGGTTGGAAAGTTTCTCGGCAAATGCCAGGGCCAGATCGCCGGTACCGCAGGCGACATCGACGACTTGATCCGTTGGTTTCACATCCGCCATGCGCACGGCGGCGCGACGCCAGGCTTGATCGCGCCACAAACTATGCAGGCGATTGTTGAGATCGTAGGACGGCGCGATGGCGGCGAACATCTGCTGCACCCGCCCGCGCTTGTCTGCCACGGTGTGCGGGTTGGCCAACAGATTGTCGTCCCAAACGGAAGTTGTCGGCGGGCCGGGCATCGGGGCCAATTATACGGCCAGACCGATGCGCGTGCTCATGCGGTGCGTGGATGCCGGTGCAAGCGTGACAGCATAATCCAGCGCGTTGGCGGCCTCAAGGCAAACCATCGACACCCACTCATCATCCCCAAAATCCGGCATGGACATCGCCTTGGCGGCCCAGGGATTCCAGAGCACGCTGACGGCCGAATTCTCCTTTTCGATGCGAATCGTCCGCTTCATCACCGGGTCTTCGATGGTGCATGCACTTTGCGTGTTGAGATAAGCGCGATCCGTCTCGCCGGCGATGCGAATCGGAGTTTCCACCTGTTTTCGATGTTGCCCCGAAGCCGTGCGATCGGCGTATTCGACGTCCTTCAAACCATTCACGGCGATCTTCCGCACGTCGCCCACATGAATGTAAGTATGCAAAGCTTCTTCAAATTCCATCGGTTGTTGCGAGAGATTTTTGATCTCCAGCGTCGCATCCAAAGTTTTGCCGATGATGACGATCAATCGGAGTCGGACTGTAAATGGCCAAAGCTTGAGCGTCTCTTCATCGGTTGTGAACGTCAGTGCGATTCGCACCGAGCCATCGGCGCGGGCATCGCAGGATTCGATTTGCCATTCGCGAAGTCGCGCAAATCCATGTGGCGGCGTGCGCGGTTGGCCACGCCCAGCGCCAAACCAGGGAAACACCAGCGGAATGCCCCCACGAATCGGCTTGCCCGACTCAAACATGCTCTGACGGCTGAGAAACAAAATCGGCTCCGCATCGCGCGGCTGAAAGTGCGTGATGTGCGCGCCATGCAAATACATTTCCGCCTGGGCAAGATCGGATTCGACCAGCAAGCGGGTCAATCCACCCCGGCCCGGCTCGATGCGCACAATGCGGGGAATGGCAAACCGTTTGGATATCTCGGAAATGTCGGACATTCTTTGCGCTCTCCTTCCCAGAACCCGTTGACACCCATTGATCCACGATCACGAATTCGGCGGCTTGGGCGGCAATTCAAAATAGAATGTCGCTCCGCCGGTCGGATTATTTTCTGCCCACAATTTCGCGCCCAGCAAATCGACGGCTTGAAGGGCAATGTGCAGGCCCAGTCCCGTCCCCGCTTGTCCGTGGGCCGCGCCGCGCACGAACGGCTGAAACACCTCCCGTATTTTGTCATCGGCAATTCCCGGTCCATCATCGGAGACGCCAACCCTGCACCCGCCATCCGCCAACGGCTCGGCGACCATGCGAACGCCGCCCTTGGGTGTATATTTGATCGCGTTGCTCAACAGATTTTGCAGAACCAGCACGATCAACTCACGGTCGCTGGGAATTTCGGGGACTTCCGAAGCCTGCACGTGCAACGCCAGGTTCTTCTCCTCGGCCAATCTCTGGAAATGATTGGCAGCATCGTTCACCAACTGTCCGACATTCACCGGGGCGATTTTGACTTCAATCTTGCCGCGACGGAATCGCTCGGCCTGGAGAAAGCGGTCCATTGTTCCAACGGTCATGAAAATCGCCCGCCGCAAACTGTCCAGATCGCTCAGCGATTCCTGGACTTGCGGGACGCCGGCCAGTTCGCGGCGGAGTACTTCCACCACCAGCAAAATGGCATTGAGATTGCCCCGCAGATCGTGGCTGAGGAACGAAAGATATTTGCTGAACGCCTCGGAGCCGGCTTTGATTTCGTCCTGCTGAAAGTTGACGAAAGTTTCGACCGATCGGCGTGTCGCCGCGTCGAGGCCGGCGTGGAGGCCGATCGATTCTTCCAGCGACAGTGCCCGGCCGAGGGCGCCGGTCACTTCGTTCACGATCACGGAACGCAGGATGCCGTACTCGACAAGCAGTTCGCTGAGGTTATAGCTTTGATGAAATCGGCAGACGCCGTGCCGGCGCGAATCGACCAGGAAATTTTTCTGCATCGCGCCATCCGTGGAGACGATCGTGACGGCCAAATCTTCCAGCGTTTTGGGGAGATCATCAAGCAACTCAGCAAGGGTGAGTTCGTCGGCGTGGGGGAGCGCTTCCTTGGCAAGCGAGCGGAAGCGATCCAGAATTTTGGCCGAGCGGTCGCGCAGTGCCGCTGCCAGTTCGGGAAAACTTCGCCTCATCAGAAGGTCCAATGATGGGTTCTCCATTTGCTCCCAATCTTCCGCCCCACGGCCCGGTCTTAACATTGCGAACCTTGCGGGATTATTGGCAACCAACGCGTCAAAGCAAGCGGGCGACGCCTTTGGCATCGGAGCATCCAATTGGCTACACTCAGCGGGCTGGTTTGTGGGAAAAGCGGCAGGAGATTTTGCATTGAAAGAGCACATTTCAACCTTTCAGTCAGGTGGTATTTCTCAGATCACTCATGCGCTGGGGCTTGCGCAGATGCAGGTGCGACGATTAATCGAGAATCATCCCGGGTTTTATCCGCTCTACACCGAGCGGGGCCGTTGGAAGCACGACAAACCAGCCTGGACGCATTGGTGTGACGGTTTTTTGCCGGGAATGATGTGGATTTTCCTCGAATCGGGCGTGGCCGACGATGCCGGATATTGGCGGAAAATGGCCGAGAAATATTCCAGCGACCTGGAGCATCGCAAGGAAGACCGGGATGTGCACGACCTGGGATTTATTTTTTATCACGGGACTTACAAGCGGTGGTTTGATGCCACGGTGCGCGAGGGCAAGCCGAATGCAAAGCTGAATGATGTGGTGATCCGCGCCGGGCAGGTTCTGGCGATGCGATTCAAGAAGAACGGCAATTATCTGCGGTCGTTCATTAGCGATGAATCATTGTTCATCGACATTATGATGAACGTGCCGGTGATTTTTTATGCGGCTGGGCAAACTGACGACCGGCAACTGCTGGACGTGGCGATGAAACATTGCCTGACCACCCGGCGGACGCTGGTGCGCGGGGATGGCAGCACATCGCACGAGGGGATTTTCGATTTGAACACGGGCGAATTTTTGCGGCAGACGACGCATCAGGGATATCGCGGCGACAGTGCATGGAGCCGGGGATTGACGTGGTCATTGTATGGATTTGGAACGTGTCACGAGCTGCATGCCGATGCGAGATTTCTGCAAACCGCGGAGATGAACGCGCAATTTTATCTGGAGAACACGCCGTCCGATGGCGTGCCACCCTGGGATTATGATGCGCCGGAATCGGGGAAACTTTCGCGGCATCAGCCCGACAGCAGCGCGGCGGCTATCGCAGCTTGCGGATTGTTCAATCTCGCAAAACTCTCGCCGGACGCGGGGCGGGCGCGGAAATATCGGGAAGCGGCGCTGAACATCGTGAACACACTGACCAAGCCGCCGTATTTGGCGACGGACGATCCCAATTGGGAAGGTATCCTGAAGCGCGGCGTTTACCACATTCATAAGGGATTGGGCGTCGATGAGAGCGTAATGTGGGGCGAATTCTTTTTCGTAGAAGCGCTGGCCAAAGCGCTGGCTGCACTGCGCGAGACACGATCGTGAGTGATTCTCCCGGTTCCCCGCCAATTTTGACCAACGAGCCGCCGGACGATCAGCGGCCGGCATCGTCGTCTCCGCCGATTTCTTCCCCTTTAACTCCCATGCCGGATTTGCGCGATCCCTATGCGGCCCTGCGATTTCGGGATTTTCGGCTCTACAACATGGGTTGGATCATCGCGGTCATCGGCGAGCAAATTTTGGAAGTGGCGGTTGGATGGGATTTGTATCAGCGGACTCACAATGCTTTGACGCTTGGCTGGGTGGGATTGGTTTCGGCGATTCCCGTGATCGCGCTGGCTTTGCCGGCCGGTCATCTGGCGGATCGCATGGATCGGCGGCGGATTGTGCTGGTGATGCGAGTCACGTGGGGATTGTGTGCGCTGGCCTTGGCATGGATCGCGCACGTTGCGGGGCCGATCCCAATTATCTATGGAATGTTGTTTGTCGCCGCGATTGCCAAGGCGATCGGCGGGGCGGCGCGCTCGGCGATGCTGCCGTCGCTGGTGCCGCCGGAATATTTTCCCAATGCGATCAACTGGAACAGCAGTGGATTTCAGATCGCCGCGATGACCGGCCCGGCGATGGGCGGATTCATCCTGATCTTCAGCAGCACGGCGGCGTATCTGGTTTCGGCGGCGTGTGCGGCGGCATTTGTGATCGCGCTGGCGCTGATGAACACGCGGGGCAATGCCGTGTCGCGCGAACCGGCGACGCTGAAAAGCCTGGTCGCCGGCGTGCGGTTCGTGGCGCGCACTCGCATCATTTTGGCGATCATCACCCTGGATTTGTTCGCCGTTCTTCTCGGCGGGGCGACGTATTTGCTGCCGGTTTTTGCGAAGGATATTTTGCACATCGGTTCGTTCGGCTTCGGCGCCTTGCGAGCCGCGCCGGCGCTGGGGGCGGTGTCGATGGGAATGCTCGTGGCCCACTTGCCGCCGATGAAACGCGCCGGGCGCGCGTTGCTTTGGTCGGTCGCCGCGTTCGGCGTTGCGACGATCGTCTTTGGACTTTCACGAAACGTCGGCCTGTCACTTGTCATGCTGTTTTTTACCGGGGCGTTCGACAATATCTCGGTCATCGTTCGACATACGCTCGTGCAGGTGCTGACGCCTGATTCGATGCGCGGCCGCGTGTCGGCGGTTAATAATGTGTTCATCGGGGCCAGCAATGAATTGGGCGGATTCGAAAGCGGTTTAACGGCTCGACTCTTCGGCCCCATTACGTCGGTCGTGGGTGGAGGGATTGGGACGATTCTCGTTGTGATCGCCGTCGCGCTGATCTGGCCGGAGGTGATGAAATTTGGATCCCTGGTGGATGCGCGGCCGATGGAGGAAGTGAAAGTGGGATTTGAAGTTGTGGTGCCGCCGGAGAAGGGCGGGAAATAATCCGACTACGTTCGGCTAACCACTAAAGTGGTTAGCCCGGTGAGTGCTTTTCTTTTATTGTTTCTTCTTTCCGTTGCCCGTGTGGCAGGTCCATTCTACGCCTTGCTTCTCGTAATAGAATTGGTGGTAATCCTCGGCGGGATAGAATGGGCCGGCGGGGACGATTTGTGTGACGATGGGGCCGACGTAATCACCACTGGCATTACGGCGGGCTTTTTCGGCTTCGGCCAGGGCCTTTTGTTCCGGAGTGTGATAGAAAATCACGCTACGGTATTGCGTCCCGAAATCGGGACCCTGCTGGTTGACCGTCGTGGGATCGTGGTTCTCGAAGAAGACATTCAGCAATTGCTGGTAGGTGACGATCTTGGGATCGAATTGAATATCCACCGATTCGGCATGGCCCGTGAGATCGGTGCAGACATCTTCATAACTGGGGTTGCTGGTGCTGCCGCCGGTGTAGCCGACGCGGGTGTGAATCACGCCGGGGATTCGCTCGAAGGTGGACTGCGTGCCCCAAAAGCATCCGGCAGCGAAGGTGGCGGTTTCGTAATTCATATTCGACTCCCATGTGGTCGCTGTGTTAATCCCTTTGATACCCGGCTGGTCTTGGCCACGGACCAAGACCCATAGAACCCCGATGACGCAGATTGCCATGACAATCGTCAATGTCCGAATCATGTTTTCCTCCATCGCACATTATAGCTCTGTTGCATTATAATGATGTAACCAACGTCGGCGCGATTTTCATGCAAGAGAGCCAAATAAAGTCAAAAATCACCGGGGCGCTACGAGAATTTGTTGAACTCGATCTGCGGCGGTCGTATCTGGTCATCGGTGGGATGATCCTGGTCGGCATCATCGTGAACATATTTGTCACCAAGGGGTGGACCGTTTGGCCATTTATCGGGGCGGCCAGCGTTTTGGTGGTCATATCCGAGGCGGCCCAGCGAAATGGGCAGGGCGTGCCGCCACTGCAAGTCTACGGCTTTTTCTTTGGCGCGGTTGCGGTGTGGATCATCATAGTGCTGGTGCTGAGCGTGTTAAACCCGTTCATCGTGCTGGCGGCGACGGGAGCGTTGGGATTCTATGCGGCCAAAGGCGGGATCACTGAATATCAGCGGCGGGCCAAAATCGACGCATTACGCAAAGCCGGCCGATGCATTCATTGCGGGGAACTTTACGATCCCAAGAGCGAAATTTGCGAGAATTGCGGAGACGAAGCCAATCCGGAGGACACCCGTCTGGCGCGCGTGGCGGCGGTGGCGCGGCAGAACCGCAATCCCGCCAAGGCCCGCGCCGCCCTGAACCAACCGCCCGCCGGCGCTTCGGCGAAACAGAAGGAGCAGGCCCTGCTTGCCCGCGCCCGCCAGAGTCGCCCCGGCCGAAAAAAATGAGGATCAACCGTGAATGACCGCACCATTTCCGCGCTGGCCGACTACGCCGATGCGATGCTTGCCGCCCGTCGCGCCAAAAATCTTCTCTTCCTGGTGATCCTGCTGATTCTGCTCTCGCAAATCTCGATATTTTTGATCGGGCGATATCAGATCGACTTCTCCGAAGCCAACAATCGAGACGATTTTCTACGTTATTGGATTGGCGTGACGGATTTTTTGGGGATCATCGCGCCGGTGGTGCTGGGTGTGGATTTGCTGCTGATCCTGGCAATCATGCTGGTGGGACGATTGATCGGCGTGGCGAATCTCGTCTGGGCATTTTTGTGGTGCGTCGTCCTGGCGATTTTGCTGTTTCCGTGGCAGGCGTTTTTGATCAATGCAACATTCACTTCGCCGGAGTTCAGAATTCCCGGCGTGTTGTACAATTGGGCGGAATTGATTCTGCGAGTCCGCGAGCACGATAGCGGCTGGAAGTTGGTCGGCTTATTCTGGGCGCGACTTGTCGGGTTTCCGGTGGTGGCGCTGGCGGTGCTTCTCAAAATTCAAATGGGCAGCCGCCGCGGCATGCGATTGGCATTGGGCGAAGCGCCTGCTCCAGTCGACGTTTCCGTTGGCCGATAAGTCGGCGTAGGCAAGTCTGTATTTCGTTATGCGAGAAGAACGCGGGACAATCAGCGGTGATGTCGTGGTGTACGAGCTTTTCACCCTCTGGGGAAAAGTCGCCGGCAATATCACCGTCGTCGACGGCGGAAAACTCTACATGCGCGGCAGTGTCTATGGCGACATCAACGTCGCCCCCGGCGGCCGAGCGCATATCTTCGGCAATGTGCAGGGAAATGTCGAAGTCCAAACCGGTGGCAAACTCGTCCATAGCGGCGTGATCGGCGGCGATCTCACCAATCTCGGCGGAAGAATCCACGTCGATCTCCAATCCAAGGTCATGGGCAAGATCAAGACTAAGGAAGGCGAGACCAATTTCGAAACGCCGATGCGGTTGCCGAAGGATTGATCCGCCTCACGCAGATTATCAGACACGTTTAACCGCACCCAAACTCACCCCTATATCCGGCCGATGTCCTGCTTATGCGGACCTTGGCGACCGATCGCGGGATCGGGCACGGCGACTATTTTCTTC
The DNA here is from genome assembly GCA_049515255.1 of Tepidisphaeraceae bacterium. Classification (GTDB taxonomy): domain Bacteria; phylum Planctomycetota; class Phycisphaerae; order Tepidisphaerales; family Tepidisphaeraceae; genus JBEKUH01. The sequence goes on along the minus strand of JBEKUH010000047.1, from coordinate 6,464 downwards.
GATTCCTCGGAATCGCCCTCCTGGGGTACGCCGTTATCGGAAAGGGATTCGCCTACATCGGTGTTCCGCCGCTTTATATCGGGGAAATGGTTTTGGCCTACGGCGTGTTCGCGCTTTGCATGTCCGAAAACTGGAGCCGGGTGCTGCGAACCGGCTGGGTCTGGCCGCTGCTGGCGTATATGGCTTGGGGATTGATTCGGACGGTTCCCTACATTTCGATTTATGGACCGGATGCGTTGCGCGACGCGGCCATTTGGATCTGGGGATTATTCTCCATCGTCATCGCCAGCCTCCTCGCCTGTGAACCCCGCCGGCTGCTGACACTCGAACGATATTTCCGAGTGTTTGCCAAAATATTTATCATCGTCGCTCCGATCACTTATTGCATCTACGTGTTCTATCCCGAAGCGGTGCCGGACGCGCCCTGGGCGGATGTGCCGCTGATTCTCATCAAGGGCGGCGATGTCGTAGTGCATCTGACCGGCATCTTCGCTTTTGCCGTACTGCTGGGCGGCTTGAATCCAATTTTCATCGTCGCCGGCCTGATCATCGACCTGGGCGCGACCTTCACCGGTCGCGCGGCCATGGTCACTTTTGGCATGGGCTCAGTCATCCTCGCCTGTATGCGGCCGAAATCCCCCATCATCCGCGGTGTGTTTGCCACGCTTTTGCTCGGCGTCGCCATCATGTGGATTTATGACATCCACATCAAAAGTTCGCACGAACCGTTCCGGGAGATTTCCGCCGACCAGATTTTTCAGAATGTCCAGAGCATTTTCACCAACTCCGACAACCAGGACCTGGCCGGCAGCAAGGAATGGCGCCTGCTCTGGTGGGACACCATTTTCAACTACACCGTACACGGAAAATATTTCTGGACCGGCAAAGGCTTCGGCGTCAACCTTGCGGATGATGACGGATTTCAGGTCGAAGAGGATCACAGTTTGCGCAGCCCGCACAACGGCCATCTCACCCAGCTCGCTCGCGGTGGCGTGCCGGGGTTGGCGCTCTGGATCGTCTGCCATCTCACCTGGCTCTATTGGATGATCGACAGCGCGGTGCGCGCCCATCGTAGCGGGCAAACCCGATGGACCTCGCTGTTTGTCTTTCTGATTATTTATTGGGCCGCTTTCATGACCAACGCGGCGTTCGACGTCTATCTGGAAGGTCCCACGGGCGGAATCTGGATGTGGACGGTTTATGGCGTCGGGCTGGGCGCGCTCTGGATTTACCGCAAATGCCCGGAGAGTTTCGAGCCGAAAGAAATCGAAGCGGAGCCGGCGCGGGAGATCGCCGAATCCGCGACAGAGCCGCAAGAGGAGGCCGTCCCAACCGCATAAAGCGGCGGATTCGCCCATGTACCCGGAAACAAAAGAAAATCCTCCGCATCGAGCTGTGATCGAATTAGCAACCCAATTGCGCATGGTGGATATTTTCGGGCACAGAAGCGCCATGCCCCAAACGATTACGACCGATAATCTGCGCGCCGCCAATGGACAACCGACCGGCGGCCGAAACGTGAAGTACCTCGAAGGTCTGCGCGGTTTGGCGGCGCTGTGGGTGGTGCTGGATCACATTTTCAGGTTCACGCTGGTCGGCACGCAAATGACCGGCTGGCAGGCGATCGTCCGTGACACACTGGGCTGGATTCTGCAGGGGCGCGTGTGCGTGGATCTCTTCATTGTTCTCTCCGGATATCTGCTCATGCGGCCGGTGGTCTCGGCGGGTACCGGCCAATTGCCGGGAGGGAGATGGGATTATATCAAACGCCGGGCGCGACGAATTCTTCCGCCGTATTACGCTGCATTACTGATTAGCATCGGCATCATCGCGCTTGTCCCCGCGCTCAATGGCACGCTCGCCCCGGAATGGGCTGATGCCGTTCCCGCCTGGGGAACGCACATGATCCTCGCGCATTTGTTCCTGGTTCATAATCTTTCCTATCATTGGGCGTCGAAAATCAATCCGCCGTTCTGGACCATCGCCACCGAATGGCAAATTTACTTTCTGTTTCCAATTCTTCTGCTGCCGATCTGGCGGCGGATGGGAAATATCGGCGTGATTTTCTGCGCACTGGCCGTCGGGCTGGGTGGATTCCTCATTCTCGGCAAAGGCCATGCGACCGCTCCGTGGTATCTGGGATTATTCGCAATGGGAATGGCCGCGGCTGCGACGGATCGGCCCAATCGCAAACGCTGGCGGTTCCGCACCGTTTCGCTCATGCTCATATTCGCTATCCTCACGGCCGAATGCGCTGCGGGAAAACTTCGCTTCATCACCACCAACGGAATCGAAGGACTCTGGCCGTACAACTGGGCATTCGACACCCTCGCCGGCGCGGCCGCGGCTTGTTTGCTCGTTTACACCAAGGCGCTGACCAATCGCCCCCATCATTGGCTGATTCGCAATCTCTCCCGCCCATCGGCGGCGTGGCTGGGCGCGGTCTCTTACAGCCTCTATCTCATTCACGATCCGCTGCTGGCGCTGGCAAAACTCGGATTGAATCAAGCCCAATTTGGCCCCTACGCCCAATACCTCTGCATGACCTTCATTGGCGTGCCGATTGTGCTGGCGATCACCTGGCCGTTCCACTTGCTCTTTGAGCGGCCGTACATGAACAGCCGCCGCCCGCAGGCGATTTGTGAACCGGTGCTGGAGGCTTTACCATCGCGCCATGGGCAGCGCGACCTTCTCAGACTTCCTGAAACTGTTGGAACGTGAGGGCGAGCTGGCGCGAATCTCCGCGCCGGTCGATCCCAAGCTCGAAATCGCCGCCATCTGCGATCGCGTCTGCAAAACGCCCGCCCCCCACGGACACGATGAAGTCGATCAATCCCCCATCGGAAAACTCGGCGGCAAAGCGCTTTTGTTCCAAAGCATCAAAGGCTCGAACATTCCGGTTGCAATCAACACATTCGGTTCATACTGGCGAGTGAATCAGGCACTCGGTACGGCGAATTTGAAAGAACTGGCCGACCGTGTGCAAGCGCTGGTGAAGCCGGAAATCCCCACGACTCTGATGGAAAAAATGAAGAAGCTTCCGGACCTCCTGAAGCTTGGGACATTTCCACCCAAGACGGTGCGCAGCGGGATTTGTCAGGAAGTCGTACTGGAAGGGGATCGCGCGGATTTGAATCGCCTGCCGCTGATTCAGTGCTGGCCGCTGGATGGAGATTTGGACAGTGGGCAAGTCGCCGACAGCGCGGCTGCTGCAAAAATCACCGAGCGCGGCTCCGGCCGATACATCACCCTCGGCGGCGTCTTCACCCGCAATCCCGAAACCGGCGACCGCAACATCGGCATGTACCGCGTCCAGCAATTCGGCCCGCGCAAATGCGCCATGCACTGGCACATGCACCACGACGGCGCCCGGCATTTTCGCATGTACCAAAGTCGCGGCGAAAAAATGCCGCTGGCCATCGTGCTGGGTGGCGAAAGCGTGCTGCCCTACGCCGCCACCGCGCCGCTGCCGCCGGGAATCGAGGAATTGCTTTTTGCTGGATTTTTGAATGGGCGCGGAATTGAGCTGGTTCCCTGTCGGACGATTCCACTGGATGTCCCCGCCAATGCGGAGATCGTCATCGAAGGATTTGTCGATCCGAATCAGAAATTGATGGAAGGCCCGTTCGGGGATCACACAGGTTTTTACAGCCTCGCCGATCTCTATCCCGTGTTTGAAGTCACCGCCATCACGCACCGAAAAGACCCGATTTATCCGACGACAATCGTCGGCAAGCCGCCGATGGAGGATTATTTTCTGGGGAAGGCGACCGAGCGGATTTTCCTTCCGCTGCTCCGGACGATCGTGCCGGATATTTTGGATTATAACCTGCCGCCCGCCGGCGTTTTTCACAATTGTGCGTACATCAAAATCCGCAAGGAATATCCGTACCACGCCCGGCGGGTCATGCACGCCATCTGGGGCGCGGGGCAGATGAGCTTTACGAAATTCATTATCGTCGTGGATGAAAATGTGGATGTGCAGAACGAACAAGATGTGCTGTTCCATCTGTTCTCCAATTGCGATCCGCAGCGCGACATGGAGATCGCTCATGGCCCCGTGGATATTCTCGACCACGCCAGCCCGGAGATGGGCGCGGGGAGCAAAATTGGATTTGATGCCACCGTGAAATTGCCGGCCGAGGGGAAAACTCGGACCTGGCCCAAGGAATTGACGATGGATCAGGCGACAAAAGATTTGGTCGAGAAACGCTGGAAGGAGTACGGCATCAATTGATCCGCATCTGCGAAATTCTCGATCCGGAATTGCGTGCGCGGATTGTCCAGGCGCTTGCCGAGCGACGCGGATGTTCAGCGTCGGCGATTCCTCAGTGGTTTGAATTGGATGACGCCGACTATGTGGATTTGCTCAATGATTTGCGGGAGAAGGAATCGCCGCCGGAAAAGCCGAAAGATTTCAGAATGTAATCCCGCATTTCCCCTTTTCCGGTACTCCGACAGATAAAGGGGACAGATAAAGGGGACACGACCCTTTATATAAAGGGTCGTGTCCCCTTTATCTCTCTCCCCTTTATCTCTCTCTTCACGCATTCCAGCAGCGCCTCATGCAACTTTTTCGTCGCGGCTCCGCATTTTCCCTGGCCGATGTAGCGATCATTCCAGCGCGCCACCCAGGAAATTTCCCGTGTCGTGCTCGTGATGAACAATTCATCCGCTCGCCGGGCTTCTTCTTCTCGCCAGGATCGTTCGTCTGGTTCGAGGCCCACTGATGGAGCGAGTTCCAGCAGCAGGGCGCGCGTGATTCCCGGGAGGACTTTGCTTCCCACCGGATGGGTCACCAGCCGTTTGCCGATCACGGCGAAAATGTTGCTCGCGGAACATTCGGTGACCTGACCATTGTCGATGAACACCGCTTCGTCCGCCCCGGCGGCGATGGCCTGATTCTTCGCCAACACATTCGGCAACAGCGCGATCGACTTGATCCAGCAACGCTTCCATCTTTCATCGGGCACCGCGAGCAATTTGACACCTTCTCCCCTCCCCGGCTCGGGCACCGGCGGCAAAGGGCGGGCGTAAAATAGCAGTGTCGGTGGAACATTCGGAAAGACATGATTCCTCGCCGCCGCGCCGCGTGTCAGTTGCAGATAAATCATTCCCTCATCGACGTCAGAGCGCGGCAGGAATTTGTTGATCTGCTCCATGAGCGCCTCCCGCTCCATCGGCAATTTCAATTCGATCCCCGCCGCCGACTGTTTCAGCCGCTGCATGTGCTCGGCCAGCATGAACGGTTTTCCCCGATAAATGCGGATAACTTCGTATACCCCATCGGCGAACTGAAACCCGCGGTCTTCGACGCCGATGCGGGCGCTGGACCAGGGCATGATCTCGCCGTTGAGCCAGATGATGTCGGCCATGGCGGCAAACGGTATCGACTCGCCAAATTCGGAGCAAGCGAAGGGAACGAAAAGTTAATTCTTCGGCGGTTCTTTGGCTTTCAGCCACGGCATCATTTTTCGCAGGCGTCGGCCAACGACTTCGACGGGGTGTTGGTTGTCCTGCTCGTAGAGGCGTTTGAAATTCTTCATGCCGCCCTCGTATTCCGCGCGCCATTCCTTGGCGAATTGGCCGGTGGTGATCTCGGAGAGAATCTTCTTCATCTCGGCTTTGACCGCCGGCGTGATGACGCGCGGGCCGCGGGTGAGATCGCCATACTCGGCGGTGTTGCTGATGGAATAGCGCATGTAATCCAGGCCGCCGACGTAGATCAGATCGACGATCAGTTTCACTTCGTGGACGCATTCGAAGTACGCCATTTCCTCGGGATAACCGGCTTCGATGAGTGTTTCGAATCCGGCCTTGATGAGCGCGGAAAGTCCGCCGCAGAGGACGGCTTGTTCGCCGAAGAGATCGGTTTCGCATTCGTCCTTGAAAGTGGTTTCGATGACGCCGCTGCGAGCGCCGCCGATGCCGCGCGCCCAGGCCAGGCCGATTGATCTCGCTTTGCCGCTGGCATCCTGATGCACCGCAAGCAAACACGGAACGCCGCCGCCGCGTTCAAATTCGCTTCGCACGAGATGGCCGGGGCCTTTGGGAGCGACCATCAGGACATCCACATCCTTGGGCGGCACGATGGTTTTGAAATGAATATTGAATCCGTGCGTCGCGCCTAGCGCTTTGCCCGCTTTCAGATGCGGCGCGATGCTCTTGGCATAGACGCCTGGCTGCACTTCGTCCGGCAATGTTGCGATGATCAGATCGGCGGCCTTCACTGCATCCTCGACACTGAGCGGATCGAACCCATGTTGAATTGCCAAGCGGCCATTCGCGCTGTCTTGGCGATTGGCCACGATCACCTTGATTCCGCTGTCGCGCAGATTCAACCCGTGGGCATGACCCTGCGATCCAAACCCTAAAATCGCCACCGTTTTTCCGACAAGGGCATCCAGCGGGGCATCCTGTTCGTACACCATTTTCAGCGGTTGGGGCATAAAAAATCCTCTCAA
>JBEKUH010000046.1:0-42361 GCA_049515255.1 Tepidisphaeraceae bacterium | reverse complement strand
CGTTTGCCAATTGAGTAATCGTCTGATGCGCTTGTTGCCAATAGTCGTTCGCCTCCGCGTCCAGCCTAAGAACATCAATTGTGATACGACCAGACGAAATTTTAACTCGTAGGTGCGATAGCTGTGGGGAAGTCATAATCTCGGCAAGACGGTGTTGCTGTTTGCCAGGAGAGAACCCAACCGGGAACGCATATTTGACGGCTCCGTTCTCAATTCTTCCGATCCACATCGTGATCAGGGCGCTCAGATCATCTCCCGCAATTAGCTTACTGATGCCGCGCCGCAAAAGATGCCAGTCGGACGGGTCCGGCGATTTACATAAAGGGCGAGACCAGTCTTTTGTCGCCTTTGAAACCAAATCATTTGGGACGTTGAATCTCGCACACAATACCGAACCGGATTCCGAGACGGCCAATTTCCGCACATAGTCTTTACATATGCCGTCTTTTCCGCCTATCGCGTCAGCCAATGGATATGCACCCGCTGGAATTGGATGGAAAAACAGATCCTCCTGGATCGCCTGGATAAACATCTCGTCGATATAGTCCCGACGTAGTTGTTCACAGCGTGACCAAATCGCACAATTATATGAAAGAGGGTTACTGCCTCTTTGGGATGCTCCCACGTCGGAAAAAGACTTCGCGGTCAACTGGGAATGCAAAACCGGGAAAAAGGGAGGATCTGAGCGTGCGTCATCAAGAATATTGCGCGTCTGAGAGAGCACCTCTTCACCCGTTAAGCCGACAGGTGTGAGCAGGCTTTCGTTTGTCCTAGCCCACGCGTGAACAATACGGCCCACGGCTCGCAGAATGCCGTCACCTGGGGGAGTGATTCTCGCTGGCCATGTGTCTGCCGGACCGATTATTGCAATTACAACGTGCTGGTCCGCAATTGACGGACACGTATGGAATTGAACTTTGAGTAAACTCCGCTCAAAAAGGCAGACACCAAGCTTGCCGTGTTGGACTAGAATATCCGCATCGGCATCTGTCTTGATCTCGATTTGACCTTTTTGAAGATCTGCTTCTTCGAGGCGGGTTGAAAATAAATAATATCTTTCATTTGGATCAATCCCTAAAGGATTCACGAATGTCTCTGGAATGTGTATCAGCAAGGGGTAGTAGACCCGTCCAAATGGATGACGATACAAAACCGCGGCAATTCCTGTCTCTGGAGTTAAGTCCTCCAGAATCGCATCCAGGGCTCGGCGGAAATCATCAGTGATCATGTCATGATCCATTGCCGGCCATGGGCGGAGTTTACATCAGCCTCAAAGTCGCCGTTGTCCAATTCGAATGCTGCCACCGTATGCACCATCGCATCGTCGACGATTAGTTGCTCATGGAATCCGCCACCCAAGCACGGGAGCGCAATGTTGAGAATTCGAAAATCATGCAGCCCAAACAGATCGATCGCAAGCACACAACCTTTGTTCACAGGTTGCTCACATTCGCGAGGTATAAAGTTGATAAGGGATGTAAACCCTTTTTCAGCCAAGATACAAAGCAGTTCTAAGACTTCATCGGCGCAGTCTGCTTGGCCTCCACACAGGAGACGCCGGCACTCGCGTCCCAAATCTTCGAGCATTAATTCCTTTGTACCATCCGGACGGCTGACTGATCTCACCTGCGGATGGCGCAGTTCTTTCAGTCGGCGTTCGGCCCGCCTGCGCAGCCAGTATTCGGAAATCAGCACTGGATTTGGACCAATCGACGTAAGGATGCTTTGATTTAGTCCGGCGTTTTCCAATGCCCGAGCATAGGTTGGAAGCAAATCGAGGTGTGAAGCGTAGAATCGTTTGCGAAGCTCGGTTGCTTCACCTTCAGCCAATTGCCTGAGAAAATACCAATCGTTCACGAGTGTCAGGAGGCTCGGGTCGTGTCCGTCGGCATTCAGGCGCGCTGTGAGTTCGACGCCGAGTCGCCATGTCTCAAGCGGAAATCGGGCAATTAGATTCTCAATTAGGCCGCGAACTTCGGGATATTCCTCACCGTGTTCTTCCAAAATCGCGGGAACGCACCGGTCCTGGTGCTTGAGTAACAGGAAGTGCCCCGCATGCACTGCGGTCTTGCCCGGTCGCAGAGCAAGCCATCGTACGATTCGGTCCATCAGGCCGTGACTATTTTGATTCGGCATGGTTGGTCTCGCCGGCTACATGGATACACCACTAGGCACGACAAACTACTCAGCACCGCCGCGCGACAGCATCCTATATATATCGTAGCCACCGCTTCGACATTGGTTATGCGAACTGTGGGCCTTCACCAACGATCTTAACGTACTTTGTACTAATGGGTTACGTTATTTCGAGTTACTGCTATCGGAGCTCTGGAACAGAGAACGTCCGGAGTTCAAGGGGACATTACGAAGAGGACCTTTAATTCCAGAAGACCCAAATGAAACTCCGGCAGGAAGATAGTATTTCCCAAAGGAATCCGCGTCATTTATGGCGGAATGTCGGCAAATGAAAACACCCGACAGGCATGTGCATTTAATATAACTCCCTCCGATAGCTTAACTTTCATTCATTACCTCCATCCGACGAAGACGCCTGATCACCCTCCCGAGTCATCGCATCCGCAATATTGAGCTGCCTGTTTGGTCTTGGTGAAAAGCAGGCAACTGACTGACACGGAGTCACGCATGACAACGATCTTTTGGCGAAACTACAGCCCCACGGACGCGGCCGACTCTTCTCCCTTCAAACAAGCATTCTCCAATGAAGGGAGGGACCGATGCAGCCTATGACATCCAATGCGACGCCGGTCCGACAGCTTGCGGTCGCGGGCATCAACCTGCTCCTTAAACTTGAAGAATTTTTCCCCTCTGGCTCGTCTAAAGGTCGTCCTGCGGGGCTGATCGCCGATAGCCTCCGGCGGACGGGGATGTTCCAATCGGTCGGCGGGCAAAAGCCACTTTTCCTCGCCCCCAGCTCGGGGAATTTTTGGCGCGGATTCGCGCATCACACGCAGAATGATTCGATCGAGGTCCTCGCCGTCTCGGACCATTTGTCGCCACCGGAATTGCGAGTTGTGCCCGAGACCTTCCCCCACGTTCGACTCAAAGTGATAGACAACCCGGATGAGACAGGATCCCACCTGCGGGCGCGGCTGGCGTGGATCGCCGATTTCTGCAGGCGTGTTCCGCGCGCAATTTTGATCGACCAGTACCGGGATCCCCGGGTACCTCTTGCGTACGAGGCCCTCGCCCGCGAGATCGACGAACAGGCCGACGGCCACGTTGGCGCTATTTTTGTCCCCGTGGGAACCGGCGGCCTTTTGAACGGAATTTCTAGGTACTCGCTAACAAACGACCGCCGGTGGCGCATCTTTGCCGTCGACGCCCGGGGTTCGCGCCTTTTTTGGACGCCCATCGGGGTAAGGCGTCAGTTCTCGGGTTTCGGTAATGGGAGCCCGACAGAATTCGTTCGAGAAGTGAGCGCGAAGCCGTACAACTTCATCGTCGTCCACGTTGATGATCGCCACTCCGCATTAGTTTGCCATCGGCTGCGCCGAATGCATGGCATCCTGCTTGGCCCATCAGGGGGTGCAACCATCGCCGCAGTTGAAAGGGTGGCGCGCGTGCGGCCCGACTTAATCCCTGACGCCGGTCACATCGTCGCCGTCATCCCGGATGGCGGTACCAACTATATGTCAACCCTATATTCCTCGGATTGGCTGATGGCTCACGGCCTCGGGGATTTCATTCATGAGCCCGTCTACGTCGAGGAGGATTGTTATGCCTGACGAACAAAAATCTTTTATTCTCTTGTCAGAGGACGCCGGCATTTACAAGGGTTGGGAGGACTACTACAAGGCAGAAAGCGACGCTGCTTGGGGCCATTGCCCGCCGCCGTTTTTGGAACCATCAATCTCGCCCGTGTTGAAGTCAGGGATGTCCGTCGCCGACTACGGTGCCGGCGATGGCCGCAATAGCCTGGCGCTGGCCAAAGCGGGCGTCGCGCTGACGTTGGTGGACATCTCCGCCGCCGGTCTCCAGCGGGCCGCTAAGCGGTCCCGCGAAATAGGGCTTCAGCCGCTGCCGACGCTTGTCACGGCAAGCTTGGAGCAGTTGCCGCTGGCGTCGGGACAATTCGACTTTGCAATCTGCATCGACGCGCTGCCGCAGATCCACCGTCCTCGCGTCGCGCTTGAAGAGATGGCCCGCACTCTGATTGCAGGCGGCATTCTGGTCACGAATGTTTTTACGCCGCGCGACGCGGCATTCGGCCAAGGCGCGGCGCTTAGCGCTCGCACGTACCTGTTCAAGAACACGTTGTTTTCGTTTTGGGAAGAAGCCGAATTCCGCCCGCTGCTCCAGGGGATTTTCGACGTCCTGGACTGCCAGGCCGTGAGATGGGACGACCCTGCCCACGGCGATTTTCGGCCGTACCCACACACGCACGATGCCTTGGTCTTCACGCTGCGGAAGACGTGAATCGACGTGCGAACCGACAAACGACCCCGCTAATAAATTGGAGAACGCCATGGATAGACATAACAACAAGCTTCTTGTGCTGACGGACGCCGAGGTCGACAAGCTCCTCACGCTCTCCATGGCTCGCGCCGGCGTGCAAGATGCGATGGTGTGCCACGCCACGGGCCGATTTCAAATGCCGCCTAAGCCATATCTATACCCGGCGGGTCTCGAACAGATGTCGGCCGGCGGTAGGTTTATTAGCATGCCGGCATCCCTCGGACCGCCGGTCAATATGATCGGTATGAAGTGGATCGGATCCATGCCGTCGAACCTCGACCGCGGATTGCCGCGCGCGTCAGGCATTCTCGCGTTGAACGACCCAGTTTCGGCCTTCCCGTTGACCGTCATGGAATGCGGCGCTCTAAGCGCACGTCGTACGGCCGCGATCGCTGGGCTGGCTGTGGAATTGCTGGCCCCAGCCGGGGCGCTTCACGTCGCGGTTGTCGGTGCCGGTCCAATTGCCCGGGAAGTCGTGTCCACGCTCATTTATTTCGTCGACGGAATCACCGAGATCCGGCTTTGCGATCTTCATCAGGAGCGTGCGGAACGACTACGGGATGCCGTTAAGACCACGACAACGATTCCCATCTCCGTGTTTCCCACCGCCGAGGGATGCGTCCGCCGGGCTAACGTGGTCATCGCCGCGACGACCGGGTCCAGCAACGGCTACTTGAAGTTGGCTTGGTTGACGGCACCGTGGCTGATGATCCCACTTTCCCTCAGCGACTGCGAGGCAGATGTTTTGCTCGCTGCGGATAAGGTCGTTGTGGATGACTGGACGGCCGCGAATCGCGAGGAAAAGCTGCTCCACCAGCTCACTCAGGCCGGCAAGTTCGACCGAAGCGACTTGTACGCCGAATTTGGCGAGATCGTCACCGGTCGTAAGCCCGGCAACAATGGCGATGACAAAATATATTGCAATTTCATGGGCCTTGGGATCGAGGATGTCGCTGTTGGGGCGCGGGTGTTCCGCGCCGCAACGACTTCCGCCTAATCAGGAAAGGATCAAGATATGACTATCTTCGACAGCAATACAGAAACCGTCGAGACTACCCGAATCGTGGCAGTCGTGAACAAGAACTTGGAACCGGGGAAGGCGATGAACGCCATTGCTCATATGACGCTTGGGCTGGCGAACCGCATCGGCGAGAAGGGACGCGAGGATCTAAAGTTCTTGGACTTCGTTGACGCCGATGGACAAACTCACCCAAGCGTGTCGGCAAGAAGTCTTATCGTCCTGAGGGGCTCGGCCAATGAAATCCGAACGTTGCGCCAAGCCGTCCGCGGCGCGAAGATTGCCTTCGTGGATTTCGTGTCGAACACCATGACGGGCGACACCTGGGCTGAACAATTGCAGCGCACCGCCACCATGCGCGAAGCCGACTTGGATTACGCTGGCATCGCGATATTTGGAATCAAGGAAATCTTGCAACCTCTGACAAGAAGGTTTTCGTTGTGGAAGTAGCCGCGGATTAGCATGGGTCATATGCAGTTGTTCTACCGTTTTGTTACCGGATTAATTCTTGAATACCGCGAATCCGTGCGAAAGAATGCGACACCAAAAGATGAATTGCGAATCGGTCGAAGTTTGATAAAGTATTGGAAATCAAGGGATTCCTGAGTATTTTGGCAGGCTTCCTTGGGCGTCTGATAAGGACGAGGTCACAAGTTCGAATCTTGTCGGGCCCATTTGATTCTTGCGGATTATTGGGAGGGTTTTCACTCTTGGCCGCGTCCAGCGGCCCGCATCACCAGATTCGCTTCACCGAATAGTCGTCCAGCGCCCAGTCATTACTCACCAACGGGACGTTCTCCACAATTGCTTGAGCTATCAGCAATCGATCAAACGGGTCTCTGTGATGAAACGGCATCTTTAATAACTCGCCGGCGTGTGCAATCTCGATGGGTAAAACATGGAAATCATTGTCCTGAATACCATGTTGCCAAAAGGCTTCATATGGGACCGTCAGCGCGTACTTTTTCAAGCTGATCTTGATGGCGATTTCCCAATAGCTGGCCGGGCTAACCAGCACTTCTGGCGGTTCAGGGCCAAGCGCCGCTTGGACCGGGTTCACCAGCACGTCTGCTGATTGGCCCTCGATGGCCATGCGGGCGGTGTTACTCAGTTGCGGATCGTCCAAGACATACCAAAGAAAGGAATGGGTATCCAGCAGGACCTTCATGGCATGTACTCTCCGAAATCCTTGAGGTGCTCATCATCTTCTTGAAGGACGATCAACATTCCTTTGCAACTTCCCGCCTTTCGGCGCACCAGTTTGGAGCGGTTCGGCAAAATTCGGGCGACGGGATGAATATGTTCTGTCAATACTATCTCATCGCCGGGCCTGAGCTTGCCGACGAGTTCAGCCAAATGTATCGCCGCCTGTTCGATGGGTATGGAATTGGACATTATCGCTCTCCTGTCGGACCGCTACCTCTCGCTCTCTGACCAGTTATTATACCTGTTCGATTTCCAGTTGCCGCCTTTCTATGTGAAAAAATGCGTCGGAATGAGATGAATTGCGAACCGCCGGCATTTTGGTAAAGTGCCGAAAATCAAAGGGCTTTTGATCTTTTCGTCGGATTTCCATGGGCCTCTGATAAGGACCATGTCACAAGTTCGAATCTTGTCGGGCTCATTGCATCGTTTGTCGTTTGCGGCTCATCTCAGCTTCAATCCGCTAATTTTCAGCACATACGCATAATCGCACGGTTTCTCAGCCGGAAAGGTGACCTTTAATCCCTGGGCATCCTGGGTGAACTGGAGGTCGCCGGAATGGCCGAGCATTTCGACTTTTTCTACTTTTCCGTCGATCGGTTTATCGGTGGCTAAAGATGTGATGAGGGCTTGCCCGTCGGCGGGCCAGCTCATCACGATTGCATAGAGCGTGTCGCCGTGGGTGGTGAAGCGAATATCCTGTGGCGTATAGCCGTGCCTGGGCAGGCCGCCGCCGCTCACGAGTGTTCCGCCCATGTTTTGACCGTTGGTTCGGCCGGCAAATCCCGCAGCGCGGGCTTTGACCATCGTTTCCGCTGCCGCGTCCGCAGTGGGGCCTTCGCCGTATTTGATCCAGGGGCGCGAGGAGTAAATTGCTTCGCCGTTCACATGCAGCCATTTTCCGATCGCCAGCAAAACATCTTGCTGCTCCTGTGGAATGGTGCCATCCGCCTTGGGGGAAATGTTCAGCAGGAGGTTGCCATTCTTGCTCACGTTCTCGACGATCTTCCAGACAAACTGGTCAGCGGGATAGGGCTTTTGTTCTGTCACATAGCCGAATTTGTCAGTGATGGGATCATCCGGCTGCCAGACCCAATCGGTCAATTCCATCGGGGCTCGTCCCTCCCGTTCGTAGTCCATGATTTGCCCGGAAACCCACGCCGCGCCTTTGGCGCTGATGGCCACCTGTTTGCCCCACTGATTGGCGCGGTTGTAATAGTAGGCGGCAACCCATGTTTTGAGCGGATCCCAGCTATGGTCGGTGCTCATGTCGAACCAGAGGATATCGGGGCGATATTTGTCGATGGTTTCAACTCGCTTGGCGACCCAATCGTGCATGAATTTGATGCGAGCCGTTCGGCTTCGATCCGCAACGCTATAAAAGGCGGCCCACTTGGGGTCGTATTCATCGCTGCCGGCCAGAGCGGGAATGAAGACGAAGTGGAAAGCGGAATGATCGGAGATGCCGGTTTTAAGGCCGGCTTTTTCCAGCGCTTTGATCAGGTCACCGTCCAGGTCGCGATGAGGGCCGTAGTTCACGGCGTTATAGGGATTAATCGCGCTGTCCCAATTGGAAAACCCATCGTGATGTTCGCCTGGGGCGAGCACATATTTCGCGCCCGCCTTTTTGAACAGGGCTGCCCACGCATCGGGGTCCCACTTGGCCGCGGTGTACATCGGCAGAAAATCCTTGTATCCGAATTTGGTTGGCGGTCCGAAGTGCTCGGTGTGCCACTGCATAACGCCGGCATTGCCGCCGTACATGTAGCGGACATACCACTCGCTTGCATGGGCTGGAACCGAGTAGATGCCCCAGTGCATCATGATGCCGAATTTGCCATCGCGAAACCAATCGGGGTCTTTGTAATTTGCGCTGATCGAATCCCACGTCGCCTGGAAAGGCCCCGGTGGCATCGGCGGCAAACCCTGCAATGCCTCCGTCACCATGTCCGGTGTATCTTTGCCGGACCACGCATCCGCCGGCGCCGTCGCCACGGTTTTGGTCGGCGCATTCGTCAGAGTGTTTGTCTCTTCAGGTCCCGGGTTGTTCTGAGCAAACAGCGCGGACGATTTGAGGGCAAATGCACAAAGCATGAACGCAGCGGCGCAGCGACCAGGGTGGTTCATATTCAATCCTTTCAAGACGTGACTGAAATGGTTCCTCCTCGCGCTTTGAGGTAACCGACCGGTAAGAATAGCGAAATAAGGTCGGTACTTCCAACCATTAAATCGTTGAATCCGGATCGATGAACGCCCGTACTCGCTCCATGACATCGATCAGAAAGTCATCGTCATCGAGCTTAGAGACGAACGACACGCCTTGATCGCGATAGTCGAGCGATTTCACTTGGTGTGGGTATAGCCAACCGTCCTTGGATAATTTCTCTATCGGAGGCAGTTTCACCATAAGTTGTTGGCCGGCCATTCGCTGTTCAGCGTGAAACTTTGTGGTACCCGGCACGACGATGACGAAGCCAGTGGCTTTGGAGAATCGTATCGTGCTGATCACCAGCGCAAAATGGGGACCGGTTAACTCGTGGCCAGCCGAGGGGGCAAGATTGAGATGGATGATGTCGCCACGATCGGGGTAATAGGATTGTTTGCTCAAAACAGTTCCCTGCCCGCTCTGTTTGGAATCAGATCCGGTCCACACAGGGTTGGGGTGACACCCTTGAGCAACTCCTTCTCGGTCCATTTTTTGCGGATCTTGGCGCGGCGGATCCGCGGGCGTTTCTTGCCCACGAGCCGATCCAGCACCACTGCGTAGCGCGGCCGGGCGGCTTGACCAATCCAATTACATCGGCCCAGCGTATCGCGGAAGCGGCGGCTTTTTCTTGCCGCATCGCACGCGCGGGGAAAAATCAACGAAAACTGGTCGGCGAGCAAATGTTCGAGCAAGCAACATGCAATTGCGGAGCGAAGATCGGCTTGCATGTGCTTTCCCCACCGAAGCACAAACTCCCAAAGTTCTTCGGGATGAGAGGGAATGAAATCCTCCAGCATAAGAATGGCCTGCCACCGTGGATCGGAGCCTTTTCGCGGTGTGCCTGGCAGAAGCCTTTCGGCTTTGGCAATTGCCCTGAGGCCTTCTTTCCGATCAGGTGGTGTTGATGTTTCTTCGACTGGTCGCGTGGATTTCATCGTTGCAAGCAACTAACTGTTGCGATCCCTACGCCGCGATTGTTGGGATGCTCAGTTTCTTGAGCTTCGCGCGCGCCTTCCAAAGGTCATATTGCATCTGCTGGCTCAGCCAGGATTCGGGCGTCGTTTTGAATGCCAGCGACAGACGAATGGCCATTTCGGGACTGATGCCGGATTTGCCGTTGAGGAGTTCCGACAGGCTCTTGCGACTGACGCCCAAAGCCTTTGCGGCGGCAGTGACCGAAAGCCCCAGTGGCTCAAGGCAAAGTTCCCGGATAATTTCGCCGGGGTGAGGGGGGTTGTGCATGTGCAAGGCCATTGTTCGCTCCTCAGTGATAATCCATATAATCGACGTCGGCCGCGTCTTGGCCGTCAAATCGAAAGATCACTCTCCAGTTGCCGCTCACATCAACCGCAAAATATCCCTTAAAGTTACCTTTTAAGGGGTGCAGTCTCAGGCCAGGCAGCGCCATGTCGCCGGGCTTTTGCGAGGCGGATAGCCGGGCGAGAATCAAGCGAAGCCTCTTGGCGTGATCCGGCCGGATCCTCGTTGGAGTTCCGGTGACGAAGAACTTTTCAAGTCCTTTGTGCCTAAATGAGCGGATCATTTACCGACCATAGTGTAACGTGATACGTTACAGGTGTCAATTTCCGGGGAATGAAAAGCTCAACATCACTCCCCAACCTCCAGCTCCTTCACCGCCGTCCCGTCGCTCCATTTGCCCATGTAACGCTGCTCGGGCGTGTCGCCTAAAGCATATTGGATGTTCTTGCCGTAGAACGCGGCATCCGTGAGGCCGTCGAAGAGTTTCCAGGTGCCGAAATAGTCCAGGGCGTCGACGGAATTCTCTTCCAGGCGGCGCATGACTTGGAGCCGGGTGGTGGCGGCGGCCATCTCGGCGCCGGGGTCGACGATCTCCAGTGCGATCGGTGCAAAGTGATTCGCCACCAGCGGCGGAACTCCATGGTCATCCGAAACGAGTGTCACGAAATTCTTTTTCGTCGCGGGAATTTGGGTCAAAGTATCGAAAATCATCTTGCCGGTCAGATCGCCGGCCGTTTGGTCCTGGTCGCCCACAATCACCAGCATCAGCGTATCGGCGGATATTTTCGAGAAGTCCGCCACCGGCATGTGGATGCTCGGATCGCCGGTGAAATGATTATCCGGCTCGACACAGCAAATCGCTTTCGGAATCGGCAGGCCATCCTCCACCGCCAGTGCCGCCATATTCGGCGTGATCGCGCCGCCCATGGAATGGCCGACGATCGCCACACGAGTCAAATCCGGTTGCACATGCGTTCCATTCTGCAACTCCAGCAGCGCATCCTTCACCGCCGCGATGGCATTGGGAGTGAACGCCATCATCGGCGTTCGCAGCGATGCCTGATAGCGCGGATAGATGACGATATTTCCCCGCCGCGCCAGATGCTTGATCCACGCCCCATACGTGTTGGGCGTCATCGCGCTCCAACCATGATTGAAGATGATCACCGGCGCCGATTGTGGCGTCGGCTGCGCCGGCTCGAAAATCCAATATTGGGAATCCCCTTCGCCATAACGATGCATCACAAAATCCCCAAAGGGATAATCCGATCCGCCGGGGCCGGATGTCGGCTGCGTCGGTGGAGTCGGCGCATCGGCAAGTGTGATTCCAGCAATTCCAAACAGCAAAGCCGCGATGATCCAAAGCCGTGTCATTGCTCCACGATGATACAACGAATCGGCCAATCACCTATTCCCCCCCGCAGCGCGATTGTTATCGCATTCCAAATATTTCTGATCCGCACCGCATTTTTTCGTTGACTTCATATTCCGGTGAATCAGAATGAAAGATGTCGTTTCCGTCGTGGTTCGTTCAGCAGTGCTGAGTTGAACCCACCAACGAGCAACCCCCAGCGGCTGGACGCGTCGGGAACGATCTGAGGGATTTTTTTGGCTCCCTCAGCCGGGCTTTTGTTTTCCTGAGCCGGCATTGCCCGCCGGCATTCAATCGGTTTCAGACGCTGTGCAATGTCGCAGAAAGTCTGTCTCCGCGCGATCGCAAAACTCCATCGCTTGAGCGAGCCATTGGCTCTTGCGCCCATTCCGCGCCGGTGAAATTCGATGCCGCGCCGCGCGGATTCCACACCTTCGGCGTCGAGGGAGAAGAGAAAATGAAGCGACGTGCACGGCACATGATGCTGGAAAAACTGGAGACCCGCTGTCTGCTTTCCACGGTCGTTCCTGTCGGGGTTTACCGGCCAATCGATGAAGTTGGAAACAATGTGGCCAATCCAACCTGGGGCACCGCCGGCGACGATCTGCTTCGCCTGGCGCCGACGAATTATGCCGATGGCGTCGACGCGCCGGCGTTGCCCGACGACCTGAGCGCCCGGGACATCAGCAACATTCTCAACAATCAGTCCGATCCTTCTGATCCATCCCAGGATTTGGCGACGTTGGACGCAAATGAGTTGACCGATTTCGGATACGTCTTCGGACAATTCATGGATCACGACATGGACAACACGCCGACCGGCGATGTTGTCGATAACATCGCGGTCAGCCCGGGCGATCCGATCGGGCCAGCGGCATTGCCATTCACGAGATCCATCACCGATCCTTCCACCGGCACCAGCACGAGCAATCCCACCCAGCAACCAAACGAAGTCACCAGCTATCTCGATCTGTCGCAAATTTACGGTTCCGACCAGGCGACTGCCGATGCGCTGCGTACGTTTTCCGGCGGCCAACTGAAAACCAGTGCCGGCAATATGCTGCCGTATCTCACCACCAATTACTTCACGGCTGCCCAGCTCACGCAATTGAATGCGTATCTCGGCGGCGAGCAGAACCAGGGCCCGCTGTCGATGTCCAGCCTCTTCGCCACCGGCGACATTCGCGGCAACGAGAATCTGGAACTCACCGCGCTTCAGACGCTCTTTCTGCGAAATCACAACATGATCGCATCCCAGCTACAGGCGGATCATCCGAACTGGTCGGACGAACAGCTCTACCAAACCGCGCGCGAGATCAACATCGCCCAGTATCAGTCCATCGTTTATAACGAGTGGATTCCCGCGGTGTTCGGCGCCAGCGCGATGCCGGCCTACACGGGTTACAACCCGAGCACCGATGCGGCCATCGCCAACGAATTCTCGACCGTCGCCTTCCGCTTCGGTCACAGTTTGCTCAGCGAAGACATCGCACGGGATGGAAACAACGGGCAATCCGTTGCCGACGATGTGCCGCTTTCGGAGGATTTCTTCGATCCGAATCTTCTGAATCCAGCCGATGTCGTCGATCCGTTCACAGGTGAAACATCTACGGACATCGACGCCGTTCTGAAGGGCGATGCGGACGGCATCAGCCAGGCGTCGGATTTGCTCGCGGTCAGCGACGTGCGTGATCTTCTCTTCGGCAACGCTGGCGCGGGCGGCCAGGATTTGATTGCCCTCGATATCCAGCGCGGTCGGGATCATGGCATCGCCACGTACAACCAACTTCGTGTCGCCATGGGCTTGCCGGCGGTCACCAGTTTTTCACAGATCACCAGCAACGTGGCCGTGCAGCAGGAACTGGAGCAGGCGTATCCCGGCGGTGTTAACACGATCGATGCGTTCGAGGGCGGATTGGCGGAAACAGATTTTCTCCGAGGGCGACACGCTGACGAAAGTGATTGAGAACAATACCAGCATCACCAACCTCCAGAGCGACATCTTCAAATTCAGTGCATCGATCAGCGGCACCGTTTATGCCGCCACGGGACGTGGCGATTTCGGCCGGGGATCGAGCGGAATGTCCGGCATCACCGTCGAGCTGGAGGACACCGACGGCGATGTGCTGGCGACGACCACCACCGATCGCTCGGGCCGCTACAGCTTCGACCAAAACAGCGGCCCATCGGATAATCCGGACATCGCTCCCGGCATTAATGTGACTGGAACCTACGACATCGTCGTGGAATATCCGGCAGGAATTCGCGGGTTGACGGCGGATTCGACATCGACATCGGCTTCGGTATCCATCAGCCGCAGCGGAATCAACGTGGACAACATGAATTTTGATCTGGGAACCGGAGGAGTCGCCCAGGGTCACTCATGTGATTTCAATCAGTTTTTCGATGGCACGCATTTCAACGACGACGCCGGCTCGATGTCGGTGCAGTCGATGCTGAACGATCCATCTTGGTGGCAGACGCAGAGCTGAGATCAGGCGATGGCCGGCAATTCAGATGTGCAGTGAGCACACTTGGTCGCCTTGATTGGAATGACCGAGAGACAATAGGGGCATTCTTTTGATGTCGGCTCCGACGGCGCCGGCGGGGGGGCGTGCTGCGCCGCTTTCATGATCGTGCCGAGCAATTTGACGATCACAATGAACACGCAGGCCGCAACGATCAGGAAATTCAGGATTTCGCTCATCAGATCTCCAACCTTGAACTGACCCAGATGCCAGGTCGTGTAATCTGGCGGAATCTTCATGATTCCGAGGGCGTAGCTCACCATCGGCATAATGATGTCGTTGACAAGGGCGGTGACAATTTTCCCAAACGCGCCTCCGATGACCACCGCGACGGCCAGGTCGATCATGTTGCCCTGGAACGCGAATTTCTTGAATTCTTCCCACAAACTTGAAGCTTTCATCACTTCCATCCTTTCAATTGACGGCTAATAAAAAGCCCACTATATTCCATTGCTGAGTTCGCCTCAATGAATGAGCGGAAGAGAATCGAAGCGGAAGAGAATCTGGTTGTTCGCCGAGTAGGAAGATTCAAAATATGTTGTCACGAAGAAGCCCGTCGGGTCTTGCCATTTTTGGCATGACATGTCTCGTTGTCGCCGCAGGTTTTTCCGGAGTTTTTGGTGATGTGGTCACGCTGAACAACGGCGACCAGGTCACCGGAACCATCACCACGTATGATGGGACCAACCTCACGATCAATTCCGTGCCATTGGGATCGGTGAACGTCGCGCTCAAGGATGTGAAGACATTTTCCACGGATGGCCCGATCAAAATCGTGCTGCAGGATGGCACGGTATTGAACGAGAAGATCGCTGATGGTCCGGCTGGCGAAATCATGTTGGTTCCCGGTGGTCCGCTGGCGCAGCAGAATATTCCGCTGTCGCAGGTCACCAAGATTAATCCGCCGCCGGTGATGTGGACCGGCTCGATCGTCGCAACCGGCTTGTGGGCGCTGGGCAATACCAACAGCACCCAGTTCGGCATCAATCTGGACCTCTCGCGCGTGTCCGATCAGGATCGCATCACCGCCAGCGCAGGATATTTGTTCGGCAGCGAAAAAGTGAACGGCATCGAATCGACGACCCAGGACAACTGGTTCCTCAAGGGTGAATACGACTACTTCTTCACGCCCAAATTTTTCGGATACGCCAACAGCGACATCGAAGAAGACCGCATTCTGGACCTGCGCCTCCGCGTCACACCCGGCGTTGGTTTGGGATATCAATGGGTCGAGCGGCCGGACTTCAATGTCAACACCGATCTGGGCGCTGCGTGGGTGTATGAGGATTACAGCACGCTTCCCAAGCCCAACGAAAATATTTCCGCGCGTGTGGCCTACCACGTCGACAAATCGTTTTTCGATGGCAACGTCAAAATCTTCAACGATCTGGAATATTTCCCCTCCGTGCAGAACGTCAGTGTCTATCTTCTGCTCGCCGACGCCGGCGTTCGCGTGGCGATGACCAAAAACATGTTCTCCGAACTGAAGGCGCAAGTGAATTACGATTCAAAACCCGGTCCCGGCACAACCCGCACGGATCAAAAGTACACGTTGGGAGTCGGCTGGACGTTCTGAACCCTGCTTCGGCTTGATTGATCCGCTTACCGCCTTTACAGTCAGCGCCACGTATGGCGGCGGCAAATGTCGGCGGAAAATCGGTGGGCGTCGCGCTGCTTGGCTGCGGCGTGGTGGGTTCGGGTGTGGTGAAAATCCTGCTCGAACAGGCCGATCTTCTGCGGCAACGAACGGGGATTGATTTCCAATTGCGGCATATCGTGGTGCGCGATCCTGGCAAAGCCCGGCAGGGGGTTAATCTCGCTGTGCACGCCGATGCCGAACGGGCCATCGACGATCCGCAAACGGATATCGTGATCGAACTCATTGGCGGCGTAGAGCGCGCCGGCCAACTGGTCGAACGCGCGCTGAAACTCGGCAAGCCCGTCGTCACCGCCAACAAAAGCCTTCTCGCTAGTCGCGGCAGCGAATTGTTTGCACTCGCGCGCCAGCACAATACCTGCATCGCCTTCGAGGCCAGTTGCGCCGGCGGAATTCCTATCATCGGCGCGCTGGTGAACGGATTGGTCGCCAATCGCATCGATGCGCTGGTCGGCATCGTCAATGGCACCTGCAATTTCATTCTCACCAAGATGACGCGTAACGGCTGGACTTACGCCCACGCACTGGCCGAGGCACAGAAAGAAGGTTTCGCCGAGGCCGATCCGACCATGGATGTCTCCGGGCGTGATGCGGCACAGAAGCTGGCGATCCTCGCGGCTCTCGCCTTCAATGTCCGCATCAACGAAGGCGATATTCAGACTGAAGGAATCGACAAACTCCACGCGGCCGACATCAAATTCGCCGGTGAATTGGGTTACGTCATCAAATTGCTGGCCGTCGCGCAGCGGCTCGGCTCGAAAATTTTTCTCGGCGTTCATCCGATTTTAGTGCGGCGCGATGATGTGCTGGCCGAGGTGAGCGGCAGTTTCAATGCCGTCAGTGTTTACGGCAACGCCTTGGGCCACGCACTTTTTTACGGCCGGGGCGCCGGGCAAATGCCGACCGCCAGCGCTGTGGTGGCGGACTTGGCGAACGTCGCGCTGGGCGTCATTCCAACTGCATTCGCCAAGATGGTTCACTTTGCCGATCTTCCACCCGCGTCGATTCTCCCGCCGCGCGAACTGATCAGCCGACATTATCTCCGCCTGATGGCCCGCGACGAGCCGGGCGTCTTGGCACAGGTCACCAAAATCCTCGGCGAGAAACGAATCAGTCTGTCAGCGATTTTGCAACACGAAGCCAGCGACGGCCAGCACGTTCCAGTCGTCATCACCACACACCAAGCCCCGCAAGGCGCGCTGCGCGACGCAGTGGCGGCAATCGATCAACTGAGCGCGATCCAAAAGCCGACGGTTTTTCTGAGGATTCTCGAAGAACCCAAGGAATTCGCGGGGGATTAAACGCGCAGCACTTGCACTGCGATACACCGTATCATAGAATGCATTCATGCGGCTGAGCTTCATTCAGTTGACGGCGTTCCGCGTCAACTGGAAGCGATTGCGAATGACCGATGCCGACCTACGAGCGCTGGAAATCATCATGTTGGAAAACCCATTGGGGCCACCGGTAATGAGTGGGACCGGCGGATTGAGGAAGATTAGATTTTCAGGCGAACGTTCATACGGCGGCAAGAGCGGCGGAGTGCGAGTTTGTTATGCGTATTTTCCGAAATTCGGCTTAATCTATTTATGTGCTGTGTTCCCAAAAAATGAAAAGTCGAACCTCAGCCACCAGGAAAGGAACGCGTATCGGCAGTTGTTAGCAGAATTCGAACGATATCTTGACGAGTATTTTGGCAAAGGATGGACGCCATGAGTAAATCTCAGCGAAGCGCGGCATTTAAAGAGCAGATGGCGGACGCGATGAGCGAACTTCGCTCGATTATGTTGTCGGACGAGTCGCCAACCGGTAATGATCGTCTGACGATTCGAACCATCGAAGTCGCTGAACCCTCGAATTACGATGCTCGCAAAGTGAGAAAAGTGCGGGAAATATTGAACGTCAGCCAGACTGTTTTTGCGAGGCTGGTCGGAGTTTCGGACGTCCTTGTGCGTTCGTGGGAACGCGGTGTTCGTCAGCCAGCGCCGATTGCGCGCCGCCTCTTGGACCAAATCTACGCGCATCCGATTCAATTCGCTCGACTGGTTCGTTCTTCCTCAGTGACGACGGAATCTCGAGTTCGCAAAGTCAATTCCCGCGGAAACACAGCGAAGCGCAATGGAAAACAGGCCGCATGAAGTCACCCCAACTGAGTGGCTTCATCTCGCCGGGCCGTGCGTGTGCGAGGGATCGGAGAGTTTCTCCGCGTACACCGGCAATCGGATCGTGAACGTCGAGCCTTCGCCTTCGCGGCTTTTTACGCTGATCGAGCCTTCGTGTTCCTCGACGATTTTTTTGGCGACGGCTAATCCCAAGCCGGTGCCGCGGTTGCCTTTGGTGGAGTGGAACAACTCGAACATGTGGTTCATCATGCTCGGCGGAATGCCGGCGCCGTTGTCGATCACCTCGATAATGCTTTGCCGATTCTCGCTGTCGTAATGACAAACGACATTGATCAATCCGCCTTTGGGCTCGACGGCATCCAAGGCGTTGCTCAGAAGATTCATCAGCACCTGATGCAATCCGTCCGGGTCCGCGGGAATGGCGGGATGATCCGGATCGATGTCCGCAACGGCCATCACGCCTTTTTCGTTGGCGCCGCTGGCGAAAAGTTCCAGGCATTCGTTGATCAACACACGCGGATTGATCTGCTCGACCTTCGGCTCGCGCGGTTTGCTGTAGGCCAGCAGGTTCATCGTCAGGTTGTAGATTTTTTCCAGATTCCGATCCACCACGCGCCAGCCTTTGCCGGCCTGGGCGATGTTGGAATTTCGCAGGCCCATCTCCACCACATCCGCTCCGCCGCGCAGCGCTTGCAGGATATTTTTGATTGAGTGCGAGAGAGCGGCGGTGGTTTCGCCAACGGCGGCCATGCGCTCGGCGTTGAGACCGGTCTGGTAGAGCTTTGCGTTGGAAACCGCCATGCCCGCCTGAAGTCCGATGTTGGTCAAAAGCCGCAATTGGTCTGGTGAATACGTGTAATTCTTCACCGAGCTGTCGATGTAAATCACGCCCAGCACTTCCTCGGGACTTTTGCCAACGAGTTTGCCGGCCTTGATCGGCACGCACAGGGCGCTGCGGATGCCCATGTTGTGTACGCTCTTGCCCTTGGAGAATCGCTGGTCGGCCATCGCATTGCTGGAGAGCACGCCTTCGCCGCTATTGAGCACGTGATTGACAATGGTGCGCGAGGCGTGAATTTTCGGCGGCTCTTTGCCGGCGGTCTCGTCGGATGGATCGCTGGTGGAATCTTTTTCTTCCTCATCCTCGCGGGATCGCACGACCTTGGGCACCAGCTCGTTGGTGGTTTCATCCAGCAGCATGGCGATGCCGCGATCGGCTTTGACGTGTTCGAAGACCAGGTCCATGACGACTTCCATCACCTGATCCACGCCGAAACTGCTGCCCAGCGATGCGCCGAGTTGATAGAGAATTTTGAGATTGGTCATGGCAGCGGCGGCGGGCTCCGGGACAGCCAGCACCATCGAATCCTCGCTCGACGCCATGGTGTGCATGATGGAACTGTCCATGCCTTGCTCCGCGCCGGAGAGCCAGACATTTCCACCGCTGGCGCGACTTACGCCGGGTTGGGAGCCAAAGACCATGAGCGTGCGGCCGATGCGAATTTGGTCGCCGAGTTTCAGGATGTATCGCTGATTGACGCGCGCGCCGTTGACGTAGCTGCCGTTGGAACTGCCCATGTCGTGCAGCACCCAGTTGCCATCAGCGGGCATAAGCTGGGCGTGCCGACGAGAGACCGTGTTGTCGGTAATGGGGAGCTGGCGGCTTTCGCGGCCGATCAGAACGGGTGCATCGGGAAGCTCAAACCGCCGGCCCTTGTCTGGACCCTGTAATACTAGCAAGGTGAGCACGCTCCTATTTTAGCATGTTTCGGTCCCAAAAAAACACGAATCGGTTGACCAGCGGCCAGCGACATCTAAGCTAGCCAAAACCCGGACAAGGCTGTTCCGGCTAGGAGTGCATCGCATGGACCTATTGACCGGAAAAACCGGATTAATCCTGAATATCGCCAACGACCGCAGTATTGCCGCCCATATCGCCAACCACGCGGTCAAAAATGGGGCGAAATGCGGTTTCGGATTTTTGCCCATGGACAATCCCGAGAAATCCCAGCGGCGCGTCCGCAAAGCGATGGAGGAATTCGGGTTCGCGGATGGGTGGCTGCATCCGATCGACGTGTCCAAGGACGATCAGATCGAGCAATTCTTCGCCGCCGCCGCCAAACAGTTTGGGACCATCGACTTTCTGGTGCATTCGCTGGCGTTTGCCGATCGGGCGTTTCTGCAAAAAGATCCTGGAGTATTCACATCCACGACGCGCGCCGCATTTGCCCAGGCGCTGGACATCAGCGCCTACAGCCTGATCGCCCTGTCGCGCGCGGCGGCGGGACTGATGCCCAACGGCGGGTCGATCATCGCTCTGACGTATCTCGGCGGCGAAAAAGTCGTGCCGGGATACAATGTAATGGGCGTTGCCAAATCGGCGCTGGAATCGACCGCGCGCTATTTGGCATTCGATCTGGGACCGCGCAAAATTCGGGTGAACACCATTTCCGCCGGCCCTGTGCGTACGCTCTCGGCGATGGCAGTCGGCGGGATTGACGAAATGTTTGCCCACGTCGAGCGCAAGGCGCCGTTGCATCGAAACATCGACGGCGATGAGGTCGGCAAGACGGCTGTCTATCTCCTCAGCGATCTCTCCAGCGGCGTGACCGGCGAAAACGTCCATGTGGACAGCGGGTTCAGCATTGTCGGTCTGTAACGGATATCGCCAATATGCCGACATTTCCGAGCGTTTTAGGAAGTCAGAAGCTGGTTTCACAGTTGTCAGGTTGAGGGCGGAGCGGGTAGAAAGGGAATTGACGGCGGCGCGCCGCTGATGTTTTGCGCGCGTTTTTGGGTCTTCGATGCAAATTCTTTTGGTTGAGGATGACGCCGATCTTCTGCGACTCATGGTGCGCATGTTGCGTATGTGGGGATGCGATTCCGTTTTTTCGGCGATGACCGGCGAAGAGGCGCTGGCCATTCTCGAATCATCCCATCCAAATCTGATCATCACCGATCTGCACGTGCCAAACATCAACGGCATGACGCTGGCAAAAGTGTTGCGCGAGCGCGGCGAAACGACACCGATTCTCATGATCACCGCCGACGATGACTGGTACGTGGACGAACGCGCCCGCAGCGCGGGCGTGGACCGAATTCTAAAAAAGCCCATCGACGCCAACCAATTGCGCGAACTCGTCGCGGAGATGGCGACGCACTAAACGATTCATAAGCCGATTCAAACCACCTGCACGCGCCGGCCGACGCGGCGTTTTCGGCTGATCATCTGCCGGCCTTTTTTCGTCCGCATCCGAGCGCGGAATCCGATTTTGCGGGCGCGTTTCACTTTGCTGATCTTGTGGGGGTAATGCATGTTGCCGTTGCTCCTCTATTTGGCGCTATTCTTCTATTGCACTCGCGCCGAAACGGCAACGATGCTCTGGTTTCCTTCACTGTCGGTGGCGCGAATCGCAATCTGATGCGATCCGCTGGACAAGCCCGTGATGGTGAACTTCACCGTCGCCCGCCGATCGTCGTAGATACTATCGACCGGCAGCACGGTCTGCCAATCCTCGCTGGAATCCAGCGCGTATTCCACGTTGGTGATAATCCCGGTTTGATCCTGCGCGACCAATTGCACCGACACATCCTTGCCGGCGATGGTGGTGGTGATGTCGCCGATCACCGGCGGCGTGTTGTTCACAACATAATAACTGCTGATTCGGCTGGCGGTTTTGCCTTCGCCGGGCTGATTGCTCAAGGCATCGGAGGCGACGACCTTTACCTGATATCTTCCATCCGCGACCGTCTTGGTATCCCAATCGTAGGTGGCGTCCTTGAGCTTATCCTTGAGCAGAATCCATTCCCCACTATGCTCCTTGCGGAAATAGAGGGTGTAAACCAGCGTGTCGTTGTTGGGATCGGAAGCGTCCCAGGTGATGGTTTGCGTTCCGCTGCCGGCGGACTTGGGAGCGGACTCCGCTTGTGCATGCGGCGGTCCCTGCGGCGCGCCGGGTGGAGCGCCGCCGCCCTGATTGTCGGAGGATGCATCCGATTCAGGCTCCGCGCCAATGCGAATGGATTTGATCACCGGAGGCAGGTTCGGCAACTGATACGCCACATCCACATGATCCACCACCGGCGTTTGCGTCGGATCGGTTGTTCCAAAAGTCAGACGATATTGCAGGAACCGCGCCGATGGAGCGGTGACGGGCAAAAATTCCTGGGCACTCACATCCGCCGACCAGTCCGACCATCCGGGCGCATCGGCATCTTTCAGATTTCCGCTGCGCGTGGAGACTTTCAATGTGGTGCCATCCGGCAACAAGCCGTGAAGTTGGATTTTGCCGAATCGGCTGACCTGCGTGGCATCCAGCACCTGGCTGATATAAGTGCCATCCGTGGCGTACCCGGCGGTCATCGCCGAGATGCCGCCGGTGTTGGCGGTGCCCATGATGATTCGGCCGTCGTGCGCCGGGAGCAAACACATGATCTGCTTCACATCCACTTTGGCCAACACTTCGGTTTCCTCGGCGTCGGGAGAAACCTGGTAGATATTTCCATCGCCGCCGGTGCCGACGATCAGCGCGTCGTTCTGCACGATCATGCTGTAGATGACGACATCCTCACGGAAGATTTCGGTGACGAATCCGTCCTTGTCGATTTTGTAGATGGCATTGCCTTCGGGCTTTTGCTCGGCAGGATTCGGCGGAGCGCTGGCGCCTTGCTGATTGCTCGGAGGCGAGAGACCGGGAATCACGGGTGCGCTGGGCGCGCCGGGCTGACCTGGTTCCGGCTCCGGCGAAGGCTCATCATCGGTTGGCTCGGTGTTGACAGCATCCAGATAAACCGGGCGATAGGGATCGAAATTCTCAGAATGACTATTGGGGATCGGCTTGGGCTCACCGGGATTGGGGCTGGGCGGCGACGGCGGCGTGGGCGGGGCGGGCGGCTGCGATGGCGGGATTGGCGCGGCATTGGCGGGTTCTTCCGGCCGGCCGGCCTTGGGCTGTGTCTCCGGCGGTGGCTGCTGGCCCTGTTGCCGCTCTTCGACTTCGCCGGTACCGGCGTAAAGATTCCCCTTCTGATCCATCGCCAGCGCGGTCACTTCCGCCTCGCCGGCGTTGTAAACGATGAACGATTCCTTGGTCTTGCGATTCAGCCGAATCACCAGGCCATTGGGATCGGTGCCCAGATACAGCAAATCTTTTCCATCCCCGATCATCGCGGTGATGTTGTCATCCGAGCTTTTGTAAATCTCGCTGCTGGAACCATCGGGTTTGATCTCAAACACCTGGCCATTGGGTCCGGTGGCGGCGTATAGATTGCCATCGTCCGTGCGAACCAGCGCCCAGATGTATTGGACCTCCGGCGCGGAAAAGATGGAGACGGGTTTGTCGCCGGGCTTGTCGATTCGCAGCACTTGTCCCTTATCCCCGCCGGTGCCAAGCAGCAGGCCGCCTTTGTCGTCGATGCAGAGGGAGAGAATATTGACGGTGTCTTCCAATGTGGCGACGGTGCTGACATTGGTGCCCTTGACCGAAAGCAGCACGCCTTTGGGGCCCGTGCCGGCGTAGATGGTTCCATCCGGTGCTTCGGCCAGGGCGTTGACGGTCGTCACATCCGGGTCCTGCTGTTGGATGGTTTGCACCGCGCGCGAGAGTTTCACGTCGCCGAGGTTGGTGACCACGACGTTGTGCAGCGTGCCGCCTTTGAAATCCTCTTCGTTGCCGTGGACCCAATGGGAAGTGGAGACCGCCCACGCGGGAATGACCGCCGCCAGGAACAGCACTGTCGCAACAATTCGCTTCGTCACTTTAGCAACCTCACAATTTGGGATTCTCATTTCCCCGGCTCCTGGGGCGGCTCATCGCTCTTGGCGGCGGACTTCGTGGGCATTGGGGCCGCCGGCGCGTTGGCCGGCGGGGCGGGCGCGTTGGGCGGCGCTACCTCCACCTGGCCCTTGCGCTCGATCGTGATCGGGAAAATCGCCGACCCCTGCATCACCAGATCCGTCGGAACCACCTTCAATGTCGTGGTCATGTATGGCTGAATATCGCTCCGGCCGGCGTCCATCAATACCTGCCGCTCGCTGGACGGCAAGCGCGGCATGGCAGTCCTGCCAACCGCAACCCCGTCGCCCTGACGATACAACTGCAAATACACCGCGTTGTGCCGGATGGACGCGGAGAATTTCAGCACATCGAACATTTCATCCACGTTGCTGGCGGTGAATTTGAACGCATCGTTGATCTGCTCCGCCTCCATGTACGTCGACCAGTCCATCACCGTCAGATAGTAAGTTCCATTGGGAATATTCCGCGGCAAATCCAAATCCACTGGCAGCGTGGCTTCGGTGGCGCGGAACGGCTGATAGGCGATGTACGCCTTGACCGTTTCGCCCGGCTCGTATTTGGATCGGGGCACCATCACCGAGAGAATCGTCGCAATATCGGCTGTATCGGAAACATGAACCGTTGCATGCACCGCCGTGAGTGCCACGGGCTTGAAGGGATTTTGCGTCGCCTGAGTCACGGGAACGCTCAGATCATTCAGCAGATCGCCGTCACCGGAATTGACGGAGGTGTTGACCGCATGAATCGTCTGCCCATTGGCGAAATCCATGGTGAGATCGTAATTGAATGTGCTTACATCCGGCAGGGCGTGCTCGCCGGTGACGGATGCATCCACCGCCGATGCCACGATCAGCGGCGTCAGTTGCGTATGCAGGGCGGCTTGAAAGTGATACGTCTCATCGACGGATTTGTCATCATAGATGACGTGAACCTCGACGGGGATCATCGGGGCCTGCGCGCCGATCCTTCCGGCGACGCCAACGGTTTGGTCGGTCATCAGCGCGCCCGTCGGCGTGGAGATGAACCCGAGTTTGAAACTGCTTTCCAGATTGGCGATGACGGTGGAAACATGTCCCGCGCCCATGGGCAAATTGATGTGGCCCTGTCCGAAAAACGGATGGCCAAATCCGAACATGCGATCGCCGACGACGGTGGTGCAGGTGCCGATGGCGGTCATGTCGGCGTCGCCGGTGAGAAGGGGGACGGCCAGGACGGAACCGGGTTCGAGATGCGGGGGATTGGTGTCATCGGGTTGCGAACTGGAGCCGCCGCTTTGCAAGGGAATCAGACCGGTGCCGGCGAATGTGCGAGTGAGCCGGGCGAATGCCTGCGCGCTGAATCCACCGACGATTAGTGGCGAGGCGAGCGGCTCCATGCGGATCGGCCCGCTGATTTCACCGATGCCGGTATATTCGGGTGTGTCGACGGATTGGGCTTCCTTCTGTTTCTTCCAAACATCCAGAAGCGACCAACGCCCTTGCACCGGGCCCAATGCCTGGGGTTGACCATCATCGGAAGGCCGGCTCGATGGGAGCTTGAGCATGTATTCGATCGGCTGCACGCCGCCGATGGGGTCCTTCGAGAGCGGCCAGCCATATGCAAACGCGCCGGCGAGTCGCGCGTTTCCCGATCCATCATCAATGAAAATCGGCGAGCCGCTCATGCCCTCGATCGCCCCGGTGTGTTCCAGAAAATCGCCCTTGCAGCGGACGAGGATGGCATCGTATTTCGGATTGAAATTGTGGACGACATCGATCACGTCCAGATCGAACTTTTCGATTTTCGTTCCACTGAAGACCGACAAGCCGTATCCATGCATTCCCGCATGGACTTCGTTGACGGAAATGTCCTTGGCGGGATCGAACAGACTTGTCGGTGATTGGTCCGTCGTTGGCGCATCGGCAAGCGCGAGAGATGTCAGAGCGAGGAACCCCGCAAGAATCACGACGGCCAACGAATTTGTCATTTCCCAGTTGTTCACAAATACTTCGCCGCACGCATCCTAATGGGGATGCCATGAACCGCAAGGCGAGCCGTTAAGTCGTCTTGTTAGGTGCATACGATCACGTCATTGAGCCGGGCGGTCCTCCGCCCGGTGCAGCGCGAGGCGAATCGGCTCTCCCACGCAGAGGGGGTGGGGGGGGTAAATGTTCCATTATGTTCCATTGTGTTCCATCTGTTACAAAAACTTGCCGGAAATGGAACGCGCCCGCCGAGTTCTGTCGCCGAGGCCGGCGACGCTAAACCGGGGGGGAGGGGGGGGTAAACGTAACATTGTGTAACATTCTGTAACATCCCCAACACCCATATTTTCATCGACCCGGTTCCTGAAATCAGCCGCAGTATATTGCCCGCATGTTTGGTTAATGTCAAGTATAAAACGAGGAATATTATTAAATAAACCAGATCGCATATTTCAATTCCGTGGCCAAGTTTTGATTGACACTTTCGTCTCTGATGTTTACCTTCTGATAAAGCGGTCGGAGGGTCGAATTGGCTCGCCCGCCACGTCCGGCCCAGCATCTCTGGGTTGTCCGCCGGTTTGGTAGCTTTTTGGTGAGTGTTATTGCGTGAATACCGAAACGCGCCAGCGTGCTGAGAAACTTCTTCAGTACACTTTTGCCAATCCTGACTTGCTCAAGGAATCCCTCACCCATGCCTCGGTGGCCGACCATCGGCTCAAAAGCAACGAACGCATGGAATTCCTCGGCGACGCCGTTCTGGACCTGATCATTTGTGAAGCCCTCTACTTACGGTTCCCCGAATATCTCGAAGGCGATTTGACCAAGATCAAATCCGCCGTCGTCTCGCGCCGAACCTGTGCGGAAGTTTCCATCGAAACCGGATTGATTGACCTGTTGATCATCGGCAAAGGCATCAGCAGCCGCGAGGCCATGCCCAGCTCGCTGGCGGCGGCGGTGTATGAATCCATCGTGGCTGCCATCTATCTCGATGGAGGGTTCGATGTCGTCAAGCAATACGTTCTGCGGACGATGACGCCCAAGATCGATTCCATCGCATCCAACACCCATCAGCAGAATTACAAAGCGGTGTTGCAACAGCACGCCCAGAAATTGATGGGGGCGGCGCCGATGTATGAATTGCTGGATGAGAAGGGGCCGGATCACAGCAAATGTTTTGAGGTTTGCGTCGCCATCGACGGCCGACGGTTCTCCAGCGCGTGGGGACCCAATAAAAAGATGGCCGAGCAAAAGGCGGCTCTGCTGGCGCTGGAAGAATTGGGTATCTTTCCCAACGGCAAGGAAGCCGACGGGGCGATCGATCAGGTTGTGAGCGATTAATCTGATTTTCCCCTCGCCCTGTACTCAGGGAGAGGGTTAGGGTGAGGGTTCTTTTCGTTCGCAAATACTGTCCGATTTTTGCATTCGGCCCTCACCCCTGCCCTCTCCCGGAGTACCGGGCGAGGGGGAAATGCCAATCATTCTCCGGCAATTAAATCCTCGTAGGTTTCCCGCTTGCGAATCACATGGAAATCCTTGCCATCCACCAACACTTCCGCCGCGCGCGGGCGGTTGTTGTAATTGCTGCTCATGGCAAATCCATACGCCCCGGCGGTGAAAACGGCTAATAGATCGCCGCGCTTTGTCTTTGGCAACGGCCGGGCGTGGGCGAGGAAATCGCCGCTCTCGCAGATGGGGCCGACGACTTCGACGATTTCGCCTTCCTTGGGGGCTGAATCTTTATTGCGTTGTGTGGGAATGTTGACCGCATCCGGCTTGGTCGGCCAGATGTAGTGGTAGCTGCCGTAAAGTGTGGGCCGAATCAGATCATTCATTCCCGCATCGACGATAACGAAATTCTTGCTTCCTCCAGTTTTGCGATACAAAACGCGCGTCAGCAGAATGCCAGCATTTCCCGCGATGTATCGGCCGGGCTCGACGGCGATCTTGTACGGCTTGTTGTCCAGCAATGGAATCAATGCCTTGGCGTGCTCGGTGACGGGGAATGCCTGATCCGGCCGTTCGTAATTCACGCCGAATCCGCCGCCGAGGTCGAACCATTCGATGTGATGTCCGGCAAGGGTGAGATCGTCGATCAGCCGGGTCATTTTCTGTACCGCTTCCACATACGGCTGAATCTCGTACACCGGCGAACCGATGTGCATGTGCACGCCGGCGAGGCGGAGGGATTTGAGATTTCGATATTGATCGAAGACGCGCGCCGCCCGGTCGATATCGACGCCGAACTTTGTCTCCTTTTTTCCCGTCGTGGTTTTGACATGCGTGTGCGGATCGACATCCGGATTCACCCGCAGCGCCCCGATGGCGGTTTTACCAAGCGACTTGGCGAGCCGATCGATGTTCTCGATCTCCGCTTCCGATTCCAGGTTGAAAGCCGCGATGCCGACGTTGATCGCATCGGCGATTTCCTGATCGGTTTTGCCGACGCCTGCGTAGATGATCTTGCTCGGCTCGCATCCCGACCTCATCGCGCGGAATAACTCGCCCCCGCTGGTGACATCCATCCCGCATCCCTCGTTCACGAGAAGCCGGCAAATGTTGATGTTCCCGCAGCTTTTGATGGAGTAGCAAACCGTCGCGTTCAGCGGGGCGAACGCATCGGCGATTTGCCGATAGTGACGGATGAGGGTCGCTTTGGAATAGATGTAGGTGGGCGTGCCGACATCCCGCGAGATTTTCTCCGCCGGGACATCTTCGCAATAAAGCTCGCCGTCACGATAGTTGAAGTAATCCATGCCTCCGCGATTCTATGCGGAGCGTCTTAGGCCGTCATCTTCGCTCGATACCATTCCATCGTCGCTTCCAATCCGCGGTTGAAATCGACGACGGGTTCGTAGCCGAGGATTTGCCGGGCTCGTGTCAGATCGGCAAGGGAATGTTTCACATCTCCAGCGCGGTCCGGGCCATGATCGGGCTTGAGATCTTCACGACCGAGCCAGTGGGCCATTTGCTTTGCCAGTTCGTTGACCGTGATGCGAATCCCGCAGGCGATGTTGATGACGGTTCCGCCGATGGGGTCTTTGCGACGGGCGGCAAGCAGATTGGCGTGGACGGCGTTGTCGACGAAGGTGAAATCGCGGGATTGTTCGCCGTCGCCGTGAATCTTGGGACGATGGCCATTGAGCATGGCCTTGGCGAATGCGGCGATGACGGCGGCGTAGGCGTTGTCGGCACTTTGGCGCGGGCCGAAGATGTTGAAGTATCGCAGGGGGGCCGTGTCCATTCCGTAACTGGCGGCATAGGCGGCCATCATGCCTTCGCATGCCACTTTGGTTGCGGCATACGGACTGCGCGGGGCGACCGGCATGGTTTCGATTTTCGGCAATGTCGGGCTGTCGCCGTAGGCACTACTGCTGGCGGCGAACATCACGCGGCGGACTTTCGCCGCGCGCGCGGCCTCCAGCACGTTCAGCGTGCCCAGCGAATTGACATCGTGATAGAGCCGGGGCAATTCCACGCTTCGCGGGACCGATCCTAATGCGGCCTGATGGAATACGAATGCTCGTCCATCGGTGCATTCTTTGACGAGCGCTTGGTCGAGGATGGATCCCTTGACGAATTTAACTCCCGATGGGAGCGCGCTCGGATCGCCGCCGCCAGAGAGATCGTCCAGGACAGTGACCGAAGCGCCGAGGGAATTCAGGACGGTGGAGAGGTGCGAGCCGATGAATCCAGCGCCGCCGGTTACCAGCACATGCTGTTTCTCGAACGACTCGCCGTGTAATTTGCGCCAATCTGTTTTTACGGGCATAGCAGGGTGATTCTACAGTGTTAAACTCTTTTGCGGGGATGGAATTAAAATTCCTGGGTCGCAAGCACCTGCAAATTGTGGCGGTCTGGGGGAGATGTGATTGTCGTGCCGATGATTTTCGTAGCGAACGCCCAGCGCGGGGCAAGCCCACGCCGCTAAACTATTGCGGATTCGATGCTTGTTGGCTCATTAGCGCGCTATTAAGATGCTGCGGGAAGGCGGCATGCGAAAAGGATTTACGCTTATCGAATTGCTCGTCGTCGTCGGGATTATGGCGATTCTCATGGGGATATTGCTGCCGGCGGCGGAACACGTTCGGCACCAGGCGTATATCACCCAGTGTGCCTCAAATCTTCGGCAAATCGGCCAGGCGGAGCTGATGTACGCCAACGACAATCAGGGGAATTTCCCCCGGACGATCTACGTTGCCGATGCCCCGATCACCCAGGGCACCGGAATCACCGCGACTAATCCCTTCCAGCCCGGCGGACCCACGGCCAATGATGTGACGGCGGCGGTTTGGTTGCTCATGCGATCCGAGCATCTGCCGACCATGCTGATGATCTGCCCGTATGACGATGTGATGACCTACATCCCTGATTCGGCCAATCCGCAGAACCAGAGCAATTTCAGCAATTGGCAGTTGAATTTGGGATACAGTTTTGCCGATCCGTATCCATCGTCGTCGGCGGCGAATGCGGGATATCGGCTGACCAATCATCTGCCGGCGCAATTTGCCCTAGCGGCCGACCGCAATCCCGGCGTACATCCGCCCAACAGCGATGCTACCGGGGCGACCAGCTCATCCAGCGAACGCCAAATCGAAAACGCCAACAGCACCAATCATGAAAAAGACGGCCAGAACGTGCTCTTCGCCGATTGGCATGTGGATTTTCTGCATGATCCATTCGACGGAATCGGCCAGGACAACATATACACCAATCAGGCCAATCAGGTGAATGCTTCGCCGCTGAATGCGGGTGACAGTGTTTTGCTGCCGACGAATTGAGTTGGCGGGCAGCTCTCGGTATTCCGAAATGCAAATGCAACCGCCGAGGCGCCGAGACAGACGCCGAGGCATACAAATTCGATTTTGCCACAATGTATGGCCATTATGCATTTTCTCGGCGTCTGTCTCGGCGGACTCGGCGCCTCGGCGGTTGCATTTATTTTGTTGCCTAGATTAGGGCCGAGTTTCGGGAAATGTGGCGAGAGGCTGCGTTGAAGCCTGCGCGCGAACGGTTGCTTCGATCATGCGCGTCTGGCCGGCTTCGCGGATTTCATCCATCGTTTGCAATTTTCCCGATGACACATCGGCGGCGATGCCGTTGAGAACGGACGACATCATCCGCAGAGTGTCGGCTGAGTGATCCAAATCTGTCGCGCCGGCGAAGAACGAATCGAACGGCAACATCCATCGCCCATCCACCCGGACGAACGGCGTGCGGAGATTGTCTGGCGCCTCGGCCGGGCCGAGGGTGGCGGTGTCGCCGTTGATGGTTTCGGTCATGGCATCGATTGACGAATCGACGGCCGACAACTGCTGGTCGAGGGATTGCTCGTCATTGTGGGCTTGGTCCGGGAATTTCGTGGCAATCGCTTTGCGAAGCGATCGCTGGGCCGCGACGTTCTCGGCATAGGCGCGGAGATATTTTTCCTCCGTGGAGCTTTGGGTTTGAATCAGATGCAAAAGGGATTGCTCATCTCCGCGCGCGGCGGCGGATTCGAGAAGTTTCATGACCCCTCGAGGGGTGGATTGATCCGCAGGCAGCGTTGTTTGGCCGTGGGTAATTCCAGAAAAAAGAAGAATGGCGAAAGTAGTGGCCAAAATAATTCCCCCTCCCCTGGTACTCCGGGGGAGGGTCGGGGTGGGGGTCCGAATTTTTGACGACGCTAGCAAGCGCAAAGACCTCCACCCTCTCCCTCCCCCGGAGTACCAGGGGAGGGGAAAAAGGCGGGTCGGCGGATTATCGCGCATCGGATGCAATCTCATCTCCCGATCCTATCGCACGGAAAATGGGTCTCGATCCATTTTGCTGATGATAACTTCCGGCATCCCCGCAGTTTCTTCCAATCGCTTTTTTAATCGCGCCAGCACGGCGCGTTCGCTGTTGGAATGCAGCGTGCACACCACCGTCATCCCCGCCGCCGCGGCTTTGAGGGCGTCGTGATGGCGCATCTCGCCAGTGAGATACAGTTCCGCCCCGGCGCGGATGGCATCGTCAAGCAGATCGCCACACGATCCTGCACACGCGGCCGCTTTGTGAATTGATCCCTCGGTTGGGCCGGCGACCAAAAGGTGCTGAAGATTCAGTTCCCGCTTGATCCGCTCGATGACGGCGTTTCGCGGGGTTGGCGGCATCGTGCCGATGCGGCCCTGTCCATGCGATTCCGCGGCGAGCACGTTCAGATCAAACGCCGGCTCTTCGTACGGATGACTCGCCCGCAAGGCGGCGATGACGACATCGGCTTTGCCAATCGGTATCAGCGTTTCAAAACGAATTTCCTCGACGCGCTCGAGTTTTCCGGATTGTCCAACGGCCGGGTGCGTTCCAGGCTGTCCATAAAATGTTCCGACCCCTTCGCACTGGAAACTGCATGAATGATAATCTCCGATCCAACCCGCCCCGGCGGCGAACACCGCTTGCGCCACCGCATCCGCTTGTGCGGCGGGGACGAAGAACACGAGTTTGTAATGGGTCGATTTGCCGGGCGAGAGCCGCAGTGGCGCGCGATCCGTCAGTCCTAGCGCATCGGCCAGCATGTCGTTGGTACCGCCTTCGGCCGCATCGAGCGCCGTGTGCGGCGAATAAATCGCCACGCCGTGGCGGATCGCATCGAAGATCAGACTGCCGGAGAGAACGCGCTTCAACGGCTGAAAAATCGGCGGGTGGTAGGCGATGATCAAACCGCAATCGGATTTCTTCGCCTCCTCGGCGACTTCCGCTGTGTAATCAATCGTCAGCAAAATCCGCGAGATATCCTGCGCGGCATCGCCGACCAGCAGGCCGACGTTGTCCCACGATTCGGCGCTGGTGAGCGGGGCGATAGTCTCTAGCGATTCGATGATCGAACTTAAAATCATTTTGATTTTCCGGGTGGCTTCGGGAAGATACTTTAACCGCTGAATCCAACGGCGAAAGAGACAGGGAGAAACGCATGCCGGATGTCTGGGTGATCTTGGGGATGCTGGTGCTGAGCATGCTGCCGGCGATTGTTCTGGGTCTGCTGCTGTTCCGACCTTCGCGGAATTGGCTCAATGCGGTTTTTATAGTTCCGTTTCAGTTGCGATCCCACCGAATTACGTCGGAATTGGATTGGGAAGCGCTGGATCTGAGCGAACTACAGGCCAATCTCTTGAAGCACTTTAGTTCCACTGCCCAAAGCTTCGCCGCTCTCGGTTTCACAGCCGTCGGCCACTGCAAAGGACGAAGCGATGTTTCATCGACGGCAAACTTGGAGCGGTACTCATCAGTCTGGATGAGGCCCGAAACCGGCGATTTGGCGATTACTCATGCGGTTCGCGACGCTTCAAAGAAATCCAATCCTTACCGTACGGTATGTGCGTTCGGCCAGCATTACGCGGACCGTACATCGATCACTACCACAAACCGTCCTTCAAGTTCGCTTCCAGAGAATCCCCATCGAAGCATTCTTCATCTCCCCGGTCTGTCGAATCTGCCGAAGCTGTATGAAATTCACCGAACCCGGGTGGTTCGAGAAGCGCGTGGCCGAACCCCCAAATTGCCAACCGACGTCGTCGAGTTCCTTTCCCAAGAGCGTCTCGACCACCGCGATCAGTTAGTAAACGCCGGTTTCCATATTTTCGACTCCAAGGCAAACGGATATCGGTGGACCTGGCGAGCGGCTTTCCTCATTCCGTATCGATCCATCTGGCCGATGAAACAGCGGCGTATTGCTGCCGGAAGGATTCGGACAGATCAGATGCTCAAGGAACTTGGGTTTGGGGATCTAAAATCGCTGGTATCGACTCCGCCGAGCCTGTCTGCGGGGACGGAGGTTAAGGTTCAGTATCGATCCGCCAGTTCGTGAGGGGGCAAGATGTTCGACGTCCTTCCGGGCCGAGGACGGCCCGGCTCAGCTTGCAGGGGGCAGTCACCGCGCGGCCGCCAGCTTGCGATACGCTTCCATCAATTTCTTGGTAATCTCCCCCGGCTTTTCATTTGCAACCGCCTTCCGCTCGACTCGGCAGACGGGCATGACGCGCATGATGCTATTGGTGAGGAAA
Source organism: Tepidisphaeraceae bacterium (assembly GCA_049515255.1). Taxonomy (GTDB): domain Bacteria; phylum Planctomycetota; class Phycisphaerae; order Tepidisphaerales; family Tepidisphaeraceae; genus JBEKUH01. The sequence continues at coordinate 8,738 of JBEKUH010000046.1, read as the reverse complement.
ATTTCGTCCGCTTCGAGCAAATCGTTGATCGTCAACGCGCGAATGTCCACGTGGATGCCGGCGGATTCGGCGAGTTCGATCATCGTTTGCCGCGTCACGCCGGGAAGGACGTTGCTCCGCGGATACGGCGTCGATGAGGAGATGCTGGGGAGTTGCAAATCGGCCTGCGTGGGCGGGGTCAGCAATCTTCCGGCTTCCACCACGAACACGTTGCTGATGCTTCCGGACTGAAGATAGTTGTGCACATTGAACCAGAGCGCCTCGCCGGCCTGGCGATTGTTGGCGGCGCGAAGCGAGGCCAGTCGCGTGAAATAATTCAGCGTCTTGTGGCCCGCCTGAATGTCGTAGGGATTTAACTTTTGATCGTCCAGCGTGATCACGGTGAATCCGCGCTGATAATAGTCGTTGGGATACGGGTCGAGATTGGTGGCTGTAATGAAGACATTGGGCTCGAGCCGAGCGCCGTGGATGGGATCATGTCTGGCAGAACCGCGGGTGATGGTAAGGCGCATGCGGGCATCGAGGAGATTTCTTCGCCGCAGCAATTGATCGACCGCCTCGGTCAGAGCCTGATCGGTGTATTGCAAGGGAATGAACAGCGCGTCGCAGGATTGGCGGATGCGCTTGAGATGGCGATCCAGGCGGAAGACGACCCCGCCATCGGCGCGCATAGTGGTGAAGACGCCGGCGGCGTGCAAGAGGCCGGTGTCGCGCAGGGGGAGGGACGATTTGGTCTCGTCCACGAATTCGCCGTTGAGCCAGTCATCAGCCATGGGCGGGTAATGGTAGCGGATTGAGCGTTGAGGCGGAAATACTTGAACTTGCTGTGCCGTAGTGTCACAATTTTGTCCACTGCGGATGAACAACGGGCTGTGTTCTTATCGGTCTGGCGCAATATTTTGCTGGGAGAAAAAAATGAAATCGCACCCTGGTTCCCATCGTCGTTCCCCTCGTCGCGCGCGATCAGACCGGAACTCCAATCCCATGACGGTCGAGCAACTCGAAATCCGGCGGCTTTTTGCGGCGGGAGATTACGCCATATTGCAGAAAGTGGAGACTTTCTCGCAGACCAGCCAATCGACGCCGACGCTCGTCACGGACCCCTATGGCGGCTACGGCTCATTCTACAAAGCGGGTGACACGGTCAGCAGCGCGACATTGACCAAACCTGATAGCACCGTTGTTGATCTACTTGAAGCCCCAACAACCGGGGTCTGGACCGGCGGAAATATTTACGCAACGCAAGCCGACTTGGACGCCGCTTTTCCCAACGGCGCCTATGAACTCACGATCAACGATAGCAGCCAGGAGATTTATCATTTGAACCTCTCTGGCAGCGATGAGTTTGTTACTGCACCGGAGCTGACCAATTATGATGCGCTGCAGAGCGCTGATCCATCGCAGGACCTGACGCTCGACTGGGGCGCATTGGAAGGAACTTCCTCCGATCTCATCAAGGTTTCAGTTTACGGCGCGCTTGGGGCTAAGATTTTCTCCACGCCAAATGCGGGCGCGGTCGGCGCGTTGGATGGCACTGCCACATCGGTCACCATCCCAGCGGGGACGTTGGCCGCGGGCACCACATATACCTGCGTTCTCAGCATTACCATTCCCATCTCGGAAGATACGGCCGATTACATGGGAGTGCCAGGCTTTGTTGGATTCACGACGGACACGGGATTCAGCATCGTGACGCAATCGACTCTGGGGGCCCCGACGGATGTCGCCGCCAGCCAGGGAACATTTCCGCATCACACAACCATCACGTGGGCGGCCGTGACGGGCGCGGCGTCGTACCAGATTTATCGCAGCACCGTCGATGATTTTGCGGATGCTAACAAACTCACCGGCGGCGTGACCGGAACTGCATACAGCGACATCCTGGCTGCGCCGGGGGTACTGCATTACTACTGGGTGCTGGCCCGTGACGGAACGGATATCGGGCCACCGAGCGCGGCGGTCAGCGGGTTTACGGAGTTGAACGCACCTCTCGGTTTCCAGGCCACCGATGCCGCGCATCACGTGGCGCTGTCGTGGGACGCCGCCCTCAATGCCGCGTCGTATCAAATCTTTCGCGGCACGACATCGAATTTCAGTTCAGCAACGAGGATCGCAGCCGGAATCACAACGACATTCTTCGATGACACCACAGCCGTCTCGGGCACAGATTATTTCTATTGGGTGCGCCCCAAGAACGCGCTGGGCGTTGGCGCCGCCGCGGGGCCCGAAGAGGGAGCGCTTTCGTAGCAACGCAATGATTTGAGAACTTATCCGGACGCGGATTTCTCGAATCGTGAGCAGCGCAACATCTGCGCCCGGCGGGGGGTTAAAACTACCGAGCATCTGCGGACATACCCGATGGTCAAGGGTCTGGAATATTGATTGACCGGGACCATTTTTCTGGGAGATTGCATGTCCGCATTCGTCGGAACCGCAGAGCGCTCGAGGAAATTGAATATCGCTGCCGCATTCGCCATGGAGGGTCTGGAATCTCGCCGACTTTTTGCAGCGGGCGATTCGGCCATCGTTGGAAAGGTTCTGGAATATACCCAGACCTCCGACACCGCCCCGACCGTTCCGACCGCGTATGAAGCCACAGCGGACGTCAATGAAAACGCCTCCGGAACCGCGATCACCAGCGGAACGCTGACACTTCCCGAGGTATCCGGCACTCCTCCACAGCCGCTCAGCGAAGAAGAAGATGTCAGCCACTGGGGAACGCAGGGGAATTTCGACACGCAGGCCGATCTCGATAGCGCGGTCCCTGGCGGAACGTATGAATTGAATGTTGTCGATGCCAACGGAAATCACACCTTCACGATGACAATGCCCGATAGCGATGAATTTCCATCAGCGCCGGCGGCGGTGACCGGATTTGCGGCGTTGCAGGATGTCAACGCATCGCAGGATCTCACGATCAACTGGAGCCCGCTGGGAGGCACCACCAGCGATTACGTCAGCATCAATATCGGAAGCACCAACGGGAATGTATTTCGATCTCCCAACATCGGCGCTGTTGGGGCGCTCGACGGCACATCGACCTCCATTGAAATTCCCGCCGGCACGCTGCAGCCGGGCGTGACCTACACCGCGCAGATTGTTTTTGCACAGATCGCTGAGCCTTTGGATACCACGGATTATCCGGGGATGGATGGAACTCCCGGCGTGGACGGTTATATTGCTTTCGCCACGGACACGAAGTTCAGCATCGTCACGCAAAGTGATTTGACCGCCCCGACCGGTCTGAGCGCCAGCCAGGGGACATATGCGCATCACACTATTGTCAGTTGGGCGGCGGTTACGGGCGCGGCTTCGTATCAGGTTTACCGCAGCACCGTGGACAATTTCGCTGTCGCCAACAAAGTTGCCGGCGGTTTGACAGGCACGACGTTTACCGACATCGACGTGGTGGCGGGTGTGCTGCATTATTATTGGATTGTTGCGCGCAACGGATTGGACATCGGACCGGTCAGCGCCGCGGTCAGCGGATTTACTGCATTGCCGGTGCCTGCAAACGTCCAGGCCAGCGATTATCCCCATCATGTGCAGCTTACCTGGAATCCCGAACCCGCTCTCGTCACCTACCAGGTATTCCGCAGCATAACAGATGATTTCAACACCTCGACAAGGATTGCCACAGGAATCTTGTCCAACAGCTTTGCCGATACGACGGGCCAGACGGGAGTCTCGTATTACTATTGGATTCGTGCAAAGAATATTCTTGGCGTAAGCGAACCAAGCGTTGCGACCATCGGGGCAACTTCATAACAAGCCGCCGCGTAGAAAATCCAAAGATCGCCCCTCCAACAAATCTGCTAAATTCAGATTCCGCGATTGATATCCGCGCGCCGGCATGAAACAATGGGCGAACTAGCCTTGCCCAAGTTCAACACCGTTGGCATAAACAGTTGGAGGAGAAATGCCCTTGTCAGCAGAATCCGCGTCTGGTCCCAAGAAACTGATTGCTAATTTCAAATTTGCCATGGAAGGTCTGGAAGCCCGCCGGCTTTTTACGGCCGGGGACAGCGTCACGATCGTCAAGGTTGAGGTATACGAACAAACCTCCGAGGCGGTTCCAACCACGCCGAATGATTATCTCGCCAGCGTTGAGGTCAATGAGGGCGCTTCGGGCACGGCCATCACTTCCGCCTCGCTGACAACCCCCAATCAGGGAAACGTATCCCTCAGCGAGGACAGTGCCAGCAATTATTCCACCTCGGCAAGCGCAACGACTCTGGCGCAACTGGATTCCGGCGTTCCTGGCGGAGCGTATTCGCTCAACGTAGTCGATGCGATCGGAAATCGTACCTACAACTTAACTATACCCAGCACTGATGCCTTTCCCTCAACACCGGGAGCGATCGTCGGCTACTCGGCTCTGCAATCATTCGATGCGTCACAAAATCTCACGCTAAACTGGAGCCCCCTGGCAGGGGGAACGAGCAACGATTTTGTCCAGGTGCAAATCAACGGAAACGGCGCCATCGCTTACACATCGCCGGATATCGGCGCTCCCGGCGCTCTCAACGGCACTGCAACTTCAATCGTGATCCCGGCAGGAACACTCGCGCCCGATGGCGATTACATTTGCTACCTGATCTATGCGAACGTCGTCAGCGTTGATATGGATTATCCGGCCGTGCCGGCATATATCGCATTCGCCACCAACACGCAGTTCGACATGCACGCGGCGTCCGCTCTTGCGGCCCCAACCGATGTTGCCGCCAGTCAGGGAACTTTTCCGCATCACACCACGGTCAGTTGGGCGGCCGTCACCGGCGCGGCCTCGTATCAGGTTTATCGCAGCACGGTCGACAATTTCGCGGTTGCCAAAAAACTCACCGGCGGCGTGACGGGCACGGATTACAGCGACACCACCGCGGCTGGGGGAGTGCTGCATTACTACTGGGTGCTGGGGCGAAATGGATCGGACATCGGCCCAGCCAGTGCATCGGTCAGCGGATTCACGGAAATGCCCGCGCCGGGGAATGTCACGGCCACGGATGAAACGCATCATGTGCAAATTACCTGGAGCGCCATCGCAACGGCTACGTCGTATCAGATCTTCCGCAGTGTGACGGACGATTTCGGCACTGCGACACGAATCGCCGCCGGCATCACCACAACTTTTTTCTCCGACACAACCGCCGAATCTGGGATCACCTATTACTATTGGGTCCGCGGCAAAAACGGAGCGATTGTTGGCATCGCCGGCGGGCCGGTGATGGGGGCACTTTCATAAGGATCGGCCCACTTCATTGGCCGCATCGGCAGTGCGCGGGACGAAGAGGACCAGTATCGCCGCCAATGTCAGCGAGGCGGAAACCAAGAGCAAACCGGCGGTGAATTTGCCGGTGTGGGTCTTGGCCCAGCCGATCGCGGTGGGGGCGACGAATCCGGAAAGAGCGCCGATGGAGTTGATGACCGCGATTCCCGCCGCCGCCGCCGGACCGCGCAGATAGCGCGTGGGGATCGCCCAGAAGGGTCCGAGCGATCCGAAGATGCCGATGGCGGCGAGCGTGAGCGCGGCGATTCCCGATATCGGGGTGTGCATCCAACCGATTGCGGCCAGTCCGATCGCGCCGATCAGAGCGCACGCCGCGACATGATTTCGCCGCTGATTTGCTCGGTCGGCGTGGATGCCAATCAGCACCATTCCCACGGCCGCGATCCCGCAGGGGATTGCCGAGAGCAATCCAACACCGAAATCTGTCGCATGGGTCGCTTCCTTCAAAATCGTTGGCAGCCAATAGATGAATCCATAAAGTCCCATGATCAGTAGAAAATAGATGACGCTCAGCAATGCCAAACACGGATCGACGGCAGCCGAGCGCAAATCGGCCACATGATTCACATCCGGATGCTGGCCATCGGCGACCAGTTCGGTTTCAATCCATCGTTTCTCATCTTCATCGAGCCACGTCGCCGCCGCCGGCCCATCCGGAAGAATCGGTAGCACCAAAATTGCAATCCCCAGCAGCACCGGCGGAAATCCTTCGACTAGGAAAAGCCATTGCCATCCGTGGAGCCCCGCGATTCCTTCCATTTTCATTACCGCGCCGGCCAATGGATTTCCCACCGCGCACGAGACAGCGGTGGCGGTGAGAAATGCGGCCAATATCCGCGATCTTCGCCTCGCCGGAATCCAATACGTCAGATACAGCACGATCCCCGGGAAGAATCCCGCCTCGGCCAATCCGAGCAAAATCCGTAGCGTGTAAAAACTTTTCGCTCCCGTCACCAATGCCATTCCCGACGAGATGATGCCCCAGGAGATGATGATCCGTGCGATCCACCGCCGAGCGCCGATTTTGTGGAGGATCAGATTGCTCGGCACCTCGAACAGAAAATATCCCAGAAAAAACATCCCCGCCCCCAGGCCATACGTGGCATCATCGAGATGCACATTTGATAGCATCCGCAATTTCGCCATTGCGATGTTGGTGCGGTCGAGATAATTGACGAGGAAGAGCAGGCAAAGAAACGGCACCAGCCGCCGAACCACTTTGGCGATGATAAGGGGTTGGTCCAGCGCGGCGGTCAAGCGGGGGGAAGTATAACCACGAAGGCACGAAGACACGAAGCGAGATTCGACGTTCGACAGTAAATCTGCGTAGTTCGGACTGAAGCGGATTGAAAATAAAAATATATGAAATGCCAACGTCGCCGGATCATTTTGGAATCGCGAGAGTCGCTTCGCGGTTCACTTTCTTCCCCCTCCTTCGGTACTCCGGGGGAGGGTTGGGCCGCTAGCGCTCGCGAATCCCGGTCCGGATTCCAGCCGGACTCGCAACGAACCCCCACCTCTGTCCTCCCCCGGAGTACCGGAGGAGGAAGTGAAAAGCCTGTCGCGGAAGGAAAAATCTGTGACAATATCCATTGGAAGGCTTCATGTCCGAGACCGACAAATCATCCAATCCCCACCCGCTGGATTACGCCCCGGCAAGATCCAACCGCCGCCGATTGATCATGCGATCCGCCGGCCTGCTGATCCTCATCGCCCTGACATACTCCGCCTGGCGCTGGGGACCCGGCGTCGCGCGGCAAGCCGAGATTCTTTACTGGCAGCGGCAATGCATGAATTACTCGCCGGGGCCGGATGTGGTGGCGTATGAGGAAGACCCAACCGCCGCCGCGAATTTGATGAAGAAGGGGTCGGATTATTTGCCATATAAGATCGACCGAGGACCGCCCACCGGAGCGACCGTAAATGCCGCGACACTGCAACCGAAATGTTGGAAGGATTATTTTTCCTTCATCCCCGGGGCAGTGGCACTTAATCTTCTCTTCAAGGAAAGTCTACTGAGGCCGGGCACTGGGGCGATCATTTTCATGCATGAGAGAATCTCACCCGCCGGACATCGACGGCTGGTTTGGCTTCGCTATGCTCCCGATCCTGCCACGTTCTGCCAACGTCTTGTTGAGGGCTACAATGTTGATGCCGAAACCATGACCCTCGCCACTTGGAAATTGACTCCAACCTCGCAGGTCAACGGATACACTACTTCAATAAGGGGTTTGCATATTCCATCGACAGTTCCGAAAGTGCTAATTTTCGTCGGACAAATTGATCCAAGGGATGCATCACATTTCACGATTCGTTATCAAATGTGGGGGCAGGAAGATGTTCTTGACGGGTATCTTTGCGACAACGAATATGTCAATTTAACGCCACGTCACCCAATATCAGAACCTCGAGCATCAGATCATTCCCGTTGATATTCCCACCGCATCAAACATCGCCTTCGCCTTCACCAGCGTCTCTTCATATTCCTCCATCGGATCCGAATCCGCGACGATGCCGCCGCCGACGGGGATGTGGATTTGGCCGGACTTGGCGATCATGGTGCGGATGGCGACGTTGAATTGGATTTCGCCGGTGGAGTCGAGCCAGCCGATGGCGCCGCAGTAGGGGCCGCGGCGATGCGGTTCCAGTTCGTCGATGATCTGCATGGCGCGGATTTTGGGCGCGCCGGTGACGCTTCCGCCGGGGAACATTGCCGCGAGAAGATCGACGAAGCCGACATCCGCGCGCAGCCGGCCTTCGATGGTTGCGACGCCGTGATACACCGTCGGATGGGATTCGATGATGCGCGGCTGGGTGACGCGGACGCTGCCGATCTCGCAGACTCTTCCCAGGTCGTTGCGTTCCAGGTCGATGATCATGTTCAACTCGGCCTGATCTTTGATCGAATCCCGCAACTGTTCTTCCATTCCCGGTCCAATCGGCCGAGTGCCTTTGATCGGGCGGGTGATGATTCTTCGATCAGGAGTCACGTGCAAAAATAATTCCGGAGAATTGGAGATCAGTGCGAAGTCTCCGAATCCGAGATACGCCCCGTAGAGAGCGGGGGATTGGCGGATGAGATCGCGATAAATATTCGCCGGATGCGTGGTCAGCCCGGCGGTGAATCGCTGCGCGAGATTCACCTGGAACACATCGCCGGCGGAAATGTAATTCAACACGCGATCGACCGCCGCCAAATATTGCTCGCGAGAAAAATTCGATCGCAGCGGCGCTTTATCCCCTCCTCCGGTACTCCGGGGGAGGGCGAGGGTGGGGGTTATTCCTGGGCCGACCGAATTTCGGCCCCCACCCCTGCCCTCCCCCGGAGTACCGGAGGAGGGGGAAAGAGGTTCTCGCGATCCATAATCCGGCTCCGGAGCGTAGGATCGCTCGGAAACTGCCCGGCAATATGTGAATGCAAACAGCGGCAGGTTCAGATCGTCAACCGCTT